>CACZBM010000025.1:63004-64263 GCA_902779445.1 uncultured Lachnospiraceae bacterium
GGAGCGGACGGAAGGTTTCCATTTTTAGAAAAGAGGAATATAATAAACAGGCAGTTCTGAATCCTGATTGGATCTATGGGCAACTCTGATTTATTAATTCCTACAATGAACTTACGCTATCCTAATTGTGCCAGATGTGCTACGGCTAAGCAGACTTCTTTTCCGGAACAATCAGTTTACTATTATGTAAAGAAGTATTATCCTGACGCGATTAACGGATATACTGATATACTTAATAATCATGGAATGGAACTAGATATATATGTTCCGACATTGAAAATTGGCATAGAGTATGACGGTGTGGCGTTCCATCGCTCAGAAAAACAGATAAAACGGGAACAAGAAAAGCATAATATTTGCTTTCAAAATGGAATTAAACTAATCCGTATTAGAGAAAATATGGATAATATTAGTGCGGATTCAAGAGACATTCTTTTACATGTAGAGGAGAATTTGAGTGGTACGATTGAGAACTTAAAAGAATATTTGCCCTTACTATGTGATATAGATGATAATAGAGACTCGGCATTGATTGAAAGCACATATCAAGCTTCATTGAAAGAGAATTCATTGGAATACTTGTATCCTCAAATAGCTGCTGAATGGAATTATGGAAAGAATGCTTTGTTAAAGCCTGATATGTATAAGCCAAGAAGCAATAAAAGCGTATGGTGGAAGTGTAGTGCCGGACACGAATGGAAAGCAAAAATTGATAGTAGAGTGAGAGGAACAGGGTGTCCTTATTGCTCAAATAATAAGATATTATTCGGTTACAATGATTTGGTAACAAAAAGGCCGGATTTGGCAAGTGAATGGGATTTTGAAAAAAATAAAGATTTGGATCCCAAAACAGTTGCACCAGGAAGCGGGAAAAAAGCATGGTGGAGATGTAAGCTCAATCACAGCTGGTATGCAGAAATTTCTAGTCGTAATAAGGGTGCAGGGTGTCCATATTGTGCAGGAAATAGGAAAATTATCAAGTAGTTTCTGAGTAACAAATAATAGAATTTTGCTACGTAAGCGCTAAATTTTCTGGCGGTAAGCGCAACCGCACAACTGTTTTCAGGTACAAGGGCATATGCCCATAAAATATACCCCGGTCTCAAAAGAGACCCGGAGCACATTGACAATTCACATATGGTTAAGATCAGGATCACATTGCATCAAAGATGGCCCTATCATGTTCTTCCTTCATTTTTCTTATGGCTTCCTGGCATTCAGGATGCCATGGGCAGAGCTTTTCCAGCTCTTCATCCGGA
>CACZBM010000026.1 GCA_902779445.1 uncultured Lachnospiraceae bacterium
CTTCAGCCTCATCAACAGTAACAACCGCAACTTCATCAGTGCTGTCCAGTGCTACCTCCTCGGCAAATACGCTGGTATTCATTGTAAATACCATTGCAGAAGCTAGAAGGAGACTTAATAATTTCTTGGTTCTGTTTGTCATAACTATTTCTCCTTTTCTCATAATAGTAGTAGTGAAAAAATCACTCATCTATAATTAAAGTACCTGTGAAGTAAATAAAGGTTCAACAAAGCCGAAAGAAATTATGTACAATTGTAGGACATCATTCAGCGCTGATTTTTGTGCATATTGTGCATCATTTAAAGATTCTTCGCATCGCTTCGAATGACACTGAAAGCGCTCAGAATGACACCGGAAAGCGCCCAGAATGACACCGTGAAGCGCTCAGAGTTAAGAAAGGAGAATGTATGAAGAATAATACGGAGCATCTCAATAAGTACCTGGATCATTGCCTATATCAGAAACGTCTGAATTCAAAGACTGTATATGCTTACCGCATTGACCTGCAGCAGTTTTTGTCGGACACGGCCTCAATACCGCTGGACGAAATGACACCGTCAGATATAGAGAACTATACCGGAGTCCTTCACAGGAAATACAAACCGAGATCCGTTAAGAGAAAAATCGCCGCTATTAAAGCGTTCTTTTCATATCTGGCACACATCGGAGTATTAAAGGATAATCCCTGGCACAGAGCTGACACAAAATTCCGGGAGCCAGTGATACTGCCCAGAGTCATTCCTCTTCATTCTATTGAAAGCATCCTGAATGCTGCGTATAAAGAAATAGCAAAAGGCAGCAGCCCCAGGAAAAGGCGGAATGCTCTCCGTAATGCTGCGATATGCGAAATGCTGTTTGCGGTAGGTGTGCGTATTTCCGAACTATGTATGTTGAGGCCTGAGGATATCGATTTATGTGAGGGACTGGTATATATCCATGGTAAGGGTTCCAGAGACCGCATTCTACATATCGGAAACAGTCTGGTCATAGATATTCTAATGAAATACAGCATTGCTTTTGAAAACAGCATTGCTTCATGCGGCTATTTTTTCGTGAACGACAGGTTAAACCGTTTTTCTGACCAGTCAGTCAGGAGAATGCTCAGGCGCTACACTGAACTCGCCGGGATAGAACAGCACATCACGCCCCATATGTTCCGTCATACTTTTGCCACGTCCCTTCTGGAGGCCGATGTAGATATCCGTTATATCCAGAAAATGCTGGGTCACAGCTCCATCCGTACTACCGAAATATACACCCACGTATCCATGAAAAAGCAGAAGGAGATTCTTGTCACAAAGCATCCCAGAGGCCGGATGAACATAGGCGAAAGCGAGGGAAAAGAGTGATAATTGCTGATTATCATTCGAGTCTACAAACCAATTTCTGAAATGGACGATTTCCACAGGAGGGAAGATGAAACTGGTAGTGATATTAAACATTAATCCAGACAGAAAATGCACCACGAAAATAACCGATAGCAGAGAGTTTACACTACCTGAGCTAAAGATATCTTTACAGGAAAATCTATCAGACTTAACAGATCACATCGTTTATTATGATAATTTCGGAGAATTCCGTAAAAACGCAACTGATCATCTTAATGATTTCGTTATTAACTTTGACTTTGGTTACAACAAACGGTTCAGGAACATGAATGTGCCGGCATTCTGCGAGAACTATGGCATATCATATTTTAATCCTGATCCTTATGTTCAGATTCTGTGTCAGGATAAATATCTGACCAAAAAATTTGCAGAGAACTTTGGAATTAAAACCCCTCAAAGCACACTTGTTTTTTCACATACATATAACCGCAAGCTTTTAAATAGATTCAGTTACCCGATAATAATAAAGCCCAATTACGAGTCCGAGTCTATCGGAATTTCTCAGAAATCCATTGCCTCAGACATAGATCAGGCCGATTTAATAGTTCATCAATTGCTAAGTGATTTTTCCGGTGTCCTTATTGAAGAATACATCGAAGGCAATGAGGTGGCTATTACCATATTTGATAATAACAATGCATTATTTCTAGAGGAGATTGAGTTTGTTTTCCCCAATTTACCGGAAATCCGTTATAAGGCATATACCTCCGAAATAAAACAACATATGACAATTGAAATGAAAAAAAGCAACTACCTGAGCAAGCATGAGACTGAATGTATAAAACAGATGTATTACAGCTTGTCTCCTAATAAGCTAATCCGAATAGATGGCAGAATCAGGGATTCGGAATTCTATCTGATTGAGATTAATGCCAATCCCGGGCTATATCCCAAGTCAGTTGTTCCCAAAACATTTGAAATTAACGGATATACTTATAAAGAAATGCTGAAAATGCTGGTTTTACCACTCAGGCATTAAAAGTAATCGGCAATTTCCACGAGGTTTCATACATTAATTTCTCATGGTATTCACCATATGGCTCTTTGCCATTCTTTGCCAGCTCTGCCATGTAGTACTCATATTTAGCGGTGTTATACATCTTTTTATAGTAAAAACATAAGTTGTAATGAATCTTATCTACAAAGCGCTTAAATCCTGTTTTGCCCAGCATGTCCTCTAATTCCATAACGATCCTCTGGCATTCCAGACTGGAAATCTTGTCGCATAGAATGTAATAACATAGCAGGTTATTATTAATGGCAAATCTGTCGTATTCATCATATGCAGTAATTTGGGCGCTATGTAACAGTGCTGGAATTTCTTCGTCTATATCATTTTTCATGAATTTGATGGTTGCCTCATTGTGAAGAATCATGTGATTGTAAATCAGATTATTGCCCCAAAACCTTCTGGCTTCTGTAAGTGAATTTTCAGCCTGTTCAAAATGACCGGTCAGCGCATATAAATAGGCAAGATACACTGCATGTAGACCGCAGAATTCATTGTCCTCAGATTGATAGAACGCCTCCGATATAGACTGGACAACTTTCAGCCGATCATTATAGTTTTTGCAGAAAACATTTGATAATCTTATCAAAAACGGATAAAGCGGTTCATCTACACAGGTCTTTAACCCTTCGAAAATCTCACATGCATGCTTCCGCTCACCCAATTGGATTAAATCCATCATAAGAACCATCTTTAACTGAAAGCTAATTGATGGTGATGTTGTTTTATTTAAATTAATCTCTATATATTCCCGTGACTGCTGGAAATATTCAGAGCGATTTAATATTAGAGCCTTGAGATAAATGGTATCTTCCCTGTCTTCTGCAAGTTTTATAAAGCTCAAAGCTTCTAAATACAAATTTGCTTCATATGCCGTTTTGGCATACTCAATTACTGAGTCCGGGTCTGCATCATACAGTTTCTGCAAAACCAATACAAACCTCTGGAAGTAATCTATGCGTTCAGCCTGTGTATTGAAGCATTTCAATCTACGGCCAATTATGGGAAGCATGGTCTTTAACTGATGATAGTCGCTTGTATTTAGATAATATGCCACTAGAATATCCACATACTTTGCATTAAAGCACTTGACCAACGACGCATTCAAGTTCCTGATAAGCGCCGATGCAACAGCATATTTCAGCGATATCATGAACTCATCTGAACTTATAATCTGATCTGCAAATGGCATAACTGTGATATGCCCATTGCCGGATTCTATCAGGTTTTTGCTTACGAGATCGTCAACATACGACCCATCAAAAGGTATGTTTAACTCATTTATTATGATCTCAAGCTCTGATAGATTCAATTTGCCTTCCGTATAATTTGCCAGTATTAGCAAAGCGATCTTTGGTTCCGGCAAGCTTACAATAATCTCCTTTACGTTTCGTATTTTAGCAGATGTATCTTTTTTTACCCGGTCGTTATAATCATTAAGTATACTTGCAATTTCTGAAAGATCGCCCTTTTCGATGACTTTCTTAAGGATCTGGGAATCAACTCTTTCAGCCTGAAACCTTAGTTCGCGTAATAATTCCTGTATATATTTCTGTATATGCTCATCCGATAGCTTGCTCAATCGATATTTTGCTAAAAAAGTATTGTGGTTGTTATGCAGGCTGTGCTTTATTCTCTGGCTGCATTCATCTCCATTGCTTTCAAAGATAAAGACATTGTTTTCATATGTGGTGATCAGTTTACTAAGTAGATTCAGAGAACTTAAATCTATCCTTGAAGCCTGATGGAAAACAATGGGTATGCCTCCGATTGAAAAAACATATGCTGCATACTCATATAGATTTTCTGTCTGGGCATTTAAGATGAACTCTTCATAATCATCGGGATCATCAATCAGTGTATCAAGATTAACATCCAGATCCTTAAATTTTGCCAACGCTTGTCCAAAAATTGCAGTTATCTTTAAAATCAGCTGAATAGCTTTTGAGTTAAAAGCTTTCCGCCTGTAGAAGGTTTTGAAATCATCGTAATCATATGCACTAAAGCATTTATCTAACTCTATAACCAGGTCCTTAAATGTTGACAATTCATCATTTTCATCAGATTGAAATATTTCAACCGGATGGTGTGAAAAATACCTTGAAGCCTCTCTGATAAATTCGGATTTTCCGATACCGTGTCCTGCTTCTATAATATATACCTGGCTTTTGTTGATGCGAGTATTGTTTTCATAATCATTCCTAAACAACGTAAGCTCAGAATTGCGATTGATAAATGTCATCTTCCCTCCTGCGGAAATCGTCCATTTCAGTAATTGGATTGTAGACTCGAATGATAATCAGCAATTATCAATGAAAATATATCATAATAGCGAATGGTATACAATATATACTAACTCTGAAAAAACGCTGTATTTTCAAGTGTTTGAGTGTTTTATATCTAATTCATAGGTATAAAACTTCGGGAGCGCAGGTTCATAAGTCATCGGGTAAGCCACCGGTGACGGTCCTGATGCTGTTAAGCTGATGCTCCATGTCATCCTGAGGGCTTTAGCCCGAAGTATCCTCTTAGAGATTCTTCGCTTCGCTCAGAATGACACCGGCTTAAAAATTCTCTTTTAAGTATTCTTTCCAGTCGAAAACCGCCTCAACCGATGCTATCCCGACCTTTATCATCTCATCATCGGGCTCTGCGGTGGTAAGCTGCTGCATCATCATACCCGGAGCGGAAAGAGCCTGTACAAGAGGGTTATTGCTCCTGCCTGCAAGTCTTATAAATTCATACGCCACGCCTGCGATCAAAGGAATGAGCAGGATCCTTAAGCCCACCCGGAGTATTCTGTTTGGCGTATCTATCACTGCAAAAAAGAGGATCGACACCACCATTACGTAGAGCAGAAAGCTGGTACCGCATCTCCTGTGCTCACGGGATGCACCTCTCACATTATCAAGAGTCAGCTCATGACCGCTCTCAATGCAGTTGATACACTTGTGTTCTGCGCCATGATATCTGAAGACTCTTTTGATATCCTCCATCTGTGAGATGGATTTTATATAGATAACAAATATCAGAAGCCTTATCAGACCTTCTATAAGAGCGAGAAGGTGTGAATTTGTGACCCATTTTGAAAAGACAAGGGAAGCGTAATACGGGATCACCATGAAAAGCCCCATGGCGAGAAAGATCGCCAGGATCATGATAATTACCGTCGCTGCGCCTGTTCCTCCCGCTTCTTTTTTCTCTTCCGCAGTCATGACCTTCGGAGTATCGGTCTTCTCTTCCCCGGACTCGGTTTTCTTATCCTTTTTCTCCTCTTCAGCGTAGAAATCCGCCGAATAATTAAGTGCCCTCATACCAAGGATCAGAGAATCCACGAATCCCACGATACCCCGGATGATGGGGATATTTTTCACCGTTTCGGATGGAATGATACCCTTATATTCATCCTTGATAACTGCCATCTCTCCGTCAGGCTTTCTCACTGCCACAGCGTAATGCTCTTTATTTCTCATCATCACGCCTTCCATAACAGCCTGTCCGCCTATACCGGAGTACTTTGCATTACAGGAATTATTGTCTGCCAATATATTTCTCCTTACTCTGAAAAAAGATAAAGCCGCCACCCGAAAGGTGACGGCTTGTCGTTATCTTTAGTCGTTTTTCATACCGTACTTCTTGTTGAACTTATCTATTCTGCCGTCAGCACGTGTAGCCTTCTGCATTCCTGTGTAGAAGGGATGACACTTTGAACAGACTTCAACTCTTATCTCTTCCTTTGTGGAGCCTGTTGTAAAAGTATTACCACAGTTACAAGTTACCTTTGCCTGATAGTATGCAGGCTGAATTTCCTGATTCATAATTACTCACCTTTCTATCCGTAGATTTCTAACCCACGGTCCGTTCATGTTACTTTGAAATCTTAGCAAGGTATCCCACGAGCTTAGATTTCATGCATACAAGGTACACTTAGCGAGGTCTTTTCGAGCTTAGTGTACTACTGTTTACAGCCCTAGAATAATATCACAAGAATCCGTATATGTCAAAATTGTTAATAGCCTTGGTTATTTCCCCTGCTCAGCTAACTGCTTCTTAAGCTGTTCAATTATCTGATTTTGATTATTAATAGTCTTGTCTTTCTCGGCATTTTCCTTCTTTAATTCTTTTATTTTGCTAGCCGAAGCTTCCACCTGCTCATGGAGTTCATCTATCATGTATTTCGTGGTATTCCGGTCAAGTATTCTCAATTCTTCTGAAAACATGCCTATCACCTCCGCAGGGTCTTTACGAAACTCTGTTATTTCCTGATACATGGGAAGAAATTCCGGATGACTGTTTATCAGTCTCAGAACATCCTCCGGTCTCTCCGCAGTAAAGAAAGTGAGCCATGCATCAAGCTCGCTTTCTATTCCATTGTGATTCTTTTCCTTAAAGGTGTCAAGGGATATGTACGTTACGTTTTCAAGGTTTTTAACCTTTGCCCCGCTGTCAAAGGACATCTCTCTTCTGTGTATATATTCCGGTGCCACAGCCTTAAATTCTTTACTGCTCTCCTCCATGATAACTATGAGATTTACGTTATTCAGATCTTTATAGCTGAATTTATTACCCCTGTCGCTTCTAACCTTCTGATACTGCCGCATCATCATGTCGGATAAGTAACAGCTTGTTCTTTCGCCGGGGAACAGATACCCAAGCCGCTGCATTTCAACAGTTGTATACGATCCGTCGCCGAGACGTACGATTATATCCATTATTACCTGGCTTCCGCCATCAGAGATCACTATACCTTCTTTGGGAAGGACTTCCACTATCTCAACCTTCTCACCGTATATAGCCGAGAGAAGAGATTCCACCCTTTCCCTTGTCGCGAGTGGATCCAGTATTTTCTTAAAAAATCTGTCACAAAGGATCTGAAGTGTACGTTCACCTGCCAGGAATGCGATTATCTTTTCCTGATCCACAATTGAAAAGGTATCAAAAAGCTTCTTTGTTCCCGGATCCCTGTTAATGGCTGAAATGATCTTATCCCGGGATACCTTTTTTCCAAGTGCTTGTTCAATGAGTTTCAGATCTGACTGATCAATGACATGATTATTAGACATGACTGTCCTCCTTATGAAGTGTTATAAAAAGTGAAATATTGGCGATCCGCCAAAGAATCAATGACAGGGATGATCCCTGCCAGGAATGTAGATAATCTATCAGAAAGAATCAGAAATTGCAACATCCAATTATTTCGGCGCAAAACAAAGGTAGTGAGCGTAATCTGCCTGCATATTCTGACTGAAGATCGTGGCTGTCAAAGTTTATTTTCCATTACAACTTATTACTACTTTTTCATAAAAATGCTGCCTGATATCAGGCAGCACGTTACTTTCAAAACCCTTAATAAAATCTTATCTTCTTCACCGTATCAATGAATTCGCGGTTATTTCTCGTCCTGCTGAAAAGATCGATAAGTTTTTCAGCGGCATCATCTGACTTGAGGCCGTTAAGCGCCTTATGGATGATGTCGGTAGCCTCCTGCTCCTCGCGTGAAAGGAGTAGGTCATCACGTCTGGTACTGGACTTCTGAAGGTCGATAGCCGGGAATACCCTCTTCTCCTGCAGTTTGCGGTTTAGTACCATTTCCATGTTACCGGTACCCTTGAATTCCTCGTATACCACGTCATCCATCTTGCTTCCGGTGTCCACAAGAGCTGTAGCGAGAACCGTAAGGCTTCCGCCCTCTCTCATATTCCTGGCTGCGCCAAAGAACCTCTTTGGCATATGCAGAGCAGCAGGGTCGAGACCACCGGATAAGGTACGGCCTGAAGGGGGAACTGTAAGGTTATATGCCCTTGCAAGCCTTGTGATGGAGTCAAGGAGGATCATGACATCCTGCTTATGCTCCACGAGCCTTCTCGCCCTCTCGATGACCATTTCCGATACTCTCTTATGATGCTCGGGAAGTTCGTCAAAGGTGGAGTAGATAACTTCCACATTTTTTCCCTGAATGGATTCCTTGATATCGGTTACTTCCTCAGGTCTCTCGTCGATAAGGAGGATGATGAGCCTGATATCGGGATTCGACTTGGTCACGGACTTGGCTATGTGTTTAAGAAGCGTTGTCTTACCTGCTTTCGGAGGGGAAACGATCATTCCTCTCTGGCCTTTACCCACAGGACATACGATATCCATGATCCTCATGGCGATATTCGGATTTCCGCTTTCCAGATTCAGTCTCTGATCCGGGAAGATAGGAGTCATATCCTCGAAATTATATCTGTGCTGGGCTTCGGAAGGTGAATAACCATTGATAGACTTCACATACAGAAGTGCTGAGAATTTCTCACCCTGGGTCTTTACCCTGGTGTTTCCGATTATCATGTCACCGGTCTTTAAGTTAAAACGTCTTATCTGGCTGGGAGCCACATAGACATCATTTTCACCCGGCAGATAATTCTCACATCTTATAAATCCATATCCGTCAGCCATGACTTCCAGGATACCATTGGCGGTCTCTCCTGAATCAAGAGCTTCCTTATCCTGGGAGATCTTGTCATCATCAGGCAGTTCCTTTTTGGAATCTGCCTTTTGGGAATCTACCTTTTTGGATTCTTCCTCTTCGGTCTTTTCAGGTGCCTTCTTCTCTTTTTTTGCTGCCGGCTTTTCTTTCTTCTTATCGTTCTCCATCTTTTCGGCTTCTTCCACCAGGAGGTCGATAATATCAGCTTTCTTCATGGAAGATAATCCCTTTATGCCTCTGGATTTAGCCAGTTCCTTTAATTCTGCAAGCGGCAGTGTTTCCAGTTTTTCTCTCATGTTACCTCTTTCCTTTTTAATTAATAAAATCCACCCTCATCAGTCGGCTATCGCCGACAGCTTCTCCAAAAGGGAGAAGCCTTTATAGTGTCTCATGCGAGTCCCACATCGGCTGCATAAGGTTCAAAATCGGCTTTGGTAAATACCTTACCAACCTTAACAAATTCATACTTGATCGCATTCAGGTAGTGCTTCATATGTACCTGTCCGCCCGCCTCGGGATCGGCTGCAGCCAAAAAGGCTGCGTTCAGAATACAGTTCTTGATATTACCACCCACAAACTCAAACTTCTCTGCGAGGAACCTTATATCCACATCATCTGCAAGGGGTGTATTCTTGGGGATAGTAGTTCTCCAGAGCATCTCTCTTGTATCCACATCGGGGAACTGGAATTCCACGATATACTTCATTCTTCTGAAGAATGCGGGATCGATATTGTGCTTATAGTTTGTGGCAAGTACGCAGACTCCGTCATAAGCTTCCATTTCCTGAAGGAGCAGGGCTGTCTTATTATTTGCGGACGCCTGGTTGGAACCGCCGTCATCGGAACGCTTTGCAAAAATGGTATCGCACTCGTCAAAGAACAGAACCACGTTACACTTTTTCGCTTCCCTGAAGATCATGGACAGTGATTTTTCCGTTTCACCGACGTACTTATCCACAACCTTGGAAATATCCACTCTGTAAAGCTCCAGATTCAGCTCATGGGCAATGACCTGTGCCATCATGGATTTACCTGTACCGGGAGCACCGAATAAAAGAACCGTAAGTCCGCGGCCGTAGGGATATTTCTTCGTATAATCCCAGTTTTCATATACCTGCTTCCTGTAGGTCATCTGCTCGATAGCATGGGAGATGGTCTCCCTCTGGCTCTCATTCATGACTATATCTTCAAAGCCAAACTTGGCTTCTACCCTTGAAGCTTTCTGGGACAACTCTGAACTCATCTGGGCGTAGCACCCCTTGAAGAGGTTCTTTCTGGATATCTTTTCCTCTCTGTCCATCGTTGAAAGAGCTCTTGCCTTCACCAGAGCATCGTGAACCTTTCCTGATGTAAAGAGGAATTTAGTCGCCATTTCCAAAAGATCTATATCATCATCAAGATCAAAAGGCTTGGAAAAATATTCCCAGCACGCAAGACGTTCTGTAGTGGACGGAGTCGGAAGCTCCAGATCCGTAACAGTCATCTTGGTGACTTCCCTGAAGTCGATATAGAGCTTACTCATGGCAAATACCAGCACATTACTCTCTGTAAGTCTGGCAAAGGCCATATCCATATATCCGAAAAATTTATCCTTTTCCTCATCGCGGTAGGTCAGATCCGTGAGGCAGCAGCAGGAATTCGTAAGGATACACTCTCTGGCAACAGCCCAGAGCGCACGCTCTACGAAGCCGAAATCATAATTGAAAAGCTTCTGGCAGTTGATACTGATGGCCTTCAGCTTATGTTTTTCACAGAACTTCTTAACGAAGAATCTTCTCCCGCTGCCATCATCCCCGTAGTAGTAGAAAATCCTGACTCCCTCGTTGTATGAGATCTCCATGGCTTCAAGGACCCCTTCATTTGCCATGATGGGATTCAGCTCCTTATCATCCGTGAGCATGGTAATGAAGCGGGTATAATTCTCGTCAAGCTTATCGGGATTCCTGCCAAAGAGGCAGTCGATGACCCTCTTATCCGGAGACACGGCCGTTGAAAAAGGCATATTCCCCGGAACATTAAGTGAAAGCACGGGCAGCAGCTGCTCTAAGCAGACTGACATATCCCCGTATGCTCCGGTAATGGAGAACTTCGACCCGTAATAAACCTTGGCCGCTGCTTCCACCGTAGGGGAGCTTAGATTCATATTCTCATTTATGAGCTGGAAAACAGATGAATAATCTGTCTGTGTGGAAGCCAGTATACCAGCTGCAAAGCAGAAAGTGGTAAAGTTTTCAAACTTTAATTTCCTGCAGAGCTCATAGAAAGGAAGGGAGATCCCATTCTCCACAGTAAGCTCAGCCCTTGCAGTGATAAAATCAAGCTTGTCGCTTACCGGCATCTTATCAGCTTCACTGTACCCTGATGATTTTCCGGATCCCGAAGAACTGCTTTCATCCTCATCACTTCCGGAACCGGGATCGCCGCTGTCAGAAGAAAATCCTGCGAGAAGAGAAAGGAGTTCGTCATCATCATCCTCCTCTTCCTCCTCTTCTTCGGAGATATCAGAAGAATCTTCATCTTCTCCGTCCTCATCGGTATCAAAGGAATAGCTGGTCTCTTCATCAGATTCCCCGGAATAGAACTTCTCTATCTTTATCTTACAGGCATCTGAAGCAACCTCCAGATCCGGATAGAGGACATTCTTATATCCGCCCTCTTCAGATGCATAGACAGTCTTTACATATTCAAGATATTTATCGAGACAGGTATTCACACAGTCGAATACATATTCCATGTACTCGTTATAGTCCTTAAAGGGCCTGTCTCTTAAGCTTTCACTATACCTTGCCATAATTATCTCCGCTTACCTTGAAGACAGCTGTTCTTTCAAAAACATCAGGACGTCTGTTAATGGCTTTCTCGTCCTTGGAAGTGAATACACCCCTATACTCATTTAGAGACGGATGCCTCTCCCGTTCAATATATGCGGCATAATCCGGCTCATCTTCATAATAGGGATCTTTTTCGGGTTTTCTTTTACTGTCCTTATTCAGTCTCTCGTCCAGATTCATTTTCCTTTAGTCCCTCTTCGTATTCCTCTTTTGAGATCTTCTTAAGGTTCATATACTCATTGGAGCAATATCCCTCACGCCCTTTATAACATACTCTTGACCAGTCATCTCCGGCTTCCAGAATATATCCTGTTTCTCCATGTGGGATCGTTCCCACGACTTTGGCCCTTGTACTGGCTTCCGCCCTGATATTCAGGTTCCTTGACGCTTCGGTTACGGCTACAAACGATAAGTACTCCTGATCATCTTCCACCGGTTCGGTTTCCGGAACAGGCTCCTCAGCAGCAGGCTCTTCAGCTTCTGCGGTTTCAACAGCTTCTTCTGTCTCTTCTTCAACTGCTTCCGTTGATTCTTCCGTCAGATCTGCATACTCAACCGTGGCAGAAGCGGCACCCTCGCCTTCCTTATATCTGAAAACCATCTCATCATAACCGCCGAACATGCTGTCACTGTCAAAAAGCCTTTCGTCAGTCTTGATCATGCCAAGGGCAATAACCGTGACAAGAACATAAAAAGCCGCAGCAAATACACATATTATCTTTGCAAATCTGTATCTTTGTCTATCTTTGTTCATCCTGTCATCCATCAGGCGGGCAGCTGGATATAAATGCCCATACCTCTTCCCTTTGTACTCTTAGCGTAGATCATTCCGCCGTAATAATCCACTATTGCCTTTGCCTGGGTAAGGCCGAGACCGTTTCCGCTCAGGCGGTTGGATCCCTGGTAATTCAGTTCAAAGATATGACGTGTCTCGTCCTCAGCGAGCCCTTCGCCGGTATCCTTTAATACGATGAAAATATCGTCGTTGATCGTAGAGATGGTAATGACAAGGGATCCTGCCTTGTTCATGTACTTAATGGAATTATCTATGATATTCCTGAAAAGGACCACGAGCCTGTTCGGATCAGCCTTAACGAGAAGGGTTTCCTCAGCGGACTGTACTGTCACATGGAGAGACACTTTTTTAGCATCCTCTGAAAGCTCATTTACCGCCCTTTTTGCAAGCTCAATGATATTAACCGTACTGTTTTCGTATTCTTCATCCACGGGAGGCAGAAGACCTTCACTTACGTTTCTTTCAGAATCAGCCTTTTCTCTCTCCTCAGCCTCACGTACAAGATCTTCTTTTTCCGTATTAAGCTTCTCGAGATTTTTCTTCAGTTCCTCATTCTCAACGGAAAGGGTCTCCTTTTCTCTTGCGATCTCGATGATCTTTCCTTCCTTTTCGTTAATGAGAGACTTCATGTTCTCGATCTCTTTATTCTTGCCGGCGAGTTCCTGTCCGATATCCTGCTTATAGGTGTCAGCCACCATAGAGTGCTCACCGCATTCCTTATAGACCCTGTATGCGAAGAGGATAAGGGTAAGACTGTGGAAGAGGAAAAATGCGATGGCAAAATATGCGCCAAGCTTCAGTCCTCCGGCTATTGTAAGTACAAAAAAGATGCAGGAAAGAATTAAAAGTATTTTTTGAATAAGAGACATGGTTTAATTTATTTCCTTTCTTTTATCCAGAGAGATCACTCTGACTGTATCACCTAAAGCCCTCACGGTTGAAGTGTCATGGGTAGCCATGATCACCGTGATCCCCTGACGATGGATTATAGATAACAGTTCCGCTATCTCATCCGAGGAAGAAGGATCCAGATTACCCGTAGGCTCATCAGCCAGTAACACCATCGGATTATTGATAATGGCTCTCGCCATACAGACTTTCTGCTGCTCTCCTCCAGAAAGCTCCCTAGGGTATCTTTTATGAAGATGGTCTATCCCCATCATCGTAAGGACGTGTGTGATCTTATCCTCTGCCGACTTTCTGTCGCATCCTGTGAGGCTCAGCGTAAGCTCCAGATTTCCATACACCGTGTAGTCTGCAAAGAGCCGGAAGTCCTGGAAGATCACTCCGATCTCCCTCCTGTATTCCGGTATCTTATTTCTCTTTATCTCCGAGAGCCTGTATCTCCCCACAGTGATATCTCCGGAATCCGGTTCGGTCTCCTTTGTGATGAGACGGATAAGAGTGGTCTTTCCGATACCGCTCTCCCCTTTAAGGATTATGAACTCCCCGTCCTCGATCCTTTCACTGAAATCCGTAAAGACCGGGTTTTCCTCTCCCTCATATTTCTTTGAAACCCTGTCAAAGATTATCATACGCCGCTTTACCGGACGATCAGGAGCTTATCAAAGCCCGTAACCCTGAATATATCTTTGACGGTATCATTGGCGTTAATGACCACGAGTTTCCCGCCCTTTGCAGAGGCAGTCTTCTGCCCCAGTATAAGAGTCCTCAACCCAATACTGGTAATATGCTCGACCTTCTCAAAATTGATAATGAGATTTCGGCTCGTCTGAAATGATCCCAGCACCGCTCTTTGGAATTCATCATTGGAAAAGGTATCTATCTTTCCCTCCACATTCAGCTGAATGGAGTCTTCTGATCTGATCTCCTCTATAGTCATCTTTTCTCCATATTTGAAAACTGTCAGAGCACCACTGTCCCGTCAAGCGACAGACTGCCGTCCAGTATTGCATTCTTCTTCTCGGGAAGTTTCGAATTGACATCAAGATAAGTATTTGAGTCGATTATAACATTTTCATCCATTTGCGCAATATTTATCCTCGTTCTCACGGGTTTAAACTGGTCCACCATGTATATGATCTGGTGTCTCAGTTCCTCTGTGATCCGCTTGTTTACAAGTATCGTGACGTCATAGATCCCTTTGGGCTTAAAGTCCGGGGGATACTCATTATTCTCTTCATTGAGCCATGCTCTTACGAGATTATGCTCGATAATAACAGGTTCTTCACCGAGTATCAGGGTCATCAGCCTTAAAAGTCCCTTCTTTGTACCCTTCATCTTATTTAACTCATAGGATTCCTTAACGATATTTCTGATAACGTCCTCAGGAAGGAAGCCTCCCTTCAGGTCTATCCCCATCCAGCTTCCGTACTCTATCAGCATCTCAACGGGACAGGTATTGAGGTCCAGTATCTCCGGAAGGCTCTCGATATCACGTCCGAAGTCATTATAGATACTCGAAAAGATCGAGACATACCTGTGGAAAAAGCTGTTCCTCTCCCGGTAAACTTCAGGAAAAGTGTTCATGAAATTATCACCGGTACTGTCTACCACCATATTGGAAATCCTGGCTTCACCGTCACCCTTTATATCTATTGCGACATAAAGGTATCTTCCGGAGTACTCATAGAGGAGGATATCATTCTCTCCCACATACCTTCTGGTTCCGAGATCCTTCAGCATATAAAATCTGTCAGCAACAGTGATGCTGTCATCTGTCAGGAAATCATCCAGAATGACCTCTTTTCCCTGGTACTCTACAATATTGTTGTCGAGAGCCACAGCATAAGCGCAGCAGATCACATCACCCTCTGTCTCGAGGTCAAAGAACAGTCTGCCCCAGGGAGCTTCCCTGTCCATACTGTCTATCCCCCGTAAAAACAGGGAGTGATACATGTCATCATGTGTAAGACAAAGGACTCCGCTTTCCGGATCATAGGACAGTCCCGCGCGGCTTCCTCTTTTTATTCTGTTTTCCCTGATGGAATATCTAGGCATAAGTCACTCCCATAACTAATCGTCATTAAGTTGATCTCCCTGTCATCCTGAGTGTCAGCGAAGGATCTCTCATATAGTTATAGGAGATTCTTCGCTTGCGCTCAGAATGACACAGCGTCAGCGAAGGATCTCTCATAGAGCTATAGGAGATTCTTCGCTTGCGCTCAGAATGACGCCAACTTAATAACATTGAATTAGGATTACTTCTCGTAGGTCACTATCTCAATATCCAGTTCTCCCGGATAGAGAAGACAGTTCTCCTGCGGATGGATATCCGTATCAATGATCCTCGCCCTCTTCATATTCTCCGGTATAAGGGCAAGCTCGTAAATAAACTCAACACAGTCCAGTTCTTCTACTGCCCTGAAGACCTCCTCAAATTTCAGAACATCTCCGAAGTTCCTGTCACTTGAAAGGTAATCCAGTTTCTCCCTGAACCGCTTCTCTATCTTCTCCAGACAATTACTGAAATGTCTCTTCACATATACCGTACTCCGTACGGAAACTGCCACATAAACAGGCGATAATATCTGGAACCTGGTGGTGATGAGTCTCCGTTCGGAAAGCTCATGCGCTATAGCCTTTCTGTAGATCTCGGAAAGCTTTGGCTTTTCTTCATCAGTTCCCGGCATGACTGAGATATGCACGAGGTTTTCAAGTTCGTCCATCTTTGCCCGCACTTTTCTGATGCAGAGCCCCGGAGTCCTTGATACCGCTCTTTCATAGTCTTCTGCAGTTACGCATGTATAGGGAGTATAGATATCATCCCTGAACCTCTTCTGTACGTCCCTCGTACTCTCGCTGAAAGCACCGCCGGTGCCCGGGCCGGGGTTATAAAACCTGACATCTGCCCCAATCTCAGGAGATACGAAGTAATTACCGCCCCTCACATTCCCTTTAGGGCCTTCGGTCACTGCCACTCCTCCCATAAAGAGTTCAGCGCCTATAAAGTCTCCGGCATCCTCGATTATGATCTTTCCTTCATTCTCAAGAAGGCTGTAATTCAATGTGCAGTCACCTGTCTTATCAGGACGCACGAAATCATAGATGTATTCTCCGTCCTCATCTACCCTTCTCGCGATCAGGCTGAAGGAATCGGGCACTATATGCTTAACCGGAAGCTCGATCTCCTGGTCATCATATCCTATGACCGTACCCACTCTGTAACGGCGCATTATCTCTTCGGAATAGATCACTATCTTGATCCCGTCTTTAAATTTCCCGGGTTCATAGCCGAATATCTCCTCATCAAAGGTTACGGAAAATGCGTCCTTATCCCTTTCATAGAGGCAGAATCTCCCCTTCATATCCCCGGTCATGGAAAGTTCATACCTCTTATAGGATGAACCCTTCTTTTCCTTACCGAATACGAGGATATATCCTTCCTCCGCATAGGGTCCGCTCACCCTTACGGTCTTCTGTCTGTTAAATGTAAGGCTTACGGCACGGGTGTCCTTCTGCCATACTTCAAACATGAAAGCATTTATGAGAGTTACCACAGGCCTTATATCATAATTTGCCCTGGTGAGGACTGCCCTTATGCAGTAGCCCTTTAAGGGAGCTTCTTCATAAACTGCTGCTTCTTCATCAGGCATCCTGAGCTTTATCTCACCGCTTAAAAGAAAGGCGCCGGTATAGTCCCTTACACGCATTTCCTTAAAGCCCTCTTTTGTATAACATTCCCACCTTATACCGGCGAAGAGGTTATCTGCCCTGTCCTCCACCTGGTTTCTGTTAAAGCGCGAATCCAGAGTTACATAGAACCAGGTATCCTCTCCGGGAGACGGAAGTCCGTTTGAAATAAAGTAAATACTGTCACCGCTCTTCGGAGCTTTTCCGAACACTCTTGTCTGAACCTTGAATTCACTGTCTGATAGATATGAGTAATCGTGGAATTCATTATCATAGTATGAAAAGATCCCGGTAAGACGCACATCCTTAAGATCCACATCCCTTCTTGTCTCAAAAGGCAGGTCTCCCAGCATGAACCTCTGATTATTCCGGATCACTATCCTTCCTTCAGAATCCGTACGGGAAAGGAGAAGACGGGCACACTTTCCCCTTCTTCTCTTGAATCCGGCAAGTCTTAAGAGCATGAGCTTAGCCCTGTCACTTAAGTTATCTATCCTGGATCCCTGCAGTGCTTCAAAAGCTGTCAGATTTTCCAGGATCGTGATACCGGGGTCGGAGGCATTGTGATTCGTCCATTCCTTTGACAATAAGGGAATCGCGGAAATATTGTCTGCCATCCTCTCTTCAAATGTTCTGCTGTAAGTGTTTTCTATCCTGAGCATAAATCATACCTGTATATTCTGTGCTGTATTTGCCCTCACCCGTCAGCTTCGCTGACACCCTCTCCCGCAGGGAGAGGGCTTTAAAGGCTTCTCCCTCTGGGCAAAACGTGCCAGTGGCACGTTTTGAATGGCGTTTAGCTGCGCTATGCGCAGCTGCCATCGGTGAAGCTGTCGCCGTTAGGCGACTGATGAGGGTTATTTATGTACTATATGCACGCTGTGCTTCCCTGACCTTACCGACATGAACGGTGTAACCTGCAGATCGGATATATCGGTCTCATGTTCGCCGTCTTTATCCCTGTAATGGGCAACCATTGCTGTCTTCTTTATAAGTGCATGACTTTTTAAGGAACCGAGCTTCATTAATATCTGGGTCTTCTTCGGAATGGTTCCGATCTCCCATCCCTCTCTGTCCTCGCCGGAAACAGGGTCCAGATATTCATTAAGCATGGTCTCTATCCGGTTCGTGATCTCAAAGCTGTCCTCGATATCCTCGGTTTCAGCCCATACGCTTACCGATACATCCACGAAAATAGGTTCCACTATATGTATCCTGTCAGGAGACACGGTGATGGATGAATTATTGAGGAGTTCTTCCTTCAGCTCTGCCGCTATCCTGTGGAAAGAGAATGATCCTTCCTTAAAGTCCTTCATAAGGAGTACAAAGGAAATATCGGAATCTACTCCGTCTCCCTCTATCCTCTGTCCCGGAATGCATGCCACCTTGTCAATGCTGTCAGAGAAACTGAGCATTTCAAAGATATAGTCATTTAAGGTAACGAGCCTTCTCCTGCCGTACATGATGTTGGCGCCGCGCCTCATGGCTTCACTGACAGTCTCCATATTACTGCCGCCGTATGCCCTTACCGGATTCGTAACACTGTCGATAAATATCTCAGTCCCGGCAATCTCATTGATGGTGCCGGCTTCCACATTTCCGAAGGTACCGCTGCTTGTGCGGAGCCTTACCTTAAACGCCACGTCATCAGTGACTCTGGGGATATCGGCCTTCATTCCGTCAGAAAAATGTATCTCATTCGTAAGACGGTCTATCACATATGACCTTCTGTCCTCCACATTAAAGAAGCTGTCTGTTTCCGTCCACTTCACGAATACGGAGGAATACCCTCCCATCATATCGTATTCGACCCTGATGGAATCCGGATCATCACCAAGGAGCCTCTCGATCTCTTCCCTTGAGATATAACCCTTCTCATTGACCCAGACCTCAGCGTCCCTTATATTCTTGGCATTCAGATGGAAGTGATGGTTAGGTCCCACTTCATCGATATAGAAATCGGTCTCACCCTTACTCTCTATATTGGATACCGGAACAACGTTCAGCATTATCCGCCTTATATGCGGTAAAAACATGCTGTTCTCCTCTTCCCTCTGGATATTTCCTCTTCTGATCTTTATCCAGAATCGGCTCCGTCCCTCCATTATGGTTTCCTTCATGTCAGACGGTGGATAGAATAGTACGGTTCCGGAATGAGAGAAGCCCTCGGTGTGGTCAACGACCCTCATTCTCTTAAAGCCCCTTATGGCACTGTACTCATAGACACAGGCCATCCTGTTCTGGTTAGTGGTATCTTCAAGCTCAAAATAAATACTTACGGGTCCGCCTTCCATTCTGTCGTCAAACCCTAGGAACAGGGCATCATCCGAATAACTTCCGCCGGAGAAAGCCGCAAACTCTTTTCCGCTCTTTAGGAGAGCCGTGATATCCCTTCTCTCCGTGCCGGAGATCCTTATCATGCGGTTAGGATCCACATACTTATCTCCGTAGGTAAATGAAAGGCGTATATCTGTCACATAAGGGTAATGATGGATGCAGGGCCTTAAGTAGCAGTTATCAGCTCTTAAAAGCCTGAAACGGATGCATCTGCCCACATTAGCACCGGCCTCGGCGCTCGCTATGTCATTCGGGCAGATAAAGTTTATCTCAACATCCTTAGCGTTATCACCTGCAAATACCCGGCTTATGTCAATATCCGGATGGATCTTCTTCCATCCCGTGCCGTTATAGTACTCCATGATCACTTCATCTGCGTATGCATGAGCCGGGATATCCATAAGATTTATCTTCGGCTTTTTCTTAATGATCTTTAAGCTTTCCTGTTCTTCCTGCTTTGTAAGGAAATGCGGTCTCTCCTTTATCTCCACATGGAAGGAAAGTGTAACCTTGGCTCCCTTTTTCGATAAATAGAAGTCTTCACCTATGTAGCACTCATTATAAAGGGAAAGATCCTCGGAGAAAGGCGCAAATCCTTCTACGTCAAAATCTGTCGAGCCGTCATTTATAAACTCCGGTTCCCTCTCTCCGCCCTCTGTGGAGATGCTTAACTTCTCGATCTCTATGTTTTCCATAAGAAGATCCACGGCCTCAATGATAACAACGCCGTATTCCTTTACGCCGTCAGTCACTTTCTTTAAGCTGCCGTGCTTCTTTATGATGAATGTGTCAGTGTCGGCGTTAAGCTCCACACTGTCAAAGGGAACGAATCCCTGTCCGTTATAATACTTAAAGATATACTCACCGGCGGCAATCTTAGTATTTAATTCCTTATTGCCGGATATCCTCACATATATGGGTTCATCGTTAATGTCAAAAACAGTTTCATGATAGAGTATCAGGATGCTCCGGGAAATATTGCCGTTTTCCGCAAAGAGCACGAAGGGGCGTATACTCTTTTTCACATACTCCGATTCGACAGGAGCTTCAGCTGTCTCTTCATCTTCCACTGCTGACTCTTCCACGGTTGGCTCTTCCTCTTCTCCCACCACATCCGTATAACCTTCAAGGATGCTTACCGGCGTAAAGTCTCCAAGGAGAGGTACAATAGTCCCCTCTTCCCTGTCAGTCATAAAGCAGTCCATGATCCTGGAATCCGTAACATATATCTCACGGTCAGTCTCAAAAAGCACAGGCTCCCCGTCTTCATCCAGTCCTTCTGAAGCAAGGACTGTACCTTTCCTGATGGTGGTACCGGGGACAGTGCCCTCGATAAGATGGAAATTCACAAGGGACTGGGCAGCCTTCACCGGCTTTAAGGAAATATCCAGCATATTGATGAATTCCGTATGATACCTCTCCGGAATATTATTCATCATATCGATGTTTTCCTTCATCTGCACGGCAAAAAGCTTTGCAATGACTGAACCTATATCCGGATCGTCACTGTCAAAATGCCACTCCGGAGTATATTCTCCGGCAAGCTTCTTTATTTTATTTTCTATATCCCTTATCTCTCTGTTATCTATCTTCAAGACTCAGAATTCCTCCGTGTCATTTCCGTTCTCGTCGTAATAGGAAGCAGGTATGGTCTCTCCGTCAGTATTATCAACCGGCTCTTCCTCCACGGTGTTCAGGTAAAAAGGAAAGACGAGATTATCTCTGGTATTGGTGGCACTCACGAGATAATCCACATTTATGATGATCATCCCCTCGTTTTCCCTTAGTTCTGTCGTGACATCCACATCCGAGATCCTGGGCTCCTGATCCAGAATGGTCTGTGTGATATTTCTCCTGAAGATCGAAAGCATGGTGCTTCCAGTATCCATAAAGGCATAGCTCATGATGTCGCTTCCGAATCCGGGACGCACAAATCTCTCAGTCCTCTGTGTCATGAGGATCAGATACAGCGCTTCCTTAACTGCCTGATTTCCTGATACGGTCTTCACCCGTCCCGTTGCCAGATCTATTTCCGGCGGGAATTTCATTCCCGTTCCTAAAAATTGATTACCCATGTATTATCTCCGCTATCAACGCCCTCATCAGTCAGCTCTTTTCAGAGCCTTCCCCCCTCTGGGAGCAAAATGCTCCGGTGGAGCATTTTGAGGCACGTTTTGATGCGCTGAGCGCATCAGTGCCCGTTTGGTGGCCCAAAGGGCCGGATGAGGGTTATTACCCCAGTTTCACCGGTGTACCGCCCACAGATATGGATCCGTTACTCTGCAGCTTCACCATGGATGAACCTTCAACACTTACATTGGATCCCTTGATCTCAGCTCTGCCCTGACTCTCAACCGTCATTGCATTATCGGTCTCGATTGATACCTTCTTTGCCTTGATCGTAACGGAACCGCTCTCTCCGTTCATTATAAGTGAAAGATTGTCTCCCACTTCTATCGTCAGCTTTTTAGCCGCCTTCATCGAGATATGGCCCTTATTCTCGTCTGTCTCGAGCTTAATGTAGTTATTGGCTTCCTTATCCTTTATCTCAATAACTTTTTTTTCGTTATCAATAGTGATCTTATGCTTTTCAAGGGCGGTCTCGATGGTTATCTTATCCTTTTCACCGGGCTCCCCTTCTCCGCCGCCAACATTGCCCTCACCGCCTTCTTTTTCCTCAGTCACGTCTTCAAAAATAATGGCGTTTCCGTTCTTCGTGACTATCTTCTTATAGCGGTTTACCTTATCGATCGATTTGGTGAGGATCTTATCCTTAACCTTCGGTATACAGCCTATGATATAGGCTCTCTCGATATTGCCCTGCTCGAACGCCACTACCACCAGGTCCCCGATCTCCGGGATAAAATAGTGGCCCCAGCTGCTGCCGCTGCTCGGCATTACGACCCTTGCCCAGAGGAGTCTCGACGCATCTGCTTCGTCACCCTCTCCCTGGCCCTTCTCCCTTGAAAGAAGGATTATCTGGACCTTGCCGGGCATATTTTCGTCATAATTCTTCACTACCTTACCGAGGACCACGCCCATTATACGGCTGTCTCCGGTGTCGGTCTTTTCTATCTGTTTTTTCGATACATCCTCTAAGATATCAAAAAGTGCCATTTATAGCTTTCCTTTTCCCTCATCCCTTTTAAAGGCTTCCCCCTCTGGGGTCGCTGCTTGCCAGTGGCAAGCGTTCAGCGACGACCGAGCCGGGAGGCGAGACGGCTGTCAGCGAAGCTGACTGCGACGCGCGAAGCGCTAGTCCTTTAGGGATGAGGGTCTATTTTTCTATTTTATTCGCGCATCCCTCTATCTCCGTTGAAAACGAAGACAACGTGAAAATGTGCCTGACCCTTGTCAGGTAGAAAGTATTTTCAACGGGCTTACCCATTTCCTTTATCTTCATGAACCTTCCGGGGATCAGCTCCGGAAGTCCCGGGCCGGCAGCTCTTAAGCTTCCGAGTCTGTAATCCATCATACTGGAAAGATAATTCGCCCTGTATTCCGCTTCCTCTTTATTTCTGACTGTGGGATCGATATAAACATAGGTCTGACTGTCCACTAAAGGCTTTGCCTTATTTCCCATGGAGATATTGGAGTTCAGTTTTTTACTCTTACCCACATAATCTCCCTGGTCAGAGTCCACGTTACGTACTTCCACTTCACGTACCAGGCCCGTGATGTCATAGCCCACATCCAGCCGTGTGAGACCTATCCCGAATGAAAGCTCGATAAGGATATCCTCTTTCTTCTTTGCCTCGCAGAAATAGAGGTCTCTTCCCACTGAAAAGAATTCAAAGTTAAACTTCCGTGCGGCCTTAACGATAAACTCATAGTCGCTCTCTTCCACCATCTCGATCCTGACATCGTCAGTCTTCTTCTCGCCGCCTCCGGCTGCTCCGCCGGCACCTCCGGCTCCGCCACCTTTTTCATCTCCTCCGGGCTTATCCGGCGTATTATCCGAATTATAGGTTATGAAATCTTTTCCGTTATCATCCTTTGCCGTAAAGAACGGATTCTGGTCTAATATCTCCTTAACCGCATCGGAATAATATCTCGCTTTCAATCTCCTGGAATGGCGGTCTGCCATGAGATTTCCCTTTACATCCATGCATGTTAAGACAATAGCGGGGGTATCATAACCCACAACAAAATGCACTCTCGCGATAAAGCCCCTGAAAACCTCTCTTACGACACCGCCGTACCCCAGAGAGATAGCTATTCTGGAGCCTAAAAGGATATAGTTCTTGATCTTATCCGTATTAAAGACCTTGACCTTCTTATCGTAGGCACCTGAAAGAGTGACTTCCGCAATAGCTGCTTCAAAGCCGCTCACAAGCTCCACTTCGGCTTTCCTCACGATGAGTCCCGATTCTTCACTATCCACCTGCTTGTCATTGATGTATATGACGGCCACAGGCTCATGGAATTCTTCGTATTTTTCTTTTAATTGTGAAAATAAAAAATCAGCCATCTTAAATGTTTACAAAATTTCCAGCTTTCTGTGAAACTGTGACAAAGCTCTCGCTGCCCTTGTCAAAGGCATTGTAATAGATATGGTTCCACGTAGCCACAGACTTCTCGGCGATCTCGGAGTCCGCGCAGGTAAGGGTAAGATCCACCGTGGCCCTTATGGGGCTGCCTGTAATATTGAACATGGTATAGGTGGCGCTTACACTCCTTAAGATCCCTGTGTAATTGAAATCACCCCAGTGGAAGGTAATAAGTCTCGTGTGCTTATTTCTGAGGGCTCCTATAAAGCCTTCAACCTCAGGCTGGACTGTATTTTTCTTATTTCCCGTTGCAGCCTTTATTCCCTTTGCGATCCCTTTGCCCGCATTGGTGAGGGAGGATACTGCCAGCTTATCTTCCAGGAAGGCATCCTGTGGATCAACCTTATCGAAGAGGAGCGAAACACTCATCTCGATATAGGTTTTGCCTTCCTTGTATTCCAGTCCGCCGCCGTCGTCTTCATCGCCGCCTGATTGCTGTTGCTGCTGGTCTGTACCCGGCTGGGTCTTTTTCTTTTTGAATGTGGAGGATTTTACAAGGCCTCCGCTGTGACCTGTGAGTCTCAAGGTATTCGGGTTAAACTGAACCCGGAAATACTTGGCCTTTGCGCCCCTGAAGTCTCCTGCAATGCTGGGGGGCTTTCCGGTGGACTTCATGTTTTCTTCCATCCATCCCGCATTTGCCATAGTGATCTTGCCGTCATCAAGCTGGCCTCTGTCAGCAGGGTCAACTCCCCTTGCCGGCACAGGACCTTCTTCCTCAGGCTTCCTGTCACGGAGGTCTATTACTTCTATTATAGCTTTTTCAGTTATTCCAAGGATATTACCCTTAAGGTTATTGCCCACAGAAGCCAAAGTATCCATAATATCCGTGAATCCTCCTTATCACAATTTCAGATTAACAAGATTATTATTCAGCATGTCATTGGTGGAAGCTTTAGGGATCTCATCCTTAAACACCCTGTCGAATGCCTTGTTCCAATATGACTCATCATACTTTCGGATCTTTTCCCTCGCATCTGCGTCTTCCGAGCCGTCACCCTGTCTGATGGTCATCCCGACCTTACCTCTGATCGGATATCCGTTTTTATTGAACATGGTATAGGTGGTGCTGACAGCAGTAACTTCTCCTCTGAATGACATATCAGCCCAGAAAAATATCACGTTTCTCGCACTGTCCAGAGAAAGCATAGCCAACAGTCCTTCCATCTGTCTCTGAACACTGTATTTTCCCACCTTTGCGCTCTTAACAGCCTGATAGGCATTTCCGACAGATGCATTGGTGATGGCATTACCTTCAAGCATAAAAGCATCCTGACTGCTCACATCATCAAAAAGAAGTTCAAAGGAAAGATCTGTGGCAGCAGGAGCCGGAACGCTCTGAACCGTAAGGTCCGCAGCATCATCACCGTACTTTGTCTGCATACCTGCAGAGGTTGAGAGTCTTAAAGATGAAGGATTGTACTGGACTTCAAGCGCAATATAATTATGCTGCTCTGCAATGCCCTTAACGTCATCATAGGTGGCTGAAGCCTTTCCGTTAAGTGAAGCCTCAGCCATCTTCATAAGCTCTGAATTAATGGCATTTACATCTGTAATGGACTGTTCCAGTTCCTTTACGGAATCCTTCTTTTCAGGATCATTCTCCTTTTTAACGACCTTGGGCGACCTGATACAGAGAACGGCCTTTACCGCGTTTCCGGTAATGCTCCGTCCCAGATTCTGCATCATTTTTGAATCCATAATACCCACTAGATCCCTCTCCTCGCCTTCTCGTTATTTAACCGCCGCTCAAGTCTCTGCATGACTTCCTCTGAAATGGAGTCCATCCTGCCTCTTACTCCCTGGTCAATAAGCGCTGTGATATCTTCTATCTGCCTTGTAGTCATCTCTCTTCGGTTTTCTTCACCGGTCATGATGACGTTTTCGGTAACCCGGTTACTCTCTTCAACCCTTGTATTCTCTCTGATGTTCCTCTCATTACTCTTCTTAAATTCATCAAGGGTCTCTTCTATCTCTTCACGGGTAAGGGTTTCATTTTTCTTATGTACTATCTCAACCCCCGGGGGTTCGGTGTTAACCGCATCTCTTCTCTTTTCAGCCGCAGCCTCTCTTTCCCGTGCCTTCCTTATCTCTTCTGTGACTTCTTCTCTTCTCTCCCTTATCCTGTCCCGTTCCTCGGTAGTCTCTTCGATATTCCGGATAACGTTCTTAAGTTCCTCGGCGCTGGTCCTGTGGATCTGCTCTGTACGCACGTGTTCCGGAACTTCTCGGGACGAGATCTCTTCAAGATAGCGTTCCCTTGTAAGAAGTTCCCGGAGCTCCTCGGTCTCTTCCCTTGTAAGGCCTTCGCTTTCCCTGAGGATCAGTTCTCTCTCCCTGTTTTCCAGGTTTACGCTCTCTATATCGTTGATAAGATTTGCGATATTATTATTTATAAGGGTACTGTTTATATTATTGACATTATTCGTGTATTCGTTAAGGATCCTGTTTATATGGGTATGTTCATCGGGGAATAGTCTCTCTATCTCCTTAAATACCCTTGCCTCAGTGTCCTCTGTGCTTTCCTCTTCTCTTCTCACGAGATCAAGAGGGTTTATATTATCCCTTAAAACCGCCCTTGCCGCGCTTCTGGTCCTGCTTTCCCCGTCCCTTCTGCCTCCGGAATTTCTGGTCCTTTCTATTACAGAAAGAAGATGCTTATATTTCTCCATGTTCCGGACATTCCGCTCATTTATCTCCTGGAGATAGCGGATGAAGTTCTGATCTTCTGCTTCTCCGGCTACTTCCCGTTCTTCTGCCGGTTCCTCTTCAGGGAAACTTATCTCCGCTGTGTCGATATTAGTTTCGAATACCACGTTGGATACAGCATCGGAAGTAAGGTAATTAAGCCTCATCAGGGTATTATCCGAGGAATTGTGAAGGATATCCCTGAATTCCATCCACTTCCGGTTGTCGCTATAGAGCCTTTCATACCCTGTGGAGTAGAGATTTCTCACCATATCCAGAAGGACTGCCGCAGTGATCTCATTATTTACGGTATTTTCCTCATGTTCTTCCGTCAGGAATTCGTCTTCATAGATATTTTCATTCCTGTAAATGAGTTCGCTTCTTTCGCCGGTGTAGCGTTCCACGAATCTCTCCGCCAGTATCTCTCTTGCTGCTGCGGTCTGTTCGGATAATAGGAATTCATTTCTGCTTACATAGCTGTTTGATAATGAGGTATTAAAGTTCGAAAGGATCTGGTAGATCGCCCCTGTATGGAGCCTGTCCATGATCTCACGGCTTAAAGTAGTCTCACTCACTCTCTCACCTGCCGGTGATTCATTCCTCTCGATATTCTTAATGAAATTGCTGACATACTGCCTTAATGCGAGATCCCTCGCCTCCTCTCCGCCGGACAGAAATTCTGTAATGAGATTATTGGTGCTCTCGTTTTCTTCCCGGATCTTTTTAACCTCGTTCATGAAGAGCGTGTCGTTTCTGATGCCGATCTTATAGAGTACATCGCTTATATACACCCTGTCCTGGTATGTTAAGGGCATTTCGGCATTCACGAGTATCCGGTTGAGCAGGTTATTAAAGATCGAAAGCTTTTCTTCGTTTTTATTATTGATAAATGTGCTTCCGGATACAGTGGTGATATCCCCTTCACTGATAAAGATCTCAGGCGGGCTCGTGACTGCATGCAGAAGATCCGCATTGTTGATATCCGACCCTATAAGGGAATAATTCGCACTTATCCTGTTATAAAAGGAATCATCAGCCTGTATGTAATTACTTCTGTTTTTCAGCCCTATCGGAGCTTTAAGTGTCAGCAAGTATTCTTATCCTTCTTTATTTTTTCATAAGTTCATTCGCCATCTGCGCTCTTCTGGTCGGCGGCCAGATGACCGGCGCGGGAGGGGTTCCTCCCGGTTTTTTATTCTGATCATGGTGTGCACCGCCACCGGCAACAGTTCCGTCCCACTCCCAGAGAGATACCGGCGGCTTCTTATCCTGATCCGGAGTCCTGTTCTGCTCATGGGGTGTTCCGCCTCCGGGAAGAGTACCGTCATACTCCCACTTGGACGGGGGTACATGGGGTCCGCCTTCCTTCTTATTCGAGGAATGGTTCTTTTGATCTCCGGTAATGACACCCTTATAATTGGAGCTGTTATTTTCATCAAATGCCCAAATAGACACTGCTTTCTTCTTATCCTGGTTTATAGCCCTGTTCTGCGTATGCGCTTTGCCTTCTCCTAAAAAATTAGATGATATATCTTTTTTGTCAAACTTCCACTGTTCTCCGCCTTCCCAGGAAGGGTTCAAGGTATTCATGACCATAAGCTCTCTATAGGATATGGTGGTGACATCGGTTAAGAGCCCGCTTCTCTCTGCATTTAATTCACCGTATTCTTTTGAGATAACGGTGCAGCCTGTGAAGATATAGGCTCTGGTTGTGTTGGTGAAGCTGAAGTTGTCTCCGGAATCTCCTGCCGGAAGATGTGTGACATAGAGGACTACCGGAAGGATGAGCTCGGTTCCCATGGCTATGGGATCGATAAAAGAAGCATTGAAGTCGGTAGTCGCCGATACTCCGACGTATCTCTCCACCTGGAAGGTAAAGGGTCTGCTGATCGGCTTTCTCAGCATGTGAACATAGTCATTTAAGCCGCCTTCCTGGTAATACTCGAATTCATTCTCCTTGGTAAATACACGCACAGCTTTAAGAGGCATGAAGAACACTGCCTCTACTTCCAGCGCGAAGTTAAAACTGGGCACCGGATTCAGTTTGTACTTGTCATTGTCTCTGTTATACGTTCCGCCCATTAATTCTTCCTCTTAGGCTTCCCCCTCTGGGGCAAAATGTGCCAGTGGCACATTTTGAATGGCGTTTAGCCGTGCTATGCACGGCTGCCATCGGTAAGCTGTCAGATACTCCTCATTATCTCCCTCGTAGACCTCATATCGACGATACTCTTTTCCTTCTTTTCTCCGGAGGGATTAAGACTCTTATTGATGTCCGATATCTCGCTGCACCATTTCCTCCGCTCCCCGTGTGAAAGGTTCAGAACGGTATCTTCTCCCCAATGGAAATAATAGGAAATGAAGGACATCTCCTTATAGAGTTCGCTTTCCGGATAAAGCCTTATCCCTCCCCTGTAAAATTTAGGGGCACCTCAAAGGTCTTTCCGCAGTCAGGACATACCGCCGTCATCGTAGGCGGCTCGATATCATTTATCTTCTGATACATATCCTGAAGGTACGCAAGGTCTGCTGTAAAAAGTTTTTCTATCAGAGTGGCGCTTATAGCTTCCACTCCCTCCAGCTCCGTTATCACCCGGCTTAAGATGACCACTGTGAGATATGAGGGGTTTGATAAAACTCTGGGATCTCTCGTTGCCGATATCTCATCTCCCGCAGTTGCAAGCCTCATCTTGCCGTTTCTGTGCAGCTCTCCGCCTGCATCCATATATCCCTTTGGAAGTGTAAAATCATAAACTGTTTCCATATTTTCCTCCTTATAAAGGCTTCTCCCTATGGGCAAAATATGTCAGTGACATATTTTGAATGGCGTTTAGCCTTGCTTAGCAAGGCTGCCATCGGTAAGCTGTCAGACCAAAGGTCTGACTGATGAGGGCTTAACCCTCTCTATATTCTTCAATATATCTTCACATACAGCTTCAAAATTTTTATTTACATCATAATTTGAATATCTGAGAACTTTAACTCCCAATTTCTCTAAATATTCATCTCTCTCTATATCTTTATCTCTTCCTTCTTTTTCATAATGCTGTGAACCATCAAGTTCTATAACAATTTTGAAACTTGCTATATAAAAATCAACTATGTACTTTCCAATAACTCTTTGTCGATATACGGTAAATGGAAGTGTTTTTAGAAAGTCATACCATAGGTGTCTTTCTTCTTTAGTCATTTCAGATCTTAGCTGTCTAGAATTTCTTTTTAATATCGGATTGTGTGATCTTTTCAATGTTACCCTCATCCGCCCCTTTCGGGGCACCTTACCTATGTATTTAGGCTTCCCCCTTTGGGGGAAGCTGTCAGCGTAGCTGACTGATGAGGGTTTCTATCTTCCCTCATCCGCCCCTTCGGGGCACCTTCCCCCAAAGGGGGAAGGCTTTAAATAAATTAGTTCGGGATTACCAGTTCCTCATATGCGAGCTCAAGGCTTTCAATAGCCACATCAGAGGTCTTCGCATCGAGATCCGGAGCATTGTACTTTGCTACCCACGCATTAGTGAGAGTCCATGTCCTGGTGCCCTGTACAGATGTAACAGCGCCTGTAGGTGCTGCAGGGTTAGTATCGATAAGCTCGATAATAACGTCATATCTGGGCATCTGGCCTCTTGTCTCACTTACGCACTCCTGTATCCAGGTCTTGAAAGGATTGTCGATGGTGTAGCCCATACGAAGGGTTACATTACCATGTTTAACAAGACCGGGGATCTTAACAGGTGCAAGGGAACCTGAGTTACCCTGTCTGAATTCGATGACATCCACCGAACTCTCTATTCCCGTCACTTCACTGAACGCAGCGGTTCCGCCGAGCGTTGAGACAGAGACGAGAAAATTCATTTTAGTCAACGGATAAGCTGACTGTTTTCCGTTTGTATAAGTATCAGCAGCCATATTTTAATTCCATCCTTTCTTATTTATGAATTCCTTCTCAAAAAGGTAATCTTTCTTTAAGATCAGCCTTCTCCGCCTTCTCCTGCCTCAGCTGTATGCTGGGTTACACGGAAGATGACAAATTCTGCAGGTCTTGAAGGTGCAATACCGATATTGCATATGAGCCTGCCGTTCATGATATCGTCCCTTGTCATTGTCTCGGGTCCGATCTCTACGAAATAGCTTGAAGAAGGTGAATCTCCGGCAAGCATTCCGTTTCTGTAGAGTCCATCAAGGAATCCTGTGATGGTGAGGTTAACCCTCTGCCACAGCGTAGCATCGTTGGGCTCGAATACAACCCAGTTGGTATTTGCCTTGATGCTCTCCTCCACGAAGATGAAGAGCCTGCGCACATTGACATACTTGAATGCGCTGTTGGATGAAGCGGTTCTTGCACCCCAGATGCGGATGCCCTGTCCGGGAAGTGCCCTTATCAGGTTCACGCCTTCGGGATTTAAGATATCCTGCTCATCCTTTGTGTAATTAACCTTGAGGCCTGTGCAGAATACAGTCTCATTAGCAGGTGCCTTGTGCACACCGCGGTTAATATCTGTTCTGGAGTAAACTCCCATAACAGCTCCTGAAGGGGGAACATAATCCGACTTATTTGCGGATCTGTCAAATACCTCGATCCAGGGGTGATACATAGCAGCATAGGTGGAATCAATGATGTTCCTGTAGCCGATAAGGTCAGCGGTCTTATACATATCCTTGGGCATGTCGATAACCGCGAAACGGCTCTTTAAGTTCTCACAATGAGAAACGAGAGCAACTATAACCTCGGGCATTGTAACACCGGGAACCGCCATCATGCTGACGATATTATTCTCCACGAAAGCCTGGATACCGGTACGTTTTCCGGGGCCGTTATCCTCTCCCATGAAGGTAGCTGCATTGACCTTTGAAACTGATCCGTCAGTTCCGCCTTCAAGTGTGAATACTCCTGAAGTCTCTCCCTCTCCGAGGATCTCCTCGATAGGATTAACAGACTCTTCAACGGGAGTGATATCCACATTGATAAGATCACTTGCTGCAAGCTTTGATCCGATATATCTCGGAGACTGGATATTGAAAGAAAGCTCTGTATAAGCTTCTGCGTCATCTCCGTAACGGACACTCATGTCTGCTGTGATGAGATAGAGAACAGACTTCGGAATTATAGCAGTGTCAACTGCCTTGTCGGGAAGCTCATCCTCGAAGGTAACGATATTGTCAAAGATAGTCTTGATCCTTGTATATGTGCCTTCATACTCGATGATGTCGCCTTCTCTGAAGCCTTCAACACTCTTAGCTCTGTAGCCTTCGTCCTTCTTCTCTAAAAGCTGCATCTTCTGCTTCTTGGCGGTATTGATGGTGATCTGAACCTTATTACCCCATGCTCCGGGATTCTTTGCTTCCACCTTCATGATGCCCTTTTCAGCGCTGGCGCACTTTGCATCAGGGGGAGCAACTCTCATAACGTAGCATCTGGTTCCGCCGTTTACGAAGAACTGCTCAACTGAGTTCGCAAGGAATCTGTATTCTCCGTAACCGAATTCGCTTAAGAATCCTCCGAACTGCTGCTTAAAGCTCTTAAAATTGGTAACAAGCTGGGGTGCTCCCGAAACGGGACCCTTTTCAGCGAGGCCGACGAAGCCGGCTGTGCTCGTTCCTACTCCTTCTATACTACGCGGGGAGTTATCATACTCTTCCACATAGACACCGGGTGAAAAATATTCAGCCATAATGTTTTTCCTTTCTTAGTTTTTTTGACCCTTAAGTCAATACTTTGGTCTGGCCGGGATTGATAATGGTTATCTGTCCTCCGTAGGTACACATTAGCTTGCAGTCCTGGGTAAGAGCGGGCTTACCGTCTATAAGCACCTTTGTGTTCGGCTGTATCCACATTCCGGATGTTACCGGTACACATGGCGCAGGGGTGGGAACCCCGAGTGCCGCTGCCGTGGCTGCTGCAACCGCCGGATTAGTTTGTGTGGTACACATTGCGAAGGGTCCTACATTCGTTATGGGGGCTGCATCCTGTATCGTTGCCGCAGGCTTGCCGTCCTCTAAAGCCTTCGCCTGTGATGTCACCTTGATCGGTGCAGGCCCTGTGCCGAATGTACACATGCACTGGGCACCCATATTGACTGCTACTCCCATTTAATGATCCTGCCTTTCCGTCAGGAAAGCTCTGCGCCTTCCCTGAAATCCACTTTCTTAAACTTTACTTCTCCATTCACTTTGTAACGCAGGAGATAAATGATATCCTTTGCGTTATCCCTTACTCGTAAGACGTAATCCCCGTTTTCCTTAACGGATCCGAAGACCACTCTGAATATGGGACTATTTGAAGCAAGCTCCTTTTCCAGCGGATTCCGAAGTTTTACAGATTGAGGCGTCTCATTTCCGAGTACCTCGATCTTTTCGTAACTTTCGCGGCTCTCATCCAGAAGACCGTAATACGTATCGTAGAGATACACCCTGCCGCCTGTCTGTCCGAATACCTTCAAGATCTTTGTCTTCGGATCATACTCATTGGCATTGCAGGCGATCCTGTTTAAGTCCACCGCTTCTAATGACTCAAGAAAAGGAAGATTGCCTGAGAGTCCGAGAAGTTTTTCACCCTTTGATGCATTCTCAGATGGAATCAGGAATGCATTGCATACCGGAATCCTCTCGTCCAGTTCTTCATAACGGACCAGGGTCTCAAACTCATCAAATCCCTTAACACGTATGCGCATAAGAAAATCTTCCCTGCCGGTATTGATGAATATATAAGTCCCAACACCACGTGACTCCGGACGCACCTCTCGTTCATCTCTCATGAATAAGACATTTCTCTCGTCTACTGCTGCTCCCGTCGTAGTGTCTATAAGCCGGACTAAAAGATCCAGCCTTGAACCAAAAACAGAAGCCATCTACTATTCTTCCTCCTTTCTCTCATCCACATTCTGCAAAGTAAATCTCGCATCTGTAATCCGGGGAGTAGAGATGATCTCTCCGCTGGACAGGAATACGGGTGCCGCCCTGTAGAACAGGCTGATCTGATATGGCTTATTGATAGCCTGCCACACCCTTACCTTCTCCTCCAGGCTTATCTTCGCCTGAGACAGCACTATTGGAGGTTCTTCGGTAGTGAGATAAGTTTGCAGTTCATTTGGTCTCACTGAACTGTGGTCATTAACGATCTGGGCCACTCGTCCAATGATCTTTTGTATATCCGGCGCCTTTAATCCCATCTGGGAGGAACCGTTTATAAAGACCATATAGTAAAGCGCATATGGTCGTGGCGGCTTACTGAGTTCCGCTCTGCCCCTTTCAACGAACCTGGGGCTCGACACCTGCAGGTCTTCCACTATGTCATAGAGATAGAGTCCTACGATATAGTCAACGTCCTGGGACAGGGGTGATGAGATCTCGATGTTATTCGGAGACGGGATCGGCTCCGGACACATCTTTTCCCTCAGTGTTCTTACTATGAAACCGCTGACTTCTGAAATAATTGGATAATCAGCCATGTAATTTCTCTCCTTTTCAGTCCCCCTCGAATTCTTTCAATAACTCTTCCGCGAGGGTTTCAAGCTCCTCTGTCAGGCATACGCTGTACGCTGAATTATCCACATACTCGGCTTCACACCTGAATATCTCGTCAGCATCATCCTCTGCCACATAGGGATACTTGGAAAATACCGTGCTGTATTTCAGCTCGCTGTCGAGACCGGATCTCTTCACGTCGTCAGAGTCTGCTCTGAAAATATATACGTTTGCACCTGACGTCATGGTAGCTTCTTTTCTTGTATTATCATAAAAATATCTGTACTTTGTTACTTCACCGATGGTCTTCAGGCTTATATATTCGGGAGACTTGTCCTTGTACTTTAAGTAGAAGTACTTATTATTGGTCTCTCTTCCTATCTCCGTACACCTCTGTGCGAGAGTACCTGCGGCCTTGCATCCCATCTTTGAAAACTTTGAAAGCGCCGCCGTAGTATAGGCAAGTTCCTTCATATTGAGATCGCTTAAGTCTTTTCCGATGATAGAAAGAAGGTCATCGGCACTCTTATTTGTACCTTTTCCCTTGCCTTTGCCGGATCCGCTGCTATCGCCTGAGCCGCTTCCGGAACCACTTCCGGAGCCGCTTCCCGAACCATCGCCCGAACCATCGCCCGAGCCATCGCCGGAACCGTCATCCGCGTCATCCTTTGCATCATCGATCTTATCTACCTGCTCAGATGATGAGCCTGCTGCCTCTGCCCTATCTTTCAACTTGTCGAGAGCATCTTTGTCTCCCATTCCCGAAAGAGCTGAGATTGCACCTGAGATATCTGCGTCAGGGTCATTTGCAAGATCTGCCATAGCATCTGACAGGATATCATCCGCCAGGCTGTCTGCATTGCTGTTACCGCTGTTTGCTTCTTCCTCGGCTATATCCTGATCCACAGCATCTATTGATTTATCATACTTAGCAGCACCTGCGAGATCATTATCGTCAAGTGCTGAATCTCTCTTCTTCTGAAGTTCTTCCTTCTTATCAATGAGTTTGTCCAGCTTATCTTTAAGACTGTCATCCGAAGCCTTGATAGCATCCTTCAGATCCTTAAGCCACTTGATATGGCTGTCAACAGATCCTGTAGCCTTGGAAGAAAATTCATCTTCTCTCCCTCTGTTTATATGCATCTATCAGAAATTCAAGCTCGGAGCGTCTCTTCTCCGCGTTATTTAACTGGTCATCAAGTGCCGACTCGGCACCTGTTTCACCGGCTCCGAGAGCAAGGAGACTTAAGTATTCCTCACCTTCACCTGACGATATCTCAGACTGATATTTACCCTCTGCGAGGTTGAGGAAAGACCTGTCGATAAGAGCGAGCTCACTGTCCTTATTCTTGATCTTATTCTCCTGAATATTAATAACGTCCCTCAGGTAGTTAATGGGTCCTGCAGCTCCGGCTGCTGAAGCTTCCTCTATAACTCTGGTGGAATACTCGTAGTTCGCATGTCCGAGTACGGAATCCTCATCCTGAAGGGCGTCAGCATTATAAGTACTGAGGCTCTTCTGACAGTTGGCGGTACCGTCGGCGATAGCATCAAGGAGCGCACTGTCTGACTGGAAAGCATGTGAAGGTTTCTCATCATCGTCATCATCATTGTGATCGTCATACTCTTTCTGAAGAGGTCCCCACCAGTCATTATCACTGTCTTCATCTTCTTCAAAGGTATGGCTCACAGAGTCTTCAAGCTTTCTAATGTAGTCAGGATGGGATGAAACATCGGTATTATCATCGCTGTCCGTATCCCCGAAATCCCCGAATACTGTGTAATACTTTCCGTTTGCAAGGGATGTGAGTACCCCGAGAGCATTTACATCTTGGCCCGTGAGCTTATCCATGACGATTGCTCTTCTCTTTGAGTCAACCTTCTTCATAAGACCATATATGATGTCGGCTTCCTCGTCCTGTTCAGAGGATTTTAAGGACTGATAGCAGGCCCAGAGTCTCGCCAGATCTGCATCCAGCTTATCTGTCTCACTGTCTCTTAAGTTCATTGAGAAAAACGCGGTAAGTATCTGGTAATTATATACGTCCACCCTCTGATTTCCGCTGTTTTCCGAGTTCTTATTCTTTAAGTAGTCATCCTCATCGATGGAATCAGCTTCCGCTGAGCTTGCATACTGGATCCAGAGAGTCTGGAGCTCGGGAAGCTTTGACAGCTTATAAGGATCCGGGATATCAAAAGGACAAACGCTGGAACCGTTCTTCACGTCCGTCACCGAACCGTCCGGTCCTACGAAGTACTGAACATAGAGATTCGCAAGTTCTGATTCGTCAATGATGTCTCCGGTATTCATGATGTCGCTCAAGCCCTCTGCATCGGTCACGTTGAACCATGACCCTCCCGCCAGCTCTGACTTATAGTACATCTCGGTCTGATTGGAATCCTGGGCGCTTTCTTCCGCTTTCTGGTATAGTTCATCCGTCATAGCGGACATACTGATAAGCCAGGTGCCGTAGAATATGGTTGAGTTCTCAATGGTATGGCTTGCAGCATACTCGGAGTACCTCATGGCATCCTTTGCGTTAAAGAGGGCGAAGGCTCTGGATCTGAATAGTCCTAATGTAACAGCCCCCACAACAATGAGGATCACTATGATCTGGAGTATTCTGTTTTTCAGGAATTTGTTGTTATTCATAAAGCTCCTGTATGTCATCCCAAGGGCTTCTGACCCGTGATTCTTCGCTTCGCTTAGAATGACAACCGATGTCATCCCGAGGGCTTCTGACCCGTGATTCTTCGCTTCGCTCAGAATGACAGCCGATGTCATCCTGAGGGCTTCTGACCCGTGATTCTTCGCTTCGCTCAGAATGACAGCCGATGTCATCCTGAGGGCTTTAGCCCGAAGGATCTCTTAGTTGCCTGTTTCTTCCGACTTGTCCTTCTTTATCTTCTTATTCGTGGTGTCAAAGTATCCTGTATACTTAAGCGCCTTGTTCTTATCGTAGAACTCGATCTTCAGGTTCTTCAGATCAGTGGATACGAGGCCCAGGTGTGTAAATGACTTCTTAATATCAGTTACTTCCCCGTTTCCGAGAGGTGTTCCCTCACTGTCAAGGATCCTGTATGCACCTATCTCTTCAGATTCCAGCGGAACGAGCGTGAGCTTTATGAGTCCTGTTACATTACTCTGCTCAATATCGTAGGTACCTACGTCTCCTGTCTCGTCCTTATTGATATCCATTCTGGTCCTGATGTTAAGGGTTCCCTTTTCTTCACTGGGATCTATCACACAGTCATCCACGAAATCATTTCCGTTATATAGGCGGATCATGGTCTTATCGACCTTGTCCTTTGCAAGAGCGAGATGCCTTATTGTCTTATCCTTCGGCGTCCTCTCTCCTATTCTCTCATTATCGCACCAGAGCTCGAAATCCGTGATCTCCACGTCAAAGTCATCCGGTATATAGATACTGAGTTCAAACATCTCCCTCTGGATAATGGGATTCAGGTAATATGTGGCTTCCTTTCTTTCCTCAGTCACATAGCTCTCTCCCACGACTGCCGTATGGAGATCCGCATCGGTTCCGGAAAGAAGGGCACTCACTCCTCCGCAGGTCAGTCTGTCAAATGAATAGAGGGTGTCGGTATAGAGCTTCATCGCATCCAGCATACTGTTCTGGAGCTCTTCATAGTCATTCTGCTCATCCTCATATTCTTCAAGGGTCATTAACCCCATCCTGTTCTTAACAGCGAATGCTTT
>CACZBM010000027.1 GCA_902779445.1 uncultured Lachnospiraceae bacterium
GGTCATTGCCGGATTGTATCACTTTGTCATTTTCTTCCATCCTGTCAATGAATATACTCCCTATCTGCTTACGGAGATCTGGATACGGCCGACTCTCATCTATGGGCTGGTGGCCTGCTTCGTGTCGGAAGAAGGAACTGAGATGGGAGAGGCATGAAGTCACAGATTCATTTTATCAGAGCATTTTACATATGGTAAATTACTGCGCTTTACACTGTCGCCCATTGCGATGAATATATTCACTTCCCTCTACATTATTGTTGACGGATATTTTGTTGCCAACTATGTGGGATATTCCAATGGGGCAGGGCCGGTATTCAGCTATCATTACGGCGCACAGAATCATACGGAGCTTAAAAACCTGAGAATAAAGAGTCTCGTGATCATCGGACTTACATCAGTCATAATGTGTATTCTCTCTGAAGTACTGGCATATCCGTTTTCCATTTTGTTCTTAAAGGATACAGGACAGCTGCTTTCAGATACCGTATACGCGTTTCTCATCACATTCCGGTCCTTGATTCGCTGACGGCAGGGATTACCCGCGAGAAGGCCGCCGACCGGAATGTGTTTTCCAGATTTGGAGCTGAAGGGGGAGCTTAAATGAAAAAGCTGTCCAGACAAATCGGAGGAAGCGGATTCTTACTTTTGCCGCAATCCTTCTTGTTTTTCTTGTCGGACAGTATATTTCAGCAAGATGGATGGGTGTGTCCATGCTTGAATATCTGGAAGAGGAATTTTTGTTAAACTTATAACTAGGGGAATGTTATGACATATCAGGAAGTAGTAGAAAAGGCAAAAAGACAAGAACGTAACGTAACTGGCAAGGTTGCATTTATCCCTTGTGATGTCTGGGAGAATGGAAATCAAATAAATCTTTGGACGTATTGGCAGGGCTATCAGTTGAATGATATAGACGAGAAGGGGGTAGATATTCTTCTTGTAGGTCAGGACTGGGGTGCTCCATATCGTGATGTCAATAAGGCTGTCCTTGAAAGTATCAATGATATTCAGAATGGCGTCATAGGAGCTTTTTATGGACCAACTCAAAGCCCAACAGATAAGCGCTTGGCTAAGATGTTTACAGCGTTTGGTAATGTAGATATCAATTCCATTAATCCTGGAATAAGACTGTTTTTTACCAATTATTCTTTAGGATATCGCAGTGGCTCTGAAACTGGTGACATGACTAAAACTATCATGAAGCTTGATTCGGAGTTATTTGATGATCTTGTGGCAGCAATTAAGCCGAAGATTATTATTTGTCTTGGTATGATTACATATGAAATGGTTGTTGGTTCATGCGTAAAAGATTTTTCTAAAAAGCTTCAAGCTGGGGAACCATGCAAGGGGTTTTATCCAAAGAATAATAGTATTCCTGTTTATGGTGTGGCTCATCCGGGTTCAAGAGGATTGCAAAACGTTGGTGGCGATGAAGCTATCATGAAGAAAGCTTGGATTAAGATTGCCACTGAGTATTATGAAAAGTTTGGTGGTGATTTTTCTCCAGAGTATCAACCAGACTTCGACGCAGCTTCATCCCACTGGATAAATCGCGACCGCAACTCTGTTCATATGGGACCAGTAGCTTTAAAAGAAAAGATTGAAGCCTTCATCGGCGCCCATAACACATGTGCGCTTGCGACGGCTTCTGCTGATATGGTGCGCAATACGCCGATTGAATATAACTATGTGGATAGCTGCTTTTACTTTTTCTCCGAAGGTGGATTGAAGTTTAAGGGCCTGAAAGTGAATAAGAATGTGGGCATTGCCATCTTCGAACCTTACGGTGGATTCGGTCAGCTGAAGAGCCTGCAGGTGCAGGGCGTGGCATCTATGGTGGAGCCTTTTTCAGAAGAGTATCTGAAGCTGATGGAGCACAAGAAGATTCCGGTGGAAGCCATGAAGAAGTTGCCACAGGCTATGAACTTGATCAAGGTGGTGCCATCTTCCTATGACTATCTGGATTCTGATTTGAAGAAGGATGGTTTTGGAAGCAGACAACATTTGGATGTGTAATTCTATTCTTGGAGAGATATTAACTTGAGGTACATTGTAAAGAATATTCAGGAAGCAGACTTTGGTTGTGAAGAACGACCAGATGGCGTTGGTGCTATGGTGCTGCTTCGTTTACGAGATGAATCCAATCAGGAGATTAATATGGAAGTGGCAGATGCAGAACTACTATCCAATGATATCAATGAAGGGGATTGGGTCTATTTTGATAAGGATAATAAGATTTTTAAGGAAGAGTAGAGGATGCTACTAGTTAGGAAGGCTACAATAGAGGACTAATCTTCGTGCATTACAATATTGACTTGTGATATTGTTATGATAGCGTAGTTATATCTTTTAGGTGGCGGGGTAAAATATGAAGAGAATAAGTGATTTTGTCGGAGAATATATGGCGTGGATAGTTTTGATCATCGCGGCACTGGCATTATTTATGCCCGGTACCTGTTTGTGGATACAGACAAAATGGATCAATTATCTTCTGATGATCGTTATGTTCGGAATGGGACTGACGATGAAACCATCTGATTTTGCCGTTGTTTTTTCAAGACCAAGGGATGTTATTATCGGATGCCTTGCACAGTTTGTCGTCATGCCGCTTCTCGCTTTTGCGCTTGGTAAAGCCTTTGGGCTAAGTGATGAGCTGCTTGTAGGTGTGGTTCTTGTCGGGACCTGTCCGGGAGGAACATCAAGTAATGTCATAACATACCTGTCAAAAGGGGATACTGCTCTTTCTGTGGGAATGACGAGCATAAACACTCTGTTGGCCCCTTTATTGACGCCTCTGTTGACATATCTGTACTTGAGAACATCTGTTAATGTGGATGTAAAGTCGATGTTCATTTCGATAATCCAGGTTGTTCTGATACCTGTCGGATTGGGGCTGCTGATCAATAAACTCTTTGAGAAATATACTCAGAAGATTGTTTTCGCACTGCCCACGGTATCAGTAACGGCAATATGTCTGATCGTTGCAGCGGTTGTATCACATAATAGTGAAAAGATCCTGTCCACTGGATTGACGATCTTTATGATCGTGATCCTGCATAATCTGTTGGGATATCTGTGCGGATTTCTTATCGGAATCCTGTTTAGGATGGACATGCCCAGAAAGAAAGCAGTTTCTATAGAGATAGGAATGCAGAATTCAGGCCTTGCCACTTCGCTGGCATCAAGTGCTTTTCCGCAAATGCCCATGGCGACAGTTCCGGGTGCGATCTTCTCGATCTGGCATAACATCTCCGGCGCGGTTCTTGCCGGGATATACAGGAGAATTGATGATCAGAGTATGGAAGAGTAAAAACCGGTTAAATGCAACAAGGGTGTTGGAGATGGAACGGGATAATATAAGGAATATGTCAGGTATTTTGATTTGAGCGACAGATATGAGGCCCTATCATCATATATTAAAGAAGGTGGAATGGCAGGCTCATATCTATATAAAGATCCGGAAGCAAAGTATGATTACATTGCAGATGTATTTGACACTCTGATTGTAAGGGATATCAGACAGAAATATAAAATAAGAAATAATCTGTTTTGAAGGAGTTTACTAAGAAACGGTAGAATGGAGGAAGTAGGGATATGATTTTTCATCAGTCTATGGTTAAAATTATTGCAGGGATACTGGCAATTATAGGTCTGTGCGTTGGTGTGAATGTCACCTTTTTTCAGACACGGGGTTTTGCGGAAACAACAGCCGTGATTACAGACCTTACAGAGGAAGGGAGCGGCGATGATACAACCTATCGGCCCACTGTGGAGTATGAGGTTGACGGCAAAACTTATATCGTTAAGCTTGATAATTCCGTTAAAGCCGATAGTGTAGGCAATACGATCACTGTTTTATACGATCCGTCAAACCCGGAGCTTGCCTATGGCAAAAACGGGATGGGCATTTATCTGCTGATCGTCTGCCCGCTTATTCTGGCATTTGTTTTAATCTCTATTTTCAAGGGAAGAAGGGAAAGGCAGGAGAACAAGGAACGTCAGGAATTAAGTGGATATACAGGTTATGCTCCGCATGTTGTGGGAGGGGAAAGAGAACTCTATTTCCTTACCGATCTTGGCACCCCCAAGGCGGGTCACCGAATTGAAGATGAAAACAGAAGAGTGCTTTATGAGGCAAAAATGACAAAATTCGGTATGGCTGTTGACTATAAATATGATTTCATAGACCATGAACATGGTAAGACTGTTCCACATCTCGTAGGACAGGTGCTTGAGAGCACCTGGGGTACTCTTCTTGCCGATGTTCATGATACATTTGAATTTGACGGCGTGGATATATGGAAGCATTTGAAGCAAAACGGCATAAGTGTCGAGTCATCTGTCACAGCGGGTGAGGGTGCGCTTGTAGGAATGGAATATCGCATTTTGCGGGACGGAGAAGAAATTGCACGCGCTGTGCAGACAAGTCAGTTCCCCCATGAGGAAGATACAGAAGCACATAAAGTGGAAGGCAAGATACCTATTCGGGGATTTTATCGTATTTGGACGACAGAGGTATATCTTGACCTGCTGTTTGTTACTCTTATGGCCTTCGCCAGAAGCGGAGCCGGTGATGACAAGGGCGGCACCTACGGAGCTATACTTGGAACACTTGATAAAATGAAAAATCATGATAGTAACTAATTTACGACTTTAGGGTTATTAACCGTTTTCTATGATATAATTATAAATCTCTTATTAATCATGCAGAAGAGGAGAATAAAATGGAATTGGATATTAATCTTTCATTTGGAACACTTGATAAGTCAGATTATGATAGTTACAGTCAATATCTTTCTTTAGTTACAGAAGAACAGTTGAAGGAAAAGGACGTATATATTTTCGGTGCGTTCAATGATGATGAGCTTATAGGAGTTGCGGTTTTCCGTTCTGCGAATCCGGCGGATCTTTTAAGCATCACCGTGGCTGAGCGTTACAGAAACAGGGGTGTCGGGAGCGCTATGATCATTCATATGATAGAAGCACTTTCCGGTGCCGGCATAGAAGGAATTATCTGCATCATCCCGGAGGATAAAGGGGGTACTGTTACCGGACCGGGTCTGTTCTTCTGGCGCTGCGGATTTTCACCTGTGGGGAAATTCTCTGACTTTTCTTTTTCACTTAGCAGTGCAAAGAAAAATGAAAAGCTTGCCCCGATCATTGAAAAATGGACAGGAAATGACTATGAAGCAGCTCCTAAGCCGCACTGTAGCGAAGGAAAATCCTTATTGAAGCTGCTCCCTTCAAGTCCAAATGGGGATGATGTGGATTACTCTCCCTCAGTCAGTACTGTTTATAAGAAAAGCGGAAGTCCGGCAGGATGTCTTCTGGTCTCTAAGGAAGACGGATTCTTCCTGGTGAACGCTCTGTATGCGACAGTAGGGCAGCCAAAAGTGCTGTATTCTATGATAGTACGTACCCTTATGGCTATTGCAGAGATCTATGATGATGAAACCGAGCTTCGTTTTGTCGCGGCATTTGATCAGCTGGAGGATCTCTATTCATTTTTGTTTCCGGAAGAATCTGGCAGCGGTTTTCAGACAATATATGCCCTTCCATTCAGAAGATCCAGTTCAAATAAGGCAGTCAATAATGGTGATGCAGATACCTCACGGGAATCCTTATCTTCTGAAGATGATAAAGAGAGGCAGGAAACTGACGCAGATACGATTGTGCTGCCTGAGTATGATTATGATGATGACCCGAAACCGGAGGATAACGAAGAAGGCGGTGATGACGGAGATTACGTCAGCCATTTTGCCGATGATCCTGTGTTCAGACCTGTCACAGATGATCAGTTACATTGCAAATACTGCCTCTACAGGCTGGAGGGCATGGAATCAGGTGCCTGCCATAAGTATGACATAAAGCCTGACAATATTTTGAACGGCGGAATCTGTGACAAATTTTACGCAGAAAGAAGGAAATGATCATGTGTAAGGAATTTGAACATAATTTAAATCATAAGGATCAAAACAAATACCAGCTTTTTGACACGGAAAAGAAGGCGGATCAGAAACAGGGCTTCTTTGATTTTACGGTAGTCGATCAGGTAAAAAACAAAGATGGCAGCAGGAATTTCATTATGAGACATCATAATGAGATGACAGCGCCGATGAATCTCGGAGAGCTCAGATCCAAATACAAGGTTGCCCCGATTGTGTTTGAGGATATGACCGACGAAAAGAAAGTTGAAAAGGAAGCGGAGGAGCATCTACAAAACAAAAAACCGGCTTCCCATGAACTGCTCCAAAAAGTTCAGAGGGTTTTTCAGATCAACCAATACCGTGGTATGCTTTATAAAAAAAGCATTGCAGAGCCCGGTTCCCTTAGCGAGAATGAACAGGTATCGGCAGATATTTTCTATATTGATTACCTGCGGAATCAGCATGAGATTCATTATTCTGGAAAAAAAGATCCCACTGGATCTGACGATTCGATTAAAAGACTGATTGATTCCCATTCAAAGCAGTTGAATAGATTAAAAGAGAAAAACAAGAAATCTTTTGAAAACATCGTGCATTATACCGAAAACGAATATTACAAAGATATGAACGGTTACCTTAGAAATGGGGATGCTGCCAATGTTTCTCAGGAAATAAAAGATATGTGCGATGATGTCACTGATTCCCTGGAAGGATTCAGGCTCGAAGAGGATATGACATTAACCAGACACATGGGGATTGACGGTCTTATAAGGGGATTGGGACTGAACTATGATGAAATCAAAACAAGTAAGCAGCTTTTTGAAGCATTCGGCAGTATGAAGGTTCACAGGGTCATAAACGCAGACAAAGCATTTTGCAGTACTTCGCTGAAACCCCAAGGCGCTTCACACTTCAACAAAAGCCAGGTGGAATGCAGGATTCTCGCGCCGAAGGGAACCAGAGGAGCCTGTATCCGTAATATTTCCAAATATAAACATGAAGATGAGGTCCTGCTGCAGACAAATACCAAGCTTCAGCTTCTTGGAGTCATAGATGACGGAGAATGGGTAGGGAAAGATAAGGATAATAATATTATTAAAGACAGAAAAATAGTTGTCTATTTAAGGGCTGTTCCGGATGAAGTACTGGAAATGAAGGATGCCCAGGATCACGCGGCACTGAGCGAACGGCATCAGGAGGATAATAAGATGCAGGCTGCATTTATGTCCAGCCAGTATGAAATATCCAACAGCTCATCCAATATGGATTTAAAACCTTCTATGTTCGGCTACTCTTCGAAAACGAAGGGAGGTCAAAGAAAAATACAGATGAAGAACGCCAACTCTGCTCTGTGGTCTGACGCCGTAAACAAGGTCAACAACAGATGCATGATGATCCTCGGCATTTACTATTCCAGAAACAGGAACATGAGTGTTCTTAACGGAAACAGGCTGAAAGAAAAGAAGATCAGGTCAATACAAAAGGAAGTTGAAGATGCCCTGGCAGCCAGCTCCGTTAACAGAAAAGCCCAGGATAAGGTATCACGGCTTCTGCTGGAGATGAGAGCCGGAATTGCTGTCAATATGACCTCCAAAGTCATGAACTTTTTCAAGGATAGATCCAAGAGTCTGGACAGAATGTCCTCCGCTGTACCATATATGCAGACTATCATGCTTATGCAAAAAGCTTATGATGAAATATCTTCTTCAATAAACAATGAGGATTTCAGAAACAGGTTTAAAGCCGAGGAAGAACGCACTTCAAATGAAGCATGGAAGAAAAGGCTGAGTAATCTGTCAAAGTGCAGTCGTGACCATTATGATAAATTACTTTCCTACAGGGAATTAATGCGCTCAAATGATCCGATGAGTGAACAGCGCAATAAAGGGGTAAACGTTAAGGAGAATCCTTTTGGAGATCATGAAGCTAACTTAAATGATGCATTTAAGGATTTTTGTATGTGATGATGTGAATAATATCCTCACGCAGCCATTAAAATGAGCAAACGTTCAGAAGCCTTACCGAACAGTATAAAGTAGCTGCCCTTCTGGTGGTTTGGAAGATACCGGCTTTCACCACTTCATTCCTTACTCTATGCATTACATAATAATGGCGTAAATGGCGTAGATGCTCCGAAAAAGTTGGCGTAGAAATGGCGTAAACTTCTGAAATAAGCAAAAGAAAAGCCCGAAATTCGGGCATGGAGGTATAAAATGAAACTTGGAATAGTGGGACTTCCGAATGTGGGGAAGAGTACCCTTTTTAATTCACTTACGAAAGCAGGGGCGCAGGCAGCGAACTACCCCTTCTGTACCATAGATCCCAATGTGGGAGTGGTGGCCGTTCCGGATGAGAGGATACGCCTTCTCGGGGAAATGTATAAGTCAAAGAAAGTCACACCTGCAACGGTTGACTTTGTGGATATCGCAGGGCTCGTAAAGGGCGCCAGCAAGGGAGAGGGTCTCGGAAACCAGTTCCTTGCCAATATCAGGGAATGTGATGCTATCGTTCATGTAGTAAGGTGCTTTGAGGACGGGAATGTGATCCATGTGGACGGATCTGTGGATCCGGTGCGGGATATCGAGACCATTAATCTCGAACTCATCTTTTCGGATCTGGAAATACTGGAGCGCAGGATCGCCAAAGTATCAAAAACAGCGAGAATGGATAAGACCGCTGCAAAGGAACTGGATCTCTTAAATAAGATCAAAGAGGTTCTGGAAAATGACCGTCCTGCAAGCGAAGTTGAAGCTGCTGACGAGGATGAAGAAAAGCTCATTAAGGGGTACGGGCTGTTAACCTACATGCCGGTTATCTTCGCCGCAAATGTTAAGGATGAGGATCTCGCAGATGACGGTGCATCGAATCCACATGTACAGGCAGTAAAAAAATGGGCCGCAGATCATAATTCAGAGGTGTTCGTTATCTCAGCGGAGATAGAGGCGGAGATCGCAGAGCTCGATGATGATGAGAGAGCAGAGTTCCTGGAAGGCTTGGGCCTTGAAAAAGCGGGACTTGATAAGCTTATTGAAGCAAGCTACAGAACCCTTGGTCTCATGAGCTTTTTAACCGCAGGTGAAGATGAGACCAGAGCCTGGACCATAAAGATCGGTACGAAAGCACCCCAGGCAGCGGGAAAGATCCACACCGACTTTGAAAGAGGTTTTATAAAGGCAGAGGTTATTAATTACGAGGATCTCTTACGGGAAGGTTCCCTCTCTGCAGCAAGAGAAAAGGGCATAGTCCGTATGGAAGGTAAGGAATACGTCGTTCAGGACGGAGACGTGATACTGTTTAGATTTAACGTATAATGGCTTCCACATATGGGTGGATTTTCTATTAGAATTGATATACAATATGGCGCAGTAAAATTTTTGAAGTGGAGAGTAAGTATTGAATCCGAATGACATATCATTTCCAAATCTCAATATCTATCTTACGGATGTTCCAAAGACTATCACGGCTTTCGGGGATTTTACCATTGCTCTTTACGGGATGATAATCGGTACTGCCATGATCCTCTGTGTGATCACAGCAGCATATGACAGGAAGAGCAGGGGACTTAATCCTGATGCTATATGGGATCTTGCTTTTTACGGGATCCTTTCAGGTATTATAGGCGCCAGAGCTTATTACGTTATATTCTCCTGGGATATGTACAAGGGAAATATCCCCGAGATAATTAATTTAAGACACGGCGGTCTCGCTATTTACGGAGGTGTTATCGGCGGATTTCTTGCAGTATTTATTTACTCACTTATCAAGCATGAGAATCCTCTTGAGATCGCAGATTCGGTAGCTCTCGTATTTCCTCTGGGACAGGCCATAGGCCGCTGGGGGAATTTCTTTAACAGGGAAGCCTTCGGAGGATGGTGCGAAAATGTCCTCGCCATGAGACTACCGGTAGCGGCAGTAAGGTCAGGAGATATTAGTCCGGAGATACAGTCGCATATCAGTGAAGGCCTTGACTATATTCAGGTTCATCCCACTTTTCTCTACGAGTCTCTTTGGAATACAGCGTTATTTATCGGACTCTTTCTTTACAGGAAGAATAAGAAGTTTTCGGGGGAGATCCTTTTCCTTTACCTGTTCTTCTACGGACTGGGAAGATTCTTTATAGAGGCACTCAGGACTGATCAGCTTATAATGCCGGGGGTCAATTTCCCCGTAAGCCGGATCGTGGCTTTAGCATGTATGCTGGTGTCAGCAGTATTTATAATGATCAAAAGGGTATCTGTTGGGCATTCATCACAGGATTTATCACAGGAGTAAAGAATGAAAGCATTTTTGATACTTGAAGACGGAACCGTATTTACAGGCCGCCACATCGGGGCTGACAGGGAGAGTGTCAGTGAGATAGTCTTTAATACTTCCATGACTGGTTATCTCGAAGTCCTGACGGACCCCTCCTATGCGGGACAGGCGGTATGTATGACATACCCTCTCATAGGTAATTACGGAATATGTGAAGACGATATGCAGTCGGATCAGGCCTGGCCGGAAGGATTCATCGTTCACGAAATATCAGATTATTATTCAAATTTCAGATCTCATTCTTCAATTCAGTCATTTTTACTAAAGCACAATATCCCGGGAATCTGCGGTATAGATACAAGAGCCCTTACCAAAATACTGCGTGAAAAGGGCACCATGAACGGTGTTATCACAACAAATGAGGATTTTGATAAGGAATCCCTCATCGCATCCATGAAAGAATATACTGTTAAAGGTGTGGTGGAGAAGGTTTCCACAAAGAAGCAGTATTTTATCAAGGGTTCTCTTGACCTTAAGGATAACGGAGTAATGGCCGGGAAGAGCAGAGCTGAGACCGGTATTACAGATAAGCCGCTGCTGCCGGAAAGGGTTCCCTCTTTTATTCATGAGCTTAACGGAAAAGGACTGAAGATCGCCCTTCTGGATGTGGGCTGCAAAAGGAATATCGCAGCAAGCCTTGCAGGCAGGGGATGTGACGTAACCGTATTTCCGTACGATACCACGGCAGAAGAACTTATCAGCTTTAAGCCTGACGGAATAATGATAAGTAACGGCCCCGGAGATCCGAAGGACTGTACAGGGGTGATAGAAGAGATAAAGAAGCTTATAAAAACAGATATTCCGATCTTCGCTATCTGCCTCGGACATCAGCTTCTCGCGCTGGCAGCGGGGTTTGACACACTTAAGATGAAATATGGACACCGTGGAGTTAACCATCCGGTTAAGGATCTCGACTCGGGAAAGGTTTACATAACATCGCAGAATCACGGCTACATGGTGGATGAGAGCACTGTGGATCCTGAGATCGCATATCCCGCCTTTAGGAATGTTAATGACGGTACAAATGAAGGACTGAGATATAAGGATAAAAAGATCTTTACGGTCCAGTTCCACCCGGAAGCCTGCGGCGGCCCCTTAGACAGCGGGTTCTTGTTTGACAGGTTTATTGAGATGATGACATAAGCCTTCCCCCTCTGGGGGAAGGTGGCACGCCATAGGCGTGACGAATGAGGGTTCATAAACACAATTAATGCTCTAACAGGAGAAACACATGCCAAGAGACAACACGATAAAAAAGGTCCTTGTAATAGGTTCAGGTCCCATTGTGATCGGACAGGCGGCGGAATTCGACTATGCCGGCACTCAGGCCTGCAGGTCATTAAAGGAAGAGGGAGTGGAAGTGGTTCTTGTGAACTCAAACCCCGCCACCATAATGACGGATAAAGAGATAGCAGACCACGTCTATATCGAGCCCCTTACAGCTAAGATGCTGGAAAAGATAATCCTGAAAGAAAAGCCTGATTCCGTGCTTCCAACTCTGGGAGGACAGGCAGGGCTGAATCTCGGAATGGAACTCTATGAATCAGGGTTCTTAAATGAGCATAATGTGCGTCTTATCGGAACCACCTCAGCTACTATCAAAAAAGCAGAGGACCGGCTGGAATTCAAGGAGACCATGGAAAAGATCGGAGAGCCGGTGGCACCTTCTCTCGTGGTTGAGAATGTGGAGGACGGGGCAAAGTTTGCCCGTGAAATAGGCTATCCTGTGGTTCTCCGCCCGGCATATACCCTTGGAGGATCAGGCGGAGGTATCGCAAATAATGAAGCGGAGCTCCGGGAGATCTTATCTAACGGTCTCAGGCTCTCAAGAGTCGGGCAGGTTCTGGTGGAACGCTGTATCTCCGGCTGGAAAGAGATAGAGTACGAGGTAATGCGTGACAGCGCCGGAAACTGTATCACGGTCTGCAATATGGAGAATCTGGATCCTGTGGGAGTCCACACGGGAGACTCCATAGTGGTAGCCCCCAGCCAGACTATCTCTGATAAGGAGTATCAGCTCTTACGTTCTTCAGCGCTAAATATAATCGATGAACTGAAGATCACCGGAGGCTGTAATGTCCAGTTTGCCCTTCATCCGAATTCATTTGAATACTGTGTTATAGAAGTGAATCCCAGAGTATCCAGATCTTCGGCCCTGGCCAGCAAGGCTACAGGATACCCCATCGCCAAGGTGGCAGCAAAGATAGCCCTCGGATTCACGCTGGATGAGATAAAGAACGCTATCACAAAGAAGACCTATGCTTCATTTGAGCCTGCCCTTGACTACTGTGTAGTGAAGATCCCCAGGCTCCCCTTCGATAAATTCATAACCGCAAACAGAAGCCTTACCACCCAGATGAAGGCTACGGGTGAGGTTATGGCAATTGCTGACAATTTTGAATGTGCCCTTATGAAGGCCATCCGGAGTCTTGAACAGCATGTGGATCACTTAGGTTCTTATGATTTTACGGATCTCACCGACAGCCAGCTTATGAAGAGGCTTAAGCAGGTAGATGACCAGAGGATATATGTTATCGCAGAGGCCCTCAGACGATCCTTTGACCAGGAAGAGATATACAAGATCACCGGGATCGATATGTGGTTTATCAGTAAGATAAAGAACATCGTGTCCATGGAGAAGCGGTTAAAGAGTGAGCCTTTGGGTGCGGAACTCCTGCTTGAAGCAAAAAGAAAAGGCTTCCCTGATAATGTGATAGCGCTTCTTTCCGGGGAACCGGAAGAGCTTATAAGAGATAAGAGACGGACAAACCGGATAACCGCGGCATTTAAGATGGTGGATACCTGCGCCGCAGAATTCGAGGCTTCCACACCATATCTCTATTCAGTATATGGTGAAGAGGACGAGTCCGCGGAAGCGGATGTAACAGGAAAAGATAAGAAGATCCTGGTACTAGGTTCAGGACCTATCCGCATAGGACAGGGGATCGAATTTGATTTCTGCTCGGTTCACGCCACATGGGCCTTCAGTAAGAACGGATACGAGACCATCATTATTAATAATAACCCTGAGACTGTTTCCACAGACTTTGATATTGCGGACAAGCTCTATTTCGAGCCTCTTACCCCGGAAGACGTGGAAAACGTTGTCCGTATGGAAAAACCTGACGGTGCAGTCGTGCAGTTTGGCGGACAGACAGCAATAAAGCTTACGGAAGCCCTTATGAAAATGGGGGTGCATATCCTCGGCACCAGTGCGGAGAATGTGGACAGGGCTGAGGACAGGGAGCTCTTTGACGAGGTTTTACAGAAGACCGGCATAAAGAGACCTGCGGGACATACGGTTTATACTGCTGAGGAAGCTGTCAAAGCCGCGAATGACCTGGGTTACCCTGTGCTTGTGCGTCCATCCTACGTCCTTGGCGGACAGGGCATGAGGATCGCTTTTAATAATGATGAGATAATGGAGTTTATCGGTATAATCAACAGGATAGCCCAGGACCACCCCATACTCGTGGATAAATACATGATGGGTAAAGAGGTGGAAGTGGATGCCATATGTGACGGTACTGATATCCTTATTCCGGGTATCATGGAACATATAGAGAGAGCCGGAATACATTCGGGAGACTCCATTTCCGTATATCCTGCCCACACTTTAAGTGATAAGGTGGTTGAGACTATATCCGACTACACGGCGAGGCTTGCCCGTGAGCTTAATGTTCTCGGTATGATAAATATCCAGTTCATCGCCATGCCGGATGACGAGGTATACTGTATAGAGGTAAATCCCAGATCCAGCCGGACTGTTCCCTATATCAGCAAGGTTACGGGGATACCCATCGTGGATCTCGCAGCCATGGCTATGATGGGTAAGACCATAAGGGATATGGGTTACGGGCCCGGACTTCAGAAGAAGTCAGATTATTTTGCCATAAAGATGCCTGTATTCTCATTTGAGAAGGTATACGGGGCAGAAATAAGCTTAGGGCCTGAGATGAAATCTACCGGCGAATGTCTGGGTCTTGCTGAAAACTATGACGAAGCACTTTATAAGGCATTCCTGGGAGCAGGAGTGAGACTTCCGAAGTACAGGCAGGTCATCATCACCGTTAAGGATTCCGATAAGGCTGAAGTCATCAACATAGGAAAGAGATTTGAAGCCCTTGGGTACAAGATATACGCCACGAGATCCACAGCCAAAGTACTTAAAGAAAACGGCGTGGATGCCCTGAAGGTCAATAAGATAAGCCAGGAAAGCCCTACTGTCATGGATCTGATCCTCGGGCACAAGATCGACCTTGTTATAGACACCCCTACTGAGGGATATGATAAACACCGCGACGGATTTATAATAAGACGTGTGGCTATTGAGACAGGTATAAATGTCATCACAGCTCTGGATACGGCAAATGCCCTTCTCACATCAATGGAGAATAAAGAGCAGGAGAACGGCATGATACCCGTTGATATATCGGATATCAATACCAGAGGAAATACGGGTGAATAAGCGTAATTTCTATCGTGAGATGGAAACAATTGCAGATATGTTTAAAAAAAGCGCCGAGACAGAGGATAACGGTCTCCGTCCCAGAGTTCTTCTGCACGTCTGCTGCGCTCCCTGTTTTTCGGGCTCCGTAGACAGCTTAACCGACTGGGCGGATGTCACGGCCTTTTTCTATAATCCCAATATGAACAGCGCCGAAGAATACGACAGGCGCGCCATGGAGTTAAGGCGTTTTATTAAGAAAGCTGGCCTTGATATAAAGGCAGTCATCAGGGATTATGATTCAAAGAATTATTACCGGACGGTCAGGGGACTTGAAAATGTACCGGAAGGTGGGATAAGATGTGAAAAGTGCTTCGCATTGAGGCTTCATGAAACCGCAAAATACGCTAAGGAAAACGGTTTCGATTTCTTCGCCACCACCCTTACCTTAAGCCCCTTAAAAAATGCGGAGAAGATAAACTTAATAGGTGAAGTGATAGGGAACGATATAGGCGTTCACTATCTGCCAACAGATTTTAAGAAAAAGGATGGATTCAAGCGTTCCGTGGATCAGTCAAAGAAGTACGGCCTCTACCGCCAGGACTACTGTGGCTGTGTCTACTCCATGGGGGACGAAGTTTCCTAGGAGATCCTTCGGGCTGCGCCCCCGGGATGACAAAAGCAAGGGGGCAGGATGGCATCCCTTGTTGTCATCCTGAGCGAAGCGAAGGATCTATATAAAGCTATGTTGTCATCCTGAGCGAAGTGAAGGATCTATATAAAGCTATGTTGTCATCCTGAGCGAAGCGAAGGATCTAATACATTTAGAGGAGAAAATCATGAAGTATTTAATAGACATACTTACAGAAGAAGTCAGGGGAGCCTTCGCATCCGCCGGGCTTGATCGGAATTACGGAAAGGTTTCTGTATCTAACCGGCCGGATCTCTGCGAATTTCAGTGTAACGGTGCCATGGCGGCTGCCAAGAAAGAGAAAAAGAACCCTCTGGAGATTGCAGAGAATATTGCCGGAGCTCTTAAGTCAAATGATAAATTTTCAAGCGTAGAAGCTGTTAAACCGGGATTCCTGAATCTGAAAGTAAGCGAAGAATTTCTGCTGTCCTGCCTTAAGGATATGGACGGAAAGGAAAAGTGCGGTGCAGACGAAGATAATGCTAAACGAAAGATAATGATAGATTACGGCGGACCCAATGTGGCGAAGCCCCTGCATATCGGACATCTCCGCTCTGCCATAATCGGGGAAGCCGTTAAGCGCATGGGAAGGTTCATGGGCCACGATGTTACCGGTGATATCCACATGGGTGACTGGGGACTGCAGATGGGGCTTATCATAGCGGAATTAAGGGAGAGAAAGCCTGACCTTCCTTACTTTGATCCGGCACATACCGGGGATTACCCTTCAGAAGCACCTTTTACTCTTTCTGAGCTGGAAGAGATCTACCCAGCAGCTTCCGCAAAATCCAAAGAAGATGAAGGCTTTAAGGATAAGGCTATGGAAGAAACCTTTAAGCTCCAGAACGGAGATAAGGGAAATCTCGCTATATGGCATAAGATAATGGAGCTCTCTGTAGCTGACTTAAAGAAAAACTACCGGAAGCTCAACGTGGACTTTGATCTATGGAAGGGAGAGAGTGATGCAGATCCCTATATCCGCCCCATGGTAGAGAGGTTTAAGAATGAGGGATATGCCTATGAAAGCCAGGGAGCTCTTGTGATCGACGTGTCTGAGGAGACAGATGCCAAAGAGATACCGCCCTGCATGGTATTAAAGTCTGACGGTGCGGCTCTCTATACTACTACAGACCTTGCGACCCTTGTAGAGAGAGAAAAGGATTATGCACCGGATCAGGTGATATACGTTGTGGATAAGAGACAGTCACTTCACTTTACCCAGGTATTCCGCGCCGCAAAGAAGACAGGCATTGTACCGAAAGAGACGTCCCTTGATTTCCTGGGATTCGGTACCATGAACGGCCGTGACGGAAAGCCCTTTAAGACAAGAGAGGGCGGGGTTATGAGGCTGGAAGTCCTTATTAATGATGTCTGCGAAGAGATGTATAAGAAGATGAAGGATAATGACGGTATCAGCCTTTCCGAAGAAGAAATGAGGGATACCGCAGAGATCATTGCCTTATCTGCCATAAAGTACGGAGACCTCAGCAATCAGGCTTCCAAGGACTATGTATTTGATATCGATAAATTTACATCATTCGAAGGTAATACCGGCCCGTATATCATGTATACCATGGTAAGGATAAAGTCCATTTTGAGAAAATATGAGGAAAAGTACGGTGACAGCGATATAGATTCATTTGAAATGAGAAGTGCGGGGACACCGGAAGAGAAATCTCTGATGCTCACTCTGTCCTCATTTGGAAATATGATGAAGAGCGCATTTGATGAACTCGCTCCCCACAGGATCTGCGCCTATATCTATGAGCTTTCAAATGAATTCAACCGTTTCTACCACGAAACAAGGATCATTGCTGAAGAGGATAAGGAAAGACGGGAAGGCTGGATCGCACTCCTCATCTTCACATTAAAGATATTTGAGTACGCTATAGATGTCCTGGGCATGAAAGCTCCTGAGAGGATGTAGAACCGTTTAAAGGCTTCTCCCTCTGGGCAAAACGTGCCAGTGGCACGTTTTGAATGGCGTTTAGCTGCGCTATGCGCAGCTGCCATCGGTGAAGCTGTCGGCGTAGCCGACTGATGAGGGCTTAGATAGTACCATATTTTAAATAGGATTTGTGTATACAGATCCTGTTTTTTTGTATATAATATATAACAGTTTTTAATCTCATAGTAGTTTAATGCCTTATCATTTTATGCTTAGGGGGTTCTGTTATGAAGAATAGCGGAAAAAATAAAGTCAAAGCGAGTATCAGCACCAAATTACTGCGTGTATTGATGCCCATGGTGGCGGTTGCCATTATCTTTATCATCATGTTCCTTTCAATGCGTGCGAGAAAGATCATCAGCAGCACGGCAGAGGAAGCTCTGATGAACGATTCCAATAAGAATGCAGCTACAATAGGAGAAGAAGTGACTTCCATGCTGGAAGGATATAAGCAGAACGTGGAAACACTGGAAACCCTTCCGCTCACTGATGCTGCAGAGATCCAGAAATATCTGGAGATCACCATGAACTGGAGTGATATGACAGCTAACGGTCTGTACGGCGGACTTGAAGACGGGACATGGATAGATCCTTCGGGCTGGGTTCCAGATGCCGATTATGTCATCACCGACAGAGACTGGTATAAACAGGCTGTAGGAAGTCAGGAATTTGTTATGGGTGAGCCCTATGTGGACAGCGATTCCGGAAGCCTTGTGGTATCTGCATCGAGAGAGGTTAATTTAACTGACGGCAGAAAGGGTGTCATGGCAGTTGATATGTACCTTAACGGTATCGTGGAAGAGACGAACCAGCTGAAACCCATGGGTGTCGGAACCAGCATGTTATTTTACGATGACTATATCCTTGCTTTCTATGATGCTTCATATAACGGAACAAAGGTTTCCGAGCATCAGGATCATGGACTTCTAAAGGCGGTAGCTCCTTATATCGGAAACGGTACAGAGGGAGTATATGAACTTAAAGACGGCAGGGATTCCTATTATGTGGCTGTATCCAATGTTCCCGGAACTCCCTGGACAATGATTTCATCAGTCAATCAGAAAGACGTATTGGGAGAGCTTAACAGGTTCCAGATCATCTGCTGGATACTTATGGTTGTGATGATCATTGCTATCGGAGCTGTAATGATGCTCCTCACCAGAAGATATGTTACAAAACCTGTTGCAAAGCTTACAGACAGTATAGAACACATTACAAAGGGTGATTTCACCATAGCCATCCCCAAGGGCGGTGATGACGAAATAGGTGTCATGAACCGCTGCATGTCTGAATATGTGGATTCCATGAGAGGTACACTGGGTGAGATGAAGAACGTGACCCAGATGCTTTCTACAGAGGCTGACAGCAGCAGAAATGCGGCAACAAGCATGAGTGAACAGGCTGACCAGCAGAGCCAGTCCATGGATCAGATACATATGGCCATGGAGGGTGTGGCAAATTCCGTTACCGAGCTTGCCACCAATGCAACTGAACTTGCTCAGGCTGTTACCGAGCTTACCGAGCAGGGAAGTGAGACAAATGATATCATGAATGATCTTCTCGCTAAGGCGCAGAAGGGTCAGAAGGACATGACCAATGTCCAGAACAACATGGAGACTATTTCCACATCCATGACGGAGATGAGTGAAGTAGTCCAGACTGTGGATGAGGCAGCACAGAAGATTAACACGATCGTGGAAATGATCAATTCCATTTCCTCCCAGACCAACCTTCTTTCACTCAATGCATCCATTGAGGCCGCTAGAGCCGGAGAAGCAGGAAGAGGCTTTGCTGTTGTGGCAACTGAGATCGGCAACCTGGCAAACGAGAGTGCAAATGCTACCACGGAGATCAGTTCCATAATCGGAGATATCACAATGCAGATAAAGAATCTGTCAGAGAGATCCGAAGCCAGCGTAAAAGATATAGCTACCAGTTCCGAGGCTGTAAGCGTTACAGGAGAAACCTTCTCCGAGATCTTTGCAGCTCTTGACCACGCAGGAGATACCGTAAACAAGATGATCTCAAAGATGGACGAGGTAAATGAGATAGCAACCTCAGTTGCAGCTATAGCCGAAGAGCAGTCAGCCAGCACCGAAGAGGTTACTGCCACTGTTGAAACCGGCGCCACCAGTGCAAAGAATGTGGCTGAGGAGAGCCGCGGTGTTGACCAGAGTGCTGTTACAGTTGCCGAATCTGCAGCAAAGATCGGTGAATTCGTAGATACATTCCAGATCTGATAATATACCTTCCAAACGAAGCAGATGTCATTCTGAGCGAAGCTGATGTCATTCTGAGCGAAACAGATGTCATTCTGAGCGAAGCAGATGTCATTCTGAGCGAAGTAGATGTCATTCTGAGCGAAGCAGATGTCATTCTGAGCAAAGCAGATGTCATTCTGAGCGAAGCAGATGTCATTCTGAGCAAAGCAGATGTCATTCTGAGCGAAGCGAAGAATCTCCTATGTACGTAGGAAAGATCTTTCGCTAACGCTCAGGATGACATTTTTTTTCCAAATTTCTTGCAAATAATAACGTTTGTTTGTATAGTAGATTTACATAATCTGTAGTTGTACCTATTATAAAACATAAAATGGTCACATTTTATTGATACTATTCAAAAATGATTTTGGCTAATGCTGAATAATTATACATTTGAGCAGGAGGAGATTACGTGAATCTTAACGGGGAAGCAGAGAATAAACCAACCGGGAAAAAGTCATTTAAAGACAGCAGATTTTTTCAGTTTCTGAAGAAGAGAAAGAAACTTTTAATATTTTTAGCGATCCTTATTCCTGTAGCAATAACAGCACTTCAGGTCCGCGAGGCAGTTGAAGCTTCAAAGCTTGCGGATACCGGATCCACACAGAGCTTTGAAGAAGTCGTCTCAAAGGATATCAGTAATTCCATAGCAGTTACAGGCACCATAGCTTCTAATGAGTCCAGGACACTTTCCACCCTAGTATCCAATACTGAGGTCGAGGAAGTTTTTGTGGAAGTGGGGGACTATGTGAATGTTGGTGATCCCATCTGTAATTTCGATACTTCATCCATTGAATCAAATATTGAAAAGACAAGACGTCAGATACAGGTTAATACTGCAAAGGCCAATCTGGAACTTGCGAAAGCCAATACCCAGGTTGCATGGGCATGGGAAGACTACTATGACAATCAGGCTGACGGCCAGTTTGACTTGAGTTCTGCCATGATCGGTTACCAGCAGCAGCAGAATTCTGTGGCAGACGCTATTGCAAATCTGGAAGACAAAGAGAGAGAGCTGGATGATGTGAAGGATCTCTATCACGATTATAAGAAAGCAAAGAGTGACGGGACTGTTTCCACGAATTCCAAGTTTCCATCCGGAAAATCAAGTTCGGACTATAAAGAAGATATCAGAGATGCGGAAGATGCGGTGGACAGTGCTGCAAGATCTCTCCAGAATGCCAATCTTTCGCTGGAAAACAGCATCAACAGCTATAACCAGACCGTAGAGAAGCTTAAGGACCAGGGGCGTACAGATCTTCGCACCATTTCCAATAACATGGTCTCTGTTATCGAGGCAAAACTCAGTAACATGACCACAAATGACGAAGCCGAGGAAAAGATCAGGGAATACGAGGAAAACATCGGTAAGTGTAATATCACGGCACCGATATCGGGTATAATAACCAGTCTTTCCGTTGTGGAAGGTGAGGAATATGATGAAAAGAGTACGATCTGTGTTATACAGGATGATTCATCCTATAAGGTCAAGGGTACAGTTGACCAGTATGATATTGCAAAGATCACAGAGAGTATGAACTGTGTGATAAAGAGTGATGCTACCGGAGATGACCAGATGGAGGGAACACTTACCTTTGTATCTCCTGTGCCGGAGTCTGCATCATCTACAACAGGGAATTCTGAAGGAACTTCCTCCGCATCTTCGTCAGGATCTACAGATTATCCTATAGAAATTTCCATTAACGGAAGAGATGAACGGCTCAGGATCGGAATGACAGCGGAGGCCTCAATCCTTCTGGAATCCAGGGAAGGAGTGAAAGCAGTTCCCTATGACGCTATTGTAGAGGACAGTGACGGTAAATTCTATGTGAATGTGGAAGTGGGCAATGGCGAGGCTTCAGAAGCCCCGGCAGGAGATTTTGAAGTTCCGTCTGCAGGAGTTGAGAAAGCATCGACCGAAGCTTCTACGGAGGAAAAAGGAAGTGAAGAGGAAAGCACCGGAAAAAGTGATGGAAAACCTGAATTCCCGGGAGATCATGGTGACGGATCTTTCACACCTCCGGATTCCGCCAATCCCCTGAAGACAAGCTATTCAAAGAATCCGATCGCGAATATTATTGCAGAGAAGATCATCGGAATGCCTGCACGTGAACTCTATGCAGAGATTGCAGAAACTCCGACAAAGAGGGTAGAAGTTACAAAGGGACTTGAAACCGATTATTATACTGAGATCATATCTGACGAGGTAAAGATTGGCGACAGGGTTCTCTTAAATGTTGAGGAATCTGACAGCGGTTCTGACTGGGGTATGATGGGAGGTCCCGGCGGTCCGGGGCCCAGAGGTGGATTTTAATGGCTAAGGGCGATGTTATAATAGATGCGAAAAGCATAATAAAAAGATATTATATCGGGCAGCCAAATGAACTTGAGATCCTACACGGTATAGATCTTCAGGTAAGAGAGGGTGAATTTGTGGCAATAGTCGGGGCATCCGGTTCCGGAAAGTCTACCCTCATGAATATAATCGGGGTTCTCGATAAACCCACATCAGGTGAGTATAACCTTGATGGTGTGGACGTTATGAAGGCTAAGGACAACGAGCTTTCTGAGATAAGAAATAAGAAGATCGGCTTTGTGTTTCAGACCTATAATCTGATAGCCAGGACCAGTGCATTGAAAAACGTGGAGCTTCCAATGATGTATGCAAAAGTTCCCGGGAGAAAGAGACGTTTAAGGGCAAAGGAACTCATGGATCTGGTTGATATGGGTGAAAGGATGAACCATAACCCCGATGAGCTCTCCGGAGGACAGAAGCAGAGAGTGGCAATAGCAAGGGCTATGGCAAATGACCCTGCGCTTATACTTGCAGATGAGCCCACAGGCGCGCTTGACTCAAAGACCGGACGAAAGGTCATGGATATTTTTCATAAGCTCCATGATGAAAAGGGAAAGACCATAATACTCATAACCCATTCTCCTGAGCTCGCTGGAGAATGCGAGAGGATCCTTACCCTTTCCGACGGACTGTTTACGGGAGAAAGAGAGGGAACAGGTCATGCTCCTCTTTGAAAATATAATACTTGCCCTTAACGGGGTTAAGGCAAATAAGATGAGATCCCTTCTTACCATGCTGGGCATCATCATAGGAATAGCATCTGTCATAGCCATTATGACAGTGGGTACTTCCATGACTGCCAACATGCAGGAAACCATGAGCAGTTACGGTGCAAATGACATTACCATGGGTGTTTCACAGAAAAGCACTGAGACAGAGACCATGGATAACGGAATGTTCTTTGAATGGGGACCGAGGAGCAGCCAGCTTGGAGATGATGATTATATTTATGACACCATGCTGGACACATTGAAAGAAGAATTTCCGGGTAAAATAAAACACTTCCTTCTGGAAAGCTCCATCGGAGACGCAAAGGCACAAGACGGGAGCCTGTATGCCAATGTGAACATCAACGGTGTAAACAATGAAAAGTTTGAAGATGAAGATCTTACAATGCTCACCGGGCGGAAGTTCACTGATAAGGATCAGAAGGATGGCAGAAAAGTGGCCATTGTTTCGGACTATTTCTGTAATAATATGTTTAAGGGAGATACTGAAGCAGCCATCGGCCAGGTAATATCAGTATTAATAAACAAAAAATACTACTATTACACGATCGTGGGGGTATATGAATATGATGCGAGTTCATACTGGGTATCCACATCTGCAGAGGAAACCTCCACAACAATGTATCTTCCACTGAAAACAGCATTTGACTTTGAGCATGATGAACCCAGGTACCAACAGGTGACACTGGTTACCGGGGATGGGGTGACAAATGTTGATGACTTTATGGCAGAAGTTCAGACATTCATGAACAGACGTTTCTATCGAAATAACGACAGTTACGAAATAAGCTGCTCCAGCATGTCTTCTTTTATGTCGGAAATGACAGAAAGCATGAATACAATGTCTATGGCGATCTCATTTATCGCCGGGATATCGCTTTTGGTCGGCGGTATAGGAGTGATGAATATCATGCTGGTTTCCATACAGGAACGTACCAAGGAGATAGGGACAAGAAAAGCGTTGGGTGCCACCAACAGTTCCATAAGGATCCAGTTCATTGTGGAAGCCATGGTACTATGCTTTGTAGGCGGGGTAATAGGTATTGTCCTGGGAATGGTTGTGGGATCCATACTTTCAAAACAGATGGGTTATGATGCCACCGCTCCCATCAGTGCCATAATATTTGCAGTAGGATTCTCTATGGTAATAGGCGTATTCTTCGGTTACTATCCCGCCAATAAAGCTGCAAAGATGAATCCTGTAGACGCCCTGAGGTATGAATAACACCCCCTTGACAAACTACTACCTCCATGCGTATAATACTACCGTTGCGCGTCAAAGAAGCGTAACAACGGGATCTTAGCTCAGCTGGGAGAGCATCTGCCTTACAAGCAGAGGGTCATAGGTTCGAGCCCTATAGGTCCCACTTTAATGGTTGCAAGCCGGGCATATGGCGAGATAGCTCAGTTGGCTAGAGCACACGGTTCATACCCGTGGTGTCAAGAGTTCGAATCTCTTTCTCGCTACTTCAGCTCCGAAAGTCTGTATGGATTTTCGGAGTTTTTTTGTTATAATCATGTAAGATGTTAAAGCCTTCCCCCTTTGGGTTGCTGCTTGCCAGCGGCAAGCGTTTAGCAACGACCGAGTCGGGAGACGAGACAGGTGGCAGCACAAAGTGCTGACGGATGAGGGCTTAAACAAAACCTTTATCCAGTATAATTTCCCCAAGGGGGTCTCATGCCTGATAATAACGATCTCACAGTCGGCGGATACCATTTTCATTCCCAGGCGGATGCTGATAAAGCGAGAGACGAACAGAAAAAGATCGCATATATAGAAGCCCATATGAACAGGGATAATCCGGAGAGTGTTCTTACGATCTATAATAAGATGCTGTCCAACAGGATCTTTGCCACCCCTGTTGGTTTTGGCTATTTAAAAGAGATAAGGGATTATCTTTTAGCCAGTGACGGCATAGATAATGAAGAAGTAAAGCCACTGGAATTAAACCAGATGTATTCTCTTGGGAAAGGGCTTTCAGAAGAGCCGGAAGAGCCCAGGAGACGTATTGTGCCTGGAAAGAAGAAGGAGCCTTATAAGGACAGGTTCTTCTTTTCTGTGGTGCTTAATATACTTCTGGCGATTGCAGTGATCGCCATGTTTGTGATAGCCACCAATTCCAGTAATCCCAACATCATCAATTATGAAAATACTATCGTGAATAAGTATGCCGAGTGGGAAGAGGAGTTGAAGGACCGGGAGAAAACTGTGAGGGAAGCTGAAAGAAAGCTGGGGATAGAAAATGCCGGAGAAGACTAAGATACTTGTAGCCGATGATGAGAGCAGGATGCGAAAGCTTGTTAATGACTTTCTCTCAAAGAAGGGCTATACGATAATAGAAGCTGCAGACGGTGCAGAGGCACTGGATAAATTCTTTGATACAAAAGACATTTCACTTGTGATCACTGATGTAATGATGCCTAAAATGGACGGCTGGCAGGTGCTTAAGGAGATCAGGGAATACTCAAAAGTGCCTGTTATTATGCTGACTGCCAAGGGGGAGGAGAGGGATGAGCTCCAGGGATTTGACCTGGGAGCAGATGAGTATATCTCAAAACCCTTTTCACCGAAGATCCTGGTAGCCAGAGTCGAGGCATTACTCAGGAGAAGCTCTTCTGAAGGGGAGGAGAAGCTGGAGCTTGGGGGGATCATTCTCGACCAGGCTGCCCACGCTGTTAAAATAGACGGTCAGAATATTGAGCTGTCATTTAAGGAGTTCGAGCTCCTTCACTATTTCATGACCAATAACGGCATCGCCCTTTCCAGGGAGAAGATATTAAATAATGTGTGGGACTACGATTATTTCGGTGATGCCCGCACTATAGATACACATGTCAAAAAGCTCCGCTCCAAGATGGGCGAAAAAGGCGACTGCATCAAGACCATCTGGGGGATGGGGTACAAGTTTGAGGCGTAGTTTTATTGCAAATGTGTGATAAATACGCCATTTATCCGTTGTTGTATTATAAATTTTTGTGTGATATACTACCATAAAAACTACCAAAACTATTTTGGCTGATTTATGGGAGTATATTTTTATGGCAAAAAAGAATGAGGTCAGGGATACAGGCTTTCCGGGAATCAAGCAGCGTATCAGTGACAACAAATATGTGGTAACTCTGGATTATGGCCGGCAGAAAAAGACTGATCCGAAAACAGGAGAAGTCAGATTAAGGCAGGTTAAAACTACACGGGTCGTTTCAACGCTAAAAGAAGCAAAAGCACTGCTTGGAGAAAACAGCGCCGAAAAACGGCGCAAAAAAGTAACGGCCTCCACCGGGAAAATCCCCTTTAATAAGTCTATATCGGAATATATGGCTTACTATTCTAATGAATGGAGTACGTCCCACAGAGAACGCCAGGGGAGTTATATGCGCCGTCTGACCGCTTATTTCGGAGACGAGGATGTGCGGGATATAGATACCGGGAGGATTGAGGATTTTTTCAAATGGTGCCGGGTGAAGAATGCAGTATATGAAGCAATATCTAACAATACAATCGAAAAGATAAAAAGTATGCTGAACCACTTTTTTAAGTGGATGAAGAAAAATTACAACACCTACGATATTCATCAGAATCCTGTTCCGGATGCCGAGGTGGGGAAAAAAGAACGTTTTGTGCCGACGGAATTGACGATAGAGGATATGAACGATATCCTTCGCATTATGCTTGATCATGAAAAGGATTACAGTATCTTTGCGATAGTGGGGCTTGCTTCGTTGGCAGGTATGCGCAGGGGCGAGATTCTGGGGTTAAAGTGGAAACATGTTCATTGGGATGATAACAGGATTTATATAGAAAAGCAGCGCTCCCAGAAGAAAAAAGGTAATGATAATCAATGCTGGGAGTGGAAAACCCCTAAAAACGGAAATGATGAGGGGAAATCTCCGGAAGAAAGACGTGAACGGTGGACTGCTATGCCGAAGCCTCTGTCTGTAATGTTAAAATATGTTCGTGACCAACAGGAGAAATATCTTGGTAGAAAGGTTAAAGGGGATGATCTGGTCTATATGACAAAGGTGAATCTTGTGGATCATTACCCTCCTGTTCCATCAAAAGCTGACAGAAGGGTTAATGAATTTCAAGTTCGCTGCAATAGAGTCAGAAAGGCGCAGGAAAAGGGAGAATTCCAATTATACCGGCTTCATGATCTAAGACACTGGTTTATATCCACCTGCATAAATAATGGGGTTCCGCTAACTCAGGTAATGGCATCTGCCGGTCATGCTTTTTCAGCCAGCCAGGATGGTACGTCACTAGGGGTTTACTGGCATGATGATGGCAACAGAAAAGAGATCGTGAGGTGTATTGATAAAGTTATCAAGACAAAGATAACAGTACCTGATATGGAGATTTCGTCTATTAAACAGGAACCGGTCAGAAACAGACGTAAAGATAAAAGAAGCGATGAATTGTAATCCTGTCTATGAGGAGGGCGGATGCGGGAAATGACCGCATCCGCCCTTCTTTCACTTTTCTTTTTTCAATTTTCGCTTCCTTGCATTATCTCCCATCATAGGTGAATGGTTCATAAGCTCTGCCATGTTCTCGGCAGAGGGCTCTTCCATGGTTTTCTCAGCCAGTTCAAGATTAGCCGGGGTTTTTCTTATGTGCAGCAGTTCATTCAGAAGGACGCTGCATTTCTTCAAGGGACCGCCCGGGGTATTCCGCACGGTTTCTATGATCCTGTTAAGGTTTTCCTCACTGAATAAGCCGTCAGAGGTAGAGGAGTCCTTTTTGTGTGCTTCCTTGATATCTGAAAGTATGGGCAGAAGATCCTTTGTAAGCAGCTGTGGGAAGTAATCATCCTGTAAGAGGCACACTTTTCCAAGCATCTGGGTATAGGCATCCTTTTTGCCGTTTGCTGCCTTTTCAACCCTCATCCTTGCCGCATTCATCACATTGTTGTAAGCATGGATGCCGTCTTCAAAAAAACCATCCACGTAAACCTCTGCATCCAGAAGCAGTTCAGCAAAAGCTTCATGGGAGATGATCTCGGAAAGGAGCCTGGTATTAGTGTCTTTATTCTGCAGAAAGGCAATTGCCGGGTCGCTCAGACGCAGTGAGCGTACATCCGTATTATCAAGATCCCGGTTGTCCGTTAGTACCAACAGATAGTCCGTGGAAACGCCGTAATACTTTGCAAGTGCAATGATGACCTCATGTGGTATGGGATTTCCCTCTTGTTCATAGTCGCTGTAGGTGGTCGCTGGCAGATTAATGGCCTCTGCAAGTTCTTCCTGGGTAAGGTGGAACTCAGAGCGGAGATCAATGAGCCTTTCATTGACCGGAATATTTACAAACATCTTACTTCCCCCTGTAAAAAATGTGGATCTGATCACTGATGATAATCAGGATCGTTGCTCCGGACCGGGACAACAGGGATTAGTTTACCACGAATCCAAGTATTTTCAAGGGGCTAAAGGCATTTATACGAAATATCGTAGTTTTTTGATTTTTCATGGAACTACGACTTTTCGGGAGAATCAAGGTTTTCTCCAAATCGGGTGTTTAATAGGTTTCGGAAATCGTTCCGATGCGAAAACTGAATAGCCATACCGGGAAAAGTACGTCCTATCGTAAAGATGTTAAGCGAAGACCGTATCCTCTGGGATATGCGAGCGGGACAGGCACGTCGCTGTAGGCAACCTATGGGAAGAACAGGGACAGGACAGATACCGGGGATATGGCGGTTACTTATCAACTGGTTTCAGGAAAGGGGGATACATGGATGTCAGATCAGAGATCAAGTCCTATATCGTCAGGGAAGGAATGACTATAGGCAAGGTACTTGATGTGCTCCACCGGAAGAAAGGATGGAGCTGCAGCAGGTCAAATTTCTCGGACAAGCTTGCAAGGGGAACCATCCGCTATAAGGAAGTAAAGGAACTGGCGGAGATCCTTGGATATGAGATTGTCTGGGAAAAGAAGAAGGGGCGTATATGAGCATCCGGGGAAACCCGGCAAAGAAACGGAGGATATCGAATGGCTAAAAAAAACGTAAAAGAACTAGAAACTATAAGGAAAAATATTAAAATCTGTGAGAACCAGGAGAAGATCCTGCTCAAGGAACAGAAAGAACTTGAACGGAAAGAAAGATCGCACCGCCTGATAGTAAGGGGAGCGCTTCTGGAAAAGCACCTGAAGGAGCCGTTAATCATAACGGATGATGATGTCACTAAACTTTTGGAATTCATTTTCAAGCAGGAGCCGGTGGAAGAACTGTTAAATAAACTGTTGGACTACCGTAAGGACGTGATAGTACACGCAACTCCCGGAATCTGGGCAGACTGACTATTGTTGTACGGTGGGGGCTTAACAGTCCCTGCCGTTGAAAGGAGAAGGATGGGGAATATTTTTGGATATTGTCGTGTGAGCAGCCGGGATCAGAACGAAGACCGGCAGCTGATAACAATGAAGGAAATGAATGTGCCGGAGAAGAACATATTTATTGACAAGCAGTCCGGCAAAGACTTTGACAGGCCGCAGTACAAGAAACTGATGCGGAGGATAAAGGCTGGGGATGTGCTTTACATAAAGAGCATTGACAGGCTGGGGAGGAATTACAGGGATATACAGGAGCAGTGGAAGATCATTACAAAAGAAAAGGGAGCGGATATCGTGATAACCGACTTACCATTACTCGATACCCGTAAAAATAAGGATCTTCTGGGAACCTTTATTGCGGATCTTGTTCTTGCAATCTTAAGTTATGTAAGTGAAAGCGAGCGCTGCAACATCCGTCAGAGACAGGCAGAGGGTATCGCGGCGGCTAAAGCCCGGGGAGTACATTTCGGACCGCTGCCCCGGCCGCTTCCGGAGAACTTTGGGGAAGTCTACCGCCGGTGGAAACGCAAGGAAATACCGATCAGCAAGGCCGCCAGTGAGTGCGGGATGCCCCAGACCACCTTTTTTGAAAGAGCACGGAAATTCGGAAAAGCCACTTTTCCGAAACTGTGAAAAATTCGGAGAAGTGTACTACTCCGAATTTTTCTTTCCCCTATATAGTTTTATTCAGTATATCATAATGCCTGAAACGCCACAAGACGCAGGGATTTCGGGAATTTTGCCTCTACGATCAAATCATCGTTCGGAGAAGTACACAATTGCGAAGATGATGAGAGGCGGTGTGTGTAATGAATGATAAAAAGGAGAATAAAAGAAGTTTTGCACAAGTGGGTGATGGGAATCGAACGAAAAAAGAACAGATGGAAGCAGTGAAAGCCAAAAGAAAATATAACGGTCAAAGTACAGATAAAAAAGACATTATGAAGGAGTTAGATGGAGAGATTGATATTGAATGTAAGCCAGTGGTTAATTTAATTGACTTACAATATAAGGCTATCAAAAAAACTGAAGTGGCGATAAAAGAAACAAATGATTTACTTGAAAAAATTCATAAAGATGGAGATGCATATATAAAGCATGAAAAAAGAAGGAAAGTGTTGATAAGAAATGCAAAAGAATTGAGTAATGCATTAATAAAAGGGGAGAGATAAAATGAGGTGTAATAATTGTGGTAAAGAATCTGGGGGAAAGTATTGTATTTATTGCGGTGAGAAGCTTAGTGATGAAGATGTAAAAATCTTGACTCAGACGTATAAAAAAGATGGTTTAGAGTCAAAGGAAAAAGATAATGATGAGGTTAAACTACCACTTGTATATAGAATGTGGTTTATTATCGTAGTTGCATTTTTGACGGGATGTCTTTTCTCCATACCGGCTATTATTATGCTCATTGTAAGAATAAAAAAATATCCAGATAGGAAAAAACCTGCGGTGATCTGCTTGTTGGTATTAGGAATTCTTGCAATTATATCAATTTTGTCTATAGTAGCAGGATATATTTCATCTACTGCAAATGAAAAAGCGATAGAGGAATACCTTAAAAATGGAGATTACGAATCTGCAATAGAGTATGTTGATAAAAATTACGATGCAACGGGTTATTCATATTATTCAAAGAAGGCGGATATTTATGTGGCATCAGATGACTATGATAGTGCGGCACAATCCATAATGGACTATTGTAATAATCAACCTAATTATACAAAATTGGCAACGGATGCAGAATCAAGATTATTAAAATACAAAGATAAGGTTACAGATAAGAAGAATGAAGAAATAAGCGAACTTCTGGAAAAGATAAAGACTGAAAAAGCAGAAAAAGAGAAAGAAGAAAAGGAAAAGGAAGAATTAAAAACAGAAGCAGAAAAAGCAAAAGTAGAGGCAGCGAAAGCAAAGGCAGAAGCGGAAAAAGCAAAAAAAGAGGCGGAGGAATCTAAAGCAAAGGCTGAAAAAGCCGACGAAGAAGCAAAAAAGATACGTGAAGAATCAAAAACACAAGCCAAAAAGAGCAAAGAAGAAAATAATAAATTACAAACTGACAAGAAAGAAGCCAAGGACACAACCCAGAATGCTAAAGAGAGTAACAGCAATAAAGCGGATGAATTTCGAAATGGACAAGAGGATGATGTTGTGGGAAACAGCAACAGAATTATTAAAGATTTGTCAGAGGTGAAAAGAGGACAAGGGTATAGAAGCGAAGATGGATTGATGGCGATTTCGGTTACGGAAATTCCAATGTGTTGGAAGGTTACAATTTATTCATTTGATGATCGTGGAAATTTAGAAGACAAATCAAGTGATGATGGGTATAAACGTAGTGATGGCACCTATTATACGAAGGATGGGGTGAATTTTTACTTCGATGGCGAAAATATAATTATCATAAATGATGATGGTAGCGAAACGAGATGTGTGTATGATCCTGATTTTCCAATTTATTGATTATCTTGTGCGATCAGCGCATGCACTGATGTGCGCTTGGTACACATGATCCGTTGATTGAGTCAAACGACCCCACGTGTGCGCGGTAAGATGATTTTGTCCTGTAAAAGCTTGACATTTGCACCCCATGTGCGGTTAAGATGCGCTGAACTGTGGCCAGAGTGCGCTGGTAACCCGGAATAATTAGTTGAAGTTTAATCTCTTCAATATACGCTTGACGTGGTATAGTCTCCGGGTATTACACTTTGAAATAATTATATGTTTCGTTCAATATTTGACGGGGAATTTGAATGTGAATGCCCTGTAGGTGGTGTTGTTCATACAGATCTCCAATATGGGAAGACTGTAGCTGTTTCATTCCTGTCCTGCAAATCACATGAAGGAATTTCACGTCACGGCCGTCTAGAATTTATTGAGAATATCGAGTATTAATATGTAAAGCCCTGTCATAATTTTTTAGACGATTTTTAGTAATCTTATAATTCTTGTATTTCCATTTGGCTTTAGGAGGATGTTGTAGTTATGTCTTTAATTATGTGTCCGGAATGCGGAAAGGCAGAGGTTTCAGATAGGGCAATTTCATGCCCAAATTGTGGGTTTCCTATAGCAAGTTATTATAAAAATAGTGCTGAAGTATCAGGGAAGGTATCTTCATATAACAAAGATGAAAATAAAGGTTATGAAAACAAATATACAATATTTAAAATTGGTACAGAAGATTTAGAAATATCTGATTATAGTCTGGCTTTAGGAAAGATTGAAAAAGAAATAGAAAGTATTGCTAGAACGATCCCTGTTGATGGAATTAAGTATTTTTCTAGGAGGATAATTCAGAACTCTGAATATGTGGATGGGCTTAAAGAGGTGATATTCGAAACCATATCTTATTCAGAAAGGAAAGCGGCAAAAAAATGCATAGAGTATCTTATTAATAATGGGATTTTTAATATAAGTGATGAGGTTTTAGTATATAACCTTATAGATTTTAATGATTCAGAGGCTAAATCATTTTTAGATGGTATAGATGAGCTTACGTATTATAATTATGAAAATGCCTACGAAGATTTTAAGCCGATTGCTAATTCAAATCATAGCGATTATTTTTACTCTGGGTTAACCGACAATGGAATGGAGGCATTTCTTGGTAATATGATAGTTGCTGCAATAAATGATACCATTGATGAAGCCAAAAGGATTAATAATGAAATAGATCGTGTTGAGAGAGAAAAGGAGTTGCAAAATGAACGTGCGAAAATATTAAATAGTGACAATCTTATAAAACGTGTATTTTATGCAATCTACTTCAGATGTATGGATTACACAGAGGTCATTAAGACGATAATGAATGAAAATGGGATTGTACCAAGATACCCTGATAAAGCCGTTGATATTTTTATGGAGGATCAGGATATACTTGTGAACATTACTTCTGCATATTTGCAGAAAAAAATTGATAGAATGTTTTTTACATCTGAATTAAAAAGAATGATAAAAAATTATGCACTATTTCCGGATGCCTTGATGAGTTTTCTTTATTTGGACTTGGATTGGTTTTCAGATATAAAAAAGATTTTTGAGTTATTGGGTATAGAACGCTATATTGTATATAGCGAAGTATATAACTCCGTAATGAAAAAAGAATTTTACAAATTGAAAAACCTGCCGTCTGTCAAAATACAAGAAATAGATGAAAAAATCATAAAACTAAAGAAATTTGAGAATTACTATGGATATAGTTCCGCTGAATTTGAAAAAACAGTGAAATATCTTGAATCTAGAAGAGAAGAGTTGGAAGAAAAGGAAAAAAGAAATAAACAGGAAGATTTAGGGAGAAGGACATATGGGGACATTGTTTTTGACTCCATAGAAGAAAAAAACTCATATGAAAAACTGGATATTTTAAGAAAAGAATTTGAATTATTTAAGGATAAGAAAGATTGGTTTTGTAGTAATGAAATAGAATCCTTATATAATAAAATAACCAGTATGTCATGCCCTAAGTATGATAATCAGACTTCATTATATAATGAATTAAAAAAATCAATTTCAAATATTTATAATGATGTAAACAGTTTCTATGTAAAAACCATATGCACAGTCATAAATTATAAATATAATAAGAAAGCTGATTATGGTTTTTTTACACTTCGTGAAGGAATAGAAAAAAGGAGTTATACTGAGGAACAATATATTAAGGATAGAAGCACAAAAGAAGACGATATATTTAAGAAACACCGCTTTAGCTATAATTTTATAGATAATCATTTATATCAAAATATGGTTAATGATGAACTTCCTCTTTTCTGGCATTATATTCCAACAGGCATGGGAGAACCGCGTAAAATAATTTGTTATACAACAAAAGCTTTCATGGGCTATGAATGTAAACGAGAGAAAATAATAGAAAAATTTATGATATGTCATATAACGGGAGTAAGAGATGGATTTGATTATGGTGAAGCTTATATTGATTTTGAATGTCAGGATTTAACTAGAAATAAGAGCATTACGAGAATTGTAGTTCCTGACTATGGAACGTCGGATTTGCTTAAAATTCTAGATAATAGAATAAGGAAGAACAATGGAGGGAAGAATTCATTTGATTAAAAGGTATATGAAATTTTTTATTTGTAGAAAAGAAGATCCACTAGGGCGCAATTATACATAGGGAGCAAGCTCCCTATGCAAATTGCGCTCTCCGAGGGCTCCTGCGGAGGGCAGATGACCTTCGGTCATCGACAGGGGCGTTGCCCCTGCGCCGCTTCGCGGCTACCCCGTCTTTCTATCCGGAAAACTGAATATGATAACCATAGGTTTTGACGAATGTCGCTTGCCGGAATTGCTAATCGGAGAGCGTCATTTTTGTTTTAAATCCAGGGCTCCGGTAGAGACAATCCCGGCAGTTTTCCGGGGGTTGAGAAGGTGATTTTGATTACTGGAAAAATTCAGATTCCGGATCGGGATCCAGTGTGATGATCATATGAAAAATGGAAAGGAAGTGATGAATTATGTTTGTGGTTTTTTGTAGGGGGAAGTCTCCCCCTCGCTCCAACCAAAAAGCCAGTTTCGGGTTTTGAAATGATGGAAGATGTTGGGGCTTTTTGTTTTCCGCTACCCCCTCAGCGGGGGCGGATTTCTGTACTGGATTTCCGGAAGATATTGAGCCCCCGCAACGCCCCTGTTTCTGGTTATTGAAAAGTGAATACCGGTAGTTATTGATGAGCAGCTTTACGTTATTAGACTGAACGGAGGCTGCTTTTGTTTTGTGGAAAGAGAGGTGATTATTTATGCCATGCCCGCACTTCAGTATTTCGATAGTGAAAGGCAGCAAAGGGAAATCAGTTGTGGCTTCTGCAGCATATAACAGCGGCCAGAAACTGTACTCGGAAAAGGATATGAAATACAAGGATTATTCAAGGAAAAAGGAAGTGGTTTATGAAGATGTACTGCTTCCGGCCCATGCGCCCCCGGAGTTTGAAAACAGGGGAAAATTATGGAACTCTGTTGAGGCAGCTGAGAAGCGTTTTGATGCTCAGTATGCGAGACAGATCGTGGCAGCACTTCCAAAGGAAATCCCGATAGGGGACTGCCGGGATCTTGTGCTTGGATTCTGTCAGAAAGAGTTTGTGGATAAGGGGATGTGCTGTGATTTTGCGATCCATGATAAAGGGGACGGAAATCCCCATGTCCATATCCTTCTGACCATGAGGGCGCTGGATGAAAATGGGAAGTGGCTGCCAAAATCCAGAATGGTTTATGAGCTTGATGAAAACGGAAATAAGATCAAGCTTTCCAGTGGTAATTATAAGAGCCATAAGGAGAATACCGTTGACTGGAATAACAGGCAGTATGCGGAAAACTGGAGGCATGACTGGGAACTGATAACCAACTATTATCTGGAACAGAACGGACGCAGCGAAAGATTGGATATGCGGTCATTCATAAGGCAAGGTAAACAGGAGGTTCCGACAGTCCATATGGGCGGTGCGGCACTCGGTCTTGAAAGGAAAGGGATTGAAACTTTTGCCGGGAGTCTTAACCGGACGATTAAGAAACTGAATGAGAAAAGGAAATCATTAGTACAGGAATTCAGAAAACTCATAATACTGGAGAATGATATAGTTTCCGGGGCAAAAGAAAAGAGAGACCGGGAGCGGAGTGAAAACGTGATCTATGCCATAACTGATTATATGACGGAACGGCAACAGGAACGTATTGAATGGGGCCGGGGAGCGAAGAACAAATGCTCTGCAAAAGATCTAAAAGAGATCTCTCCCCTTGTGGGATATCTGCAGAATAATGATGTGCATACCATAATGGAATTTGCTGAGTTTGATACTATCAGATCTGCCGGATACAAGGATATCTGCGATAAGGTCAAGAGGAAGGAAAAAAGGAAGACAGAGGTTGAAAATATCATAAGTAATTATGAGACCCGGAGGGAAACCAAAGAATTCAATAAAAAGTATAACAGTTTCTTCTTCCAGCTGCAGAAGGATAGTTATAAAAAGAAGCATGGTGAGGAGCTGGAAGCCTTTAATAAAGCGAACCGCTTTATAAGAAAAAGGTATCCTGACGGAACAGTCCCGATAAAGGATCTGAGGGCAGAATTAAGATCACTTGAAGCAGAGCTTAAAACGCTTAATGAGAAGAAGGCTGCCAAGGATGAAGAGGCAGCAATCCTTAAGAAAATCAGATCTATCCTCAGGACAAACAGGGCAGAGATCTATGATGAGGTATTAAGGGAAAGGGATGCTGCGGAAAAGGCAAAGGCAGAAAAGGAGGCTGCGAAGAATAAACCTGCAGTTAAGGAAGAACCGGTAAGAACGGAGAGAAACACCAGGAATAAACCTTTAAGACCCGAGGACAGGCCTTCGATAATTGAGAAAATGAAAAATATGAAGGCAGAAAAAGACCAGAGAGAGATCGGGGAGCGAGAGAGGAAAAGAGTGATCAAGCGTGACCGGGATGAGCCGAGCCTATAACGTGTGGTATGGACGGTAAAACTGACCTGCTTTCGGTCGCAACCGCTTCCCGAGGGTACCACGCCGCGTGAGTCCCTGTAAAGGGCACTGCAAGTGCGGCGCGGTATACCCTGATATGCCATAGTGTTTTGTGCCGCACCCTTGACAGGGACTCATGCGGCATGAAGGAGACAGTTAAGCGGTTGCTGTCCGGGTACCTGTCACAGATTGCATGCAATCTGTGACCTGCGCACCCGCTATCGGCGAAGCCGATTTAATTGCGGGTGCTCTATAAAATGGTCAGATTTCCCGAAATATATTTTTATAAGAACTATAAACATTTTTGAGAAAAGCAGTAAATCCGGGAGATTTGCTGCTTTTCTCGTTATTCGAGGGAGGATATTTATGGAGAAGGATACATTTATTCCGGAGAAATACCGGAACATATTATTTCTCACCGCAGATGACATGAAAGAAATCATGCGGCTCGGTGAGAATAAAACTTATGAATATTTAAAAACGGCGCCTTTCAAGGTGGAAAAGATAGGAAACCAGCTAAGAGTGAATGCCAAGTCCTTTTGGGATTGGTATGGAACATAGAAAGCAGACAGTACTAAAACTGCGTAAGTTATAATTGTCGGTGTTGTCGTTATTATGTATAATAATCTGAGTTGATGAATGGTTAAGATAAATCAAACTAAGCGTCATATAGGTTTTTATTGGTATAAACGATGGAAAATGTATCAAGTCTTCCTGATGAATTGCTTATATTAATCAGGCATGGAGAAGATTTCCAAATTGAATATAAGGAAGCGAAAAATGAACTTCCGAAGAGCCTTTTTGATACGGTGAGCTCATTTTCTAATCGTGAAGGAGGAGATATTTTTCTTGGTGTACATGACACAGGAGTGATACTGGGAGTCGATCCGTCTTGTGCGGTCAAACTACGCACAAATTTTGGGACGCTGGCAAACAATAAGGATAAAGTATTTCCACCGATGTATCTGACAGCGAGAGAATATACGTATATTTCCGAAGGTGGATTCTCTGGAGTTGATAAGAACGGGAAGATCATAACAGAACAACCGGGTGAGTATCATATCATTCATATACATATTCCTGTCAGTCCAACTGTAGTACGACATAAAGGCAGGATATTTGATAGGAACGAAGACGGAGATATAGATATCACGGATGTTCCGGATATGGTATTTCAGTGCTATGCTCGTAAGCAGAGCACTTATTATGTGAATAAGGTCTATCCATACTGGAAGTCAGCCGATTTGAGATCAGATCTCATTGATAGAGCCCGGGAAATGGCTGCGGTCAGAAAACGACGTGGTAACAAGAATGAGAGCCATCC
>CACZBM010000028.1 GCA_902779445.1 uncultured Lachnospiraceae bacterium
ATACGGCCTTTATTGGAGGCACAGGCTGCGGAAGAATGAGCGGAAAAACCTACATTTTTATTTTCCACTTTTCCGACATTCTTATATTGACATTTACATAAACTCCCTAATAAATACACAGTGTATGTCAGAAAGTCAGGATGTATTCGCCTTTTTCACCCTTGAATTTTCATAAGAGTTTGAGATAATAAAACCATCTATATTTATTACAAATTATAAATTCGGTATCTCAACCGGACGAGAAACTCCGATACCTCAATCGGTGGAATTATGCGAAAGACCTGTATCAATGGTCTAATGAAAGGAGCAGAAACCCTTTATTTTCCTTCGGAAGTATGCGATAATATAAGCATAAAAGTAATGACAATAGGGTTTTTGATAACGAGAGTTCGTACGGCGAATTCTGCGATTTAAGGCAAAAAGGAGATACTCTTTTTCATCAAAATAACGTGTATCTGCCATAATATAGGCAGATGATAGTTATGAAAAGGAGAAAATAGAATATGTAGATTGGGTGAAAATCCCTGTTAATTTATTTATCAGGGATAGTAGCCAAACCGCTTTCCCTGTTTGTATAGATGCCACTAAAAAATAGTTCCGTCTTGAGACGGGGAAACGAGGTGTATTATGATAACTTTTAAGGTTGACGAGCTGTTACCTTGTCTTAAAGAAGTAGCTACAGGAGATATTTTTAATACCGAAGTAGTTCAGCTCAAAAGAAAAAGTGTACTTTCCAAATACAATTCAAAATCTGGATGGTATGTCAACTGGGCCAAATTCGATGCAAGTGTTGAAATTTATGCCCTCGTTCTTAAAGGAACGTTCAACGTGCAAGGGTTAATAGCAGTTCAAAACAATGACGACTGCCAGTCGCTTGAAATGAAATGGGCGTGCGTCTCCCCAGAAAACAATATATGGAAGTATGGGAAGAAAAAGTTTGCGGGTGTCGGAGGACATTTATTTGCAATAGCGGCAGACCTGTCAATCAAGAAAGGATATGATGGATTTCTGACAGGTGAGGCTGCTGATGAGGAATTATTTAATTATTATATTGAGGAGTTTGGGGCAGCGCCCCTTCCCCCGATTAACAATCCATTCCGAATCATGTTTTCCGACAAAGCGACAGAAAGGATAAGGAGGGAATACACATATGAATGGACAGATGACGTACTCTGAAACAGATAATATCATCAAAGATTTCATTAGAAGATGTGACCCTTATACGCCTACACGAATGCCTAAATTCGATCTAAGAGGCTACGCCCAATACCTCGAAGAACATGGCATTGACGGATTTCATGTAACAAAAGAAATCATGGACATGTTCAAATGCGAGTAAACTGCATATTCTAAACAGAAAAGCTCCTTCGGGGCTTTTCTTCTTGTTCTAATATTTGAAAAGAAAAAGTGGTATGGAAGTCGTGTGGGGCTTCACCGAGAGGTGTTTTTATGAAAAGGCAGATTGATGTTTTTGATAAACTTAATACAGGCTGCTTTATAGGAAACGGAAAATTAGAAACAAATAAGTTTCCTTTTAACCTAACCGAAATAAGAAAGTACCTCAAGAAAACCGGTAAAACTCTTGAAGAACTGACATTTAGAGAGGTTTCCAATTTTAGAGTGTAAACTGCATATTCAAAGAACAAGAAAATGAAAGAATCTCTAACTTATTTTTTCTTCTTCTCCAGCTTAACCTTGAAGTTCGCTTTAAACTTCTTTCCTAATACAGTAACCGTGATCTTTGAGGAACCTTTGGCTTTCGCGGTAATGTCCCCGGTATCGGTATTGATCTCAGCCACCGCCGGTTTCTTTGATTCGTATTTCTCAGGTTCCAAAAAGCTCAGACCGGACAGCATTGTGGATATGCTGTATTTATTCTTTTCTGCATCTGAATCCAGAATTATCTGCTTCTTTTTCATGACCGGCTTTTCCACGTACAGCCTTACTGTTTCCTTCTCCTGGGCGCCCGTCACTTCTATTTCATAGCTTCCCTCAATGTTTTTTGAGGTTAATACTCCTTTTTTATTGATCTTTATACCTTTTAACGGGGCACCGTCAACGGGCGTGATATTATAGGCTGTAGGCGTAAATCCCAGGTCGAAAGTGATCTTTTTACTCTTTGCCAGGATCGCTGCACAGGAAACCGTTATCTTTTCACCGCTCTTCACCGCAGCCGGAATGATAATATCCGGATCATACCAGTTATAATGAATCGTCACATCCTGAGAGAGTCCGACCTGTTTCAGATTATCCGCGACGGTTCCGCCGGAAGTACAGTATTTAGCATCTTTATCATATTTATCATAAACTATCTTTTTCCACTCTTCCTCACTTCCGCCGTAATATATATCCGTGACATTTCCTACCGATATATTCTCGTCATCATCTCCATATGAATCCGTGGCATAGGGGTGTTCTTCATAATCATCATTCGGGGAGTCGCTGTCTTCTTTCGTATATCTGCTGAATGCCTCGTTTCCGATATGTGTGACTGATTTTGAGATATATAACTCCTTCAGGTTATCGCAGTCGTAGAAAGCTCTGGCCTGTATCTGTTTCACACCGGCAACAGCCTTTGCTGCTTTGATATTACTGTTACCTGCACATGCGCCATAGCCTATGGTCCTTGTTTTCTTTGCCGGTATCAGGGTCTCTCCGGACTTTGCTGCAGGAACGCACATAAGAGCAGGAACTTCCATATTGTACATTCCATTGTCTTCATAATACGGACAGTATTTTTTATAAAGGAAGCCGTCTTCCTTTACCTCAAAATACGGATTATCATCTGCAACCTCTATGGTCTCCAGTGCCGTGCAGCCCTCAAAGGCATCTCCTCTCATATGGTGAAGGTATCCGAGATCCACCGATCTCAGATGGATATTTCTCTGAAACGATCTTTTTCCTAAATGCCAGACATTATTAAGAGTAACGTCTTCAAGGTCACATATTCTAAAAGCATGGTGGCTTATTTCAAATCCCTGCTTTTTGCCTGTCTTTTTACCCGGTTTTACTTCCAGTGTTTTCAGAGCCTTATTTACCGCAAAAGAACTTTGACCGAATTCGTCAAATGCATGTCCCCCTTCTACAGTAATGGATTCCAGGTTAGGAAGTTCATTTTTAAATATCCCTCCGGCAATATGGGTGATACCCTCTCCGATCACGATATATTTTATGTTTTCTTCTCCTCCGGCATCCTGTATGGCATCTCCTCTTTTGTCCTTGCCAACGGTGCCTTTTCCGTCAAAATACAGAGTATTACCTTCAAATCTTACGGAAGAATTATCAGGATCTTTCGCAAAAACCGAGCTTTCCGTATTCTTTATTTCGGGCAGATTCTCATAATCCCATCTGACTATATCAAAATCCTCTCCATAGCTTACGGTGCCGCTGCACATAATAAGGGATAAAGCCAGAATAAGTGTTAATAATCTCTTCTTTCTCATTGGTCTCCTCCTTATCAGTTCGATCAATGGTTTCTTAGCGCAGACATGCGAAGATCATGTCTGCCACATAACATAAGACCATTATTATCCCCTCTCTCCGCCTTATCTCACTATTTGAGGTGGCAAAGATCCAGGATATTACACATATCACTATGAGTATTGCAAAATCCCATACAGTTGCCACATTTACCGGCATGGGATGTATGGTTGATGATATTCCCAGAATAAACATCACATTGTAGATATTGGATCCCACTACATTTCCAACAGCCATTCCTGTCTCTCCCTTTTTCGCAGCGGTGATGGATGTCACAAGCTCCGGAAGAGATGTTCCGATGGCCACTACCGTAAGACCAATAAGTGTTTCTGTAAGGCCCATAGCTCTCGCAAGGTTCTGGGCTCCGTATACAACAGCCTTGCCTCCTGCCACAATAAGCATGAGACCTATAATGATAAAGACTATGCATTTCCACATGGGCATAGTTGCTTCTTCCCGGGAATCATCCGGATTTTTCGCGGCCTCCACCACAAGTGACCCTAAATAGATGAAGAAAGAAATAAGAAGTATTATCCCTGCTATTCTGTGAAGGATCCCCACGTTTTCTGTCATGGGCATTCCGATGAACTTAACGGGCAGTACCTTTATCGCAGTAACCAGAAAAACAAAGACAATGGAAATAAGACATATCGGAAAATCCCTCTTTCTCACCGCATCGTCCACGGGAAGCGGTTTAAATACAGCGCATATCCCCAGGACCACGAGAAGATTAAAGAGATTGGATCCTATTACATTACTGACTGCGATCTCATTTGAACCCTGTATGGATGCGAGAATGCTCACCGCCATTTCCGGAGCGGATGTTCCAAGCGCCACGATCGTGAGCCCGATTATCAGGCCTGATACGTGAAATATCCTGGCAACTCCGCAACTGCCGTCCACAAATATATCCGCACCCTTTATGAGTCCGATAAAGCCGACCACAAGGATCGCTATGTATAAAACTACCATTTTTCTGTCTCCTACACTCAATCAGATTCTGAGGGCTTTAGCCCGAAGAATCTTTCATTAATTATACAACAAATTCCGGCTTTTCAAAAACCACCCCGTTCTTAAGGAGGTATCCGAGAAAATCCCTATAGTATCCCGGGGCCAGCTCCTCCGTCTCATCATGTGCATGTATGATGATGATATGATTCCCGTTTTCTGAAAAAAGCGGTGCTCCGTATTCCGGCTCGGGATCATCTATTTTCTTCCGGACATCCTCTGCCGTAAACCCGCTGCCGGGACGTATCCGGTATTCCTCGAAGTCAAAGGTCCAAAAGGTGTCTATATCACGATCCATACCTTCTTCCTTCCACCAGGGATAGGGTATCTCCGTGTCTCTCACCTTGTGGAATCCCTTCTCCTTAAGATACTTCTGGATCATATCCTTATTCCTGCCACCTTTATCTCCGTAGGGAAATCTGAAGGGACGATATATTCTCTTTATCCCTGTACGCTTGTATAGATCATCGATAAGTCCCTCGCACTTTTCTATCTCATCAAAACACTCTTCAGGGGAAATTTCGGAAAAGTGAGGATGAGAATAGCTGTGGTTTCCTATGATGATACCGTTAGTGACTGCATATTCAGCTTCAACCGGGAATTTTTCCAGATTCTCACCCCAGGCGAACATTATGGCCGGTATCTCATTCTCTCTTAGAAAATCCACAAAGGCCGGTGTGTTTTTCGAAGGAATATCATCAATCGTAAGGACCGCTTTGATCATTTTTCAGTAAATTTCCTTTCTTCTCAGTCCAGCAGGAGTTCCCGCATATTGTCAAGAACTTCATTTGAAACCCTGATAAAATCGTGTTTTTCCTCCCGGCCGAACCGATATGTGAATTCAGGGTTTCCGGCTGCCCTGAAAGTAAGCGCTCCGTCAAAACGGTTAAGAAGCGGCTCTATCCCTGCAGGATTCAGCCTGGCCTTAGGATATATCGTAAATATGATGGTGTTTTCTTTTGCCGAAAGATTCTCAATAAACACATCATGTGCCTTATGTCTGATAAGGGCAGTATTTATAAGATTTTCCACACTCTTCGGGACCGTCCCGAATCTGTCGTGGAGCTCTGCCTCCATATCTTCCGCTTCAGGTTCTGTCTCTATAAATGCTATCCTTTTATAGAGATCCAGCTTTATACTCTCATTCTTTACATAGGAATTCGGAATATACGCATCCTGATCTATGTCTATGGTGGTATTGAATTCTTCACCGGCCTCTTCGCCCTTTTCGTGCTTCACCGCAGTATCCAGCATCCTGCAGTAGAGATCATATCCCACGAGCTCCATGTGTCCTGACTGTTCGCTGCCAAGGACATTACCAGCGCCCCTGATCTCCAGATCCTTCATGGCGATCCTGAACCCGCTGCCGAGATCCGTAAATTCCCTTATGGCTGCAAGCCTCTTTTCCGCAGTTTCCTTTAGCAAACGGTCTCTCTTGTACATGAGAAAAGCATAGGCTGTCCTGTTGGACCTTCCGACCCTTCCCCGCAGCTGATAGAGCTGGGATAATCCCATTTTATCCGCATCACTTATTATCATTGTATTAACATTCGGGATGTCTATACCTGTCTCTATTATTGTGGTAGATACCAGAACGTCTATATCCCCGCGGATAAAGTCGCTCATGATATCTTCTAATTCCTGCTCTCTCATCTGGCCGTGGGCATATTCCACAGTGGCATCCGGACAGAGTTTTCTGATCCTGGCTGCAGTATCCGCTATGTCATTTACCCTGTTATATACAAAATAAACCTGGCCATGCCTGGAAATCTCCCTGTTCACAGCTTCCCTGACCATTTCGTCACTGTATTCCATTACAAAGGTCTGAATAGGCATCCTGTCTCTGGGAGCTTCGGTGAGGACAGACATATCCCTTATACCGACGAGACTCATATGAAGGGTTCTGGGGATCGGCGTGGCTGTGAGAGACAGCACATCCACGTTTTTCCTCATTTCCTTTATCTTCTCTTTATGCGTTACTCCGAAACGCTGCTCTTCATCGATGATAAGAAGTCCCAGATCTTTGAATTTAACATCCTTTGACAGAAGCCTGTGGGTACCGATCACGATATCCACCATGCCCTTTTTAAGGTTTTCGATGGTTGCCTTCTGCTCTGCCTTTGTACGGAACCTGCAAAGCATCTCTGTTTTAACGGGAAAGTCCTTCATCCTTTCAGAGAACGTATTATAATGCTGCTCTGCCAGGATCGTGGTTGGTACGAGCAGCGCCACCTGCTTATTTTCCTGAACAGCCTTAAATGCTGCCCTGATAGCCACTTCTGTCTTTCCAAAGCCTACATCGCCGCAGATAAGCCTGTCCATGATCTTCTCGCTCTCCATGTCATGCTTAACCGCTTCTATGGCCATATTCTGGTCATCAGTCTCTTCAAAAGGGAACATCTCCTCAAATTCCCTCTGCCAGACTGTATCTCTTCCAAAGCAGAATCCCTTTGAATTCTGTCTTTTGGAGTATAACTCTATAAGCCGGCGGGCTACTCCCTCAACCGCCGTATTGACCTTCGCCTTGGTCTTTGCCCATTCATTGCTTCCGAGTTTATTTAGTTTGGGCTTTTTGTCCGTATCCTTTGAAGCATACTTTTGAAGAACATCCAGATTGGATGCTATCACATAGACCGATGAATCATCGCGATAGCTTACTTTTACGTAATCCCTTGTCTTACCGTCTATCTCAATATGCTCTATTCCTTTATACTGCCCCAGGCCGTAGTTCTCATGTATCACATAATCACCCACGTTTAGATCCGTGAATGATGCTATATGTTCACCTTCGTAGGAGAACTTTCTCTTTTTCTTTCTTTTCTTTTCGCCGCCGAAGATATCCGTTTCACTTATTACCGCAAATCTGATATCCGGAAATTCAAACCCCTGCCGTAGAGATCCCTGCATGGTCATTATTTCAGAATTGCTAAGGACCCTGTTCCTGTCTTCAGAGAAAAATGCCGGAATTCCGCTTTCCTCTTCTATATTCTTTGCCAGTCTTTCCGCACGTGTTCTGGATCCGGAAAGTATGACCACCCTGAAGTGCTCCTGCCTGTATCGCTTTAAGTCTTTTATTAGAGATGCAAATGATCCGTTATATGCGTTTACCGACCTGATATTAAGTGAAAATACCGATGACGGCACATATCTGTCCTGTTTTAAGAGGATAGTCCCCAGAGATGCTGTCGGAAATTCGCAGATATGTTCAAATGTCTCATTTACACCATAGAGAAAATCTGCAGCTCCAGACAGCGTATAGCCCTTTTCAAGCCTCATCAGCATGCTGTCTGAAAATTCTTTTTCTACCGCATCTCCCTTTTCGAACAGGTGCGCCGGCTCGTTTAAAAAAATGACGGTTCTTTCGGGATCGAAAAAGTCGAGGAAGGACGCCATATTTTTATAAAAATACCCTGCAAATGACGACAGATTCCCGGCTTCTCCGGTCTCTTCAAGGGCTTCCGCGAATTCTTCCACCGTTTCCTTAAGGCGGAATGCTTCCTCCGTAAGCATGTGGTCTCTCAGATACTTATGTCTTTTTTCAAAATCTTTTTTAAGAGCACTGAGTCCTGCTGTTTTTTCTTCCTCTGTCATTATGGTTTCGGAAGCGGGGAAAATATTCACTTCTTCCAGCTTTTCTATCGATCTCTGGGTAGCTGCATCAAAGGCTCTGATGCTGTCTATAACATCTCCCCACAGTTCGATCCTGACCGGATTATCCTCTGTTAACGGGAAAATATCTATTATCCCGCCCCTTACAGCAAATTCACCCTCTTCCTCACACTGTACGCTCTTTCTGTACCCGATCCGGATAAGCTCTTTAGAAAGCGCTTCCGTATCTATCTCCGTCTCTTCATCAATATGAATTATGCTTTCTCTTATCCGCCCGATCCCCGGAATCTTTTCCATCAGGGCATCAAAAGTAGTGACTACAGTGCTGCCGTCATTCTCCGTCAGGATCTTTATGCAGTTTATCCTGTCTTTTGTGAGCTTATTCCCGTTCAAGTCTGACTGATAGAATATGAGATCCCTCGGAGGGTAATATACTGCATTCCTGTCATAGAGCCTCATATCCTGAAGAAATTCTGTCGCTTTCGTGTCATCGCTCACTATCACCAGCTTTGTTTTCTCAGGATCTGTAACAGACATGACAAAGTGAGGGCGCTCCACATCTATGGGGCCCTCTATATCTGTTATTCCTTTACACGATATGCTCTTTTTCAGCTCCTCAAAGTTTTCTAATTCCTTTAAGGGCTCGGTAAATACTTTCGTCAAAAAAACCCCCAATATTCCATCAGGTTAGTGTCATTCCAAGTATATTGGTGTCATTCCTAGTATATTGGTGTCATCCTGAGCGTCAGCGAAGGATCTCGACAATCTTAAATTAGATTCTTCGCTTCGTTCAGGATGACACAGGCTTCGTTCAGAATGACACAGGCTTCGCTCAGAATGACACAGGCTTCGCTCAGGATGACACAGACTTCGTTCAGGATGACATCGAATACTACACCCGGGTGATATTCACCCGGGTGGTCATTCTTTTCTTCAGATCCTCATTGTGATCTCTCTGGTCAGACTTTCAAAATGTCCGTCGTAAATAATGTTTAGAAGCTTTGATAACGATCGGAGTGCCCTTCTGACATCCATTCCTGTCAGTGACTCTGATTCCAGAGCCTGTTCAAATTCGTCCAGATCCACGACTTTAACGAACCCGTCCGGCATTACTATCACATCTGCCAGAAGATCCCGGAATATGTAGGAATTCTCTTCCTCATTATACTGATAGTCGATTATATCACAATACCAGTACACCAGCGTGTTGTCCGAACGCAGGAACCTGCTGACTTTATAGCCTTCCTGCAGAAAATAGCATGAATACCCGTGATCAAATTCATTCTTCTGATGCAGTGTCTTCCATGAAGTGACAATGATACGTTCATTAATGTAAATAATCTCATCATCCTTCAGGAGAATGCACTCATCGGGTATTATACGTTTCCTGTAAAGTGAAGGGTTCTCCATCATATTCAGTCTCTATTTGCCGATCCAATCCTGACAAGGGCGCGGTAGAGCTTTGCCTGTGCCCTGACTCTCGCCTCTGCATCCAGTTTCTCATCAAGGAGGGCTTTCTCTGCCCGTTCTTTTGCGGAGTGCGCTCTGTCCAGATCTATTTCATCACTCCACTCCCAGGTAGTGGGAAGTACGCGGCATATGCCGTTCATAACTGACAGCATTCCTCCGATACAGGCAGCCGAACGTTCGGTTCCGTCCTCCATTACCACATGAGCTGTTCCCATTCCTATTGCAGTGCAATAATTCATATGACGGGCAAGGATCTCAACGTCTCCGTCGATGGTTCTTAAGAGAAGCTTCTGTACGTTTCCGGAAAACTCCGGACCGTCCATTGAAACTATGTCAAGCTGATATGATGACATGTAATATCCTCCGATTTGTCATTCTGAAGGCATAGCCCGAAGAATCTCTATTAGATCCTTCGCTTCGCTCAGGATGACACAATGTTTCTTATTTCTTAGCCTTCTCAAATACCTCGTCAATGGTTCCCACAAGGAGGAATGCACTTTCGGGAAGATCGTCACATTCTCCATCCAGGATCATCCTGAATCCTCTTAAAGTCTCCTTCAGAGGAACATACTTTCCGGGAAGACCTGTGAACTGCTCTGCTACTGAGAAGCTCTGAGACAGGAAGTTCTGTATCTTTCTGGCTCTGTAAACGGCCTGCTTATCTTCTTCTGAAAGCTCGTCCATACCCATGATGGCTATGATATCCTGAAGCTCTCTGTATCTCTGGAGAACCTGCTGAACTCCCTTAGCTATCTCGTAGTGGTCTTTTCCTACTACATCCGGTGACAGGATACGGCTGGTGGAATCCAGAGGATCAACTGCCGGATAGATTCCCTTGGATGCTATATCACGGGAAAGAACCGTTGTAGCATCAAGGTGTGTGAAGGTTGTAGCAGGTGCAGGGTCCGTAAGGTCATCTGCAGGCACATATACTGCCTGAACAGATGTGATGGAACCCTTCTTCGTGGAAGTGATACGCTCCTGCAGAGCACCCATTTCCGTAGCCAGCGTAGGCTGATAACCAACGGCTGAAGGCATACGTCCGAGAAGCGCTGAAACCTCTGAGCCTGCCTGTGTAAATCTGAAAATGTTGTCTATGAAAAGGAGCACGTCCTGGTTCTTTACATCTCTGAAGTATTCAGCCATCGTAAGTCCTGAAAGACCAACTCTCATTCTGGCTCCCGGGGGCTCATTCATCTGACCGTATACCAGCGCTGTCTTATCCAGAACTCCGCTTTCAGTCATTTCTCCGTAAAGGTCGTTTCCTTCACGGGTACGCTCTCCAACTCCGGTAAATACTGAGATTCCGCCGTGGGCCTTCGCCACGTTATTGATAAGCTCCATGATAAGGACTGTCTTACCAACTCCGGCTCCTCCGAAAAGTCCGATCTTTCCGCCCTTTGCATAGGGGCAGATAAGGTCTACGACCTTGATACCTGTCTCGAATATCTCGGTAGCGGGCACCTGTTCCTCAAATGAGGGAGCAGGGCGGTGGATAGCCCAGCGCTCTTTTGCTTCCGGAGCGGGCTTGTTATCCACGGGCTCACCCAGAAGGTTAAATACTCTTCCCAGACACTCTTCGCCTACAGGCACCGTTATAGGCCCGCCTGTGTCAACAGCATCTGTTCCTCTTACCAGTCCGTCCGTAGAACTGATGGCAATGCAGCGGACAACGTCATCTCCTACCTGCTGTGCGACCTCGGCCACCACTTTTCGTCCGTCAGCCTCGATCTCTATGGCATTTTTCAGATCCGGCAGTTCGCCCTCTTCGAAGCGAATGTCCAAAACGGGTCCGGTTATCTGTATTACCTTTCCTATATGTTTTTCACTCATTTATGAAACTCCTTATTTTCAAAATCAGGGCTCTTCAGCTCCTGCAACGATCTCCGTGATCTCCTGTGTGATACCTGCCTGACGTGCACGGTTATAATAGAGATTCAGCTTTTCTATGAGTTCCTGTGCATTATCCGTAGCCGATTCCATTGCAGTACGTCTCGCTGCCAGTTCGCTGGCTACTGAAACATTGATACTGGAATAGAGCAGCCCGGCCAGATATTCAGGTACTATTTCATTAAACACGGTTTCGCTGTCCGGCTCGTAAAGGATCAGATCCCTGGGTTTTCCGGTCTCCTCAGCTTCTTCATCCCCGGCAAAATCCGAAAGGGGAAGCATGGAACTGGCTTCCGGCACCTGTGAAAGCATGGAAACGAAATTCGTATAGCACAGATAAATGTGTCCGAATTCACCCTCACTGTATGCCCTGCATATAAGCCTGCCTATCTCAAAGCAGTCATTGATGCCTACCTTAGCCACCTCTGCATATGCCTCGGTATAGATCGGCACATTGTGATGCTTGAAGTACTCTACCGATTTCTTACCCATCGGGAGAACAGATATATCCCTGCCTTTTATCTCGCTTTCCATGAACTTGAAAAGGTTCGAATTGTATCCGCCCGCCATGCCACGGTCTCCGGCTATAACTATGTACAGCCATTTGTCATTGTTACCGGGCTTTGTATAAGGCGAAACGAAATCCAGGTTTCCGCGGGCTATATCCGTAAGCGTATCCTTAAGCGTCTTCAGATACGGCTTGCTGGCATCTGCCTTTTCCTTGGCTTTCCTGAGCTTTGAGGCCGCCACCAGCTGCATGGCCTTTGTGGTCTGCATGGTGGTTTCCACACTCTTTATCCGGAGCTTCACAGCTTTCATATTTGCAGCCATGTAGTTCCTCCTTTTTAAGCCTTATTCTTTATAAAGTCAGAAGTATAAGCGTTCAGCGCAGATTTCAGTTTCTCTTCTGTATCGCTTTCCAGCTTACCTGTCTCACGGATAGCGCTCATAGCTGCCTTTCCGTCTGCATCATTGTCAAGGTAAGCATTTAATCCGGCTTCGTATTCCTTGATATCGGCTACCTCCACATCCTTAAGGATGTTATTGATAACTGCATAAAGTATAGCCACCTGCTTCTCAACGCTTACCGGCTGGCTCTTATCCTGCTTCAGGACTTCCACTATACGTTCACCCTGTGCCAGACGGGACTTTGTATCCTCATCCAGATCGGAACCGAACTGGGCAAAGCTCTGAAGCTCCCTGTACTGTGAGTAAACCAGCTTCAGTGTGCCGGCAACCTTCTTCATGGCCTTGATCTGAGCATTTCCTCCAACTCGGGATACGGAAATACCGGGGTTGACCGCAGGCATTATTCCTGAATGGAAAAGCTCGGTCTCCAGGAATATCTGTCCATCCGTGATGGAGATAACATTCGTAGGAATGTATGCGGAAACGTCACCTGCCTGAGTCTCGATGATAGGAAGTGCTGTAAGGGATCCGCCGCCCTTTTCATTTGAAAGCTTGGCTGCACGCTCCAAAAGTCTTGAATGGAGATAGAAAACGTCTCCGGGGTAAGCTTCTCTGCCCGGCGGTCTCCTTATCAGGAGTGAAAGTGCTCTGTAAGCAACCGCATGCTTTGAAAGATCATCATAGATGATAAGCACATGCTTGCCCTTATTCATAAAGTATTCACCCATAGCACATCCCGAATAAGGTGCGATATACTGCAGCGGACTGGGCTCAGATGCTGTAGCTGCCACTACTATGGTGTAGTCCATAGCACCGCCTGCTTTCAGATCTGCTACAAGTGATGTGACTGTTGACCTCTTCTGACCTATAGCCACGTAGATACATATTACGTCCTGTCCCTTCTGGTTAAGGATAGTATCAATGGCAATAGATGTTTTTCCTGTCTGACGGTCACCGATGATAAGCTCTCTCTGTCCTCTTCCGATGGGGATCATGGAGTCGATAGCCTTGATACCTGTCTGAAGAGGCTCTTTAACAGGCTGTCTGTCGATGATTCCCGGAGCGGGTGACTCAACAGGACGATATTCACTTGACTCTATCGGCCCTGCACCATCTATGGGCTGTCCGATAGCATTTACTGTACGGCCGATCATAGCTTCACCCACAGGTACGGATACGACCCTTCCCGTGCGCTTAACTGTCTGGCCCTCGCTGATACCGGTGTCTTCACCGAATAATACAGCGGATACTACTGTTTCCTCGAGATTCTGCGCCATACCAAACGTGCCGTTCTCGAACTCCAGAAGCTCTCCGGACATACAGTTCAGAAGTCCGCTTACTCTGGCGATACCGTCACCGACTGTCAATACGGATCCGGTTTCATTCTGGATTATGGCATTTTGGTAATTTTTAATCTGGCTTCGTATAACCTCGGATATTTTTTCCGGTTTTAATTCCATTTTATCCTCCGGGTGTAAGTTGATTTAAAGGACTGTTTCATCCACCCTGCGCTTCAGTTCACTCAAGCGTCCTCTGACGGTGCCGTCATACAGCTTGTCGTCTATAAGAACCTTGATGCCTCCGAGTACTGCAGGGTCCTGTTTTTCTATAAGAACTATTTTCTTGCCTGTGATCTTTTCCAGCTTATCCTTAAGTTTGCTGCGTTCCGCATCACTTAATCCGTTAGGGCTGGTCACAAAGGCTTCTCCGATGCCGTGATCGTCATTATATCTCTTGCGGAAAGCCTTGAAACAAGCTCCAAACTCTCTTAAGATGCCTCTTTCCGCCAGGATCTTCATAAAATTCAGAAGATACTCGTGAATACTGTCTCCAAAGGATTCATCAAGAAGACTCAGACGTTCTCTCTTCGGAATGGACGGCTCTGATAAAAGACGGATATAGTCAGGGTTTTCCCTGAAAATATCTCTTACTGCCTCCATTTCCGCGAGGATCTCGTCAGAAAGGTTTTCCTGACCAGCCAGATCATATAGGCTTTTACCATATATATCGCCGGCTTTTGTCATGATGCCTCTCCTACGCTGTTGATAAACTCGTCAATAAGTTTCCTGTGATCCTCTTCTCTTATCTCCTTCTCGACAACCTTGCCTGCTATATCCATTGCAAGTCCGCCGATCTGATCCTTGGCCTCGTTGATGGCTTTTTTCTTTTCCTGTTCAATATCCGCTTCGGCTCTGCTCTTTATTCCATGAGCCTCTGTTTCGGCTTCCTTGATCATGCGGTCCGCTTCAATCTCGGCGTTTTTCTTTGCGTCAGAGATGATCTGCTGTGCCTCGGCTCTTGCTGAACTCATATGGCCTTCATATTCAGCCTTTATCTTGTCAGCATCTTCTTTGGCCTCTCTGGCATCACGGATCTCCTTGTCTGTGAGAGCCTGTCTCTTTGCCAGGATCTCATTGACCGGTTTGAAAAGGAAACGCTTGATCAGATACATCTGGATAAACAGGTTAAGGATCTGAGCTATGAAAGTCCAGGGTATGATCGTTACTAAATCCTGTGTTCCCATTTAATCTCACTTTCTGTACAAGTTTCTGGCAAAATTTTTACTGAAGATAATTCATGAACATTCCGGGAGCAACGAAGATAAGCAGCAGGCCGGTAACGAAACCGTAGATACCTGTGGTCTCCGCGATGGCACATCCGAGAAGCATCGTGCTCGTTACGTCTCCCTTGCATTCAGGCTGGCGTCCGATAGCTTCAAGAGCCTTAGAAACAGCGTTACCTTCTCCGATACCAGGTCCGATACCTGCTATAAGAGCAGCTCCTGCACCGATTCCGCATCCTGCAAGTGCGATACCTCTTGCTAATAACTGAAAATCACCCATTATATATAACCTCCTTGAATTTAATTACACCTCATCCGTCAGCTTCCCCTCAAGGGGAAGGCTGGTTATGAGATTAACCTTCTGATGCATTAGCGATATACATTATCGTCAACATTGAAAAGATGAATGCCTGCATGACTCCTGTAAACCAGTCAAAGTATACAGACAATATGGCCGGGATACCCACATCCAGTATCGGTATCGCTGCCAGTGTCGAATTTACGTGTATCAGGATCGCAGATGAAGCAACCGCAAGACTTGCGTAAATCAGACCATTGATGACTATTCCCGATAGTATGTTTCCAAAATGACGGCACGCCATGCTGACCGGTGTTGCCAGCTCCGACAGGATATTGAACGGAGTCATAACGGGAATAGGTTCTGTAAATCCCTTCATATAACCCAGTACGCCGCCGGCTTTGATCTTTGCTGCAGTTATCATTATGAAAACTACGATCGCCCAGGCCGCCTCGGTGGAAAGATCCGCCGTGGGACTTCGGAGACCCGTAAGGCTTATCAGGTTCGAAATAACGCTCGTAGCAAACAGTGCCGCCACAAAAGGGATCAGTTTATCAAACTTTCTGGTGCCGGTATTGTTCCTGACGAAATTATTCGCAGTCTCTACAAGCATTTCCGCAATGGCCTGACGTTTCGATATATTTTCCACCTGCATATTGCGCGTGAGGAAAATACACAAAAAGGTGATGAGTGCCATTACGATCCAACTGACAACCAGCGTCTCATTGATGGTGAAATCTCCGAGCACCGGAATGCCTGTCGGAATCCGCGCAAATATTTTCGCGCCGGAAATTTCTACATTCATGCCCTATTTCCTACCTTCCTTTCCGCTTCGGCACCGGCATCCCGTTCACCAGGCCTCTGCATTTTATTAAAACACTGGGTATAAAAAGCGGGATAAGTCCCGCAGCCCCGTTGAAAACAGGAAGTGCGAAGGCCAGAACGACCCACAGGAGCTGCATGAGCATACGGTTTCTGTAGCTCAATGCCATGACCCCCCTGGCGCGCGATTCATCCTCAATAGATGTGACCTTTTGCACCGTAACCGCCATCCAGAAGAAATTCAGGATAGCAACAACACATCCCAGAATACCGCTTATGACCACCTTTTTCCCAAAAGGGATCTGCTCCGGGAAATATCTGTTGAATACATAGAAAAGAAGCAGCATCAAACCTGTTAAACATAGGCAGCCCACGGAAATGAACCCGGTCTCCTTTTTGACTGCTTCCTGTAATCTCATATTTCAGAAATGACCATCTCAGATATGCCTGTTAAAATATATGCCCTTACGCCGGATCTTTTCTGATCTTTTCTTTTCCTTTTTCATCACATACATGTAAAATTTGTATGCGGTCATAAAGGACGCTCCCAATCCAAGGATAAATCCGGGAATATATACCCAGACACCGGCTATTCCCTTTGAGCACAGAATGTAGCATATCAGCAGGCACATGATAACCGGAATTATAAGAGAAAGACCGAACTGACCAATGAGCGCAAAATCATTCAGGATCTGTAGCCGTTCCCTTGCCTGCCTGTTTTCTGAAATGATCTTTACCTCCGTAAACTTTTGTTCATAATAACTAATTTATAATTTTAACTTATGGGATTTTATTAGTCAATTTGTATTGTTAAATTATTTTCTTTGGTCTAAAATACATACACGTATGAAGGAATCAATTTTTAAAGCTCTTGTCTTTCTGACATCGTTTATCATATCACTTATTATCATAAGTGCATACATGAACAGGGGTACCACGGACATGACTGTTGAAATGGGTCCGGCTACGCTTCCTGTTGTTTCCGTTATCCATGAAGACATGGAGATCAACCGTATGCACGGTATAAAAGGCACTGTTCAGCCCAATATGATAAGAGACACCCTGACTCCCCTGAATGAAGACCGGAGTCTGGATGTACATATCACAAAATACGGCAATAAGATCAAGGAAGTAGCGTATGAGGTGAGATCCGCCGATGCCGAGAGACTTATTGAGGATACAGAGATCCTTGATTATATCGAGGACGGGGATCATATTGATGCTAAACTTCATATAAAGGACCTCATAGCCGACGGAAAGGAATATATCCTTGGTGTACGGCTGATAAATGAACAGGGACAGAAGATCTATTTCTACACAAGGATAATCCACCAGCAGGATCTTCATAAGAAAGAGATCCTGAATTTTGTCAGGGACTTCTCCGGCCGCACCTTTGATAAAAACGCGGCAAGGACCCTTACAACCTATCTGGAAAGCGATTCCACCGGTGACAATTCCAGCTATTTCACAGTCAATATCCATTCCAGCTTTGACCAGGTGACCTGGGGTGACCTGAACCCGGAGCCTCCCGAAAATACCATGATCGATATTCTGGAAATGGACAGAGCCACCGCCTCACTTAATAACAGCTATACATTGAAACTGGGAAGCAGCGATAACCCGATATTCTATGATGTCAAAGAGTACTACCGCTTAAGGTATACGGAGAAGCGTATATATCTGCTCAATTATGAGAGAAAGATGGAGCAGGTATTTGACATCGACTCCGGCGAATCCTTTGTAAGCGACAAGATAATGCTGGGTATCACCAACCCGGATGTAAATATGATGGAAAATGAGGACGGAAGCGCTGTGGCTTTCGTTCAGAACGGCGCACTTTACGCGTACCGCAATGCTGACTCCAGGGCAGTCAGGATATTCTCGTTCTTCGAAAAGGGTGATGATGATGAGAGGAACCGTAATAACAACCACGGAGTGAAGCTTCTGCAGGTTGATGAAGCAGGTAATGTCCACTTCATAATATACGGATACATGAACAGGGGGCGTCACGAAGGAGAGACCGGCGTATCGGTATATTATTACAACAGCGCATTAAACCAGATAGAGGAAGAAGTATATATTCCCTATGACAGGTCTTACCAGTTCCTGAAATATGAAGTGGAAAAGCTGTCCTATTCCGCAGATGGAAAAAATCTCTATCTGAACCTCGGCGGAAGGCTTATGAATATCCATCTGGATGATAAGACGGTTTCCACGATCGCCAACAATGTCGATTTTGACTCCTTTATCGTATCTGACAGCGGAAGAATGGCCGGATGGCAGGCTAATAACGATTCCGGTATATTCTTATGCGATCTGAGTACCGGTGAAATACGGGAAATTCTGGGAGATGTGGGTGTTTCTATACGTGCTCTCGGCTTTCTCGGAGAAGACATGGTTTACGGATCTTCCTCCGGAGAACACTCTATCGAAAGCAGGATAGGCGTCACCATGGATCCCATGGAAAAGATCTATATAGAGAGCAGTGAAGGTGAACTTCTGAAAACATACAGCAAGAACGGAGTTTATATCACGGGAGTGGATGTGGAGAGCGATGAGATCACGCTTTCCCGCATAATAATAGATGATAGTGTAAGCGGCAACTTTGTCGCTATCGACCCTGACCACATCGTCAATAATGACCCGGAAGCAGGCGACAGGAACGCCGTTATCACGGTTACCACGGAAGACCTGGAGACCATAGTGGAAATATCCCTTGCCGGCCATATCAATTCATCTTCCGTACATGTGGTTACCCCCAAGGAAGTCCTCTTTGAGGGAGACAGACAGATCAATCTCGAAAAAGATGACCTGGATGATAATATCCTGCTCGTCTATTCAAGAGGAGCGATCGACGGAATATTCGAATCGGAATACAGGGCTGTAAGCCTCGCCGACGAAAGAGCCGGTGTTGTCGTGAAGACTTCCGGTAAATATATGTGGCAGAAAGGAAACCGGGCTTCGGAAAAGACCCTTAAGGACATAACTGCTCCGGAACCTACCACTGACCAGAATGAAGAATTTATATCTGTTATGACCGCCATTCTGAACCACGAAGGAATAACCTTGGATGATGAATCCAATATTTCTTTTGACGGAAATGCGATGGAGATAATCGAATCCCAGCTGGACAGCGCCGATGCTCTGGAACTTGGAGGCTGCACCTTAAATTCCGTGCTCTACTATGTCAGCATAGGAAAGCCTGTGGTGGCAGAAGTCGAAGGCGGAAATATCGTGATGATAATTGGATATGATTCAAAGAATACTGTGATCTATGATCCTTCCCAGGGAAAGATCTATAAAAAGGGTATGAATGATTCCCGGGAATGGTTTGCATCCCACGGGAATGAGTTTGTGTCGTATGTAGTATAAAGAAAGTAATGACCGGTGTCATTCCCGGCTCCCCAGTGTCATTCCCGGCTCCCCAGTGTCATTCTGAGCGAAGCGAAGAATCTCCTCTTGCTGTAGGAGAGATCCTTCGCTGACGCTCAGGATGACAAAGGCGTTAAGTAGCTCAGGATGACATGGATCTTTGTATTTTACTCTTTTATATCAAATATTTTATTTCTCAACGGCACCAGTGCATGATATAAGATCTGCCCGAGGATACCGCAGGATACCACTTCCCCTGCTCCTACCGTCAGCATGAAAAAGGGGATACTTCCCGGAATATTATATACGTACCTGAGTACAAAGGGTACGATCAGTGTATTTGCAATAATCGGTGGTACAGAAGCCAGAAAACGGTGTTTTTTCCTGAGTGCGTATGTCCCCAGAGCCCCAATAAGTGTTGCTATGCTCCCGAATAATACATCCATAGGGGCACATCCCGTGATCAGATTAGCCAGGAGACACCCTGCGAAAAGCCCCGGAACTGCGGCACCGGTAAATGCCGGCAATACAGTCATCGCTTCCGAAACACGTATCTGAATGGCTCCGCTGGCCAGATTAAAAGATGCAATGAAAACAGTGAATACCACATATATAGCCGCGATCATCGCAGACTGTGTGATATATATGATCCTTTTATCTCCTGTTGGTGCCATAAAATATAATTCTCCCTTATACCTCCCCGTTCTTATACCTGGTTACCAGTGACTGAATCCTGTTATTGGGATTTAAGAGGTCGCTGATGGAAGAATCATGGTTTAAAGTATCTATGATGAACGCGATATATTTACTCATATCGCAGGAGATATACCATTCTCTGTCCAGAAGCTCAGGGGGCTGATATATACAGTTTGTAGTGAGCACCCTGCATATTAACCCACTCTGATATGCTTTGTCAAAGGTTTCCATTCCATTGGTGAAAAGTCCGAAGGTGGACATTATGAATATCCTGCCGGCTTTACGGGCCTTGAGCTGTCTCGCAACATCCAGAACACTTTCTCCGGAAGAGATCATGTCATCGATCACGAGCATATCCTTGCCCTCTACGGATGCGCCGAGGAATTCATGTGCAACGATGGGATTTTTCCCGTCTACTATTCTGGTGTAATCCCTTCTCTTATAGAACATACCCATATCCAGCCCCAGGACATTGGCAAGGTAAATGGCTCTCTTCATTCCTCCCTCATCCGGGCTTATAACCATCATATGGTTCGTGTCTATGGAAAGGTCATTCATGTGATACAAAAGGCCCTTCATAAACTGATATGCGGGCTGTATGGTCTCAAATCCGTGAAGCGGTATGGCATTCTGAACCCTGGCATCATGGGCATCAAAAGTGATGATATTGTCTACACCCATCCTTACCAGTTCCTGAAGGGCAAGAGCACAGTCCAGAGATTCTCTGGAGCTTCTTTTATGCTGACGTCCTTCGTAAAGGAAAGGCATGATGACAGTCAGGCGCCTTGCTTTTCCGCCAACAGCTGCTATTATCCTCTTCAGATCCTGATAGTGGTCATCGGGGGACATGTGATTCTCATGTCCGCATAATGAATACGTCAGGCTGTAATTACAGATATCACAGAGAAGGAAGAGGTCCATTCCTCTTATGGACTCATTTATGGTTCCCTTCGCTTCACCTGTACCGAATCTGGCTATTGAAGTCTTTATAATATAGGTGTTTCTCTGATATCCCTGAAAAGCGAGAGACCCTTTATGCTCATTTTCTCTCTCTGTTCTCCAGTCAACCAGATATTTGTCAACCTTTTCTCCAAGTTTCTGGCATCCCTCCACCGGGATCACTCCCAGCTTTCCTACGGGTATGCTCTCCAGTTTTCTTTTACCTTCGTGAACTGCCATTTTGCCTCCGTGTCAGACTTTCATCCTCAGGTCTTCGCCTCTGAAATAATACAACTCGAAATTTCCGATTATGCGTGAAAGAGATCTTTCTGAATAGATATCCTTTATTTTTTCAAGAGAAAGGTTACTGGAGATTATGGTGGATCTTCTGCGGATATTTCTCTCATTCAAAATATTGAATAACTGGGTGGCCACAAAAGAATTGATATTCTCCGTTCCCAGATCATCTATGATCAAAAGATCAGAGTCATAGATATTTGAAAAAAATCCTCCCCTTTCTTCAGGGTCATTGTGCCGGAAAGTGTTGTCGGCGATCAGTTCGAAAAGCCTGAATGCCGAGAAATAGATCACACTGTATCCCCTGTCCAAAAGAGCTTTTGCTATGCAGTTGGCAAGGAATGTCTTACCTCCCCCAACGCTTCCTAAGAATAGCATATTGCGATAGGAAGTGGCAAATGTTTTCACATATTCTCTGGCCTCTGAATACACCTTCTCCATATCCGAACGGATAGCCGGCGAAAACCGCTCCATATCGCATGTTTCAAAATTTTCACGTTCCAGTGCATCTGTGATGTGTGACTGTTTGTAAAGGGCATCTATGATCCTCTGCCTTAAGCAGTGGCACTTCTGCTCTCCTATGTATCCCGTGTCTTTACAATCCGGGCAGTCATACACCGGCTTCAGGTAGTCTTCCGGAAATCCCGCCGAAGTAAGAACATCCTTTTTTTCTTCGGCTATCTCCTCAAGTCTTTCATGAAGAGAGGAAAGTGCAGTCTCATCCCCGCCGATGCTTTTTTTACCGTAAAAAGAAGCCGCCTCTGCTGCCTTATCTTCAAGCTCTTTGATCTTCGGCAGTTTCAGAGCAACTTCTTTCTTTCGTTCCTCCCTGACGGCTTCATTCTTTGATCTTATTTTCTCATATTCCGCCATGATATTGCGGAAATCGCCTTCATTTATGGACATATTCAGTTCCTTGCAAATTTCTTTTCAAGTTCGGAGAAATCATAGTCTCTCTCCTTGAAATTAGTAAATCTGGTAGATGTTCCGGTTTTTTCCTGCTGTTTTACAGGTGCTGTATTCTCCCTTTTCCGGGTTTCGTGTACCTTATCATCTTCAACCACATCAGACATCTTTGATACATGTTTAGCTCTCCAGCGCTGCAGTATGGAGTCCGCATACTGGAAGCTGGGCTTCGATATGGCGTTCATAGTACGGTTGACAGCTTCTATGATAAGTTCGGATGAAAAACCATATTCATCTCTCCATCGGCGGATATAATCCATCTCTGTCTTCACCGGGTTTCTTCCCGAGAGCCCGAATGCCTTCAGTACATCATAGAACTCCCTGCGTCCGGTTCCTGTCTCATATTTCGCATCTTCTACACTGCGGATACCCTTTTCATTCCAGTCAAGGGCAACGCTTTCAATGTAGCGCATATTTCTGTGTCCGGAATTAACACAGTGGTCTATAAGATATTCTATGAGTGTCACATCAAAGTGAAGACTGTCATATATGTAAAGTATGGAACTGTAATCCGAACTGCTCAGCGGTCTGCCAAGATATTGTTCCGTCATAAAGAGAAGGCCCTTTACCTCGGCATTCTCGCGGAATTCCTGGATCTGTCCCGCAGAATAAAACGGTCTTGCAGAAGATACATTATGCTCCGGAGCCGCAGCTTTCTCCGGTCCGCTCATGCTTTTCTCCGCCGGAGTCATCTCTCCGCATATAGGGGCGATGGAACCATGAAAAACCGGCTTTTCTATATTATTTAAACAGATGCCCCTTACATTTCCGTAGTCGTCATGATCCAGTGAAATAAGTCCCTGTTTATCCCAATAAATAAGAGAGCGCAAAATGTCTCTCTCTGTATAATTAAACCTGTCTGCTATGACAGCAACGGAGATCTCATCTCCTGATACAACAGAACGCAGAAGATAAAGGTATATCTTTATCTGGGCTTCATTGGCATCCGTCATATAATGATCTATAAAGGAATTAGATACCTTGGTGTAACTCATATCCTTTTTTTCATATAATGAAATCCGGTCCAAATTTAATACTCCTAGGTCATCATACGTCACTTGCGGTAAACGCAAGTGACTGTCCTAAATTCCTGCTCCACTTGCGGATTATAACAGTATGACCATGATTTTACAATGCCGAAAACAGTCGAAAACCCCGATAAAATCGGGGTTTTTGCGATGATGTGAATTTGGTGGATATTGTGGATTTCTATTCTTCCAGAAGTGACTCTCCTATTTTATACACGTCTCCTGCTCCCATAGTTATCAACAAATCTCCGTGGATACAATTTTCTTTCAAAAATTTTTCAATTTTTTCAAAGGAGTCAAAATAACATGCGTCATGTCCCAGCTCCCGGATCTCACGTGCCAGATCCCCGGAACTGATACCCAGGTCATCAGTCTCCCTTGCGGGATATATCTTCGCCAGCACTACTTTATCAGCCAGGGTCAGAGCCTCTGCAAACTCCTTAAGGAGCGCCTTTGTACGGGTATAGGTATGAGGCTGGAAAACGCACCACAGAGTCTTATGATCGCAGTGCTTTGCAGCTTCCAGTGATGCCCTGATCTCGGTGGGGTGATGAGCATAATCGTCTATTATGGTGACTCCGTTCATCTCTCCCTTATGCTGAAAACGTCTGTCTGTACCGTGAAATTCTGACAGGGCCTTTATTATGTACTCCGGTTCTATTCCCATCCTGACCGCTGCAGCAGCCGCAGCACAGGCATTCCCTATATTATGCTCCCCGGGAACCTTAAGGGACACCCTTCCAAGGATGCTGTCTCCGTGATGCAGGGTAAATTCAGCGCAGGCAGAACTGTTGTAACTTATATCAGAGGGATAATAGTCAAATCCTGCATCCGTTCCGTATTTTACTATCTCACAGTCAATTCCTGCCGTAACACGACCGATCTCCGGAATCTCACCGTTTATGATAAGTGTTCCGTCTTTTGGCAGGAGATGCGCGAATCTGTTAAATGAATTCCTTATATCATCTATATCTTTGAAAAAGTCCAGGTGATCCGCATCTACATTCAGTATTATCGCAATCTTCGGGAAGAATGATAAAAAGCTGTTTGTGTATTCGCAGGCTTCCGTTACAAAAAAGTCTTTTCCTCCCACCCGGAAATTACCGCCGATACTGGGAAGTATCCCTCCTATCGAAAGCGTGGGATCAGAGTCTGCTTTTAAGAGTATCTCGGAAAGCATGGATGTAGTTGTTGTCTTTCCGTGGGTCCCCGCCACTGCTGCCGGGATCCTGTACTGCTTCATTATCTGCCCCAGGAATTCCGCTCTGGTAAGTGCCGGGAGATCTCTTTTCCTTACCTCTTTCAGCTCCGGGTTGTCTTCGTGAATGGCTGCGGTATAAATGACCACATCGATATCATCGGTGATATTGTCTGCTGCCTGGGGAAATGAGATCTTCGCTCCCTTTCCTGCCAGATAGTCGGTTAATTCGCTCTTTGCCATATCCGATCCGGATACCGGGTACCCTTCCGACAACAGAAGCTCCGCGAGACCGCTCATGCTTATTCCGCCTATCCCTATAAAATGAAAATGTGTATTTTTTCTGGAAAAATCTACGTTATACATATATGTGTCCTTTTAAAATTCTGTGGCATCCAATAAGATCCTTCGAGTGCGAGAGTACCCCGTACATCGTACTTAATTTATCAGCATAGGTGTCATTCTGAGCGAAGCGAAGAATCTGTCTGAATCTACATTGTATATCCGAAAAAGCCAAAATACTACACAAAAGATTGTCAAAAATTTCATTTTTTTACTAAAATTTTCACAAAAATTCGTGAACAGATGTTATAATTATAAAACCTAAAATAATAAAACGGGATGAGGTGATGCAAATGATCAAAAAAGAGATTATCGCCATGCTGTTAGCAGGAGGACAGGGAAGCAGACTCGGTGTTCTGACTACACACATGGCAAAGCCCGCAGTATCTTTTGGAGGAAAGTACAGGATCATTGATTTTCCTCTCAGTAACTGTATTAATTCCGGAATAGATACGGTTGGTGTCCTCACCCAGTACCAGCCTCTGAAGCTGAATTCCCATATCGGTATCGGCACCCCCTGGGATCTGGACCGTTACATCGGCGGCGTTACCATACTTCCGCCCTTTGAGAAAAATGTCAACAGCGAATGGTATACCGGAACGGCAAATGCGATCTACCAGAACATAGAGTACATGGAGAGCTATAATCCCGATTATGTACTCATTCTTTCCGGTGACCATATCTACAAAATGGATTACGAAGTGATGCTGGACTTCCATAAGGAAAACAATGCGGATGTCACCATAGCTGCTATGCCCGTTCCCATGGAAGAAGCAAAGCGCTTCGGTATCGTCATCACCGACGAAGACAGAAAGATCAAGGACTTTGAAGAAAAGCCCGAGCACCCGAGGAGCAACCTGGCTTCCATGGGTATCTATATCTTCTCCTGGAAGATACTTAAAGAAGCGCTCATCGCCCTTGCCGACCAGTCCAGTCTGGATTTCGGTAAACACGTTATTCCGTATTGCCACAATAAGAAGCAGCGTATGTTTGCCTATGAATACAACAGCTACTGGAAAGACGTGGGAACCCTCAACTCCTATTGGGAAGCCAATATGGAGCTTATCGACATCATTCCCGAATTCAATCTCTACGAAGAATACTGGAGAATATTTACAAAGAGCGACGTTGTCACTCCCCAGTTCATCGGACCTGACACGGCTATTGAAAAGAGCATCATAGGCGAGGGCTCCCAGATCTACGGAAAGATCTACAACTCAGTTCTCGGATGCGGCGTCACCATTGGAAAGGATACGGTCATCCGCGATTCCATCATAATGAACGGCACTGTCATCGGTGATAACTGTGAGATCATAAAGGGTATCATAGCGGAAGATGCGGTCATCGGAAACAGGGTAAAGATCGGTTTCGGAGATGACACCGAAAATGAAACGGATCCCAACATATACAATCACGGCATCTCTACCATAGCAGAGAAATCTGAGATCCCTACGGGTCTCACCATCGGAAAGAATTCTGTATTATCCGGAGTCTTCACCATAGAAGAATTCAAAGATGAGACTGTTCCTTCCGGAAAGACCATTATAAAGGCAGGTGATAGAGAATGAGAGCGATCGGAATAATACTGGCCGGAGGTAATAACCACCGGATGAAAGAACTTACAAAGAAAAGAGCCATTGCGGCGATGCCCATTGCCGGCAGCTACAGGGGCATCGATTTCGCACTGAGCAATATGACCAATTCCCATATTCAGAAAGTCGGAGTTTTTACCCAGTACAATGCCAAATCTCTGACCCAGCATCTGTCATCTTCAAAATGGTGGGATTTCGGTCGTAAACAGGGCGGACTTTTCGTTTTCACGCCTTCAATGACCAGCGACCACTCTTTTTGGGCACGGGGAACTGCTGACTCCATCTACCAGAATATTTCTTTCCTGAAGGACAGCCATGAACCCTACGTTATTATCGCTTCCGGTGATGGTGTATATAAGATGAACTATAATAAAGTTCTGGAATACCACATCGCAAAAAAGGCAGACATCACCATTGTCTGCAAGGAACTCCCCGAAAGCGAGAATGTCGAGAGATTCGGTGTACTCTCCATGAATGAGGACCAGCGTATCGTTGACTTCGAAGAAAAGCCTGTGGAAGCCAAGGGACGCACGATTTCCTGCGGTATCTACGTGATCCGCCGTCGTCAGCTTATTGAACTCATTGAAAAGGCAGAGGAAGAGGACAGACACGATTTTGTTTCCGATATCCTTGTAAGATACCGTAACCAGAAGCGTATTTACGGATATAAGATCGACTCCTACTGGAAGAATATCGCAACGGTCAAGGATTATTTCCAGACTAATATGGATTTCCTGAAGCCTGAAGTCAGGGATTATTTCTTTAACCAGTACCCCGATGTTTATTCCAAAGTTGACGATTTACCTCCTGCAAAATATAATGTGGGCGCACAGATAAGTAACAGCCTTGCTTCATCCGGCTGTATCATCAACGGCACAGTGCAGGATTCCGTACTGTTTAAGAAAGTATTCGTTGGAAATAACTGCTTTATAAAGAATTCCATCATCTTAAACGACGTTTATATCGGTGATAATACCCATATTGAGAACTGCATTGTGGAAAGCCACGGCACTATCAGGGCTAATTCTTTTTACAAAGGAGAAAATGGCGTCCAGATAGTGATCGAGAGAAGCGACAGATTCTTACTCTGATCTGGAGTCGTTCTGAGTTTCCTAGTGTCATTCTGAGTTTCCTAGTGTCATTCTGAGCGAAGCGAAGAATCTATAAGAGATCCTTCGCTAACGCTCAGGATGACAGAGAGTTAACAGAATGACAGAGAGTTAACAGGATGACAGAGAGTTGACAGGATGACAGAGAGTTAGCAGGATGACAGAGTGTTAACAGGATGACACAGGGTTACAGGTTGCCATAGAGCTAAACATAATGGCCCCGTTTAAGCGGGGCTATTTTGATGAGGTATATTTATGTACATAATTGCAGGCCTGGGAAATCCCGGTGGAAAGTATAACGGCACAAAGCATAATGTGGGATTTGAAACCATTGACATATTGACAGAAAAATACGGTATCCCCCTGGATTTTGAAAAACACCGCTCAATATGCGGAAAGGGGATCATTGAGGGTGAAAAGGTCATTCTTGTAAAGCCCCTTACCTTCATGAATCTTTCAGGAGAAGCCCTTCGGGAAATAGTGTCGTATTATAAGATCGATCCTTCCGAAGAGCTTATAGTCATTTCAGATGACATCGATCTCGATCCCGGCAGGATCCGCGTGAGGCCTTCCGGCAGCGCAGGCGGACATAACGGATTAAAGAATATCATCTCCGAACTTCACACAGATCTTTTCAGCCGAGTCCGTATCGGAGTAGGTAAAAAACCCCGAGAATGGGATCTGGCTGACTGGGTTCTCTCCGGATTCAGCAAAGAAGACTCTGTCCTTGTATCTTCGGCAAAAAAAAGAGCTGCGGAAGCAGTATCGAGTATCATCCTCGATGGCTGCGCCGCAGCAATGAATACTTTTAACCGAAAACCGTCGGAACCGGATCAGACTTCAGCTAATACCTGAAGAGCATTATTCTCTATCACCGGAGTCACATGCTCATCAAAGTACGCCTGTACTGAGGGGGTGTATTCCTCTACTTCCGCGTATTCAGTAATAATATTGCATACCTTATTGAATCTCTCAGGCGTAAGCGAAGACTTACGTACGATCAGATAGTAATTTCCTTCTTCGGAATCCCGGTACAGGGTATTCTGTCCTTCATAATAACCCCTGAGTATATGGGATAATTCTATTATCCTGTTTATATCGTTAAATGAATAGAGCTTTATGATATCCACAGGAACCGTGATCTGGATGTTCTTTTCTCTGGACGCAGAATCCGGACCGTCATCAGCTATGGTAATATCCGGCAACGCAGCAGCTGATGCATCATTCTTCAGAGCTTTATTTGCTGTCTGAATAGTGTCATGCAGCCTCTTCACCAGGTCTATAACATCATCAGCTCCGTAGTTCGATATTCCGGATGCTGACTTATCTGAGGTTTCAACATCATCCCTGAGATCCGGTGTGAATCTGGAAAATCTGGTATCCAGCTCTTCCGGGTCCTCAACCTTGGTGATCACCAGCACTATGGATTCTCCTGAAAGGGGAATAGCCTCGATCATAAGAGGGATATCCTCTGCCTCGAATCCGAACTGATAACTTGCCTGCTGTATCATATCCTTAAAAAGACCTCTGGCCTTTTCTGTACCATATGCAAGCTCACTGAGCTTTAGTTTGCGTTCCAAAAGATCGGTTTTAGTAAGTGTGCATCTGATCGTTTTTTCATTTACTTTTTCAATTTTCATATGACGCACCTGCCTTTCCGTCTATTTTGCTTAGCTTTTATATACCATTTCAGTAAGATAGTCAAGTTTTATCTCAAATATTATTTTTTTTTAATAAATGTCTTGAAATTTAAAAATGTTGATGTATAATCATCCTCACGAGCTAACCGCCAGTCTTTACGTGTGATGCGGAAAGGGGGCTGTAGACGATTAGCTGTAGCTTTTCTAAGAGTTCTTTCCGGTTTCCGGAGATTATTCCACTTTAATATCAAGCATGTTCTTTCTGTTATATTATATCGGCATTTTTGTCATTTTTCTTTACACATTGCTTTTGCTGCAGCAAAAATCGCATCACGTCGGTTATCCCGTATCATCAAATGAAATATGTGTTTTTATGGGTTTCGGTATAAAGGACCGGATATATCACATTAATCTCCTCCATGCTACACCCGGCCCGTAAAGATGCGAAGGTGTGATCACCAGTAAGGGGTAGAATATGGATGAAATCAGCAGCAAATTAAACCTTCTTTCAACTCTGAGCTATTATGCCAATCATGGTATCAAGCTCTTTGTCCAGGACAGACCGGCATCGCCGGAGCAGACTGTTATGACTGTTATGGAAGAAGGCGGAAGTTACATGGCAGACTATGTGGACGATGACAAAGGTTCCCTGTCGGAAATAAGATTTGACAGGGTCGAAAACGTCCTGGTCTGACAGGCATTAATTAAAAAAATATCTCCTTTCATAAAACAGGTAGACAGCCCGAAAAATATGCATTCTACACTTCACAGGCGCCCCAAATGCCAAAGAATCATATACATCGGGCTGTATATCTGTTACAATAAGTGATTGGAATTGCGCCAAAACAGAGCAGTCCATCGTACTATATAAGTATAGAGAAAAATACTACCGAGCTGATCATATGAAATTACATGATAAAGACTTTGACGATCTGGAAATAGAAGATCTTGAAACCATTAAAAAAAGAGTAGCGAAAAAAAAGCGCAGAAACCGCCGCAAAGGCGAGTCTGAAGGATTTAATATACCCCCCGTTGTCATTCCCGTGATAGTGGCACTGATTATCCTTATAATCCTGTTTTCACTGACCATAAGCCACCACTCTTTCCCGGGACTTGAGAATATAGAGGTAACTGCGGATATTTCCGAATCATTCGGTGGATTAAAGGATAACGAGGCCGGAATTATCTTGAATGATACCTATATAACCGAATCAAAAGCCCTGAATGAAGACGGAAGAGTATATTTGCCGTATGAATTTGTTAAAACCGAGCTGAATGACTGGTTTTATCATGATGAGAACGAGGACCTGATCCTGTATACCACGCCCGAAGGAACAGACAGGATCGAGGAAGGAAACGATGCCAAAGAGATCAATGGTACTTTCTGTCTCTCATCTTCTCTCGTAAAAAAGTATACAAATATAGATTATGAAGAATATACCGATACGGGGGTTCCCTATATCGTTATCAGAAATACATGGGGTAAGTATTCATCTGCGTCTGTTGTCAGAAAAACCGGGCTTTATGTTAGCGCCGACAAAAAAAGTGACGTGGCCGCAATACTTAATGAAGCCGATCCTGTCCGAATCCTTGAAGCAGGGAATGAATGGACAAAGGTCGAAAATAATGAAGGGCTGATGGGCTTCGTTAAAAACAAGGATCTGGGGGATTATAAGGATGCGGAAGATACCGCACCCTCCACTGTACCCGAAATGGTATTTCCATCTACCACATTCAATGAAAAGGTGATCCTGGGCTGGCATCAGCTCATGAATCAGGATGCAAATAACCTGGTGGGCGATATTATTGCAAAGGACACTTCCATAAATGTGTTATCTCCCACCTGGTACTCCCTTACGGATACAGAAGGGGGACTTAAGGATAATTCAAGCTCTTACTATGTGGAAACATCACATAATGCCGGAAAACAGGTTTGGGCGGTCATAGACAATTTCAATACCGAAGGATTCAGTCCCGCTGCCGATACCTATGAGGTCCTTTCATATACTTCCAAAAGGCAGCAGATAATAGAAGCCCTTGTTTCCAGCGTAAAGGCCTGTGGTGCAGACGGTATCAATGTGGATTTTGAGGAGCTTTCCGGTGAGACCGGAGTACACTTTGCACAGTTTGTAAAGGAATTGTCCGTTGCTTCCCATGATGCCGGTCTTATTTTCTCGGTTGATAATTATGTGCCGGAGAATTATTCCCAGCATTACCACCGTGAAGTACAGGGAAAGGTATGTGATTTCGTTATTATCATGGGCTATGATGAGCACAATGCTTCTTCGACTGAAGCCGGTCCTGTGGCTTCTTTGGGTTTCGTGGAGAACGGCATAGATAAAACCCTTATGGATGTTGATGCATCCAAAGTTATCAACGGTCTTCCCTTCTATACCAGAATTTGGGAGACAGACAACGGAGCTGTAAAAAGCACTCAGGCAATGAGCATGACTGAATCCGCAGCAATACTCGAAAGCCACGGCGTCACTCCCACATGGGATGACGGTGCCGGTTGTAATTACGGCGAATTCGAGATGCGCGGTTCTCTCTGGAAGGTATGGCTGGAAGATAAAAGATCACTGGCCGCCAAGCTGAGTATTATGAACAGTAAATCCCTGGCCGGAGCTGCTTTTTGGAAGCTGGGCCTGGAAGACAGTTCTGTCTGGGACGAAATATCTGCATATGCAAATGGAAACTAAAATAGTTAAAGCATACGGAGACCCTGTCCGCGATAAAGAAGTCATGTCCGAAGCAGGTCTCATAATACGTTCGGGAGGGCTTGTTGCCATTCCTACGGAAACCGTCTACGGACTGGCCGGAGATGCCCTGAATCCCGATTCCTCGAGGAAAATATACTCTGCAAAAGGGAGACCCTCCGACAACCCTCTTATCGTACATATTTCAAAAACCGAAGATGTATATAAGATCACAGATTCATTTCCTGAAGAAGCAGAGGAACTTGCCCGGGAGTTCTGGCCCGGACCTCTTACGATGGTCCTTCCGAAATCCTCCCTGGTGCCCCGGGAAACCACCGGTGGTCTTGATACTGTGGCAGTCAGGATGCCGGTTAATCCCATTGCTTCGGAGTTTATCTCTTCTTCTGGAGGATTTATCGCAGCACCGAGTGCCAACCGGTCCGGAAGACCCAGCTGCACTACTGCCGCCCACGTTTTTGAAGATATGAACGGCAGGATCCCGCTTATAATAGATGGCGGCGAGGTTGGAATAGGTATAGAATCCACCATAGTGGATCTGACAGGAAATAAGCCCTGTCTCCTCCGCCCCGGAATAATAAACGTAGCCATGTTAAATGAGGTGGTTGGAGATGTTGATATCGACCCCTCTATAGAAGGGATCGTGGACCGGGATGCACATCCAAAAGCTCCCGGCATGAAATACAAGCACTACGCTCCAAAAGGAGAGCTCTACATAGTCAGAGGTGACCTGATAAAAGTCACAGAAAAGATCAACAGCCTTGTATCGGTAAACCGCAGTAAGAACATAAAAACCGCAGTAATCGCTACTGATGAGACAAGGGATGTGTATGCCGCGGATCTTGTGGTATCTGTTGGCAGGAGATCGGATGAAGCGTCCATCGCCCACAATCTTTTCAGTGTATTAAGATCCATGGATGAAGAAGATGTTGATATAATATATACGGAGGAATTCGATACTCCGAACATCGGTCCGGCTATAATGAACCGCCTGGTCAGGGCAGCCGGACACAAGATCATAGATTCTTCGCTTCGCTCAGAATGACATCAACCCGGGCGCCAGCGAAAAATTGATGTCATCCTGAGCGCCAGCGAAGGATCTAAATAAAGACTAACTATTAGAAGTCAAGAAGAAATAAATGTTTTTTAATCAAAACGCAGAAATGCGATTTGTGTAGTGGCTGGGACTTATTTCCAGCAA
>CACZBM010000029.1 GCA_902779445.1 uncultured Lachnospiraceae bacterium
AGCATAATAATTATTTGATGGTGGCATAAAAACTGCCATCAGAAAACTGATGGCAGAAAATTAATTTTTTTGATTGTCTACTTGACGGGGAGCGGTTCAGAGGAAACAGCAGCCCGACATTTTCTTTTTCTGTTGAATGCATGCCGGAAGTTGAGTTGATGGATGTAGGAGAAACTGTAGATTTAAGCGTTTGAAAGGAGAATAAAGACTATGTCAATGGAGATCAATGGAATTAGTTCAGTAACACAATATTTTAGCAATCAGGAAAATATGGATGTTTCGGTAAAAAAAGCAGAAGAACAGAATGTGGAAAGGGTTCAGAATAATGAAGGTGTGACTTATGAAAGAGGAACCGCAGAAGAAAATGGCCTGTATTCGAAAATGAAAATGAATAAGGCTGACAGAACTGCTATTGCTGAGCAGATGAAGGCAGATATGGAAGAGAATAAGCGTCAGCTTATGGAGCTGGTTCAGAAGACGCTTTCCGGACAGGTTGGAGCATATGGTAAAGCAAATGATGATAATTTCTGGAAAACACTTGCTGGTGGAAAGTATACTGTGGATGCTGCAACAAAAGCACAGGCACAGAAGGACGTTGGTGAGGATGGTTACTGGGGAGTTAAGCAGACCGCTCAAAGGCTGTTTGATTTTGCAGGTGCGCTTGTCGGAGATGATGTTGATAAGATGAAGGACATGCAGAAAGCTATGGAAAAAGGCTTTAAGCTTGCAACAAAGGCTTGGGGAAGAGAACTTCCTAAGATAAGCCAGGACACCCTTGATGCCGCAAATAAGTTGTTTAAGAATTATTACAAATTTAAGGAACAGGAGAAAAATGCTGCTGAAATCTAAGATCATTCTCTGAGTCGTTTGAAAATTGATGAATATCTGTGCTTGCTGGAGAGGGACGATACAGAGCAAATATCTGGTGCGGAAGTGGTGCGGGAAAAAAGGCAGAGGCCGCAACCCTCCTTTCTATGCGGGTTCCCGAGAAGCACGGGTGCTTCAAATCCCTCCTTCTCCGCTATATGAAAACAGGAGAGACTATCCTTTTATGCGAAGATCGCATAAGGATAGTCTCTCTTGTTTTCACAAAGGGCTTCGCCCTTTGAGGCACACTACGTGTGCCCCGGCTCGTAACGAGCCGGCATGCGTACAATGCTTCGCATCGTCCGCATACCGTCTGTCGCCCGATGAATGCGAAAAGAGAATGTCCTCTGTGCGCAAGCGCCCACGGACATCCCTTTCGCATTCACCCGGCTCGTTACTCGCCTAAATCCCTCCTTCTCCGCTATGAGCACTTAGCTGCCGACGAGCCGTAGGCGAAGGCGGCAGGTTACGTGCGATGCGTACTGCGCACTTAATGAGCACGAGTCGAAGACGAAGTGCGAATTTAGTGCAGGGAGTACCGGCTATCTATAGAACTCGCCAAAAGGCGGGTTCTTTCTTTTTTGGGCTTCGCGCTCTGCAATGAATTTATATTGCCATTTTTTGAGCTGAAACGTATAAATATACATAAGGACGTTTCTAAAGTGAACTTAAGAAAGAGAAGGGTATTTTATGAGCGAAAACGAAAACAGGACAAATGAACTGAACGAAGCATTGAAGGAAATATGGGACAGCTTAACAGACGAGCAGAAGGAAGAAGCGAAAAACTGCGAGAATATGGATGAACTCATAAAGCTGGCAGGAAAGTACAGAATAGAGCTTCCTGATGAACTGCTGGAAAATGTTGCCGGCGGATTAATAGTTAATGTAGGCAGGCAATATTACGTTATGGATGACAAAAACCTCGTTCAAATGCGTGGTATTAAAAAAAATATTGATGATGCCAATAAATGCGCGGATTATTGGAGGGTGTCACATGATTTAGTTACAGAGGCCGAGTACAGGAACATGGGTGGCAAGGCTAAATTCGGATACTGCTGAAATTGGAGAGTGAATGAACCATGTACTACCGACTTTGTGATAATTACGCCCTGCGGGCATGGAAATTTGTTAATCACTGTATGTTTCACCGTTATTCCCCGAACCCTCTTCGTGTGGATCCGGAGACTTTTGAACTGCTGTTAAAGTGCGACGGAGAGCATGATCTGCCGAAGAATGAAGCACTCAAAAATCTAACTGAGAGTGGGTTGATAGCACCCTGCAGTAAAGGTGAACACCCTTCTGACTGGTCGCAGTACCGGAAGTATTCCCACCGTTTTGTGCCGGCTATGAATCTTATGCTGACGGGCAGATGCAATTACAACTGCCTGCACTGTTTTAATGCCGCTGAAAACGCCGATCGTATGGCAGAATGGGATTATGATGCACTTCTCGATCTTTTTGACCAAATGGCTGACTGTGGCTTTCACTCGATCACGATCACAGGCGGCGAGCCGATGATACATCCACGTTTTCATGATATAGTCCGGGCGATCTATGAGCGGAACATGACACTGGAGAAGCTTACGACCAACGGCTTTTTCCTGCATCAGGAAACACTTGATCTTTTCCACGAACTTCATGCAGATCCGCAGATCAAGATATCCTTTGATGGAATCGGGCACCATGACAGGATGAGAGGCCGCGCAGGTGCGGAAAAAGACGCGCTCCGGGCCTTGAAATTATGCGCGGATAACGGATTTGAAACTTATGCCCAGATCCAGGTTTTTAAGGGCAATGTGGACTCTATGCGCGACACACTTCTTTTACTGGAGGATACAGGTGTGAAGATCGCCCGCATCATAAGGACTACTGAGACGAGACGCTGGCTTAAGAATGAGCCGGAGGGGTCTCTCCCCATAGAAGAATACTTAGAGAAGATGCTTAACCTTGCGGAGTGGTATCTGCAGGGTGAACATACAATGAATGTTATTATGTGGCGCTTTCTTTTTATGGTACCTCAGAGCAAAGGCTACAGCATGATAATGGAGAAGCACAAAGACGGCATTGACTGCCCGACGGAAGCGGTTTGTGTCGGAAACCGCAGTATGATGGCAGTTACCTGTGAAGGGGACGTGGTCCCCTGTCTACAGATGTGCGGCGAACTAAATTATTTTGATTACAGCTTTGACAACTTAAAAGAACGAAGATTATCGGATATCCTACAGGAAGGTAAGTGGCTTGATTCAGTCTGTGCAAACCTCTGCACCCTCCGGGATAACAATGACGAATGCAATAGCTGTGAGTGGTTCGGCCGCTGTGGCGGTGGCTGCCGTGCACTTGCAATTCTTAAGGGCATAACAGAGGGCATTACACCTGATTATTACGATATTGACCCACTGGCCTGCCTTTTTTACAAAGGCGGCTGGTATGATAAGGTTCAGGAGCGCCTTAAAGAGTATAACCCTATTTCCAGTTGAATTTTGCAGTGATCTCTCCCAGCTCTCTTACGGCCTCTCTTGCGTCCTGAAGCTTCTGATAACCCTGCTCGTTGGAGATACGCATTTCATTCGATCTGGAAGCGATATCATCTATGCGGTTAGCGGAGTTCTCGGTCATTCCGTTGATATCCTCTGCTGCGGATACGATCTCTTCAATATGATGTTCGAGGGAATCGGTTCCTGTACGTACCCGGGACATCATAGAGATAAAGAAATCAGCATCCTGCCTGTATCTGGCTCCGGAATCACGGAACATGCCGTAATCGATCAGAACTGTTTCCTCAAGGAAATCCATAAGTTCTGTAACACATTCATTAAGATGTGCCATTGCATCACTTACCTCATCCACGATCTCACTGATATTGTCCACGGTTTTCAGTGTCTGGGCAGCCAGGGAGCCGATCTCATCCGCAACAACAGCAAAACCACGTCCGGCTTCACCTGCACGGGCAGCTTCAATACTTGCGTTAAGTGCGAGAAGATTGGTCTGGGATGAGATATTCTTTATATCATTCGTCAGTTCATTAATGCGACCAACGGCTTTTGATTTCTTAATGGCTGCATCACTCTTGACCTTCATTACATCATACATTTCATGGGTCTTTTCACTGGAGCTTGTGCTGCGCTGTTCCATTTCACCGGCACGGACCTGGATCTCTTTTGACTCCTCTTCACTCTGTACTGCCAGATCATAGATCTCACGGGTCTGGTTTCTTGCCTGTTCCACATTGTTCACAATCTGTGAGGTATTTCCTGCAGCCTCTTTCATACCGGTGGCGAGGTGTCCTGTTTCTTCGTTATTGTTGTCTGTGCGTTCATTATTTTCACGCATAATTGAATCCAGTTCATTGATGCTGTCGGTGATGGTCTGCTCCACATTGATAAAGGATTCTACCATATCACGGAATGCGGAACGCATATCATTTACGCCGGTCGCCATCTGCCCGATCTCATCCCTTTGCTTAACCAGTTTGTCTCCCTTTCCGGTTTCGGTAAGGTCGAGTTTCGCAGTCTGGCCAATAATATCGGTAAGGGCGTGAATAGGCTTTGACAGTCCGTTTCCTACGAAAAGTCCTACAATGGAACTCACAAAGATAGCCAGGATAATGGCGCTGAGGATAGTAAAGAGCAGTGAATATGCCTCTGAAAAGATCTCTGCTTTCGGTGCGGTAAGGGCTAAGATCATTCCATTCTGAAGTGGACTGGAGACCATGAGTTTCTTCACACCGTTATAGGAATACTCAAATGCAGTGGTATTTGCTTCAGTATTTAAAATATAGGAGTTTACTGATGAGAGCGAGCTGTCAAGAGAGGAAAGATCCTGACCAACTTCAGCGGTTTTATGATATACGATCTTACCTTCCTTATTGGTGAGGAAACCGTATCCGGACTGGAAAAGTGAAACAGCATCAATCTTATCAGTGACCTCGGTGAATGCAATATCCATACCGACTATACCGATGGATGTACCGTCTTCTGCATAGATAGGTACCACATAGGAGATCATGTAAACATCTATATTGCTGTTAAGATAGGGGTCCATCCAGATAGGTGCGCCGTTCTGTACCGGAATATAGTACCATCCCACATGCTCTACATCAGAGGAATCGTACATTGAGAAGTCCGTCGGAGTTACTTCTGAAAAAGGATCCGAAAGGCTGTTACGTGTCAAAAAGCAGCCTGAGGTAGGATTTGAAAATTCGGGATTGTAGCGGATGTAACTGGTAATGGCACCGTCTGTATGCTCGGAAAAACGGTATACCTGCTCCAGTACCTCATTTGTAAAGGCATCGGCATAGTTAATATCGGAGAAGAACCGGCGTTCACTGATCCTGCTCTTTACTATGTCCGCCAGGATATTTACCGACTGCTCCACCCTCAGAATGGTAGAGTCCATTTCGTTTGCAACGGCAGCGGTCTGATTGACCATGTTTTCTTTGGAATCAGCTTCTGAGATCCTCATTGTGGTTCTGATGGAGAGTAGACCAACGATAAGAGCAGTCAGCAGAGAGCATAACAGTATTCCGAGAATGATCTTTATGCGAATAGTTTTCATGACGTGATTCCTTTCAAAATGAATTCCGCATCAGATGGATGCCATTGACAGTGCTGTAGTACTTAAAAATTATTTGCAAATTATTATATCATCATATCCGGTCACTTTGTATAAAAAATAGTCCAGTTTTTCCTCTTGTGTAAATACAATTACCATCCGATATAGTAAACAGATAAATAGTTCCGGATCATATTTAATGCACGAAGCGTAATAATCACAAGGAGGTGAGCTTATGATCATGGTATCGCAGTACATGCCATTTCCGACGGCCAGTTATACACCGCCGGGACAGATGGTAACAGCAGTCGGGATCGCAGCAAGATCCTCTCCCGATAACGAATTTGACAAGAAACTGTATGATGAAAGAAAGAAACAGGGGGTGAAAAACAAACAGACAAAGAAAAGATTACCAGACAGAGACACTTATGAACACGCATCTCCGGAACAGGAGGATCTATACGCAATGGAAAAGGCAGAAAGGCTATTATGGTGAACTTAGAAACCTAAGCGGTTGACACGAGACTAAAGCTCCGGGTCAGCCGCTTTTCTATTTTAAAGAAGTCCGGAGATTTCTGCTTCGACATCCTTTACCCTATGAAGAAAATTCAGGGCAGACATCCTTACCGCGCCGGCACCGAATATTATAACCTGTTCCACGTTATCGCTGGTGGCTACAGTGACATTATGCTTTTTGCCGAGTTCGTGAGCGGCTTTTTCAATGTAAAGATCAGCTGTTTCCGCTTCTCTGGTATATACCACGTCTATATTATTGTACCGGTAGATCCTTTCTTTTCCGCCGTTAACTTTATACGCATCATAAACAAGGATCAGATTTTCGCGTGTATATCCTGCGTAATTGGAAAGAATATCCATAAGCTTATCACGGGCAGCTTTCAGATCTTTATTTGAAAGATCCTTTAGTTCCGGCCAGGCGAAGATTATATTATAGCCGTCTACGAGAAGGTAATTTTTCACCTCTGCTGCGGACTTCTTTTTCTCATTATACTTAGGGTCTCCACCCAGGGGTCCCTTTTCCTTTTCCGGGATGTCCGGATAGTATTCAGGCTCATCAGAGTTTACGGTTCTTGTTTTTATAGGGCCGTACGTCCGCTCGAAGATTTCCATTAATTCGGCGTCGGCGGCTCTTCTGTCCCGCTCTCTTTCCTTAAAGGTCTTTTCTCCTTCATCTGTTTTTTCGCGTCTTCTTACAGGGACAGAGATCTCATGTGTTTCAGGATCATTCTTTTTCCATCCTGTATCAACCTGCATATAGTCCCTGACTTTATCCCAGGGCACTATAGTACCTGCGCCGTGCATGCAGAAAACCGAAGAACCGGTATTTCGCGTATCGAGCTCGGGATCATAGGCTTTTGACTCTATTACTTCCTCCGCATTATGACATGGTGCATATTCCTTAAAAGTTGCAGTAAAATGCCCTTCTCCTGCGGTATAAGCAGTTACCGTCCTCGCATAGTCGCCTATTTCCGAGGCGGGGATCGTACCTCTTAATACGGATACAGTGCTGTCATGGGACAGCTCCGGGGGCGATGAAACAGCAGACATTGCCGACAGATCGGTCATTGCTCTTCCAACTGACGAAGAGGGCACTTCCAGGGTGAAATTCATAACCGGCTCAAGAAGCTCCATGCCGGCCATCATCAGTCCCTGTCTTACCGCTCTGTATGTAGCCTGCCTGAAATCACCGCCTTCCGTATGCTTCTCGTGGGATTTGCCGGCGATGAGGCTTATTTTCATATCCGTGATCTCTGAGCAGGTAAGGATCCCCTTAAATTTCCGTTCTTTTAAATGGGTCATAATGAGCTTTTGATAGTTTTCCGTGAGATAGTCCCTGGGGCATTTGTTCTCAAATACTATCCCACTGCCTCTTTCTCCGGGTTCCAGGAGAAGATGAACTTCTGCATAATGACGCAGGGGTTCGTAATGTCCCACTCCCTCTGCTTCGCTTACTATAGTTTCTTTATATACGATCTCCGGAGGACCAAACTCTATTCTGTAGCCGAACCGTTCATTTACCAGCTCCTTTATTATCTCTATTTGGACATCGCCCATTATCTCTGCAGTGATATCCCGTGTTTCCTCATCATAGGAAACATGCAGCATAGGTTCCTCTTCTTCAAGGGTTTTTAATTCATCAAGAGCTTTAACGGTGTCTTTTCCTTCGGGAAGTATAACCCGGCATCGTTCCAGTGGCTGGAGCAGGCCTTCTGCGGAATCCTTTTCAGCCCCAAGACCGGCACCTGCATAGGTACTGCTTAATCCCGCAACTGCACAGATGGTTCCTGCGGCTGCCTCCTGCACGGCCTCATATTTTGATCCGGAATAAAGCCTGATCTCATCAACCTTTTCACCGTTTATCTCACTTCTTATCTTCAGGGAACCGCCGGTTATCTTCATCCATGTAAGACGCTTACTGCCGTCTCTGCTGATCTTATAAACTCTGGCACCGAAATCACCGGGGTGATCCTTTAATAATGTAAGGCTGTTTATTCCCTGTATCAGAGCCTCCACGCCCTCCATTTTAAGAGCAGATCCGAAATATACCGGGATGAGCTTCCTTTCCGAAATGAGTTCCGGAAGAGCTTCCGCCGATACGGGCTTACCTTCCTCAAGATATGACTCCATCAGACTGTCATCCAGTACAGCTATGGATTCCTGTATTTCATCGGTTTCGAAGTTTTCCGGCTTATCCCCGTTAAATACTACGCAGCCTTCAGACAGTTTTTCTTTCAGGACTCCGGTGATGGTATCCTTATCGGTGCCATCCTGGTCCATCTTGTTTACAAAGATAAAGACAGGCACTTTGTAATGTGAGAGAAGTCTCCACAACGTACGAACCTGTCCTGTTATCATATCCGGAGCACTGATCAGTAGCAGCGCATAATCAAGCACATGCAGAACCCTTTCCATCTCTGCCGAAAAATCTGCATGGCCCGGTGTATCAAGTATTGTTATATTACGGCCCTCTGTGGCGAACCGTGCCTGTTTGGAGAAAATGGTTATTCCCCGGTCCTTCTCCAGTTCATATGTGTCCAGAAAAGCGTCCTTATGATCAACTCTTCCTGCCTTACGGATGGCTCCGCACTTAAACATAAGTGCCTCTGAAAGAGTGGTCTTTCCGGCATCCACATGGGCACATATTCCAAATGTCAGGTTTTCACCGCTCATCAGTAGTCCACCTTCATCATGCACAGCCCCTCAGGCGGTGCCGTGGGCCCTGCGTTTTTTCTCTCTCCGGATTCTATTATCCTGTCGATATCATCAGGAGTGATCTCACCGTATCCTGCCTGAAGAAGGGTACCGGTCATTATACGGACCATATTCTGTAAAAATCCGTTCCCATGAAAGTAGATCCGGATATAGGATCCGCTTGTTTCGATATTTATGGTATCCACAACCCTTACAGTTGATTTTTTCATTTTGGGATTTCCGCAGAATGCCTTATAATCGTGCATTCCTGTCATATGTAAGGCAGCTTTTTTCATCAGATCCACATCCGGCTCTTTTTCCAGAACCGTTACATATTTTCTGTCAAATACAGGCTTGGAACTGCCGTACCAGAGGGTGTAGCGGTAGGTTTTGCCCTTTGCCTTGAAACGGCTGTGGAATCTGTCGGCCGCTATCTTTATTTCATTAACGCTGATATCCTCCGGAAGATATTTATTCATATATTCTTTGATCTCTTCGGGAGTTTTATCGGTTTCCAGAAGAACATTACAGGTCATGGCTCTTGCGTGAACTCCGGCATCAGTCCTTCCTGCACCGATAACTGTCACAGATTCTCCCGGAGTCATATCCGTCATGCGGTTAAGTACGTTCTCCAGCTTTCCCTGGATCGTCATGTCGGTATTCGGTTGATGTTCCCAGCCGTAATAGCGGGTTCCGTCATAGCTGACGGTGAGTTTGTAGTTAAGTTTGGAAGTCATAATACTCCATTTGACAATGATTACTTATCTGTATGATACTGTACCCCTATGAGACTGTCGAAACTTGATGCTTTAAGGGGCATAACATTATTAAGTATGATCGCATATCACACCATGTGGGATCTTGTGTATCTATATGGCGTGGATGTTCCATGGTATGCAAAAACTCCCGGATTTGTGTGGCAGCAGAGTATCTGCTGGACCTTTATCCTTCTGTCGGGATTTTCCTGGTCTCTGGGACATCATCATTTTAAGAGAGGGCTTACAGTTTTTTTTGCCGGTGCCCTTGTGACTCTCGTAACCTGTCTATTTATGCCGGAAGAAGTTGTCTGGTTCGGAATACTCACCTTTATGGGTTTTGCCATGCTCCTTATGATCCCGTTAGACAGGCTCTTTGGCAAAAGGAATACGGCTTTTTTGCTGATATCGGCGCTTATTTCCTTTGCACTGTTTATGGTTACCAGAAATATATCTTCTTCCGGATTTCCGGGAGGCAATTATTTCACGACGTTTCTGGGATTCCCTTTTCCGGGATTCTTCTCCACGGATTATTTCCCGGTAATTCCCTGGTTTTTCCTGTATTTCACAGGTTATGCGGCTTCACGGATAGCACCGGAGAAGTATAAGGCGAACCTGGTGGACAGCATCTGTCCTCCTCTTGAATTTATTGGAAGGCATACCCTCATAATATATCTTTTACACCAGCCGGTGATCTTTGGCATCACTAATCTGATCTTTTCGTAAGTTTTCTCTGGGCGTCTCCGGTATTTCTCTCCCAGAAAACCCCGTCCCGGTATCCCTGGATGGTGCTGTCGGACAGGGCATTTTCCAGCCTTTTCTCTGCCCAGGCACAGTAGAGCGCTTCCTTTTCCACCGCTATAAAATGACGGTCAAGTTTCTTTGAGGTTACAGCGGCGGTTCCCGATCCCGCAAAGGGATCAAAGACCACATCTCCTTTATTTGAACTGGCCAGGATAAGCTTTGCATAGAGCTTCTCCGGCTTTTGCGTGGGATGGGCAGTGTTCTCGGCCATTGACCAGTAGGGAATAGAGATATCATCCCAGAAATTGGAAGGACAGGTGTTTCTGAATCTGCCTTCGGCCGTATCTTCCCAGTCTTTTGGCTTTCCACCGCTTGTGTAGGGAGCAATGACCCTGCGCCTTATCATCACGTCTTCCAGATTGAAAGTGTATCTGTCGCTCACCGTGGCAAACCAGATGTCTTCCATTCCGTTTTTCCAGTTTGTTTTTGCTCCCCGCCCCTTTTCTCTCTGCCAGGTGATCCTGTTCCTGACTTTCAGATGATCATATAAAAGATCCCCGATAACGAGGCTTGATTTCCAGTCGCAGCAGATGTAGACACTGGCACTATCCTTTAAGAGAGGCATCGCCTTACTTAGCCATTCTTCTGTGTATGATCTGTATTTTTCCCTGCTTCTCGCGTGGAATCTGTTACCGTTAAAATCCTTTTCTATATTATAGGGGGGATCAACGATCATGAGGTCCACGGATCTTTCGGGCAAGAGATCCATTACCTTCAGGCTGTCACCGGTTATGATCCGGTCCAGTACCTCATCTGTGGAGACCTCTTTTTCCACACGGATACATTTTTTTATATATTCCTGTCCGTCTTCCAGGGAAAAATCGATGGTTTTATTTCTGGCTGCTTTATCACTCATAACCCGCATTTTACTATATTACAGCGCCGCGTGTAAATTGAGAAAGAATTAGTTGCGAAAACCGCAAAAAAAAGTATAATAGGGATATGCGTGCGTGAACGGGGAAAAGCATTATTTTTCCCGATAAAAATAAGAAAGAAAGAGGTAATCAAATGGCAAAAATCGATTTAACACAGTACGGTATTACAGGCGCAACAGAGATCATCCACAATCCTTCATTTGAGTTTCTTTATGAAGAAGAGATGAAGAGCGATCTTACGGGATTTGATAAGGGTGTTCTTACAGAGCTTGACACCGTTAATGTTATGACCGGTGAGTTCACCGGAAGGTCCCCTAAAGATAAATATATCGTTATGGATGCCAATTCCAAGGACACCGTTTGGTGGGATACCGAGGAATACCACAACGACAACCATGTTATGACCGAGGAAACATGGGCAGCAGTTAAGGAAATCGCAAAGAAAGAGCTTTCGGGCAAGAGACTTTTCGTAGTAGACGCATTCTGTGGAGCAAACAAGGATACCAGAATGTCAGTACGCTTCATCATGGAAGTAGCTTGGCAGGCTCATTTCGTTAAGAATATGTTCATCCAGCCCACAGAGAAAGAGCTTGAGGAGTTCAAGCCCAACTTCGTGGTTTACAATGCTTCCAAGGCAAAGGTTGAGAACTATAAGGAGCTTGGTCTCCGTTCAGAAACCTGTGCAGCATTCAATATCACCAGCCGTGAGCAGGTTATCATCAACACATGGTACGGCGGAGAGATGAAGAAGGGTATGTTCTCAATGATGAACTACTACCTGCCTCTTCAGGGAATCGCTTCCATGCACTGCTCTGCAAATACAGATATGGACGGAAAGCACACAGCTATCTTCTTTGGACTTTCAGGAACAGGAAAGACCACTCTTTCAACAGATCCCAAGCGTCTCCTTATCGGTGACGACGAGCACGGCTGGGATGATGAAGGTGTATTCAATTTCGAAGGCGGATGCTATGCAAAGGTTATTAACCTTGATAAGGATTCCGAGCCTGATATCTACAATGCTATCAAGAGAAACGCTCTTCTTGAGAACGTTACAGTAGATGCAAACGGAAAGATCGATTTCGCTGACAAGAGCGTTACCGAGAATACCCGTGTATCTTATCCTATCGAGCATATTGAGAAGATCGCAAAGAATGTAAATAAGATCTCATCCGGCCCTGCAGCAGATAACGTAATCTTCCTTTCTGCTGATGCCTTCGGAGTACTTCCTCCTGTATCTATCCTCACAGCTGAGCAGACACAGTACTACTTCCTGTCAGGATTTACGGCAAAGCTTGCAGGAACAGAGAGAGGAATCACAGAGCCTACACCTACATTCTCAGCTTGCTTCGGACAGGCATTCCTGGAACTTCATCCCACAAAGTATGGTGAAGAGCTGGTTAAGAGAATGGAGAAGAGCGGAGCGAAGGCTTATCTCGTTAATACCGGATGGAACGGCACCGGAAAGAGGATCTCCATTAAGGATACCCGTGGGATCATCGATGCTATCCTTAATGGTGACGTGCTGAAAGCTCCTACAAAGAAGATCCCTTACTTCGATTTCGAAGTTCCTACAGAGCTTCCCGGAGTTGACCCCGGCATCCTTGATCCTCGTGATACCTATGCCAACGCTTCCGAGTGGGAGGAGAAGGCAAAGGATCTTGCAGGAAGATTCATTAAGAACTTCAAGAAGTATGAAGGCAATGATGCAGGAAAGGCTCTTGTAGCAGCTGGACCCGAGCTTTGATCTTGATAAAACAGAGCATTAAGTAATGACTATCCCCCTGTCTGGTAAACCACCGGCAGGGGGATTCTTAAATAGAAAACCGGTGTCTGTTCTTTTTTGACCGTATCACCAAATTATTATATAATTAGAGACAGTTTTTACGGGGAAGGTTATCCGTAACCCGGATACAAAATACTATGTGGAGGTGCAAGGTATGAAGAGGATCGGTATGCTTACAAGCGGTGGTGACTGCCAGGCTCTTAATGCGGCAATGAGAGGCGTTGTGAAATCCATGGCTACCAGCGGAGAACAGATGGAAGTCTTCGGATTCTTAAACGGCTACAGGGGACTTATTTACGGCGATTACAGGATGCTGGACGGAAACGATTTCTCCGGGATCCTTACACGCGGAGGAACGATCCTCGGATCATCAAGGACTCCTTTTAAGACCATCAGGGAACCTGACGAGAAGGGGCTGGATAAGGTTGAGGCTATGAAGCATAATTACTACAAGCTGAACCTTGACTGCCTTGTTATCCTTGGTGGAAACGGAACCCATAAGACTGCCAATCTTCTGAGAGAAGAGGGACTCAATATCGTTACCCTTCCAAAGACCATCGATAATGACCTCTGGGGAACTGACATGACATTCGGTTTCCAGAGCGCAGTAGATATTGCTACAAATGTTATCGATAATATTCACACAACTGCTGATTCCCACGGAAGAGTATTCATAGTGGAAGTAATGGGACATAAGGTTGGTTTCCTTACGCTTAATGCCGGAATGGCCAGCGGCGCAGACATAATCCTGATCCCTGAGATCCCTTATGACATTGACAAGATAGTCGAGGCTATTGGCAAGAGAAAAGAGAGGGGTTCAAAGTTTACCATCATTGCAGTGGCAGAGGGCGCCATCAGCAAGAAAGACGCCAAGCTCAGCAAGAAGGAATACAAGAAGAAGATGGAGAGTCTTCCCCATCCTTCGGTTTCCTATATGGTGGCTCATGAGATAGAGAAGAAGACCGGACAGGAAGTAAGAGTAACGGTTCCCGGACACATGCAGAGAGGTGGAACGCCCTGCCCTTATGACAGAGTTTTCGCATCAAGACTGGGTGCCGAAGCCGGGAAGCTCATCCTCAAGGGAGAGTATGGATTCATGGTAGGTTATAAGGATCGTGAGATAGTTAAAGTTCCCTTAAAGGATGTGGCAGGAAAATTAAAACAGCTTGATCCAGATGCTTCGATCATTAAAGAAGCAAAGATGCTGGGAATAAGCTTTGGTGATTAAGGAAGCAAGTGCAGTACCAGGCATTATACAGAAAGTTCCGTCCTGATGCCTTTGACGATGTCAAAGGCCAGGACACCATAGTAACAACCCTTAAGAATCAGATAAAAACCGGACGTATTGGTCATGCATATCTCTTTACCGGTACGAGGGGTACCGGAAAGACGACAGTGGCTAAATTATTCGCAAAGGCTGTTAACTGCAAGAGCAGGTTGGAGGATGGAAGTCCCTGCGGCGAATGCGAAAGCTGCAAAGCCATTAAGTCTGGTGCTTCCATGAATGTTGTTGAGATAGATGCTGCCAGTAATAACGGAGTAGACAACATCAGGGAGATAAGGGAAGAGGTTCAGTACAGACCGACAGATGCGGATTACAGAGTTTATATCATAGACGAAGTACATATGCTGTCTGTCGGTGCTTTTAATGCTATTCTGAAAACACTTGAGGAACCGCCGGAATATGTTATATTTATTCTTGCGACTACTGAAGTGAATAAAATACCTATAACAGTCCTTTCCAGATGCCAGCGATATGATTTCAAGAGAATGACCATTGAGACCATGGCTGACAGGATGAGGGAACTGTCGGACACTGAGGGGATACAGGTAGAGGATAAGGCACTTAGATATATTGCAAAATGTGCCAATGGATCCATGAGAGATGCACTGAGTCTCCTGGATCAGTGTGCGGCTTTTTTCATGGGAGAGGAGCTGACATACGAAAGAGCCCTGGAAGTTCTCGGGGCTGTGGACACATCGGTTTTCAGCAGGCTCTATAATAAGATACTGGAGAAAGATACTTCGGGAGCCATAGGGGTTTTGGAAGATACTCTTATGCAGGGCAGAGATCTTACTGCTTTTGTAACGGATTTTACCTGGTACCTGAGGAATCTTCTGCTGGCAGGGTGTCAGGATGAAAAGATAGAAGATGTCATAGATGTTTCAGCGGAGACCCTTGAGTCCATGAAGGCGGAAGCGGCAAAGACAGATCCTGAAACACTGATGCGTTTTATAAGGATCTTTTCAGGTCTGATCAATGAGATAAGATATGCCACAGAAAAGAAAGTCCTTGCTGAAATAGCTATTATAAAGCTTATGCGGCCTGAGACCGAGACGGATATCTCTTCCATGAAGCAGAGGATCTCTGATCTGGAAAAAAGGCTTGATCAGGGGATAAAGGTTGTGGCGGCTCCGGCGGAAGAGGTAAAAAAGGAAGTAAAAAAACGCCCTCCCGTACCGGATGCGCTTCCTGAAGATATTAAGGGAGTGATGGGAAGCTGGGGAAAGATCCTGAAAAAGCTTCCGGCGTCGGATAAAGCGAAGATAGTAGGACTGAAAAGAGCTGAGCTCACTACGGAAGGGGATACTCTTCTGATAGCGTTTGAGAATGAATTTGAGAACAGGTTAAGAACCGAAGAGGAGCAGACAGTCCTTAGCAATGCAATAGAAGATGTACTTGGAAAACATGTTAAGTTCAAGGTGACAGAAAAAGGAAATGAAGAGAATTTTGATCAGAATCACCCTGATTTTACTTCGATGATAGATTTTGACGGAATAGATGTAGTTAACGAGGAGGATATTGATGGCTAGAAAAGGCGGTTTTGGCGGAGGAATGATGCCCGGAAGCATGAATAATATGCTTAAACAGGCACAGAGAATGCAGAGGCAGATGGAAGAAGCCAGCAGAGAGCTGGAGACAAAGGAGTACACGGCTGAAGTCGGAGGCGGAGTTGTGGCTGTTACAGTCACCGGAAAGAAAGATCTAAAGAGTGTGACCATTTCCCCCGAGGCAGTTGATCCGGATGACGTTGAAACACTTCAGGATATGATAGTGGCTGCTGCGAACGAGGCTATGAAGCAGGCTGATGAGGATTCCAAGAATTCCATGAGCAAGTTCTCCGGCGGACTTGGCGGATTATTCTGATCGGGAGTTTTAGGGCATGGACCTATATTCCGGCAAGATAAACAAACTGATAGAAGAATTGTCTGCACTTCCGGGAATCGGTGCAAAGTCAGCAGGGCGTCTGGCCTTCTATCTTATTAACGAGCCGGAAGAACATGTAAAGCGTTTGACAACGGCGATACTGGATGCCAAGGCAAATATCCATTACTGCAGCGAGTGCTTCACTCTTACAGATGATGAGATATGCCCGATATGCAGAAATACAGGGCGGGATCACAGTGTCATAATGGTGGTTGAAAATACGAGAGACCTGGCAGCATATGAAAAGACCGGCAGATTTGAGGGCGTATATCATGTACTCCATGGAGCGATCTCTCCGATGCTTGGCATAGGCCCCAATGATATTAAGCTGAAGGAGCTTATGAAGCGTCTTGCAGGGGATGTAAAAGAAGTGATCATAGCTACAAATTCCAGTCTGGAGGGCGAGACCACTGCCATGTATATAAGCAAGCTTATAAAACCCACGGGGATAAAGGTCACCCGGATCGCCAGCGGAGTACCGGTAGGCGGGGACCTGGAAAATATAGATGAGGTAACTTTGCTCCGTGCTCTTGAAGGGCGGACAGAAATCTAAAGGGATTCAAAAGTAGGAGGCATTCTAAAATGGAGATCGTAAAAAAGGCATTTGGAACCACAAAGGACGATAAGGATATTTCATCCTATACCCTTACCAATGAAAAGGGGATGAGTGTTACAGTTTCTGAACTGGGTGCTATCATTACCGAAGTGATCGTTCCGGATAAGGACGGAGCGAAGAGGGATGTAGTGCTGGGATATGATAATTCAGATCCCTATTATGAGAATAAGGAGTTTTTCGGTGCTACCATAGGAAGAAGCGCAAACAGGATACAGGGTGCTTCATTCGAAATAGACGGAGTCAGGATCACACTTCCTGTTAATGAGAATACAAATAATCTGCACAGCGACATGGAAAACGGCTTTCATAAGAAGCTCTGGACTGCAGCTCCGGACGAGGCAAGAAATGCAGTGACCATGAGCTATACAAGCCCCGACGGAGAAAACGGATTTCCGGGAACTCTGGATATGCACGTGACATTTGCTCTTTCTGATGATAATGAACTATCTATACATTATGAAGGAGTTTCAGATAAGAAGACTCTTATAAACTGCACTAATCATACATACTTTAATCTGGCAGGACATGCCGGAGGGAATATCCACGATCATTATATGAAGATCAATTCCTCCAAATATACACCCGTTGAGCCGGACTCCATTCCTACCGGAGAAATAGCGGATGTAGAAGGAACGCCTTTTGACTTCAGAGAGTTCCATAAGGTCGGGGAGAGAATAGAAGAGGATAATGAGCAGCTTCACTTCACAGGTGGATATGACCACAATTATGTGATAGAAGATAATTCCAAGGCTGTGGCTATTGTGGAAGAATGGTCTTCAGGTATCAGGATGGAAGTGTTTACAGACCTTCCGGGAATACAGTTCTATGCAGGAAACTGTATCCGCGACGGACTTTCAGGAAAAGGCGGCGCGGTTTACGGCAAGAGAAGCGGTCTTTGCCTTGAGACTCAGTACTTCCCTAATAGCGCAAATCAGGCTGGGTTCAAGAGACCTGTATTCGGCGCAGGAGAAAGATACGATACCACAACGGTTTATAAATTCTCTTTAATCTAAAGGAGGCAATATGTTAGAAGAACTGAAGAAAAAAGTGTATGAAGCCAATATGCTTCTGCCAAAGTATGATCTTGTGACATTCACGTGGGGAAATGTCAGCGGGATCGATCGTGAGAGCGGATACTTTGTTATCAAACCAAGCGGAGTGGAATATGAAGCGCTTACTCCTGACGACATGGTTGTTGTGGATCTTAACTGCAAAAAGATTGAGGGAAAGTATAACCCCTCATCTGATACCGAAACCCACGCGGAGCTTTACAGAAAGTGGGATGATATAGGAGGAGTCGTTCACACCCATTCACCATGGGCCACCTCCTGGGCACAGGCAGGAAGAGATATTCCATGCTACGGCACGACACACGCAGACTATTTCTATGGTTCGGTACCCTGCTTAAGGTGCCTTACAAAAGAAGAAATAGATGAAGCGTATGAGAGAAATACAGGAGTGCTCATTACCGATTACTTTAAAGACAAGGATCATATTGCGGTTCAGGCTGTTCTCTGCAAGAACCACGGACCCTTCGGATGGGGAAAAGATCCTGTGGACGCCGTACATACGGCGGTAGTTCTGGAAGAAGTCGCAAAGATGGCTACCAGAACAGAGGCGATAAATAAGGACGTAAAAGAATGCCCGCAGGAAGTACAGGATAAGCATTACTACCGTAAGCATGGTGCCAACGCTTACTACGGACAGGGCAAATAAAAAGGAGGATAAATCTTATCATGACAAACCAGGAACTTCAAAAAACAGCAAATGAAGTCCGCAAGGGCATAGTTACTGCTGTACACGCTGCTAAATCAGGACATCCGGGTGGATCTCTTTCCGCAGCAGACATCTTCACCTATTTATTCTTTGAGGAAATGAACATCGATCCTAAGGATCCCAAGAAGGCCGACAGGGACAGATTCGTTCTTTCAAAGGGACATACAGCTCCCGGTCTTTACTCTACACTGGCTGAGAGAGGATATTTCCCGAAGAAGGATCTGGAAACCCTGCGTCACACCGGTTCATATCTCCAGGGTCATCCGGATATGAAGCATATTCCCGGAGTGGATATGTCCAGTGGATCACTGGGACAGGGACTTTCAGCAGCTGTCGGCATGGCTCTCGCTGCAAAGATCGATAAGAAGTCATATCGAACATACTGCCTCTGCGGAGACGGAGAGATACAGGAAGGACAGATCTGGGAAGCAGCTATGTTTGCAGGAGCAAAGAAGCTGGATAATCTCTGTGTGATCGTTGATAACAATAATCTCCAGATCGACGGACCTATAGATGAGGTTAACAGTCCTTATCCCATTGATAAAAAATTCGAAGCCTTTAATTTCCACGTTATCAATATAAATGGAAATGACATGGAGGAGATCAGAAAGGCATTTGATGAAGCAAAGGCAACAAAGGGTATGCCTACAGCTATCGTTGCCAAGACCCTTAAAGGAAAGGGAGTATCATTTATGGAAAATCAGGTGGGCTGGCATGGAAAGGCTCCCAATGATGACGAATATGCTACAGCAATGTCAGATCTTGAGAAAGCAGGTGCCGCATTATGAGTGAAGTAAAGAAGATAGCAACACGTGAAAGTTATGGAAATGCATTGGCAAAATTTGGTGCAGAATATCCCGATCTTGTAGTACTGGATGCAGACCTTGCCAATGCTACAAAGACAGGGACATTCAAGAAGGCTTTTCCTGACAGATTTTTTGACTGTGGAATAGCTGAGTCAAATATGACAGGAATAGGTGCGGGCCTTGCAACCTGCGGGAAGATTCCTTTTATCAGCTCTTTTGCCATGTTTGCTGCAGGCAGAAACTATGAGCAGGTCAGGAACTCTATCGGATATCCGAAGCTTAACGTAAAGATCGGAGCTACCCATGCAGGTATCACCGTAGGTGAGGACGGAGCTTCACATCAGTGTCTGGAAGATATTGCACTCATGAGAACCATCCCGGGAATGACAGTGATCGTACCTGCTGATGATACCGAGGTTTTTGCTGCAGTTAAGGCTGCTATTGAGCATCAGGGACCTGTATATTTAAGATTCAGCAGAGCAGCAACTCCCGTGATCTATGATCCCGCAGATCTGAAGTTTGAGATCGGAAAGGGAATAACTGTAAAAGACGGCAGCGACATTTCCATTATCGCTACCGGTGTGGAAGTAAGCTACGCTCTGGAAGCAGCTGAAAGGCTTGCCGGAGATGGAGTAAAGGCAAGAGTTATCGACATGCATACCATCAAGCCTCTTGACGAAGAGCTGGTTCTTAAGTGTGCTGCCGAAACAGGAAAGATCTTCACCGTCGAAGAAGCTTCAGTTTTAGGAGGCCTCGGAAGTGCGGTTGCTGAAACTGTTGCTGAGAAGAATCCTGTACCTGTTCACAGGATCGGTGTATATGATACATTCGGAGAATCCGGCCCCTGGAACGAGCTTATGAAGAAGTATAAGCTTGATGCAGACGGAGTCTACGAGCAGATAAAAGCAAAGTTGTGATATAGAAAGCCTTCTCCCTTTGGGGGAAGGTGGTGCGAAGAAAGAGTTAACTACGAAAGGCTTCCCCTATGGGGCAAAATGCGCCAGTGGCGCATTTTGAATGGCGCTTAGCTGCGCTGAGCGCAGCTGCCATCGGTAAGCTGTCACCGAAGGTGACTGATGAGGGCTAGTGTCAGATCTTCACGTTGTAAAAAAAGAAAAAGACAAGAATTACGAGGCGGAAGTTCGTAACCACCGCTTAAGGATATTTGGAAGTATCTTATTCGTTATAGTGATAATAACCGCAGCATGTCTGTATGCGAAGCATTACTTTGACAGCAAGGTTTATACGGGATACGAGATACTGAATAAGTCCTTAAGATCGGATGCGGATTCCGCCCGTTTCCTGACCTATAACGGACATATCCTGAAATACAGCAGGGACGGTGCCGAGTCTTATGACGGTATCAAGGATGTGAAGTGGAACCTTACTTATGAGATGCAGGATCCACAGATAGCCACATGCGGTGATTATGTGGCGATAGCGGATGAGGGATCAACAGAGATCCTGGTTATGAGCGGAAGCGGAAAACAATCTTCCATCAATACAAAGCATCCTATCATCAATTTCTCTGTTGCGGCACAGGGAGTAGTTGCAGCAGTATTGGATGACGGTAATTCCGCCAGAATAAATATCTATGATCCGGAAGGAACTGAATTGGCCGGGATTAAGAGTTCCATGGGTCAGAGCGGATACCCGGTAGATGTGGCACTCTCTCCGGACGGAACTCTCCTTGGGGTATCCTATACGAGAGTGGATGGAGGAACGGGAGTCGTTCATTCATCGGTTGCTTTCTATAATTTCGGTGATGTGGGACAAAATGAGATAGATAACTATGTAAGTGGTTATGATTATGAAGACACTATCATGCCCAGGATACGATTCCTGAGTCATGACAGTGCAGTTGTTATCGGTGATAACCGTATAGTATTTTTCTCGGGAGACCAGAAGCCGGAAGCTGTTTCGGAAAATTCTATCGATGAGGAGATACAGAGTGTTTACTTCGGAGATGAAAAGGCGGCGCTGGTATTCCGTTCCGATGAAGGCGGGAATAAATACCGTCTGATGGTATACGGAAAGAACGGCAGACACCTTCTTGATAAAGAATTCGAGCTGGCGTATACAGACATTCAACTCACAGACAAAAAAGCCATTATATATAATGATTCCACCTGTGAGATCATAAATATGAACGGATTCGTTCGATACGACGGACTGTTCGAGGATCCGGTACTCCTTATGGTCCCTACGGAAAGCGATACCCGATATATCCTTGTAAACAGGGGCATGAGTCAGGAGATAATGCTTCAGTAAACCGGAAAGACTTCCGGAGTTCTATATAAGGCCATCAGCTTTACGCTGGTGGTCTTTCTTGTGTTGGAATCTCTTGCTTTATTGACTAAAAAAGTGTATTCTTTTCTAGGATTATTCTCTAAAAAATATAACGATATGTGCAGGTTCTTAGTAAATTATGAATAAAAAGTATTCTGCAGGGATCGATATAGGATCCACATGTGCAAAGACTATCGTGCTGGATAAAGATGGGAAGGTGGTCTATAAGGACCTGAGACCCACCGGGTACAGCAGCGTAGATACGGCTGAATCCATCCGACATACCATCGAGGAAGCATTCGGGAAAGACAGTTTTCATACTGTGGCTACCGGCTACGGACGTATATCCGTGCCATTTGCAGATAATAAGGTGACTGAGATCAGCTGTCATGCAAAGGGAGCAGTAAGGCTTTTTGATAAGAATGACATAAACGTCATTGATATCGGAGGGCAGGATACGAAGCTTATTGTGATAGAAAACGGTGTTGTATCCGAGTTTTTAATGAATGACAAGTGCTCCGCCGGCACAGGAAGGTTTCTGGAAGTGATGGCCAATACCCTTTCGGTAAGTCCGGAAGAACTCTGTGCGATGGCAGAAAAAGGTAATGAAACAAGGATAAGCTCACTCTGTACTGTATTTGCGGAGTCAGAGGTTATAAATCTGATAGGCAAAGGTACGCCGAGGGAAGACATAGCCTATGCTGTTATTGATTCCATAGTAGAAAAGGTAAAGACGCAGTCCGGTAAGCTGCGAATGAATAATGGCCCCCTTTGTCTCACTGGAGGGCTTTGCGACTATGGGTATGTAGTTAAAATGCTGTCAAAAGCCTTTAATAAGGATGTTATGACAAAACCAGACGCAAGATATGCGGGAGCCATGGGTGCCGCACTCTATGCAGCATCACAAATGTAAATAAATAGAAAGGTAGGAGAAAAATGGCAGACTATGTAAAAATGTGGAAAGAATTGGGGATGGATCTGGAAGCTCATGACAATCTGTGTCAGGTGCTCCCTACGGCGGTTGGAGATGTATTCTTAACTCAGGAAAACCGACCAAAGGCAATGGATTTCTGGGATCTTGTAATCTCAGAGGTACATGGTATCCGTCCGGCGGAGCTTATTGAAGAGCAGAAAAAGGGAAGAAAGGTATTCGGTACTTTCTGCGTATTTGTTCCTGATGAGATCATAATCGCATTGAACGGAATAGTTACCGGTCTTTGCGGCGGATCTCAGTTCTGGGTTCCCGGAGGAGAGGCAGTTCTTCCGAAGAACACCTGTCCCCTGATCAAGGCTTCCGTAGGGGCACGCCTCGGAAAGACCTGCCCGTTCTTTAGGATTGCTGATGTTTACGTTGGCGAGACAACCTGTGACGGAAAGAAGAAGGCATATGAGATCCTCGGGGAGGACGTTCCAATGATCATCATGGATGTTCCCCAGATGAAGAGGCCGAAGGATATCAAAAAGTGGAAGGATGAAATAGCTGATTTTGCCGCAAAGGTTGAGGATATTACAGGAAACAAGCTCACCGTTGAAAAGCTTAAAGAAGCTATTGATATTATAAATAATAAGCGTAAAGCAATGAAGAGGGTTTATGATGCGAGGAAGTCCCTTAATCTTCCTATTTCAGGACGTGATACCCTACTTATGACCCAGATATCATTCTTCGATGATCCTGTACGCTGCGCAGAGATGTGTAATAAACTTGCGGACGAATTGGAGGAGAGGATAAAGAACGGAGTTTCCGTTGTAAAGGAAGACACAAAGAGGATACTCGTAACAGGTACACCTCTTGCAGTTCCGAACTGGAAGCTTCATAATATCATTGAGACCAGCGGTGCTGCAGTTGTATGTGAGGAAATGTGTACAGGTACCCGCTACTTTGAGAACCTGGTTGATAACAGTGGCAATACCCTGGATGAGCTCTTTATGGCTCTTTCAGAACGCTATATGAAGAATAACTGCGCATGCTTCACTCCGAATCCCGGACGTATCGAGGATATTATCCGTCTTGCAAAAGAGTACAAGGCAGACGGTGTCATTGACTGCAGCCTTAAGTTCTGCGGACTCTATGACATTGAGAAGAAGCATGTTTCAGAAGCTCTGAAGAAGGAAGGAATACCTGTACTGTCACTTGAAACAGATTATGAAGATTCTGATTCAGGACAGCTCCGCACCCGCATCGAGGCTTTTGTGGAAATGATGAAGGGCTGATGAAACGATATTATATCTTATTTGAAAACTATGATCAGGGTTTAAAACTGCATGATCTACTGGACAGAGCCGGAGTTGATAACCGTATTGCGCCGGCTCCGGCTTCAGCAAGGGGAGAGCTTTGCTGCGGAATGTCGCTTCTAATAATACCGGAAAACCTTGAAAGAGCGAAAAAAGTAATATCTGAAAACAATGCGGTTTATTATAAGATCGCAGAGATAGAGAATGCGCTGGAAGCAAAGCGCGACAGGTACTGTTAAATGATATATTTGGATAATGCTGCAACTTCATTAAGGAAGCCGGACTCTGTTGTGAAAGCTGTGACTGAAGCTCTGACATCCCTCGGGAATGCTTCAAGGGGTGCCCATGACAGCTGTATGAATACAAACAGGGTCATCTATAATGCCAGAGGGAAGACGGCAGCTCTTTTTAACTGTTCCAAGGAAAATCAGGTCATCTTTACCAATAATTCCACGGAGGCTCTGAATATTGCAATAAGCGGAACCTTGGATCCCGGAGACCATGTGATCACTACGGAACTGGAACATAATTCCGTGTTAAGACCTCTTTACAGGGCAGAAAAGGAAAGAGGAGTAACCCTTTCGATCTTAAGATCTGATAAGAAGGGCTGTATTGACTACACTGATCTTGAAAAGGAAATCCGGCCGGAAACAAAGGCAATTGTCTGTACACATGCATCTAATCTAACGGGAAATGTAATTGATATAAAGAGAATAGGAGAAATAGCTTCCCGGCATAACCTTTTATTCATTGTGGATGCTTCCCAGACCGCAGGCAGTATACCTATAAACATGAGGGAAAGCGGAATATCGCTTCTCTGCTTTACCGGGCATAAATCAATGCTCGGGCCCCAGGGAACGGGAGGACTATTAATAGAAGGGGACATAGATGTGCGCCCTTTTAAAACCGGAGGCACGGGGGTTCAGTCGTACCGGAAAGAACAGCCCATGGAATACCCAACAAGGCTGGAAGCGGGTACGCTTAACGGTCACGGTATTGCGGGACTGTCTGCTGCAATAGACTTCTTGAATGATACCGGGATTGATAAGATCCATAAGCATGAAATACATCTTGCAGATACCTTTTATGATAGGATAAAAGAGATTCCGGATTTAAAGATATACGGGGATATGTCAGACCGGGTGAGGTGTCCGATAGTAACTATTAATATAGGAGACATGGATTCAGGGATAGTGGCTGATGAGCTTTCATACAACTATGGGATCGCAGTGAGGGCAGGAGCCCATTGTGCACCCCTTATGCACAAAGCTCTCGGCACAGATACCCAGGGAGCCGTGCGGTTTAGCTTCGGATACTTTAATACAGTTGAGGAATGTGAAAAGGCAGCGGAAGCTGTTAAAGAGATAGCTGAAAGGAGATAAATAATGGAAAAAACAGTTGATTGTATGGGAATGGCCTGCCCTCTGCCGGTTATTAACGCAAAGAAAGCTCTTTCCTCATTTACAGAGGATGGAATCCTCGTAGTAAAGGTGGATAATGATACTGCAGTACAGAACCTTACAAGGCTTGGCGGTAATTACGGCCTTGAAGTTTTCACAGATAAAAAGGGAGATAAGGAGTTTGAAGTTAAGATTTCTGTTAAGGCAGACAAGATAAAAGATGCTAAAGCGGGATCTCTTGATGAATTTAGGTGCGACGTTCCGGGAAACGGTGGTAAAGTAGTGATCATTTCCGCAGATACAATGGGGAATGGTGACGAGGCTTTGGGTAAAAAACTTATGAAAGCCTTTATTTTCGCACTAAAGAGCCAGGATCAGGTCCCTTCAAAGATAATATGCTATAACAAGGGAGCCTTTTTAACAACGGAAGATCCCGATACTGTGAATGACCTTAAAGATCTGGAAGAAGCAGGAGCAAAGATCATGACATGCGGAACCTGCCTGGATTTCTATGGATTAAAGGAAAAGTTAAAAGTGGGTATTGTTTCCAACATGTATGATATAGTGGAAGCACAGATGAATGCATCACTTATAATAAGACCATAATCATAATTAAAATGATAAAGAGATCACCACGTCTTATAATCGCATTTTATACGACTCATGATGCTATGGCATTCGAAGAGTATTGTCATAATAACAGCGTGTCCGGCAGACTGATCCCATTACCCGGGGAGATTTCTGCCGGTTGTGGTCTTGCATGGAGCTCGTCACCTGATGATGAAGCTCTCATAAGATCGGCTCTTTCGCAGTCGGAAATAAATCCTGAAGTTATTCGTGAAATAACTATTCCGACGTGATTAAAGGTCCTAAATATCATTAGCTTATAAAAGTTTTGAAATTATTTAAAAAAGACGCAGCCCGTTATATTAAATGCCGGTCTTGACACCATCATCCTCAGATTATAAGATTTCATCAATTGACGACTACTTACGCTTTAGGAGGGTGAATAAATGAAAAAACGGATTATCTCTATTATTTTATGTATGATCCTTACAGCTGCCGCTACAGGATGCGGCGGTGCGCAGGGAGGGGCATCGAAGTCTTCTTCTGAAGGATTGAAAATCGCTATAGTTACCTCACCTTCGGGAGTCGATGACGGCTCATTCAATGAGGATAATTATAACGGCCTCTTAAGCTTCGTAAAAGACCACCCCGAATCCACGGTAACCCCTGTTCAGGAGACCACGGGAGACACGGCAGCCTGCATCAAGGCAGTCGGTGATGTTGTTGCTGACTATGACGTTATTGTCTGTGACGGCTTCCAGTTTGCAGGCATATCTGAAATTGCAGAGGACAACCCTGACAGGAAGTTTATCCTGGTGGATACTTCGCCTACTGACGCAGACGGAAACGAGGTTGAGCTCGATAATGTCTACGCTATGACCTTTAAGGAGCAGGAAGGCGGATTCCTTGCAGGAATGGCGGCAGCACTTTCATCCACCACGAAAAAGGTGGCTGTTGTCAACGGAATAGCCTATCCCACAAATGTTAACTACCAATACGGCTTCATGTCCGGCGTAGAATACTGCAACAGGCATTACGATACAAATGTAGAGATCGTGGAGCTGCCTTCCTATGCCGGAACCGATGTGACCGGAGCAAATGTGGGCGGCAATTACGTTGGTTCCTTCGCGGATCCCGCAAACGGTAAGGTTATAGGTGATGCTCTTATCAAGGAAGGGTGCGACGTCATCTTCGTCGCTGCAGGAGGCTCAGGAAACGGTGTATTTACTTCCGCAAAAGAAAGCTCAGAGAAGGTTTTCGTTATCGGATGTGATACTGACCAGTATAATGACGGTGCCAACGGAAGTGAGAATATTATCCTTACCTCTGCTCTTAAAATCATGGGCAAGAATGACAAGCGCGTGCTTGAAACGGTTCTCGACGGATCCTTCAAGGGCGGCAATAATCTTCTCGGCATCGATACCGACTCCGTAGGATACGTAAGCGAGTCAGGAAGGTGCCAGCTCAGCTCTGAGACCATCGAAAAGATCGACAAGGCTTATCAGCTTATTAAAGATGGCAAGATAGTGCCCGCTGCGAACTTTAACGGGCTTACGCCGGATAACTTCACCGGAGTGGATGCAGAATAACTGCAAGGTTTTCAAGGGTTGCAGAAATGCAGCCCTTATCATTGGCGCAAAAAGCCTCTTTGATTGAGGAGGATATGATATGGGCGATCCCGGCTTCATCGTCGAAATGAAACATATTACAAAGTGTTTTCCGGGCATAGTCGCAAATGATGATGTTTCGATAAGCATCAAAAAGGGAGAGATATTTGCTCTTCTCGGCGAGAACGGTGCAGGAAAATCCACCATTATGAGCGTTCTCTTCGGCATGTACGAACCGGACGAGGGCGAGATATTTATCCGTGGCGAGAAAGTCAATATAACATCTCCGAGACATGCCACGAAGCTCGGCATCGGAATGGTTCATCAGCATTTCAAGCTGGTGTCCAATTACACGGTTGCCGAGAACATAATCTTAGGCTCGGAACCGCAAAACAAGCTGTTTGGCTTTATTCCACGGGTAAATATAAAGAAAGCGAATGAAGATATCGCCGCTCTGTCCAAAAGATACGGTCTGAAGGTGGATCCGGAGTCCGTCATCAGCGATCTGAATGTCTCCACCCAGCAGCGAGTCGAGATACTGAAGATGCTCTACAGAGACGCCGAGATACTGATATTCGACGAGCCCACCGCCGTGCTCACGCCTCAGGAGATCGAATATCTGCTGGAGATCATAAGAGGCTTAAGGGATGGCGGAAAAACCGTGATAATCATCACCCATAAGCTTGAAGAGATCAAGGCTATCGCAGACAGATGTGCCATCTTAAACCGGGGCAGGCTCATAGATATCAAGGATGTAAAGGATACCTCAACAGCGGAGATGGCCCGTCTGATGGTAGGACATGAAGTATCGTTTTCAGTAGATAAGACCGGGGCCGTTCCCGGAGATACGGTACTGAAGGTTGAAAACCTCACAGTACGGAATGATAACGGCTATGAGGCAGTAAAGGATGTATCCTTTGAAGTTCATTCAGGCGAGATATTTGCTATCGCCGGTGTATCCGGAAACGGGCAGAATGAGCTCGCCGATGCCATCGCAGGTCTTGCACGGAATACGTCCGGAAAGGTTCTGCTTTGCGGCAGGGATATTTCGGGACTATCCATAAGGCAGCGGATCGAAGAAGGGATCGCATATATTCCAGAAGACCGGCATAATTTGGGATTGGTCCTGGGGTTCACGTTAAAGGACAATCTCGTTCTAAAGAACTACTATAAGCCGGATTTTTCCGATAAGGGTGTATTGAATGAGAAGTCCATAAGTGATAACGGTATCAGACTTATCGATGAGTATGACATCAGGAGCAGCAAGGGCAATCAGACTATTGTCAGCTCCATGTCCGGAGGAAACCAGCAGAAAGCCATAGTTGCCCGGGAGATCGACCTGAACGGAAAACTGATAATCTTCATGCAGCCTACCAGAGGTCTCGATGTGGGCGCCATATCGAATATCCATAAACAGATAGTCGCGGAACGTGACAGAGGTGCGGCGGTTCTTTTGATATCCCTGGAACTCGATGAGGTAATGAATCTTGCCGATACCATCGGCGTCATTTTCGACGGCAGGATCGACAGGATCGCCAAAGCATCCGAACTGTCCGTGAATGAGGTGGGAGAGTATATGGCAGGAGTAGGGAAGGGAGGAACCGGATGAAAAAAGCACTGGTCAAGCTGCTCGGAAAAGAGAAGGGACAGATGTTCAGGATATCCCTGTTTTCCATAGCGATAAGTCTTATCGTCGGATCTGTCATTCTGATCCTCATAGGGAAAAACCCGCTTTCCGCCTACGGAAATCTCCTTCAGGGCACGGGAATCCTTCCGAAGTACTCATATGCCGGACGCCAGAATATGTTCACGGATTTTATGAGCTTTTTGGATGCTCTGACCCCTATGATCTTCGCATCTCTGGCAGTATCGGTAGCACTGAAGTGCGGCCTCTTTAATATCGGTGTGTCGGGGATGATGTTGGCAGCAGGCTTTGCCGCCAGCGTTACCGTCGGAATGTCGGGTCTTGCTGCGCCTGTTGCAAAGCCCCTCGTCATTATCATCGGGATCCTGGTCGGAGGCCTTGTGGGAGGTCTGATCGGCTGGCTTAAATACAGGTTTAATATAAACGAAGTCGTGTCTGCGATAATGCTGAATTATACGCTTATGTATATCGTCACGTTCTTTATCAACTCGTTCTACGCAGATCCCGTGTCCAGACAGAGTACGCCTGTAACCGATGCATCACGCCTTACTCTCGTCGGGGTAAAGACCATGGGGTTAAAGATCGACATCCCTTTGGCTTTTCCTTTTGCGATACTGACAGCTGTTCTGATCAAGTTCATTATGGACAGGACAACCACCGGGTTTGAGATAAAAGCGGTGGGATTAAGCCATATGGCGGCTGAATATGCCGGGATCAGCATACGAAATAACATCATAAAGACCATGGTGATATCCGGAGCACTGTCCGGAATTGCAGGTGTCACTTACTTTTGCGGATATACAGGATCCATCCAGCCCGGAGTGGTGCCCGGTATGGGCTTCAATGCCATAGCTGTCTCCCTTCTCGGAAACAGTGATCCCATAGGCTGCATCTTCTCATCATTCCTTATCACGATCCTTTCAAAGGGAGCCATATACTTAAGCAGCCAGCAGGGTGTAGATATCGAGATCGCAGATCTTATCACCGCCGTGATCCTGATCTTTGCCGCCTGCAGCGAATTCATAAGGATATACGTAACGAGAACGGTTGCTGAGATCGATCAGGCAGAGGGGGAACGCTGAATATGACAGATACGATAATAATAGACGGATTAGCGTTTGCACTGCCTATGTTCGTGATGTCCGTAGGCGGGATCTTCAGTGAAAAAAGCGGAATAACAAATCTGGCGTTGGAAGGTCTGCAGGGCTTTGGAGCCTTTTGCGGTTCTCTTGCAGCGGTACTGTTTGCCTACGGATTTGCGGGCAGTTCAAGAATGCCCTACTATCTCTCATATCTCATAGCCTTTGCCGGCGGAATGCTCTATGCCATGCTGCATGTCCTGCTATGCATAAAGTTTAAGGCCAATCAGATAATCAGCGGCGTAGTGGTAAATATCCTGGCCGTGGCACTTACGACCTTCCTTACCAAAAGGATCAATGAAGCTCTCTTTTCAGAGAAATCGAATAAGTTTGTCCTGGAAACCAGCATGCGTTTCACTGTCCCCGGATTATCCCGGATCCCTGTGCTGGGAGCCGTGTTTACAAACGTATACCCATTCGAGGTATTGATCATAGTGATTGCGGTCATTACCTGGTATGTCATGTACAAGACTCCATATGGGATGCACTTAAGGGCCTGCGGCGACAATCCCCATTCCGCAGATGCGGCGGGAATAGACGTTAACCGGGTCAGAGCTATAGCGGTCATCCTTTCCGGCGGATTGTCCGCCATCGGGGGAATGAGCTATGCATACTCGATCTCCGCAAGCTTCTCTCCGGATATCTATCTGGGATTTGGTTATCTCGCCATTGCTGCCCTTATTTTCGGCAACTGGTCCATTCTGCCTACGCTTGGAGCCTGCCTTCTCTTCGGTTTCGCAAGGAGCGCAGGTCAGGCACTGATCCAGAGGCTCGGAATGCCTTCCACATACAATGACCTGGTGCGGATCCTTCCGTACGTGCTGACGCTTTTCCTGCTGATATTCTTCAGTAAGAATAACCGAAGCCCCCGCGCCCTCGGCGAGATATACGATAAAGGTAAGAGATGACAGGAACGGTGTAACCGCTCACATTATCACGATAAGGAAGCTTAAAATGGTTAATTCGTATTATGAGAAACTGATCTCCTGTGTTGAGGAGGTTAAAGCAAAGATAAATGGCTTTGAGCCCCATATTGCGATTGTTTCGGGTTCTGCATTGAAGCCGATCTCTAAAGATATGGATGTCAGATATTCCGTGCCGTACAGTGAGATAAAGGGGATGCCTGTCTGTACGGTAAAAAGACATGAGAGCCGGTTCCTGTTTGGCTATATGAACGGGGTTCCCACTGTCTGTATGACGGGACGAATCCATTATTATGAGGGATATGACATACAGGATGTGGTCCTTCCGATACGCATCATGTGCCTTCTCGGGGCAAAGCTGCTGCTCCTTACAAACGCTTCCGGGGGACTTGATCCGGATACGAAGATCCCGACCCTTATGGTCATAAGGGATCACATAATGCTTCATTTCCCTAATCCGCTGATAGGTCCGAACCCTGATGAGCTGGGACTCCGGTATCCGGATATGAGTGCGGTGTATGATACGGAAATATCCGGTCTTCTTTTTGATCTCGGAAAGGAAATGGATATCCCAATGTCTGAAGGAGTTTATGTTCAGCTGACGGGGCCCAGCTTTGAGACCCCTGCAGAGATCAGATTCCTTGGAAAAATAGGCGGAGACGCAGTTGGAATGTCCACGGCCTGCGAAGCGGTGGCCGCAAGACATCTGGGAGTTAAGGTATGCGGTATTTCCTGCATCACAAACCTTGGCGCAGGTATTTCCCAAAATGAACTTACAGATACGGAAGTCGTGGAAAACACCGGCCTTATCATAGGGCAGATCACTGCCCTTATAAACGCCGCACTTCCTAAGATCGACCGGGATTATCTGTAGTTTCAGAGGCTCATTATCTGCACTGCTCTATAAGTGCCTGCAGCATTTCATCGGTAAGCTTCTGTCCATTAAGCATTCTTCTGTTATCTGTCATAGATCATCAACCTCCAAATGAAAATGTCTTTAACCTAATATACGGTAAACAAACGGATCATGGCAGCTCGCTGTCTGTTTCTTTTATATAATTATAAATTGCCAAAGTAAATGCACGTCCTATAGTGCAGTTAATTAGGCAAATACTTCTCATCTACAAAAGTGCATTTAATCTGACAAGCTCTATTCCT
>CACZBM010000030.1 GCA_902779445.1 uncultured Lachnospiraceae bacterium
ATAAAGCTTCCGATGCCAAAACTCATAACCTTCTATAACGGTACAGATGATGAGCCGGACGAGCAGATACTTAAGCTCAGCGATTCTTTCCTCAGTGGTCCCGAGGGTGATATTGAGGTATCCGTAAGGATGCTGAACATAAACTACGGGAGAAATAAGAAGCTGCTTGATGCATGTAAGCCCTTGAAAGAATACTCGTGGTTTGTGGATGAGATAAGAAAGAATTGCACGGATATGGACATAAAACATGCGGTTGATAAAGCAATAAATAATATGCCAGAGGATTTTCAGATAAAGTCGTTCCTTAAAACTCACAGATCGGAGGTACAGGGTATGCTTTTAACAGAATACAACGAAGTGGAAACCATGGAACTGTTCCGTGAAGAAGGCCGTGAAGAAGGACGCGAAGAAGGTAGGGCTGAGGAGAGGATGAATACCGAGAGAGAGCGAAACCGGGCTGATACGGCAGAAGCTGAACTGGAGAAATATCGTTCAAAATACGGAGAACTGTGATGAACATACTTTTAGCGGTCAATGAGTATAGTGTCAAAAGGATACACAGAGACTGAGGCTTGTGATCTGGCCGGAATCTCACTCGATGACTACAACAATGCAAAGAATCTCCTGAATTCATCAGTGGTTTCTGCGTAAATAGAATAACATAATACAAAAAGCCCGCAGGGATATCTTTCTTATGGAGAGGTGTCAATGTCGGGCTTTTTTTCTCTATCTTAAACATGATCACCCTCGACACCCTTGATAACATTATATATTTGATAATGCAGGTATTATGAAGATGATCAGCTTACGCTATCTGAAGATGACCGGCTCTTGACATATCATTTTAGACAGCATATTATTCCAATCGTCATTTATTTCTTTTGAGGCATTCCGCCTAGTAATTCCCAATTTATTAATTAATCTTCTATAAAATCGCTTGCCTGTACAGGCACAAAATACGATAATGAAAGGAGTAGAACTTGTCAGAAATTGCATATCAGAACAAAGACATTGCCAGCAAGGTCTTTGCAGAAAAATTCAGAGATATTTCCCTGAATGTGTACGGCATTAATCTTCCGAAGATCGTGGAGGTTTTGCCGACAAATCTTCCGGAGATATCAGCAAACGAGTTGAGGATTGATAACCTGTTCCTTCTGGAGGACGGAAGAGTTGCTGTAATCGACTACGAAAGCTCCTATAAGAAAAGGAATCACTTAAAATATCTTGGATATATTTACCGGATCCTTGAAAGATACTTTGGAGAAGGAGCCGCAGATATTCAGATCGTAATGATTGTAATATACACGGCGGATGTAAAAAGATCCGAGGTGAAAACCGGTATAAATGTTGGAGCGGTGGTCTTGAAAGAGGAGGCAGCATTTCTGTCAGAGCTTCCATCTGAAAAGATCAGGAGAAAACTGAACAGGAAGATAAAGACGGGTGAAGATCTCTCAGACGAAGAGATAATGGAGTTTATTCTCCTTCCGCTCTCTTACAAAAAGGATCAGCAGGGAAGAGCCATAGAAAATGCCATTAACATGGCAAAGGAAATAAAAAATGAGGATATCATGGTGCTTATACTTTCAGGCATTCTGGTATTCTCCGATAAAGTGATTGATGATGAATTAAGCAGAAAAACAAAGGAGTGGATATCTATGACGAAGGTAGGCAGATTATTTGCAGAGGAAGCAGAACAGAAAGTAATCTCATACAGTGAGTATTGCAAAGCCAAAGAACTAGTGGGATCATCTTCAGTTGTTGCTTAAAACTAAAGAACCACTACAACAATGCAAAGAATCTCCTGAATTCATCAGTGGTTTCTGCGTAATAGTAAGCAAAGAGTAAATCTGCCATTATCTGTTGGCAAGGATCTTTATGATCTCTTTATAGTTGTCTTTTTTGTGGGGGAAGGTGCAGTCTGTACAGACTTTCAGTTTTCTCCCGTTTTTTTCTTTAGTCGTGTAATTCCCCGGACAGGATTCAAAAGAATATAGCGGACAGTAGCAGAAAAGGCAGTTGATGCCCTCTCCCTCCGGCATTTTGTGACAGGGATAGTACCTGCATTCCAGATTTTCAAAATATTTAAAAGAATTTTTCATTATAAAAGATAGTATAGCACTTTTACACTGATACATGGTATACTTATATACCTAAAACTATCTATAAATATACGACATCGAGGAAAAGCTTGTGGCTGATTACGAATTAACATGCTGTTCCACCGCTGACCTTTCCATTGAGAGGCTCAGTGAGCGGAATATCAAATGGGTACCTTTTCACTTTCATATGGATGGCAGGGATTATTACGATGACTACGGTCAGAGTATGAGTCTTAAGGAGTTTTACCAGAGGGAGAGAGAAGGGGCAACGCCTACCACATCCCAGGTAAATACGGATGAATACCTGAAATTCTGGAAACCGATGCTTGAAGAAGGACACGACATACTTCATATTGCCCTTTCTTCCGGTATTTCCGGAACATTTAATTCCGCAAATGTGGCTGCGGAAGATGCGAGGGAGAGTTTTCCAGACAGGAAGATATATATAGTCGATTCCCTGTGTGCATCTGCCGGTTACGGACTCCTGATGGAGGAGCTCTGTGACAGGAAAGATGCCGGGATGGGTATCGAGGAATTAAGAGATCTCGCTGAAAACATGAAGATGTCAGTTAACCACTGGGTCTTCACATCGGATCTTACAAGCCTTATAAGAGGCGGAAGGGTATCGGCTGCAGCGGGTGCGGTAGCGAATATCTTAAGTATCTGCCCGCTTATCGACGTGGATGCAGAAGGAAAGCTCGCGGTGGTTTCCAAGGTAAGGACCAAGAAAAAGGTTATACTTGAAACTGTTAAGAAAATGGAAGCCCTGGCGGCAAACGGAACAGACTATGACGGAAGGTGCTATATCTCATATTCCGACTGCCCGGATGATGCGGAGGCACTTAAGAAAAAGATAGAGGAAACCTTCCCTGCTCAAAAGGGAAAAGTAGAGACTTTCAGGATAGGCACTACTATAGGAACCCACACCGGAGTAGCTACGGTTGCATTGTTTTTCCTGGGAAAAGAAAGAACTTTATGAAATTCACGAAACTCGGTGAAAATGAAATAAGGTGCGTCTTATCTGAAGAAGAGATGATAAGCTTCGGGATAAACCTGGATGACATTCTGGAAAAGAACAGTAAGTCAGGTCAGTTTTTTAATGAGATCCTGACCCAGGCTGCACTTGCGCTGGGAGAATCAAACGCAAATGCACTCCGGGGCTCCAGTGCCCAGATCAGCGTTCTTAAAGACAGAAGCATCTCCATTCTCTTTCACACGAGACGGACTGAGGATCTGAGTGATTTCGCAGAAAAAATAAGGGAAGTTCAAAAAGCCATGGGGATATTATCAGATCCACAGGATCAGCAGGCGGACTCCAGATCTATCCTCATTTTCTTTAAGACCATTGATGATGCTTCTGCTTTCTGCAGGGCAGGGAAAGAAGCGGGACATCTGGTCAGCAGATTTTTAAGAAGCCGTAAGAGCGGTGAATATGTGCTCTTTATCCTGCGTTATGTGTGTAAGGACGAAGAATACAGGAAAATAAGGCTTCTTGCAGAGGAATTCGGTACCGTTAAGGAAGGCGGAACCGCCGCTAAGGCCTGGGTACTTGAAAATTCCGACATGCTGATTAGCGATGATGCATTTTATACTCTGGGAGAGATCTAAAATATAATGTCATATTATCTTGACGGAAACAGGTTCATATTTAACGACGAGTGTCCGGATTTTTCCGCAGATGAGATATTGTCCGGGCTGGGGTTTTCTCCCGAACTCATCGAAGTTGGAAATGTTCGCAGTGATTTTGAGGACGTTAACAGCCAGATCCGGGATATTATCCATATGACTTCCGGAGTGGTCTATTTTAAGATGCCCGATAGATCCATTCCCCCGACTCCTTCGGGAACGGGAGTAGCAGGGGTCATCCTCACGCTCGGGGCCAATGTTACAAGGAAGAGTGACGAGTATTTTGCCCAGGGAGAATATACCAAGGGCATGATATTAAATGAAATTGCCGACAGATGTCTTGAAACGTATAAAAAGATCCTGGAGGAAAGACTCAGGGTTTTAAGTGACAGGAAGGGTGTCGGGCTTGATGTACGCTACGAAGCTCCGGAGACCATGCCGGTTTCGGAGTTAAGATATGTGTGGAGTGCGCTTAACGCAGGAGAAAATATGGGGGTCACCATTACATCGGAGCTCACGCTTTTTCCGGTGAAATCGGACTGTTTTATCATGAAGGTCAAGGATGATACGGTATTGTAGCTCTAATTACAGGCAAGAAAGGATAGAAAAATGGACATTATCAACGAAATCAGAAAAGAGTTTGAAACGAGGTTCGGAGCCGAAGGAGACATCCGAACCTATTTTGCGCCGGGCAGGGTGAACCTTATCGGAGAGTACACCGACTATAATGGCGGGCATGTATTCCCTTGCGCTCTTACTATGGGAAATTATGCAGTGGCGAGAAAAAGGGATGACGATAAGGTGAGGTGGTTTAACTTAAATTATTCCGATAACGGCGTTATAGAGACATCTATCCGTGGCCTTAAGCCCAATGATCACGGTCTCTGGTATGATTACCAACTGGGAGTTATCTGGGCCTACGGTGAAAAGGGATATGATATCCCGTCCGGTTACGATATGGTGATGAAAGGAGATCTGCCTGCAGGAGCAGGGCTTTCCGCTTCAGCGTCCATAGAAGAGCTTGCTGCAGTGATCATAAGGGATCTTTTCAGCATCGATATCTCAATGCCTGACTGTGCAGTTCTCGGACAGTATTCGGAGAATAATTATAACGGAATGAACTGCGGCATAATGGACCAGTTCGCATCCGCCATGGGTAAAAAGGGAAATGCCATCTTCCTTGACACTGCAAAACTCGAATATGAGCATGTGCCTCTCAATATGAAGAATGAGAAGATAGTCATAACCAACAGTAAAGTTAAGCATTCTCTTGCGGGGAGCGCTTATAACGACAGAAGAAAAGAGAGCGAATCGGCACTTAAGTATATCCAGATAGTTAAGAATGTGGAGACTCTCGGAGACCTTAATGAAGCTGAATTCGAGGAGGTTAAGGATGCCATAAAGGATCCTGTGGCGTTAAGACGCGGCCGTCACGCAGTGCTTGAGAACCAGAGGACAATTAAGGCTGTTGACGCTCTTAAAAAAGGAGACTTAAATACCTTTGGAGTTCTCATGAAAGAGTCTCATCTGTCACTCAGAGATGACTACGAGGTTTCATGCGAGGAATTGGATATCCTTGCGGAAGAAGCCTGGAAGATAGACGGAGTGATCGGCTCCAGAATGACGGGAGGCGGATTCGGAGGATGTACCGTATCAATTGTAAAGGAAGATACGGTTGAAGAGTTCAAGAAAAGGATAGCTGATGCCTATCTTAAGAAGACAGGGAAAAACTGTGAGTTCTATATTGCCGATGCTGCTGACGGCGCAGGAAGGATCCAATAGTAAGAAAAGCGATGTCATTCTGAGCAAAGCGAAGAATCTCTGATATCCTTCGGGCAAAGCTCCAAGGATGACATGGGCAGTCTCTGGGAATGAGGAGCATGGACGATAATGATTTACAATGCGATCAGCGGGCTTATTAAATACGGCCTTAGAAACGGTCTTATCAAAGAAGATGATGTGATCTATACGAGGAACCTCTTACTCGATCTCCTGAAGCTTGACTCTTACGAAGAGCCGGAAAAAGAGACAGAGACTTCTCTTGAAGTTATCCTCGATGAGATCCTTGATCATGCATATGAAAACGGGATCATCGAAGATAACGGAGTCACCTCCCGGGACCTTTTCGATACAAAGATAATGAACTGCCTTACAATGAGGCCATCTGAAGTCAGGAGTAAATTCGATACCCTGTACAGAGAGGATCCGAAGAAAGCAACTGACTGGTACTATAAATTCAGCTGTGACACCAATTATATCAGGCGTGACAGGATCAAAAAGGATATAAAGTGGAAGACTGCTACTGAATATGGGGATCTCGATATCACCATAAATCTTAGTAAGCCGGAAAAGGACCCGAAGGCAATTGCAGCAGCTGGAAGGGCTAAGGCTTCATCATATCCCAAGTGCCAGCTCTGTGCTGAAAATGAGGGATATGCAGGGAGAATGGATCATCCCGCCAGAGAGAACCACAGGATAATACCCGTAAATATCGGAGGCTATGACTTTTTCTTACAGTATTCTCCATATGTCTACTATAACGAGCACTGTATAGTGTTTAATAAAGATCATATCCCGATGAAAATAGACAGGGAAGCTTTTAAGAAGCTCTTTGGCTTTATTGAGAAGTTCCCGCATTACATCATTGGATCAAACGCAGATCTCCCAATAGTCGGAGGATCTATTCTTTCTCACGATCATTTCCAGGGAGGAAACTATGAGTTTCCCATGGCAGGGGCAAAGGAAGACAGGGTCTTCACAGTGAAAGGATACGAAGATATAACCTGCGCCACTCTGGTCTGGCCCCTTTCAGTCATAAGGATCAAGGGAAAGGATCCTGAGAGGCTTATCGATCTTTCTGATCATATCCTGAAGGAGTGGAGAGGCTATACCGACGAGGATGCGTTCATTTTCGCAGAAACCGATGGAGTACCCCATAATACCATCACACCTATAGTGAGAAAGAGGAACGGCCTCTTTGAGATGGATCTTGCACTCAGGAATAATATCACGACTCCGGAGTGTCCTCTTGGTGTATATCACCCCCATAACGAACTCCATCACATTAAGAAGGAGAATATAGGACTTATTGAAGTAATGGGCCTTGCAATCCTTCCTCCCAGGCTTATAAAGGAGATGGATGCCCTGAAGGATGCGATCCTTAAAGGAAGCTCATTAAGAGATAATGAACTTACGGAAAAACACGCTGACTGGGCAGAAGGGTTTATTACGGCAAGGGGTGATATCAATGAAAGCAATATTGATGACATCCTTAAAGAAGAGATAGGACTTGTATTCAAACGTGTGTTAGAGGATGCAGGCGTCTTTAAGATGACTGATGAAGGCCGGGAAGCCTTTAAACGATTTACAGATATTTTGTAAGGAATGAATTAAATGATTCAGACGCCAAAAGTACTGAATCACTGTTTTGATACAACGAATTGCTCCGTCGCTTTCAGCAACTCTCGCAATAACGGGGCATTGCCGCGCATGGCGCGTCAAAACATGCCCGAAAAACGTCCACTGGACGTTTTTCCTACAAAACTCGCAATCCGCTAATTTATACTCAGTAATGTAAATAACTGCCAGTATCAAAACGGTATAACGAGCAAACGCAGTTAATTGCGTTTGCGAGTATACTACGTAAATTGCCACTTGCGACGGGGCACTGATGCGCTCAGCGCATCAAAGCGTGCCCGAAAAACTAAATGACCAAAAATAAACCTGTTTTTGGTCATGTGTCCACTGGACATTTTTCCATATTGTTTGACGCCCAAAGTCAAATGGCTTTTTGAACAAGTTCAAACGCCATTTAGACTTTTGGCGTTTGTATCATTAAATTAGTGTCATTCTGAGCGAAGCGAAGAATCTAAGAGAGATCCTTCGCTAACGCTCAGGATGACAAGTATTTGATTATTCACGGAGGAAATAACTTGACAAACTACGCAGAGTGGATCTGCCTTGTAATCTTAATATTGCTATCAGCCTTTTTCTCAGGGTCGGAGACTGCACTTATAAGTATCAATAAGATACGGATAAGATCTATTGCCGATGAGAATAAAAGAGCGAAGAGGCTTCTTGATATCCACGATAACTCGGTAAAGATGCTGTCGGCAGTGCTTATCGGGAATAATATCGTCAACATGGCGGCTTCAGCCCTGGCTACGTTAATAGCGATAAAAATGAGTATCCCCGTGGGGGCCATGACACTGGGCCTCACTTTTATTATCCTTATATTCGGAGAGATCACACCGAAGAGTGTGGCTGCGGTTTTTTCAGAGCCTATAGCCCTTGCTGTTGCAAATATCATCTATTACCTTATGTGGATATTAACCCCGGTGATCTTTGTGATAAACGGGATTTCACAGCTGATCCTGGGGATCTTTAAGATCGACTTAAATAATGTGGATAATTCACTTACAGAGGATGAGCTTCGGACATTCGTAGACGTAAGCCATGAAGACGGCGTTATCGAAAGGTCGGAAAAAAAGATCATCAATAACGTGGTGGATTTCGGGGACAGCAGAGCCCGGGATATTATGATACCCCGTATCGATGTGACCCTGGTAAATATCAATGCTTCTTATGAGGACGTGGCAAAAGTATTTACCGATGACCTTTATTCAAGGATACCGGTATATGCTGAGGACACCGACAATATCGTCGGTATACTTCATATGAAGGACGTTTTCTTTAAGGAAAAGGATAATTTCCGTGTCCGGGATATCATGAGGGAAGCCTGGTATACCTTCGAAATGAAGAAGACAAGTGAACTCCTCTTTGAAATGAAGGAGAACTCCGTAACCATGGCGATAGTACTAAATGAGTACGGTGCTGCAGAGGGTATCATCACCATGGAGGATCTCTTAGAGGAGATCGTGGGTGAGATAAGGGATGAGTACGATCAGGATGAAGTGAACCTTATAAAGAGTATTGGAAAGGGCGACCGCGAGTTTGATGTTGACGCGGGTATGAAGCTCGATGACTTAAACGATGCTCTCGGAACGGAATTCGAATCAGAAGATTATGATTCCCTGGGAGGGCTTGTACTTGGTAAGCTCGATCATCTGCCAAATGCCGGAGAAAAGTGTATCCTGGATGACGGAACACTTCTGGAAGTAATAAGCATCGGTAAAAACAGGATAGACAGGGTAAAGATCACTCTGCCGTAAGGTTTCCCTTGACGTGGAACGCCTTTATGAATTAGAATAAAATAGTTGTTTATAAAAACTTAATAGGAGGTGCTCCTGTACAGATGATGACTACTATTATCGCAGTAGTTGTGACTCTGGTAGTAGCGGTACCTGTATCAGCGATCATAGCCACAAATCTCCATGAGAGAAAGATCGAGAAGATCATCGGAGATGCGGATACAAAGGCTAAGGAAATAACCGAGAAGGCTGAAAAAGCAGCTGAGGAACTGAAGCGTGAAAAGCTTCTGGAAGTGAAGGAAGAGTCCATCAACCAGAAGAATGAGATCGAAAGAGAAGCAAGAGACCGGCGCGCAGAGGCTCAGAGACTTGAAAGACGTGCACAGCAGAAAGAAGAAGCTGTGGACAAGAAGGCCGAACAGGTTGAGAGAAGAGAACAAAGCTGTGCAGACCGTGAAGCAGAGCTCAACAGGCAAAAGGAGAAAATTGCCAAGCTTAACGAAGATCGTGTACGGGAACTTGAACGGATCTCAGGTTTAACCTCTGAACAGGCTAAGGAATATCTTTTAAAGATAGTAGAAGACGACGTAAAGCACGAGTCCGCACTGATGATCAAGGAATATGAGTCACGTGCTAAGGAAGAAGCGGACAAGAAAGCCAGGGAATATGTTGTAAATGCCATACAGAGATGTGCGGCAGACCATGTTTCAGAAACAACTATTTCCGTGGTACAGCTTCCCGGAGATGAAATGAAGGGAAGGATAATAGGACGAGAGGGAAGGAATATAAGAACCCTTGAGACCTTAACAGGTGTAGATCTTATCATTGATGATACACCGGAAGCGGTTGTACTGTCGGGATTTGATCCCGTGAGAAGAGAAGTAGCACGTATCGCACTTGAAAAGCTCATCGTGGATGGACGTATCCATCCTGCAAAGATCGAGGAAATGGTCGAAAAGGCCAGAAAAGAAGTGGATACCATGATCAGGGAAGAAGGAGAGGCAGCATGCCTCGAATGCGGAGTACCGAATCTCCATCCCGAACTTGTGAAGCTTCTCGGAAGAATGAAGCTCAGGACCAGTTATGGCCAGAATGTGTTAAAACATTCCATCGAAGTATCCATACTTTCAGGTCTCCTCGCTTCAGAGATCGGACTGGATGTACGTATCGCAAAGAGAGCAGGATTGCTGCATGATATAGGAAAGGCTGTTGACCATGAAATGGAAGGAAGCCATATCCAGCTTGGTGCAGATCTCTGCCGGAAGTACAAAGAGTCAGCTATTGTCATTAACGCAGTAGAAGCGCATCACGGAGATGTAGAACCTGCATCACTTATAGCATGCGTAGTACAGGCTGCAGATACCATATCCGCAGCTCGTCCCGGAGCCAGAAGAGAGACTCTGGATGCTTACACAAATCGTCTTAAACAGCTTGAAGATATTACGAATTCCTTTAAGGGAGTTGAAAAGTCCTTTGCCATTCAGGCAGGTAGAGAGGTTCGGGTCATGGTTGTTCCCGAGCAGGTTACAGATGCTGACATGGTTATCATGGCACACGATATTGCGAGAAGGATCGAGGATGAAATGGAATATCCCGGCCAGATCAAGGTAAATATCGTTCGTGAGAGCAGAGTAACTGATTTCGCAAAGTAAGTTTAATTCCTACAACGAACTTACGCTATCGTAATTCAGGATCGAATTGAAAAAAAACCACCCGTAGTGTAAAATATAGACGCTGCGGGAGGTTTTTTTATTCAGGAAAATCCAGGGGCAGCAAACAATTATAAACAAACGGAGGGAGAAAAGAAGATGCTTAAGAGACAAAGGATGAGGACACTGATGTCTCTTCTTATGTCGGCTGCAATGGCGGTACTGACCGTAAGTCCGGTCATGGGAGAAGAGATAATGCCCGATTTTTCGGGGGGGTAGTGACCCAGGAAACGGTTGATGAGGAGAACACAGCACAGCCCGGAGATCAGGATGCAAATCTGACCGAATATACAAAGGATATCCAGGGGACTTTGATATTTATACGTAAAGACGGTCTCTTTGACAGGCCTACCGGCGGCAACAGGATCAATATAGAGGGACTGACCTATGATCCCGCGGCCCGTACCATTTCCATGGATAATGTGAATATAGTGGGCAAATATGACGATATTCTGAGCCATGATAAAAAGGGTGCCTTTGTATTTGTGCCCGAAAAGCTTTCGGACAATGTGGCCTCAGAGCGCGTTGATTATAAGATAGATCTAAAAGGACATAATTATCTCGGAGGCTATTCTACCTTTGAAAGAAAGAATTCTTTGCAGGTTCGGCAGATATTAAAAATTGATGATTACAGATATGATATTTATTCTGCGTTTAACTGCGGTAGTTACGTTGGCAGTTATTCGGGTGAAAAAACCAAATTTGCCAAACCGTTTATCACATTTGAGGGAGACGGGGATTTGACAATATACGGTCCCGCCGTGAGTTTAGAATATTCTGGACTTACTGTGAGCTGGGATACCGCTTTACCTGTATGGTATGCGGCAAATGATGAGGGTATAGGCATTGCTTCTGTAAATAAAGCTGATATTAAAGAAATAAAATTAATAAAACAACACGAAGAAACTATCACTTCATATAATAGTATAGGGGAATATTTAAGAAATATCGGAACATATGCATCTGACTTTCTATGGTGTGCAGATGCCTTCCCATGGACGCATAATCAGGGGTATTATAAGATCGGAGGGGATAAACCGGATGTTCCCGATAAGACACTGGAGCATCAATGGAAAGACCTGGATCTCGGGGAGATAGGGGGACATAAGGTGATTGTCAATTTATGGGATAATTACTATTATGACGGCAGGAAGATCATGCCCGCCAATGATCCCGTTAATTCATATAAGTACGATGAAAAAGAAGGAAAGAATATATGTATCAGAGAAGAGGATTATCTATATGAATATGAGCTTCCTTCCGCTACCACATCCGAGAGAGCAGAGTTTGATGTACATGTTTATGTTGATGGTAAAGAGTTCGGTATGTATTCCCGTAAAATGGCCAAACATTATAATTCCGAATCCAAGGAGTTCCATAGCGTTGAAGTAAAATTAAAGAATAACAGGGATGTTCCCGACGAAAACGCTAAAAAGCCAAAATATCCCTGCTTTTCTCTTTCTTTCAGAAAGGAGTCGGGACTTGACAGTGCATTTATCAAGGAGTTTAACAGCTATTTTAAGAAAAAGGAGAACTGGATAAGATTCAATATTCTTCCCTGTGACATAAAATATGCGGAAACAACTTTCCTCGGGAAAACAGGGTATATTAAAGATTTCAGCGTTTTTAGCCAAACAGGGCAGGATAAGGCGGAAAAGGAAAGAAAGAAGATCCTGAATGGCAATCTCAAAATTAATGGAAATACCATAAAGAAGATTACCCTTCTCGGCCCCAGGCTGACTGAGGATAAAGGTGAGAAGTCTAAGAATTTTTCTAAGAAATTGAAGTGGGATAAAAAGTATAACCCTGCAAGGCCCAATTTCAAGAAGGATTTTCACGCCGAAGTTTCCGGGAATTACATTGTTCTGACAGGACAGGGGAATTATACGGGAAGCGTTATAGTCAATAATCCTTTGATCAATGAGAGCAGATATTACAGGGATCATTATTCAAGTGGACTTTCATCCGGATTTGTCATGAATCTCGGATCAGTGTACTATTATGGAGATCCGGATGAAGAGCCGGAGAAAGAAAAAGAGGAAAAGTCTGAAAAGGAAAAGGAATAGCATTAGCATTAGCCGGATCTGTTTCCGCCCCCGCAGTTAGAACTGCGGGGGATTTTTTCATGTTGCCTTGAATCTCTCGGAAACCTTAGACCCTATGGCTGCACAGAGGAATACCCAGAAGAGGGTATTTATGGGGAAACAGAGAAGGAGAAGGAGAGATGCCGCAATCGGTTTCTTTAGCTGGGCCCCGAGGACCGTGGCTGTTACAGTGGCTGCGGCAAAGGCAGCATGGGGTGCGGGATCTCCTGCAAATATCAGCAAGGATAACGAAAGTCCCAGTAAGGTACATGAGAATATAAGAGGGAAAAAGTGACCGCCCTTCATCCCGAGACGGATACAGAAGGTGGTCATTATTATTTTTAATAAACAGATACCTGCGAGGAACAGGGGACTGTACTCAGTAAAGGATAAGATCATCTCACCCATCTGTTCTTCTCCTGAAAACATGGCCAGGGGAATGGATATGGCGATAAGTCCGATAACGGCCCCGCACAGGGTCTCACGGATGATGGGCGGGATAAAGCGTGAAAGAGCAGACATAAGGCGCTCATTCAGCTCAAAAAGGGCATAGAGTATAAGTCCTGCAGGGATATAGATAAGAGCTGAGATAAAGTCATTCTTTTCCATACTTACAGCAGAAAATGAGGGGAAACCGCTCATGGCAGTACCGAAGAGCCCATTCATGGTATTTACAACGAGAAAACCGGAGGCAGTGGATATACCGTAGAACATGAGCTTACTGCCTCTTGACATCTGCTTTAGGGTATCATCGGTGGTTTCGTCATCATTTTCCTCAACAGCGAGGATACCAAACAGGGGAGAGTGGAAGAGCTGTCCCAGGGTCACAGCTTCACCGATCTCTGAGATCATTTCGGTATTATTCTTTGCAAAGGTCACATTATCGCCTACCCAGTAACAGAGGGCAGCGATTATACCGGTAAGTCCCGCTTCGGGACCGACACTGGCTCCGCAGACCAGAGGGAAAAAGGCACAGAGCAACATCGCGGCCATTGGGTGATAATCGTAGTGCTTATCTTTCTGTATCTTTTCCATCACGTCCTGCAGTTCTTCAGGATAGTCGCCGGAGAATCTGTGGATGATCCCGACAATGAGCCCGCCGAGAATGCATATAATGAGTGGAGCATAAGTAAATCCGGTGGATTTTGGAAGTTTCTCCCATATAAGTCCTGTTGAGATACTGACTGCCTTTAAGAAGCACCATATCACGAGCCCCGCAAAAGCTCCCAGTATCGCAGTAAAGATCATTAATTTAAAAGTATTCGCAGCCTTTTTCATAATATTTCCTCTCATAAGTCATCCTGACCGTTAGCGAAGGATCTCTCATAGATTCTTCGCTGCGCTCAGAATGACATTAGGGTTTTTAATTCGTAGGAATTATAACATACTATCTTTCTATCTTTATACAGAAACCGTGTTGACATTCAGAAAGATTTTTTGTAGAATAACCAAGTCGCGAAAAAAGCGGCATCATATTTGCGCGCGTAGCTCAGCTGGATAGAGCGTCTGGCTACGGACCAGAAGGTCGCGAGTTCGAATCTTGTCGCACGCAGAAAACAAGTCAACGGGGACGGTTCTCGTTGACTTGTTTTTTAGTACGTCCTTTAATACATTCTTTGCGTTGACAGTCATATTTCAGAGACTATATAATGGTTGTATCTGTTAGATTTAGTCGGGAATAAGGAGACTTATGCAGCTAAACAACGTCAGAAAAGGGACGGAGATAGTCATAACCTGCGAGCTGGACCCCAGTGTCCGGATGGAGGTTACTGCTGTGGAGCAGATGGATATAGATGATATCCTTATCACCACCTGCGCATACGACGATAATAACATTCCTATCTGTCCCAATGAGGATATCATTTACGATCTTTTATACAATAATCAGTATGGAACCCCTGTTACGATAGAAGGCGTTGCCATCAGTTTTGACGATGTCTACAATACCTATGCCGTTCAGTATATAGAGATGCTGACAGTTAAAAAGCAGAGAGGGGAAGTCAGGATATCCTATGACGATGTTGCATCCTGCCACTTTGGGGATATGAATCTTCTCTATATGGGAATGATCCATGATGTATCGAAATCCGGTATCGGTATCCGTTTTCCTGCGGGAACATTCACCGAGGACTTCCAGGATAATGAACAGGTAAATATAATGTTTGATTCCGACACAGGGAAGAAGATAAGGATAATAGGAAAGTGGCGTTACTCCCTCGCAGAAGAGGATGGAAATATAAGATGCGGATTCAGGCTAATCAAAATATCCCAGACCTATAAGGATCTGGTGGAAATGCTGCTTGAATTCAGTGAAAACAGTGAAAGGTAAAAAATGACAGATTATATGGTACGTGCTTCCAGCGCTGCCGGAGAAGTGAGGGCTTTTGCTGCAACTACTGCTACAACAGTTGAGTGTGCAAGAGCCTTTCATAATACCAGTCCGGTGGTGACTGCGGCACTGGGGCGCCTTTTAACAGGAGGCGCGATGATGGGATATATGCTTCAGGGAGATGATAAGCTCACGCTCCAGATAAGGTCGGACGGTCCTGTGGAGGGGCTTACGGTCACCGCAGATGCTGAAGGGCATGTGAAGGGATATGCTCATGAACCGAAAGTGATACTTCCCATAAGGGAATCTGACGGAAAGCTTGATGTAGGAGGCATAGTCGGAAGAGGAACCCTTCAGGTTATTAAGGATCAGGGATTAAAGGACCCCTATATCGGGGAAACAGAGCTCGTAAACGGTGAGATCGCTGAAGATCTCACGTATTATTTTGCGGCGAGCGAGCAGGTTCCGTCAGCAGTGGGACTCGGCGTACTCATGAACAAGGATAATACCGTGAGGGCTGCCGGAGGATTTATAGTCCAGATGCTGCCCGGAGCTACGGAAAAAAGTATTTCCACTGTAGAAGAGAATATTAAAAAGATCAGGTCTGTAACAGACATTATAAAAACGGGTAAGACCCCGGAAGACCTTATAAATATGGTGCTTGAGGGGCTGGATCCTGTGATCTACGAACCAAAAGAAGTGTCATTTAAGTGTAACTGCAGCAGGGACAGGGTATCGAAGGTACTCTTAAGCCTTGGTGAAAAGGATTTGAAGAGCCTTATCGACGATGGAGAAGATACCGAGCTCAAGTGCCAGTTCTGTGGTAAAGCATATAAATTCACTGTAGCAGAGATGGAAGAGTTATTAAAGAGTGCATATTAGATTCTTCGGGCAATAGTTCATAGAATGATAGAGTGATCTCGGTGTTTTGTGCGGGGCACTCTCGCACTCGGTGCTCGAAGACGTGCCCGAAAAACGTTCACTGAACGTTTTTCCATCCTGAGCAAAGCGAAGGATCTGATTTAAGCGAGGGAGTTTTCATGAGAGACGGATTTATCAAGGTAGCAGCTGCAACAAGCGATATAAAGGTTGCAGACACTGACTTCAATGCGGAGAAGATTCAGAGAGCCATTTCCGAAGCAGTGGAAAACGGGGCAAAGGTCATCGTTTTTCCGGAGATGTGCATTACAGGGTATACGGTTTCTGACCTTCTTCTTCAGGAGAGACTGTTAAAAAGCGCTCGTGAAGCAGTATTAAGGGTTGCGTCTTTTACAAAGAAGACAGATGCCCTTATTTTTGTGGGATTTCCCTTTGAATACAGAAATAAGCTCTATAATGTGGCAGCCGCTCTTTATAAGGGAAAGGTGATCGCCCTGATACCAAAGAGGAATATCCCGAATTACAATGAGTTTTACGAAGCAAGACATTTTACACCAGGACCGGAAAAGCCTGTACTGATAGATCTTGGAGAAGATAAGGTGCCCTTCGGCACGAAGATCCTGATACGTAATACATCAGAGGCGTGCGATTTTTCGGTTGCTGCGGAAATATGCGAGGACGTGTGGGTACCCTGCCCGCCCTCTTCAGGCCATGCCATGAACGGAGCGGAGCTTATCGTCAATCTATCTGCCAGTAACGAGCTTATCGGAAAGAAGGAGTACAGAAGACTCATGCTCTCAGCTCTTTCGAGACGGCTCATTTCAGGTTATGTCTATTCATCTGCAGGAGAGGGTGAATCCACACAGGATGTATTGTACGGCGGAGACAACCTTATCGCGGAGAACGGCAGGATCCTGTCTCAGGCAGAGCCGTTTAAGAACGGGATCATATACGGAGAGATCGACGTAAATAAATTAAAAGCAGAGAGAAGACGGACAAATACCTTTACAGTACTAGAGGATGAAGGATATGTTACCGTTGATATCGCTCTGTCTCCGGAAGAGACCTGTCTTTCATATAAGCCTGACAGGTTCCCCTTTGTACCTGATGATGAGGATCAGAGGTTTGAAAGATGTAATGAAGTTCTTAATATCCAGGCGATGGGACTTAAGCAGAGGTTAAAGCATATAGGGGCAAAGACTGCGGTTGTGGGAATATCGGGAGGCCTTGACTCCACCCTTGCGCTCCTTGTTACCGTAAGAGCCTTTGACAGCCTGAATCTTAAGAGGTCCGGGATCAAAGCAGTCACAATGCCGTGCTTCGGTACTACGGACAGAACCTATAATAACGCGGTCAGCCTGATAAAAGCTCTTAAATGCGATTTCAGGGAAGTGGATATAAAGAAATCTGTCCTGCAGCACTTTGAAGATATAGGACAGGACTATGAGAAAAAGGATGTGACATTTGAAAATGCCCAGGCCCGGGAGAGGACCCAGGTCTTAATGGACATTGCAAATATGGAGAACGGCATAGTCATAGGAACCGGAGATCTTTCGGAACTCGCTCTTGGCTGGGCTACCTATAACGGGGATCATATGTCCATGTATGCTGTAAATGCCGGGGTTCCAAAGACTCTCGTGAGACATCTTGTAAGGTTTATCGCTGATACTGAAAAAGATAAGAAGCTGTCGAAGGTTCTGCTTGATATCCTGGATACTCCTGTAAGTCCGGAGCTCCTGCCTCCGAAGGACGGCGTTATTTCGCAGGAAACAGAGGATCTCGTAGGCCCTTATGAACTTCACGATTACTTCCTCTACTACATGCTGAGATTCGGCTTCCCTCCGAAAAAGATACTGAGGCTTGCGCTTCTGACGTTTGAAGGGATCTACGATAAAGAGACGATACTTAAGTGGCTGAAGGTATTCTATAAGAGGTTCTTCTCACAGCAGTTTAAGAGGTCCTGCCTTCCGGACGGCCCTAAAGTGGGAACCGTGGCAGTTTCACCGAGGGGAGACCTCCGGATGCCAAGTGACGCATCGGGTGAGATCTGGCTTAAGGAACTGGGGCAGATCTAATGGGAAAGCTTAAGATCTATCTCGGGCAGTCCGGGAGCGGTAAGACAACTGCGCTCTTTAAGGAGTGTATAGAAAAAGCAGAAAAGGACATTAAGAAGAACCACATCGTGATAGTGCCTGAACAGGTGAGCCACATGGTTACGGAAAAGCTCATCCGGGAATCCGAAAGACAGGCCATCATGAACATAGATGTCCTTTCTTTTCAGAGGCTTGCCCACAGGATCTTTGATACAGCAGGAAATGACGATAAGGAGATAATCGACGATACCGGGAAAAACCTCATACTTAAGACAGTCATTGAAGAGCACAGGGACGAAATGACAGTCTTAAAAAGAAACGCAGGACTTCAGGGCTATGTAAGCGAGATAAAGTCTGTTATAAGCGAATTCGTCCAGTATGAGATAAGTCCGGAAGACGTAAAAAAGCTCTCGGAAACAGAAGAGAGGAAGTATCTTTCATCCAAATTAAAGGATATATATATACTCTATAAGGCATTCAGGGAAAAGATAGAGGAAAAGTTCGTAACAAAGGAAGAACTCTTAGACCGGGCTAGTGAAGCATCGGAGAGAGCGGATTTCCTCAAGGGCGCTGATATCTACCTGGATGATTTCACAGGCTTTACCCCCATTCAGTACAGATTTTTAGAGAATATCTTCGGTATAGTGGACAATGTTTCACTATGCTTGAATTACGATGGAAAGGACGGAACACTTTTCGAGCTCAGTGTTTCAACCATAGCTAAGATCCGCTCTATCGCGGAAGAAAAAGGGCTTACCATTGAGACAGTCCATTTCTATGATAATCCTGAGAATCGATCCGCGGCTTGCCCTGTGCTTTCACACCTTGAAAGGAATCTGTTCAGGGAAAAAGCGGATAAAGCGTCATTAAGCGATACAAGTGACATCAGGGTAATAAAGTGCGATACACCGGAAAAAGAAAGTGTATTTATCATTTCCGAGATCATGAGGCTCGTCCGTGAAGAGGGAATAAGGTACAGGGATATCGGGATAATAATGAGTGATCCCGGGAGCTATGAAAGACTCCTTTCTGAAGAAGCTGAAGCAGAAAATGTTCCGTTATTCATTGACTCCACTACAGAGATACTCTTAAATCCCTATACTGAATTTATAAGGTCGGCACTTGAAGTCGTGAGTGAGAATATGAGCTATGAAACGGTATTCCGCTTTCTCCGCACAGGCCTTCTGGATATTGACAGAGAAGACACAGACAGGCTTGAAAACTATGTGAGGGCTCTCGGTATCAGGGGAAGAAAAAGCTACAGCAGTGAATTCAGGATACATATAAAGGGCCAGACAGAAGAGGAACTGGAGCTTGTAAATACCGCAAGGGAAAAGCTCATGCTGGTACTTGAACCTTTTTTGGATGCCATGAAAGGCAGAGAGAAAACAGCAGGCGCCTATACTGACGAACTCCTTAAATTCCTTGACAGTACCGGAGCCAGGGAAAAGATCGGTGAAATGGCTGAGGCCTTTAAGACAGATAATAACTTAAGGGCTGCAGGTGTTTACGGACAGATAACAGAAAAGGCGGATCAGCTTTTTTCAAAAATAAAGAATCTTATACCGGATGAAAAGACTGATCTTACGGGATACCTTGAAATGGTAAATGCAGGATTTGAAGCTATCCGTATCGGGGTACTGCCTTCCGGTATGGACAGTGTAAAAGCCGGAGACATGACGAGGAGCAGAATGAATGATATCCGCGTCCTCTTTTTCGCAGGGATGAATGACGGACTTATTCCCGAAGTCAATTCAGGGTCCGGCATTTTATCGGACTTTGACAGGGAAGCGATCGAAAGAAATGGAGTTACCCTTTCACCAACCGCCAGGGATAAGATCGGCTTAAATAAGCTCTACTTCTATATGAATGTGACAAAGCCGGGGGAGAAGCTCTATCTTACATATGCCGCAGGAAGCAGTGAGGGACAGACTTTAAGACCTTCTTTCTTCCTTCGGGAGATAAATAAGATATTACCCGGGATAAAGGAAGAGTATTTTAAGGAAGAGGATCTGAGGAAGAGGTTTTATACAGAAAGAGACGTGCTTCTTTTCATGGCATCTGTCCTAAAGAATGAAGAGAGATTAGATGAAGCAAAGGAACTGTTCGGAGAGTTATCGGCGGTGCCGGGATTAAAGGATGAAGCCGAAAGTCTCCTTGACAGTATTTATAAGCTCGATACCAATGACCGGATCTCTGAAGTTATAAGCCGGGTACTCTATGAAAAAGACTCATTGGTAAGTCCCACAAGGCTTGAAAAATTTGCAGAGTGTGCATACAGGCACTTTATGCTGTACGGTCTCAGAGCCATGGAGAGAGAGGAGTTCGGATTTGAAAGGCGGGACCTTGGAAGCGTGCTTCACGGAGTCTTAAATTTATGCGGGGGGATACTTGCAGAAGAGGGGAAAAAGTTTTCGGATCTTAATGATAATGAGGCAGAGAGCCTTTCGGAAAGAGCCCTTGAAAGGTACCTCCGGGAGAACGAGAACCTGGTCCTCTTAAGCAGTAAGAGAAATAAGTACTTTGTTACCAGGATCGGCAGGATACTCAACACCACCATAAAGACCTTAAGAAGTCAGGCAGGCAAAGGAAGCTTTAACGCGGAAAAATTTGAAAAGAGTTTTGAACATGACGGGCTCTACGGACGTATAGACAGGATCGATACCGCCCAAGACGGGTCAAAGCTCTATGTCTCTGTCATAGATTATAAGTCCGGGAATAAAGACTTTGATCTGTCCAGGATCTACTACGGTCTGGATCTGCAGCTTACCATATACTTAAACAGTGCGATGGAGATAGAAAAGATCGAGCATCCTGAAAAGGAAGTTATCCCCGCCGGGATCTTTTACTACCATATCGATGATCCTCTTATTAAAGAAGGTGACTTAAAGACCGGCACAGAAGAAGAGATTGGGGAACTCAGGATGGATTCCTTAAAGCTCCGGGGGATAGTTAACAGTGATCCTGAAGTCATAAGCCTTTTTGACAGGGATATTGAAAAGAGATCATCGGTGATACCTGTTACCTACAATAAGGACGGAAGCTTTTCTGCATTTTCATCCGTGTCCGATACTGAAGGATTTGAAGTGATAAGAGATCACGTTATCAATAAGGCCTTTGAGTTTAAGGAGAGGATAAGGCGCGGCGAGATCGAGGCCGCTCCTGCAAAGTATAACGGAAAGACACCTTGTGAATACTGTGAATTCGCTGACTGCTGCGGCTTTGAAAAGGGCAGAGAGGGATTCGCGGAGCGGAGATTGAGGAAGATAAAGGACACAGGCGAAGTGATCAGGAAAATGAAGGATGAAAGAGATCCTTCGGGCTAAAGCCCTCAGGATGACATTGGCAGTCCTTGTCATTCTGAGCGAAGCGAAGAATCTTCTATAGATGTAGGAAAGATCCTTCGCTAACGCTCAGGATGACAGAGAGGCACTGAGTGAGTGTCATTCTGAGCGAAGCGAAGAATCTATTGTGCATGGGGAATATAAATGGAATTTACAGAAGACCAGAAAAAAGTCATAGAGACCAGAAATAAGAATATCCTGGTCAGTGCTGCAGCGGGAAGCGGAAAGACTGCAGTCCTTACAGAGCGGATAATCGGAAGAGTATTAGACCCTGATGATCCCGTGGATATTGACAGGATCCTTACCGTCACTTTCACCAATGCTGCTGCCTCCGAAATGAGGGACAGGATAAGAAAGAGGCTTGTTAAAGCTGCGGAAAATGACCCTGAAAATATCCGTATTAAGGAGCAGTTAAACCTTATTCATAATGCTTCCATAATGACTATAGATTCTTTCTGTGTCCGGGTCATAAGGGAGAACTTTGAAGTCCTGGGGATCGATCCGTCATTCAGAGTTGGAGATGAAAACGAAATTGGCATATTAAAGGAAGATGCCTGCGATGAGATATTAAATGAAGCCTATGAAGAGGAAAATGACAGCTTTTATAAGCTATTAAGCATCTGCTCACCGGGGAAAGAGGATAAGGATATAGCGGAGTACATCCTTAATCTTTCAGGTGCAGCGGACTCAAGGCCTGACAGCGAAGAATGGATCATTTCCATAGACAGACCCTATGAAGAGGCATTTAATGCCGTAAATAACGGTGAGGATCTTAAGGAAGCAGCAGATAACTCGGAATGGGCGCGCTTCATTATATCTTCTTCAAACAGGGCTTTAGATGAGATGATCGGCAGATACGAGTCATTAATAGAGATATCAGAAGGAGCCGGCGGACCTTATATGTATCTCGATCTATTAAAAATCGAGATGGGAACTGCTGAAGAAATAAGATCCTGTGCTTCATATTCCGATAGATTCAACTCCTTCACAGATCTTCAGTTCGGCCGTCTCTCTTCTAAAAAAGATGACAGGGTAGATCCTGAGATACGTAACAGAGTCAAAAACATAAGGACCAGCCTTAAAGAAGCACTATTGAAAATAAGGAAAGACCTTTTTTCAAAGGATCCTGAAAAGGCGGTTAAGGAAATGGCCTATGGATACCCTGCCCTTAAGGAGCTTTCACGCCTCGTAATGCTTTACAGGGAAAGATACAGGGAAAAGAAGAAAAGTAAAAATATCCTTGATTTTTCGGATGTGGAGCATCTGGCGTTAAAGATATTAAAGGGAGAGAGCGCTTCACTTTATAAGGATCTTTACAGGGAAGTGATGACTGATGAGTATCAGGACAGTAACAGTATCCAGGAAGAGATATTGAAGGCTGTTGCAAGGGATGACGGATACTTCTGTGTGGGAGACGTAAAGCAGAGTATATACAGCTTCCGCTTAGCAGAACCCGGCATATTCATGAAGAGATTCAAGGATTATGAAGCCGGAAAAGAAGGAGTCAGGATCCTCTTAAATAAGAACTTCAGGTCGAGAGAGACTGTTATCGATTCAGTAAACAATGTTTTCGCTCTCATCATGCATGAACAGGCAGGCGGAGTGGAGTATGATGAGAGCCAGCGCCTGAATTACGGATGTTCCTATGGCGGAAACGAAGAAGATTACCGGACAGAGCTCGTGCTGATAGAAGAAACAGAGGATGAGGAAATAGAGAAAAACGAGAAGGAAGCTTATTACGCTGCTTTCCGTATAAAAGAAATGATCGGAAGCCTTATCATCACTGAGAGGCAGGGAGACGAGACAGTAGAGAGAAAGGCGGAATACTCGGATTTTGCCATCTTACTGAGGACTGCTTCCGGTAATGACGAGGTTTTCAGGGATATCCTTATTAAGAGAGGCATACCCGCGGTCACCGAAGCAAGATCAGGGTATTTTAAGACAAAGGAAGTGCGGCATGTCATCAATGTATTAAATATCCTTGATAATCCGAGGCAGGATATTCCTTTTATAGCAGTATTAAAGAGTCCCTTCGGGGGATTTAATGATGAAGAACTTTCCCTTATCAGGAGTAAGCACAGTGATGGAAGCTTTTTTACTGCATTCGAGAAAGCAGAATTAGAGGGAGATATAAGGATAAAACGGGACAGCTTTCTTAAAAAACTAAAGAGCTACAGGGATATCATCTCCTATACTCCGATACATGAGCTTATCAGGATGATAATAGAAGACAACCATTATTTCCTGTCGGAGGTCAGAAATGAAAGAGGCAGGGAAAACCTGAGGCTTCTGATAAAAAGAGCTGCTGATTACGAGAAGACGGGCTTCAGGGGACTCTTCAGATTCATAAGATATATTGAGAGGATGAAAAAGTCGGAGATGGATCTTGGAGAAGCCGGGATCTCCGATGCAGGAAATGCTGTCCGTATAATGAGTATCCACAAGTCAAAGGGACTTGAATTCCCTGTTGTATTCCTTTGCCTGATGGGGAAGGAATTCAATATGAAGGACTCAAGGGGAGAACTTCTTATCCATAAGGATATGGGAGTGGGGTTAAGTTTATCAGATCAGGACAGGAAGGTAAGGTTTAACCCGGTCCTTAAGGATGCTATAAGTTCCAGAATGAGATCTGATACCATAGGAGAGGAGCTCCGTATCCTCTATGTGGCAATGACCAGGGCTAAGGAAAAGCTCATAATGACAGGTACGATAAAGGAATATGAAAAGCTTTTTGAAAAGATCTATTCCGTACAAAATGCCGCTTCATTCCTGGATCTGATGCTGAGTGCAGAAAGTGAGGAGCCTGAAAGCTTCAGGGAGTATATAGATATAGTGAGGACCGATATCAATGAGATCACGATCTCCGACCTTAATGATGCCCTTAATATGATGAGTATCAGGGACGGGATAAGGGCAGGTGCGATCAAGTCTCCGTCAGATACCGGTTTACGGATAAATGATAATCTCAACTGGAAATACGGTCACGAGGCTGCGATAAGGACCGCATCAAAGGTAAGCGTATCGGAGCTTAAAAAAAAGGCTATGGAAGAGAGCGAAGGAGAAGCGGTGCCGGATGCTCTTGACAGTATTTCGGAGGAGACACCGGAAGAAAAGGCAGAAAAAGAAAAAAAGAGGGCTGAAGCAGCTGAAAGGGGTACTGCTTTCCATAAGGTCATGAGCCTTTTACCGCCGGATCTGGAGCCCGATATTAATAAGATAGAAGCCTTTCTTAACACTCTCATTGAAAAGAAGAATCTTCTTTTATCTGAAAAGGAGCTGATAAATACTAATGATATCCGTGCATTCCTGAATACCGGATTATGGAAGAGAATGAGAGAAGCGCTTGTGCGGGGAGACCTGTACAGAGAGCAGCCCTTCATAATGGGAAGAAAGGCATCACTTATATTCCCGGAAGGACCCGATGATGAAACCGTACAGATCCAGGGTATCATCGATGCCTTCTTTGAAGAAGATGACGCACTTGTGGTAATGGATTATAAAACTGATAACGTGCATAACGAGGGGACTCTTGTAAGACGTTATAAAAAGCAGCTGGAACTCTATTCCGACGCGCTGGAACAGATATTCAGAAAGAAGGTAAAGGAAAGGATGATATATTCCGTTAAGCTTGATAAGGAGATAAGTCTTTGAAGAAGATAGAGAAGAAAATGCTCCTCTGCCCTCTGCTGGGGGTTTTTCTCGCAATGAGCTTAAATATACTGATAGCTACCATCAATTTAGACAGGATATTTCCGTCCTACAGTACGGAGATGAAGCCCTGGCTGTTCCGCCTGCCGCTTTTAACAGGACTTATAGTATACGGGGTTCTCGCACCCATCGTAGAAGAGCTTATTTTCCGCTGGCTGTTTTTCAGGAAGCTCTGTGTATATTTCATCGCACCGGCAGCGGGAGTCGGATCAGCGTTTATTTTCGGAATCTATCACGGAAATGCCCTGCAGTTTATCTACGCATTTATTTTTGGAATGATCCTTGCCTATGTATACTGGAGATTTGAAAATATCCTGTCTTCAATAATGGTCCACGGGGCAGCAAACGCGTACGTGTATATCATGTATTTTCTGCCGGTTTCCGGGGTTTTCAGCAGTATGGGGATAAGGATACTTTTGATCCTTGCTTCGGGGGTTGTTTCTATTTTGATTATGATGTATTTTATAAGCACTTCGCCCGGCAGGAGTGTCCTGCCGGAGAAACCGTTTTTTCCAACGAAGAATACATGAGATCCTTCGGGCAAAAGCCCTCAGGATGACAAAAAGAACAGCGCTCGATGTCATCCTGAGCGTCAGCGAAGGATCTAATTGAAACCTTCGGGCAAAAGCCCTCAGGATGACAAAAAGAACTCTAATTGAAACCTTCGGGCAAAAGCCCTCAGGATGACAAAAAGAACAGCGCTCGATGTCATCCTGAGCGCCAGCGAAGGATCTAATTGAAAGAGAGAAATAATATGAACGATATTTATATAGAATGGCTTGTTGAGAGAAAACCGAACCCCATGGCGGGTGTCATACGTGTTGCGGCTTATATACTTACCGTTTTTTTTGCGGCGACAGGATTTTTTATCGCTTTTCCGCTTCTTATCCTTGCAGCAGCGATGGTAGTCGTGGACTACATCTTCCTTCCTAAATTGAATGTGGAGTATGAGTACCTCTATATGCAGAGGAGCCTTACGATAGACAGTATTTTTTCAAAAGAGAAGAGAAAGAATGCCGCAGAATATGATCTTGATAAGATGGAGATCTTTGCGGCGGAAGGCGCGGACAGGCTTTCAGAGTATAAGAACAGGAATTTACGTACCCGGGACTTTTCTTCCGGATATCCCGACAGGAAAAGATATGTGATGATCATCAATTCCGGAAAAGAAATGGAAAAGGTGATCCTTGAACCGGATGAGAGGATCGTGGATGCGGTGAAGGCTGTGTATCCCTCGAAGGTGATAAACACCTCATCAGTCAGCTCCGCTGACAGCTTCCCCTCAAGGGGAAGCCTTTAAATCAGGGATTTAGCCTTCCCCTCGAGGGGAAGGTGTCGCACCGTAGGCGCGACGGATGAGGTGAAGAAGTTTTTTTGACATATTATGAATTTCTGATAGACTAACATATTAATCATTTAACAGCAGAAGAAAAAGGAGGAAGAATGGGAACAATAATAGGTGATGGAATTACATTTGATGACGTACTGCTCGTACCTTCTTATTCGGAAGTTACGCCCAACATGATCGACATTTCCACGAATCTTACCCAAAAGATAAGACTCAACATACCAATGATGAGTGCGGGAATGGATACGGTCACTGAGAGCGCAATGGCTATCGCTATGGCGAGACAGGGCGGTATCGGTATCATTCATAAGAACATGTCTATTGAGGAACAGGCTGATGAAGTCGATAAGGTTAAGCGTTCTGAGAACGGCGTCATCACCGATCCTTTTTACCTTTCTCCGGAACATACACTTAAAGACGCAGATGACCTGATGGCCAAGTTCAAGATATCAGGTGTCCCCATTACCGAGGGCAAAAAGCTCGTTGGTATCATAACGAACAGAGATCTTAAATTCCAGACAGATTATTCCAGAAAAATAAAAGAATGCATGACAAGCGAGGGCCTTATCACTGCTGAAGAGGGCGTGACACTTGATGAAGCAAAGGAGATCCTTGCGAGATCAAAGAAGGAAAAGCTTCCTGTAGTTGACAGTCAGGGGAATTTAAAGGGGCTCATCACCATTAAGGATATTGAGAAGCAGATAAAGTATCCGAATTCTGCGAAGGACACCCAGGGGCGTCTTTTATGCGGGGCTGCTCTCGGGATCACAGCCAATTTCCTCGACAGGGCTGACGCCCTTGTGAAAGCCCATGTGGACTGCGTGGTTCTTGACAGCGCCCACGGACACTCCGGAAACGTACTGAAGGTCTGCAGGGAAGTGAAGGCTGCTTTCCCGGATCTTGATGTTATCGTAGGAAATGTGGCTACGGGAGAGGCTGTAAAGGATCTTATAGAGGCAGGTGCTGATGCGGTTAAAGTCGGAATAGGGCCCGGATCCATCTGTACCACAAGAGTAGTGGCAGGTATCGGTGTTCCCCAGATCTCAGCCATTATGAACTGTTACGAGACTGCCAAGAGCATGGGAGTACCTATCATTGCTGACGGTGGTATCAAGTATTCAGGAGATATCACAAAGGCTATCGCAGCAGGAGGATCTGTAGTAATGATGGGTTCAATGTTTGCGGGATGTGATGAGGCTCCCGGATCATTCGAGCTCTATCAGGGCAGAAAATATAAGGTATACCGCGGAATGGGTTCCATTTCCGCTATGAATAACGGAAGTAGTGACAGATATTTCCAGGAGGGGGCAAAGAAGCTCGTTCCCGAAGGCGTGGAAGGAAGAGTGGCATACAAGGGTTCTCTTGAAGACACTGTTTTCCAGCTTATCGGAGGATTACGTTCAGGAATGGGATACTGCGGATGCGGAACGATCCCCGACCTTCAGGAGAAGAGCAGATTTATTAAGATAAGTGCGGCTTCCTTAAAGGAAAGTCATCCCCATGATATCCATATCACAAAGGAAGCACCGAACTATTCGGTTGATGAATAAATGATCTACTACATAAAATCTCAGCTGCAGCGATCCCTGACCGATAAGTATTTCAGGATATTTATTATAGGGATACTTGTTGCAGTGCTGCTCGCGAATCTTGCCATGACAGCTTTCCGTGACATTATCTACGGAATGAATGACGGGACATTCGCCTATAATCTTATAATGTTTGCAAAGGGGTTTTTCTGGCTTCCCTATTATGCCACCATCTTTATAGCGGATGAGGTTATCGGGCCGGAATACCCGGACCCCAGGATCAGGGATAAGTCCACCATAGGTCTCACCAGGAGGCATATTTTCTTCGGTAAGTTTCTGACAGAGGTGCTGGTACTCCTTATCTGTGCGGTTTTTGCCACGGTGGCGTTCCTTGTCATCACCCCGATATTCCAGGTGCATGACGGAACTATCAATGCTTCTGTAATCATCGATTTTGCGGAGGCAGTGTTTCTTGCGATGCCTTTATTTATCGCGGGAGTTTCCATCGGAAACATGTTCTGCTTTTCGATCCTTCCGAGAAAGAAGGCTATTTTTGCATTTTTCTTTTTTGTAGTGGCAGTTCCGAGGGCCATAATGCTCCTCGCAACTGATGGCATCAGGTTTATACCTGCGGTTATGATCCGGAATCTGCTTCTTACGCCACAGTTCCAGGAACTGCAGTTTTATGCCACCAGAAATGTGCCGAAGATCATCATAAGCAGTATAGTTTACGTGGTCATCTCCTGCCTGTACGGAGCATACAGTTTTGACAAAAAAGAATTCTAAGATTAAATATCTGGCGGCCCTTCCGGCCGTCATTATTATGTTACTGATCTTTATCTTCTCGTCGAGAGAAGCTGAGGAATCCACGATACAGAGTATGAAGGTGTCCTACTGTATCGCGGGTATGGAAGGATTCCTCCTTGGACTTAATCTGACAGAAGAACAGATGCTAGCGGTGGCTATAGCCATTGAATGGATCGTAAGGAAAGCCGCGCATATCACAGAGTATGCGATACTTGCTGCAGCTGTCCTGTTTGCGCTTTATTTCTGGACAAATAGAAAAAGAGTGCTATACTTTTCCACGGTGGTTTTCTGTGTTTTTTACGCTGTCACGGATGAGATCCACCAGTTGTTTGTGAAAGGGAGATCCGGAAAGGCCAGTGATGTTTTGATCGATGCGGTTGGGGTGCTTATTGCTACTGGATTGATTTATTTGTTAAAAGAACGCCGTGCCACATGTCATCCTGAGCGAAAATATGTGTCATCCTGAGCGAAAATATGTGTCATCCTGAGCGAAAACATGTGTCATCCTGAGCGAAAACATGTGTCATCCTGAGCGAAATATGTGTCATCCTGAGCGTTAGCGAAGGATCTCTTTAAGAATATGAATAATTATTATGTCTATATATTAACAAATCAGAGTAATAAAGTAATGTATGTTGGTGTAACAAATAATCTTGCTAGAAGAATTTATGAACACAAGAATAAATTGGTGGAAGGATTTACGTCAAAGTACAACGTGAATAAATTGATTTATTTCGAAGAAACTAAAGATATAGAGGCGGCGATACAAAGAGAAAAGCAAATAAAGGGATGGAAGAGAAGCAGGAAAAACGAACTTGTAGAAAAGGCCAATCCTGAATGGAAGGAATTGAGTTTTTCGTGAAAGAGATCCTTCGCTAGCGCTCAGGATGACAGGTGGCTAGCGCTCAGGATGACAAAGTCGAGCGCCAGGATGACAAAGTCGAGCGCTCAGGATGACAATGAGAGTCCTCAGAGTGACAATATGGTGTCATTCTGAGCGAAGCGAAGAATCTCTATCCTGGACTAAGGTGTATTATAGTGAGTTTTTTAAGGAGCATAAAAATGAAATTAGGGAGGAATGATCCCTGCTGGTGCGGCAGTGGAAGAAAATATAAATCCTGTCATTTCAGCTTTGATGAAAAGCTGGAAATGTTCAGGGACAAGGGATATACGGTTCCGGATCATAAGATCATCAAAAGCCCTGAAGATATCGAAGGGATCAAAAAGAGTTCCGAGATCAACAGGGCCTGTCTCGATTATGTGACTGAACACATAAAGGCCGGGATCTCAACCCAGGAGATCGATGACTGGGTTTCGCGTATCACAAAGGAAATGGGCGGCACATGTGCAACCCTTGGATATCAGGGATTTCCGAAGAATTGCTGTACATCTCTTAATGACCAGGTGTGTCACGGTATACCTTCAAAAGACGATATTATTGAAGAAGGCGACATCATAAACGTGGACTGTACGACTATCCTTAACGGGTATTATGCTGATTCTTCCAGGATGTTCATAATCGGTGATGTGAACCCGAAGATCAGGCAGTTTGTAGAGGATGTTAAAGAGTCGGTAAATATAGGGTTAAAAGAAGTGCGCCCCTGGAGATGCCTCGGAGACATGGGAAATGCGATAAATATGTTCTGCCGGTCCAAGGGCTACACAGTTGTGGAAGAGATCGGCGGCCACGGCTGCGGCAAAGATTTCCATGAAGAGCCCTGGGTAAGCTTCGTATCAAAACCGGATACCGAGATGTTGATGGTGCCCGGAATGTGCTTCACCATTGAACCAATGGTAAATATGGGAGAACACGATATATTTGAAGATGAGGATAACGGCTGGACGATCTACACCCAGGACGGAAGCCTTTCCGCCCAGTGGGAAGTGCAGATCGTTGTGACCGAGACAGGATATGAGATACTGTGTTGGTAAGGCAATTGTCATCCCAGGATCTAAAAAAGGAGAGAAAAAATGAGTATCACAATACCGGAAAACTATAAATCCCGGATGGATGTCCATGAGACACAGGTAGCCATCAAGGAAGTAAAGGATGTATTTGAGAGGGCGCTGGCAGCGGAGCTTAACCTTACCCGTGTATCAGCACCTCTCTTCGTAAGAAAGGAATCAGGTCTTAATGACAACCTGAACGGTGTTGAGAGACCTGTTTCTTTCGGTATTAAAGAGCAGAATGACAAGGAAGTGGAGATCGTCCAGTCACTTGCAAAGTGGAAGAGATTTGCACTTAAGGACTACGGCTTCAGCAAAGGCGAAGGTCTGTACGCCGATATGTGCGCCATAAGGCGGGATGAGGATACTGATAACCTTCATTCGATCTATGTGGACCAGTGGGACTGGGAAGCCATTATCGACAAGGCTGAAAGAAATACAGAGACCCTGCAGGATAAGGTGCGTCACGTTTATGCGGCACTCAGGATGACGGAAGTACATATGGAGAGTAAATATTCTTTCCTTAAAGCTTCACTTCCTGTAGATATAACCTTTATCACAAGCCAGGAACTCCTTGACAGATATCCGGATAAGAGCCCGAAGGAAAGAGAATATGAATTCTCAAAGGAATGCGGAGCGATCTTTGTTTCACAGATAGGAGGAGTTCTTTCAAACGGCGAGAGACATGACGGCCGTGCACCGGACTATGATGACTGGAAATTAAACGGCGATATTATCGTATACTATCCGGTGCTTGACTGTGCCCTTGAGCTTTCATCAATGGGAATAAGAGTAGATGAGGAGTCCCTTGAGAGCCAGTTAAAGATCGCAGGATGCGAAGACAGGAAAGAACTTGCTTTCCAGAAATCCCTCTTAAACGGGGAACTTCCCTATACAGTAGGAGGCGGTATCGGACAGTCCAGAATCTGTATGTATTTCTTGAGGAAAGCCCATATTGGAGAGGTCCAGAGCTCCATATGGCTTGATGAAGACTTAAAGAAGGCGGAAGAAAAGAATCTCTTCCTGCTGTAATAAATGATAATTTGATTTTGGGCGTTTTTATCATAAATATTACGAAAATTTTAGAAATTTACTGCTTTTATTTAATTGAAAAAATCGTAAAAAAGGTTTACAATCCTCTAGTGTGTTTTTAAAGCGAAACGTTTCACTCGGCCGAAGACCGGGTTTATCCGGGGGGATATAATGAGGAAACTTTTTTACAGAAAACAGAGCATCAGTATGCTCCTTGCGTTTGTATTACTGCTTTCAGGCATCACAACAGACGTAAGGGGCGTTTTTTCGTATGCCAGTGAGCCTTCTGCAACAGAAGAGTCAGCAGAAGACGAAGATGAAAAACACGGAGGATCCGGAGAGGATACGGAAGAAAAAGAAGCTACGGACGAACAGGAAGATAAGAAAGATGAGAATAAGTCTGTAGAAGATCCCGACAGGGACTCAGATAAAGAAAAGACAAGAGAAGACAGCTCTGACGACCACAATTCCCGAGATAATGATGCGCAGGGAAATGCCGGAAACGGCGGGCAGTCTGAGGAGAGTCAGAAAGAGAACAGTTCAGAGTCAACAGAGGCATCTACCGAAAGCTCCGAAGAGGATCCAACGGAAAGCCCAACAGAAAGCTCCACAGAAGAAAGTACGGAAGAAACTTCAGAACATGAACATGTATATGAGGTCTATATCTCAAATGAGGACGGGACCCACTATTCCGTATGCTCTTTTGAAGGCTGTGAGATGCGGGTATCCGAAAACTGCGTATATGACGACAACGGAAAGTGCGTAAAGTGCGGATATGAAAAGCCTGCAGAGGAAGCGAAAGAGACTGAAAGCGAAAATGAGGCAGAGGAAGAAAAGACTTTCCGGGTCCTCACTTACGAAAACGTCAGGGTAGAAGGCTATTTCCCTGAGAATACGACTCTTGATGTGAGGGAGATCGACAGGCAGGAAGCTTATGAGCTGTTGGACGAAAGCGAGAGTGACAGGGAAGTACTCTTAGCATACGACATCACCCTCTATCATAATGGTATTGAATACCAGCCGGATGACTCCGTCAAAGTATTTATTGACCCGCCGGTTGATATAAATGTTGAAGCGATCATTGAAAATGATCTGGAGATCGTTCACGTAAAAGAAGACGAAAAGAATGAGATCGTGGACCTTGAGATCAATAAAGACGGGGACTTTGAATTCGAAGCAGAGAGCTTTTCGCCCTGGGTAGTAACAGTCAACGGAGAAAGCGTAGATTATGTAGAGAGAACGGATAAAACCTTTAAGCAGAAGGTCATCTTAAGATTTAACGATGCATCTCTCATAAGGGCAGGAGACAGGATCAGGGTCTCACTTTCCGGAAATGTACAGAAGTACAATGTTAAAACCGCACAAAATACGACAAGCACCGATCCTATTGCTATAGAAACAAAAGAGGTAGAGGTACGTTCTTCGGATATTATTAATAATAAAGCAACGATAACCATTGAATTTAACAATATCCCTGCGTACGTTGTAGGAAAAACCGGAAATGCGCAAAACGGCGGGACCGGGCAGTACATTATAAGAAACGATTTTTACGGTGTTACCGTGGATAAGACAGCAAAGGGATATCTGCCAGTATATCCCACTAATAAGTATATAGATGGTGGTATCAAATATGCTCTTCTGTCTCCGGTAAAGGATCAGAACGATGCCAAATGGACATCGGCTGATATTACCATAGATCATGATAAATCTGATCTTATCGCTCCTGCTTTTAACATTGAATGGCTTGATAACCGGAATTATGCGGATAAGAGGCCTTTTTCCAGTGAAGAAAACATTACTCCCGGAAAAGAAGACGATATTGCGGCAGCAATAGGTCTTTACTATAAAGAGGGAAATGAATATATAGAGGTTCCTGATGATTCACCGGTTCTTGTTAAGGCAGGTTCCAATCATCCAGAAGTAACTGCCACATCATTCAGTACCTGGAAACTCCAGTACGAGGATCTTCCCCAGGGGCAGTGGTATATAAAGCCAAAGGCAGAGCTGTTTGGTGACGAAAACAGTGGATCATACAGGCTTTCCGGAACGGATGAAAACGGATATTTAGGGATCTCCGATACAGTGACCAGGAAGATCACCTACACCTATATGGAGGGTGTGACCGGCAGGGTAGAGTGGCGTATTTCAGGAAATGATATCCCGGTCAGCCAGTCTCATTTCATGACAGATGCCGGAATGAAGTTATTTAAGGTCAGCGGTAATTCTGATCCGGTCGAGATACCTAAGGATAATATAGAGTGGAGTGTGTCAGGAGGTAAGGTATGGACATATACTGTAAGAAACCTCCCTCTTTATACCGATAACGGGGATGCCATCACTTATTATACGAAGATGAGTAATGACCCCTATACATATTCTCATGAAGGCATAGATACAAAGTTCAAGTTTACCTATGATAACGGCAGCAGCAGTACTGAAACGGACAAATGCTATGCGGGAGGGACCATCTATGCCACTGTGACCGATAAGGCAGAATTTTCCTTTAATAAAAAATGGATGGATGACGGTACTGCCGCAAGTGTCGCTAAGAGAAAAGATGCCATTACACAGGGTATCACGTTCTATCTCTGGAGATATCCCGTAAATACAGGTATTGGATCAGGCGCTCCTGTTACAAAGGATGCAAGGCAGTACACTATAAGGCTCTCAGAGAATGATGCAGGGAGTGAGACAGATCCTGTTATTGCTTTCGGACTAAGCAGGTTTTCTTCGGAAGATTTTCCAAAGTACGATGAAAAGGGATATGAATATGTCTACTATGTGACAGAGGTTACTGACTCAGAGCTCTATAAACCGGTTTACTGGAATGGAGACGAATCCGCATATGACGGAAGTGATACATCGGAGAGGGTGGTCCTGAACGGAGGGACTCTCTTCAACGTGCGCAGTGCCAGGGTAGCACCGGGTCTTACCAAGAACTGGGATGTTTCTGCAGTTACCGATTACTCGGGTTCAAACTGTGTTTTTATGCTTCAGAGGAAGGAAGACGGAGTATGGACAGATGTGGAATCACTCTCCATTAACGGTTTTACTTCCAGTAAGAAGGTGATAAAGAGGGTATTCTCGCCTCAGGATCTCTATAACAATATGGGAGACAGGTATGAGTACAGGGTCATCGAGACTGCGGTAAGGCCGGGAACCGGTACGGATGCAGTGTTTGACGGTATGTGGGCAGAAGAAGGATCCGGGGGTTACAGTGATCACTATGAGATGAACGGATATTCCTACAAGTCTGTTTCCAGGTACGACGAAGATCCGGGTGAAGGCGGGGATACTCTGGAGATAACTGTTACCGACAGGCTCTCCGGGACAAAGAAGCTCTCCCTTATTAAGACCTGGAGCGGCGGAAGATGGGATATAGGAGGAGATAACAGTAAGATAAATGATGTTACTTTCTTCTTAAAGCGCCGTATAGACGGGGGGAGTGACAGTAACTATGCGAAGATCATAATGAAAAAGCCCTCAGGGAACGAGATTTCGGGAACCGGAAGAGTGGAGATCAGTGATAAAGCAGATCCAGAGGGACTTTCAGAAAACTCCTGCTCTTACACTATCGGAAATGACGGTAAAAGATGGACCTGCGATAAATTGACGGTACCTGCTTATACAGATGACGGCAAGCAGTATATTTACAGTGTATATGAAGATCTCAATGTACCCAATGATTTTAACTGGACAAATGAAATAGTAAAGAATGTAACAGGCAAAGATATAACGATCAATGTCATAAACCATGCAGGAGGAACCACTTCGTGGAGGCGGATCTGGATCGAAAAGAAGTGGGAGGATGATTCCGATAATTCCCAGAGGTCGCCGGTAATAGCTAAACTCGGTAAATACGAAGGCGGGGCTTTCATTCAGTCTGTAAGCAGTGACGGCGTTAGTCCCGATGCACCATATGAGATAGAGCTAAATAGCCGGAATGACTATAGCGGCTGGCTTTGGGTAAAGGCAAGCGATCTTAATGATCTCGGTGATAACGCTGCACTAAATGAAGTATTAAAGGGCACCGCAGGAGGAACTGACAGGGAAATGACAGGTATCCGTATAGACGGGGATACTGTGTCAGGTAATATCAGTGCAGTAGGAGAAAGTGCTGGATCATACAAACCGGAATACAGGGTTACGATACAGAAAAATAAAGGCTCAAACGGGTCACTAAGCGGTTTCACTATTACAAATACCAGGGTGGCATACAGGAGTTTCGAATTTAAGAAAAACTGGGATGACTCCGAAGATGCTCTGGGATACAGAGGTGAGTTCCTTCGTGTTACCCTTTGCCGGGAGGGCAAGGACGGGGTTGAAAAGGAGATCGCCTATCAGGATATACCCGCAAGCTCAAATCACATAAACATCTGCTTTACAAACGGAGGGGAAAACTATCCCGCATACGACGTTAGTGGTAATAACTATATCTATACCCTGAAAGAGTATATCTGTAAGGGAACAATGAGTACTTCTGAAAATACCTGTGACGGTATCAATGATGAACGTCATCCGACTACGGAAAGAAAGGAAGTTCTCACAACAGCCACTGCGGATACCACAAGGACTGGGTATGTGGTAAAGGAAGCAACTGTCAATGATAACGACAGGGTTGAAAACGGTAAGCTCATTATGAATGAAAAGTATGAGTATACCAATACTGCAGCCGGTATCAGAAATGACGTGGAATTCTACTGCATATGGCATGACAAGGCAATGTCTGCCCAGAGACCGGATATATTCTTTACACTCTATTATGATGCGACATATGGTGCAGATCCCGTGCCATATCCTGACCGTGACGATTATACGGTGCGCTGGGTAGATGTGGTATCCGGAAATAAATTCATACAGAAAGCAATCTTCAGCGGAGTGCCTGCTGCTGATGAAAACGGAAGGGTTTACAACTACTATGTGGCTGAAACCCTTAATAATGATGTCATCGGATATTCCGTTGATCATTACACCGAGTCCTTATTCAGGGACAGGAGTGAAGCAGAATATAACACTGATGTGGTAACGGTTTCTTCGGGGCAGATAATAGTAACGATCCCTGAATCACAAAGGTCAAAGCAAAACGCCGCTAACAGCGGACCGGAACTCATTAAAGAGAAGAGTTTCGCAGTCTGTACCATATCCGGTACAGTACATATAGAGGGGAGAAAGCTCTGGCAGAATATACCCGATGGAATATCGGCAAATAAGCTCCCGAAAGCATATATCTATTTATTCAGGGAGAGCGACTATGATAAGACAAATAAGGAGCCGGCGGTATCGTCTAATGAAACGGAAGAGGTGAAAGAAGCAGCATATATACACGCGGCAGTATCCGGGAATGATCTTGACGGCTCATCTTCTCCCCGCTTTCTTAATGCGGCAAAGGCTATGTATATATTCGGCACCTATGAATCTGACGGTATAAGGCCGAAGGAGTATTATGAATTCCCTAAATACGACAGTATCGGAGGAGCTCCATATAAATATACGGTGAGGGAGATCATAAAAAATGATCTTGAAAATCCGCATGAACTCCCTGCGGAAATGATGATGCCCCACTATTCCGACAATATTACGGATCTGTCCAACGATTATAAACTTCACGCAGAAACCAACAGGAGAAGCTTTAAGATAAATAAAGTCTGGAATGTGGACAGGCTTTTAACAGATAAGAGTGATGATAATGCCCAGGCTACATTCAGGCTGTACAGAAAGGAACTTAATTCCGACGGACACGGTTATACAGTCAATAATTACGCTGAGAATGATACGGATGAAACTGACGTAGCCTCATCCAAGGCAGCAGCTGCTAATTTCTCGCTTAATGACCAAAATCTTGAATTACTTGACGAAAAGATACTGAAGGCACCGAAGACTGTAATTTCCTGGAATAATTACCCGATCTTTGCCCCCAGCGGATGTCTCTATGCTTATTACGCTGTAGAGATGACAGGGGATATGCCCGGATACACGGTTTCAGTTAATGAGACGTCAAGCGGAGTAAATGCAGTAAACACAAAGGTTGAAAGCGGCAATCCGGGAGAGCAGGGTGCATTTATAGGTGTTGCATTTGCAAATAAAAATGTCACTCTTTTAGATAAAAGTGAAATAGCCAATCTTAAGGAGGAGACCTTTACCAATAGCTACAGGAAGGATGGCTTCCTGAAACTGAAGTTCAGTAAAGAATGGGATAACGTAGACGGATTCAGGACGGATGACTCTGCTATGCTTCCAAACGGGAGTGATGAGGGAGATTTAGCCAGGAGAGCATTAAGATTCGATATCAGCGCCGAAGCCGGAAAACAGTCTTCTGTCAAGGATAACAGGGACCACGTTACGTTTACGGAGGGTGGCAATAACGGTTATACAGTTACTGTAGATACGAGTGATCCTAAGAAATGGGAATATACAATATCCTTTAATAAGCCTGTTCCCATATATTCCGCTAACGGTAATCCCTATACTTATACTGTTAAAGAGATACTGAATTCAGAATTTGTAAGAGCTAATTACAAGCCGGTCACAGAGAGTATTTCAAAAGAAGCTAAGTATGCTTATGCTGAGGGAAATGATAATGAACACAGGATCCTTACTGTGGGAACACTCAAAAATTCCCTTAAGGGTACTTTTTCCGTTAGTAAGAGATGGGATGACTTTAGTAACGATTATCTCATGAGAGAGGGCTCCGTACGGTTTACGCTTCAGAGATGTCTCGGGGATTCCGGAAACTTTGAAGATTGCGGAGAACCTTATTATGAACTGAATTCCGGCGGGTGGACAATAACATTTGATAAATTGCCTGTCACTTCAAATGTTAATGGAAGTGTGGGTCAGTACTATCAGTACAGGATCAAAGAAAAATCGATAGTTTCAAACGGGACCGAGATGGATATCGACTACCCGCCAGGATATGCGGATTATCCACAGAATGAGCAGTGGAGGCCTAACGGCACATCGGTAGCGGACAGCGATAGTTTCTGTAAGGCTGTGTCTTCCGGAAACTATAAGGTTTATAATCCATCGGATATCGGATCCCTTTCTTCAAACGTCAATAAAAAGATCGTAAACCAGTTAGATACAGAGGGGGCGGTAGTATCCCTTAAGGTTATTAAGAACTGGGAGAATGATGAAGGCTATAAGCGTGATCTCCGTCCGGGCACTATTTCGGTAGAGATACAGAAGTCAAGAGACGGGAATAACTGGGAAAGAGTCGTAGAGAGAACGATCTCAAGGGCGACTCAGACTCAGACCAATGAAAACAGATGGGAATATACCTTCACCAATCTTCCGAAGTATTACGGTACTTCCACTAATGATATCTATATGTACCGGGCTATGGAAGTAGAAGTGGGGGACGCCAGGGCAATAAGCGAAAACGGAATGACAACCCGTGGAGGAGCCTACGCTATTTCCCAGAATACTGTCACAAAGAGTAATGCCCGGAATGAAGTGGAGGGCTATGAAACAACCATCACCAACAGACTGATCGAGAGGGAAAACCCCATTATAGTTACAAAGGTATGGAACGATGATGAGCCTGATCACGAAAATGTGAGGGTTGCGCTATACAGTAATAATTTTGTGAACGGGACAACTGCATCAGGCATAGTTTCAGGTGTGAAGCATGAGACAAGCCTTACCATGTCTCAGATAACCGGCAGTGAAAAAACGCTTCAGGATATCAGATTAACTGAGAATTATAACGGTCTTCCGAAGTACAATATGGCGGGAAATACCATAATATACTACGTAAAGGAGATTGATGCCGGAACAGCCGGGGATTATAAGACCCAGTATACATCAAGAACCGGTACAGATCCGTTTAATACTGAGTCAGATCTTCTTCCTCATAGCAGTGAAAGCTCAGACGGGACTTTTGAGGTTAAGATCATTAATACTCCCCTTATAAGCGTCAGGGGAAGTAAGGACTGGAATGATGATCGTGACGCATTCAGTTTAAGACCTGATAATATTACCCTTACTCTTCAGAGACGTACTCCGGGTACATCCGGAACAGGCTCATGGACTGATGTGACTTTAGGAGATTTAAAGAAAACCAATACATCTTCCGGAATAACGGGTTCAGATAGTGACCCCGTAACTAAAGACATGGCAGCATCAGACTCATGGAGAGATGTAACAATAGAAAAGCTTCCGCTCTATGTGCTGGAAGGATATGCAGCTCCGCAAAAGTACCAGTACAGATTCGAAGAGAAAGACGTTCCGGATGCATATACATTAAAGAGTGATGGAACAGCAGGAACAGCCTCTTTAGACGAAGGCTACACCTACACGAGCGGGAACGGTGTTCAGAATAGTACTGTTACAAATAAGCTTATAAGACGTGGTGATATTAACGTAACAAAGATATGGAACAGTAATATCGATTCCGAGAAAGACCCTGTAACAGTATCAATTTATTCGAGGAATGCACAGACCGAGCCGGCTGCGGGAACGGGAGCAGTTACAAAGGTGAGCGGAATTACGGCGGATAGAGAGCTCAATGGTACTAACGGGTGGACTACAACGTATACAAACCTGCCCCTTAAGAATAAGGATGGTCAGGAAATAGTATATTACGTAAGTGAGAATGCGGGAATTAACTATTCCACGGTATATGAAGTGGGAGGAGTAAGGACACCTGTAGAAAACGTGACGGCCTCCTCAGGAGGATCAGCTACTAGTATCAGGGTCATCAATACCCCATACACAAGCGCTACTGTTAGAAAAGAATGGCGTGATGACAGTGGTGACAGATATAAGACCAGACCATCCGCGATCTATGTAAAGCTTCAGAGAAGCGAGGTTGCCGGGACCGGATCGTCTGCGTGGACTGATGTTATCTGGGGAGATATACCCGATAGTACAGGGGCACAGGGAAAAAATGCAGGGGATAAGGTTGTCCTCATGTTAAACAATGCGGGATCCTGGAGTGATTCTCTCGACAAACTGCCTCATTTTAAGGATTACAGTGGTTCTGTCATTAAATATGACTATAGATTCATTGAATGCGACATTGCGGGAAGCCCCTATGTACCCAATGGGTATACGCTGGATCCTGCTGTTACTGACATTAACCTTGTCACAAATACAGGGGATGAAAGCGGCTACAGTAATACCTATGACACAGAGTATCACACAGTCATTAAAAATTACCTTATAACGAAGAAGGTGAGGGTCAGAAAGACCTGGGAAGACCTTAGTGATGCCATGGGCATACGTCCTTCTGATATTACGCTTTATGTGAGTGAAAATACTTCGGTACCGGGAAGCACGGGATGCTTTAATGAGCAGGCTCTCGGAGGAGTAAACGCGGCTCATCCATTCGGAAATACACCGTTGACCTTCACTATGAACGGCAGCGGTAATGTGTGGACATATGAATACAGCGGACTGCCTAAGTATCCGTATGGAGATAATTTCACAGGAAGTGAAGAGATAAAGTATCTGCTTACCGAAGATACGGAGACCCCCGACACCAATAATTTCGTCATGAAGAATTATTATGAGACGGAATATGACGCTGCGGCGCCGGAAGATGAGACACGGATCACGAATACCGTAATGGCTAATGATGGTGTGATCATCATTGAAAAGAAGATAGATTCACCCGGAACGGATGCCGGAAAAGAATTTGAATTTAATGTGGAGATCACAAAGACAAACGGAGATAAGGAACTGTTTGCCGGAAGGTACCATCTTTACAGCACTGCAGATATAGCCGGCGTTACAGACAGTGCGTTAAGAGAAGACGCTTTCAGGGTTAACAGCGCTTATACCAGGAGAGATGTGAATGCTTCTAATGGTAAGGTGACAGTTCCCGATGGTATGACCGCAGTCCTTACGGATATCAATTCGAGATACAGCTATACCGTTACGGAGGAAGCGTCGGAATACGGCTATGATGTAGTAGAGATAGAGCACCATGTTTATAATGGGACCACATTTAATGATAAAACCTGCAGTGTAACGGATCCAAGAGATCCATTGAGCATTACCGGGGCAGATCCTTCAAGCACAGAGATAAAATATGACAGTGATAAAACCTCATTCTACGGGATCGCAAAGGGAAAGGTACCCGGTATAACCCTTGAACCTGCAAAAATAGTGTTTACCAATAAACTATTTACCGTACCTTCTCTTAAGATAGAGAATGTTACGGGAGGAAGCTCCGGAGGAGAGGTCAGAACCTATAAGGGCAACGAGATCATAGATGATGAGGATAAAGTCAATGATGACAACAGAGCCCGTGACTACAGTGAGTCACATTCGGGGTATGTAAAGAATGCAGTATCTGTACAGTTCCACCCGGATACGGCTAACGGATACACCTACGGAGACAGCATCACAGTGGGTTGGTGGGAGTCAGGAGATGACCTGAGTACAGAAGAACCGCCGCATACTGTAATAGTTACAGGATATATCCGTGAGGATGCTTCCGGTAACCAGGTTCCCTATACAGGAAATGTAAGTGCAGGGGGAAGGAGATGGCAGGGCGTTGGAGGTAATACACCGGAAAGCGGATACGATACGCCAAGCGGAAATGCTCCAGTAAGTGCTACAGATGAGAATCTCTTAAATGCCTGGGGTGAGCTTGTGGAAAACGGTCCATTTACGAATATCACTGTTCTTGAAGGGTCAGTCGTACTTACTCTCGCGGATGATGCAAACCATATGCCGGCAAAGACCGTTGTGCAGGTTTCATTTAAGGCACCGGAGGCAGCACCGAACCCGTCAGCAGGGAATAATGGCGGCAGTGGAGGAAGTACTGTCGACAGTGGTGATCAAAAGCCTGCAGATAACGGAAAGAGTTCGGGATCAAAGAAGAAAAAGGGCACTGATGCAGAAGATCAGACTACAGGAAGCGGCTCGGCTATTAACAACAGCGCAGCAAACGGAGTACTGGCTCAGGGAAGTGATAGTGCTTCCGGAAGTGATGCCGTTTCCGGAAATATACCCGGGCGCGGGATCCGGACAGGAGACGATACACCGCTAAAGACACTGATAATGCTATTCGTAGGTCTTCTCTTTGCATTTGCGGCAGTGCTTATCATTCTACTTAAGAAAAAGAAAAGGAAAGATGGATAAAGAGGGAAGAATAGCGGTTTTCCTTAAAATAATATTAGTCATTCTCGGGGTGGCCATCCTTATAACGGGTGGCCTCCTCATGTATTACGCGAAGGGCTATATGGAAGACCGGGAGAATTATGATAGAATAAGGGAGACTGCATACGGGAGAAATGTATCATCCGGGGTGGAAGAGGTTCCGGAGAGTGGTTCCGGATCCGGTATTGATCTTGATGCATTAAAAAAGATCAACCCAGATACTGCCGGATGGATAATTGCAGCGGGTGGAGAGATCGATGGACCCGTGGTACAGACGACGGATGATGAGTATTACCTTAACCACCGGTTTGACGGGAGTAAGAGCAGCGCAGGGACATTCTTTGCGGATAAGGCATCGGCACCGGCATTTAAGACACCCTGTACAGTGGTCTACGGACATAACAGGAAAGACGGGAGTATGTTTCATCCCCTTCTGAAATTTAAGGACAGGGAATTCTTTAATGACCACCCTTCATTTAAGGTGATCACAGAGGATGGAGAGAAGGATTATCAGATCATTTCCGCATTCTATTCCGACTACTACGATATTCCGGGAGTGGGAGACGGAGAGACGGATCCCGGTAAAATATTTGAGAACGCTGTGAACAGGTCTTTATATGATACAGGAGCAGGAAGTACAGGCTTTGATCCTACAGCAGACCGGATGGTGATCCTCTGTACCTGTGAGTATTCCGGAAAAGAAAACAGAATGGTGGTTTACGGCGTAATAAAAGGATAAACAGGAAGCAGCATGGTAAAGGACAGGATATCGGTTTCCGTCAGGGCACTGGTGGAATTTATCTTAAGATCCGGAGACATAGACGACAGGAGACGGAGCGGCAGGAGTGATTCCATGACGGAAGGGAGCAGGATACACAGGATGCTTCAGAACCGGGAGGGCACTGATTACCATGCGGAGGTTTCCTTAAGACATGTTATAGATTGTGAAAACTACGACCTTGTCATTGACGGGAGAGCAGACGGGATCATAATTCCCGACGAAGGCACGGTCACCATAGATGAGATAAAAGGTATCTACAGGGAATTAAAAAAGGTTAAAGAGCCGGAAAATGTGCATTTAGCACAGGCCAGGTGCTATGCCTATATTTATGCCCTGCAGAACTCGTTATCAGAGATCAACGTCCGGATGACTTACTGCAATATAGAGTCTGAGGACGTTAAATATTTTCATTACGGCTTTACCTTTGGCGAGTTAAAAAGCTGGTTCAATGAGCTCATGGAAAAGTATCGGAAATGGGCTGACTTTACATACGAATGGAGGGAGAAACGGAATGCCTCTATAAAGAAGCTCACGTTTCCCTTTGAATACAGGAAAGGCCAGAAGGAACTGGCAGAAGGTGTTTACCGGACAATTTACTTAAATAAAAGGCTTTTTCTGGAGGCGCCGACGGGCACAGGAAAGACTCTGGCTGTTCTTTTCCCTGCTATCAAAGCAATGGGAGAGGGACTGACAGACAGGATATTTTATACGACGGCAAAGACCGTGACAGGGATAGTTGCGGGTGAGAGCTTTGACCTTTTAAGGGAGCAGGATCTGTCCTTTAAGACCGTGACCATTACTGCAAAGGAAAAGATGTGCATCCGGGAAGCCAATTCCGGAGAAGATGAATCCGGAGGCACCGGCAGGCCCCTATGTAATCCCATGGACTGCCCCTACGCCAAAGGCCACTTTGACAGGATAAATGACGCTTTATATGACTTTCTCACTACTGAAGATGACCATTCGAGAAAGCGTATAAAGGAATATGCGGAAAAAAGGCGGGTCTGTCCTTTTGAACTTGCACTGGACCTCTCCCTTTTTTCGGACGCGGTGATGCTTGACTATAATTACTGCTTTGACCCCAACGTGAAGCTTAAAAGGTTCTTTGGGGACGGGGTAAGCGGTAACTATATCTTCCTGGTGGATGAGGCTCATAATCTCGTTGACAGGGCAAGGGAGATGTTTTCAGAAGAGCTTTATAAAGAGGACTTTCTAAAGGTAAAGGCGCTGCTCCTTACAAGCTGGACCGCGCTTTCCGACACGCGCCCCGCCACAAAGGAGGATATCAGGAAAGAAAAGGCCAGAGAAAATGTCCTGAAGATCATGAAAAAGCTTTCGAATTCTCTCGGGGCCTGCTCCAGAAGCCTTCTTCCCGTAAAGAAGCTCTGCGACCCGGGGTTGATGGACCCGGATCTCGATGAATTCATGTCGGTATTAACGAGGACTGCGGTTCTTTTCAACGAGATGCTGGAAGAAGCAGCGAATGCAGAGATAAGGATAGACAGTGAAGTGCTGGAGCTTTACTTTAACATAAGGTCATTCCTGGAAGTGTACGAAGCAGAGGATGAAAAGTATGTTAATTATGCGGAATTCGCGGAGGAAGGGAAGCTTAAGGTAAAGCTGTTTAACGTGGATCCGTCGGGACAGCTCCGTAAATGCACGGACAGGGCGAGGAGCACGGTATTCTTCTCCGCCACGCTCTTACCTGTAACTTATTACATGGACCTTTTATCCGGAGACAGAGAGGATTATACTATATATGCGAATTCCTCTTTTGATAACTCGAGAAGGGGAGTATTCATCTCAACGGATGTAAGCTCCAAATACACGAGAAGGACCGAGAACGAATTTGTAAGGATCGCAGCTGAGATCCATGAGATAATAAGCGTGAAAAAGGGAAATTACATTGTGTTTTTCCCATCATACGCATTTCTAAAAAATGTGGAAGAGAAGTTCAGAGTGTCACCGGAATCCGGAGAGTACGAGCTTGTGATCCAGGAAAGATACATGGATGAAGACAGCAGGGCGGACTTTTTAAATCTCTTCTCCGAGAAAAATGATATCCTTGCTTTCTGTGTGGCAGGGGGGATATTTTCTGAGGGAATAGATTTAAAGGAAGAAAGGCTCATTGGTGCTATAATAGTGGGGACAGCCCTTCCGATGGTGGGACTTGAAAGGACTATCTTAAAAGAGTATTTTGACGAGAGAGAACTGGACGGATTTGACTATGCTTACCGTTTCCCGGGTATGAATAAGGTGCTGCAGGCAGCGGGAAGGGTGATCCGGACAGAGAAGGATAAAGGTATCGTAGCGCTTCTGGATGACAGGTTCATGACCAGGGGCTACAGGAAGCTTTTCCCGAGAGAGTGGGATAATATCAGGAATATTGACCTTGGAAGTGCAGCGGAGACAGTTGAAAGTTTTTGGGATGAACCCTCATCAGTCAGCTGACGCTGACAGCTTCCCCCCCCTTAAAAAGGGGGAAGCCATTTAAAGGCTTCTCCCTTTGGGAGAAGCTGGCATCCCGGAGGGATGACTGATGAGGGTATACGGAGGTACACTATGTGGGCATATGAATCAGTATTTTACCAGATATATCCATTGGGGCTTTGTGGTGCGCCCTTTGAAAATGACGGTGTGCAGGAACACAGGATCTTAAAGATCCTTGATCTTGTTGACCATATTGCAAAGCTTGGCTGCAATGCAGTTTATTTCTCGCCTCTTTTCGAATCGGATACCCACGGGTACAACACCAGGGATTTTTTCAAGATAGATACGAGGCTCGGGACCAATGAGGATTTTAAGAAGGTCTGTGATGCACTCCATAAGCGGGGCATAAAGGTCATCCTTGACGGAGTCTTTAATCACGTTGGAAGGGGCTTTTACCAGTTTCAGGACGTGCTTCAAAAACGCTGGGAATCCAAATATAAGGACTGGTTCTATATAAATTTCGACGGGAACTCTTACTATAATGACGGCCTTTATTATGACGGCTGGGAAGGAAATTACGACCTGGTGAAATTAAACCTCCATAATAACGAAGTTGTGGAGCATTTACTCAGTGCGGTAAAGAGCTGGGTTGACGAATACGATATTGACGGCCTCCGGCTCGATGTAGCTTACTGCCTGGACAGGGATTTTCTGAAGCGGCTGAGGAGTTATACCGACACGTTGAAGGATGAATTCTTCCTGGTGGGCGAGATACTGGGAGGAGATTATAAGGTCATAATGAATGACGAAATGTGCCACAGCGTCACCAATTATGAATGTTATAAAGGGCTTTATTCATCCTTTAACAGCATGAACCTGTTTGAGATAATCCACTCGCTTCTCCGGCAGTTCGGGCCGGAAAACTGGACTCTATACAGGGATAAGCATCTTTTATCTTTTGTGGATAATCATGACGTTACGAGGGTTGCATCGATCCTAAGTAACCCTGAGCATCTGAAACTCATATATACGCTTATGTACGGAATGCCCGGGATTCCTATTATTTATTACGGAAGCGAATGGGGATTCAAGGCGGAGAAAAAGGACGGAGATCCTGCTCTCAGGCCTGCTTTTGATGCGCCTGAGTGGAATGATCTCACTGACCATATCGCAGCTCTTTCAAAGGCTGAGAAGGAATGTAAGGCCCTGCAGTACGGTGACTTTAAGAGCCTGGTACTTACCAACCGACAGTGCATCTTCGAGAGGGAATGCGCTGATGGCAGGGTGATGGTTGCTATTAATGCAGACAGCGAAGAATACAGGGCAGACTTTAACGCAAGAGCCGGAAGGGCGAAGGACCTTATCACAGGGGAAACCGTTGATTTCGGCGGAGGCTTGAAGATGCCGGGGTATTCGGGAATGATTCTAGAACCGTATTAAATAAGGAGAGTCAGCATATTGTCTGAGCGGATCATTGCTGTCATCCTGAGCGGATCATTGCTGTCATCCTGAGCGGATCATTGCTGTCATCCTGAGCGGATTATTGCTGTCATCCTGAGCGGATTATTGCTGTCATCCTGAGCGAAGCGAAGGATCTAATAGAGATTCTTCGGGCTGCGCCCTCAGAATGACATCACGAAAACCAGAATGACATCACGAAAATCAGAATGACATCACGAAAATCAGAATGACATCACGAGAATCAGAATGACAATACGAGAATGGTAATGTCGAGCAAATGTATAGTTGTTGGAGCCGGGGATTTTAACGGCCTCAAAAATGAATACGGTGAAGTTATTTCTCCAGGATCTTCAGACCTCCTGATCGCCGCAGACGGTGGCTATGATGCCCTTATGGAGCTGGACCTCACCCCGGATATCGTGGTGGGGGATTTTGATTCGAGAGAGGGAAAGTCTCCTGATTCAAAGCCAGGCATGGAAGTGGTTGAGCTTTGTGTTCAGAAAAACGACACAGACCTTGGCCATGCTGTGGAAATGGGTTTTGAGAAAGGATACAGGGATTTTCTTTTGTTCGGTGCATCCGGAGGGAGACTCAGCCACACGGAAGCCAATATAAGGATAATGAGAGGCATCGTGGAAAGAGGCGGGAGCGCGGTCCTCTACGGAAAAGATTCGAATATAAGGGTATTTAAGGACGACCGTATTGACTATTCCGAAAAGGACAGGGGAATGCTTTCAATGTTCTCGCTGTCAGAGATTTCGGAGGGCGTTACTATCCGCGGGCTTAAGTATTCTCTTACGGACTATACAATGTCATTCACTGACCCCATCGGAGTAAGCAATATGTTCACAGGAGAAAAGGGCTATATCGAAGTTAGAAAGGGAGTGCTTCTCGCAATTAACGAATACAGGGAAAGAGAAGCCGGACTCTAGATGCTGAAGATCATAATGACCCATGATAATTTCATAAATGACATTCATCCTCTTGTCAGGGCTTTTATTCCGGGTGAGGAGATAGAGACAGAAATATCCGGAAATGCTTCGGAAGGGGATTTTTTTCTTTCTGTATTAAGGGATGATGAGGAGATCGTGAGTTTTAAGGTGCCGGATATTACAGGCACCGACAGACTTAAGATGAAGAATATCCTTAAATGCACTCTTTATTATGAACTAAGCGATAAGCTGGGTATCACTCTTCCATGGGGCACTTTGAGCGGGATACGTCCCACAAGGCTTGCGATGGACCACCTGAATGAAGGTTTTTCCTATGAAGAGACCGTTAAGTGGATGCAGGATTATTACCTTGTGAGCCATGAAAAGGCAGTCCTTTCAACTGATATCGCGGAAAGGGAGTTAAAGATCATTGAGAGGATAAATGAACCCGATAGCTACAGCCTCTATATAGGGATCCCTTTCTGTCCCACCACATGCCTTTACTGCTCATTTCCGTCAAATGCCATTTCACTTTGGAAAGACAGGGTTCCTGAGTACCTTGACTGTATAGAAAAAGAGCTGGATCTCGTAGTGTCTATATTTGAGGGAAAAGTTCCGGTAACTATCTATATAGGCGGGGGTACGCCGACAACCCTTGAGCCCGAGGAGATGAAGAGGCTTTTTGACGGGTTATGTTCCAGGTTTGATCTTAAAGACTTAAAAGAATTTACGGTGGAAGCAGGGCGGCCTGATTCCATAACCCCTGAAAAACTTAAGGTCATGAAGGAATACCGTGTTGACAGGCTTTCTGTGAACCCCCAGACTATGAAGCAGGAGACTCTCGACCTTATCGGCAGGTTCCATACCGTGGATGATACTGTCAAAGCCTTTAATATGGCGAGGGATACGGGATTTGATAATATCAATATGGATATCATCCTGGGGCTTCCGAACGAGACGGAGGATGATGTAAAGCATACCATGAATGAGATCATGAGGCTTGGACCTGATGACCTTACGGTACACAGTCTCGCAGTGAAGAGAGGATCGAGACTAAAGGAAAACATAGACAAGTACGGTCTTAAATGCATGAACAATACGGACAGGATGATGGATATAGCGGCGAAGGGTGCTTTAGAAATGGGCCTTAAACCGTATTATCTCTACCGCCAGAAGAATATGTCCGGAAATTTTGAAAATACAGGATGGGCAAGACCCGGTAAAGAAGGGCTGTATAACATTCTTATGATGGAAGAAGTCCAGTCGATCCCGGCTCTCGGAGCAGGCACGGTGTCCAAGTGCGTGATCTCCAGAAAAGACATCAGGCGGGACGGGAATGTGAAGGACGTGAACCTGTATATGAGTAAGATCGATGAAATGACAGAGAGGAAGAGGAAGTTATACGGGGCACTCGAGCACTCAGTGCTCGAATACGTGCCCGAAAAACGTTCACTGAACGTTTTTCCATCCTGAGCGCTCTTTGTCATCCTGAGCGCTCTTTGTCATCCTGAGCTTCAGCGAAGGATCTAAGAGATTCTTCGGACTTCGTCCTCAGAATGACAAGCTGACGCTAAGAATAGCATGTGTAAGAGGTTAGTATGTGTGCGAGATATTATCTTGATAATGAAGTAGACAGGAGCCTTTTCAGGATATTTGGCGGCGGGCTGAAGTATCCGGAAAAAAAGGTTGAAAAGGATAAGGATATATGCCCTTCGGATGAGGGCCTCATCATCATAAAGTCCGTTGAAGATCCTTCAGTGGAAGGAAGCCCGGATGATGGAGGTTCTTACGAAGGAGAGCTTATAAAGTGGGGCTATCCCTGTTACGACGGAAAAGGTCTCATTATCAATGCCCGGATCGAGAATATAGAGGAAAGAAAGTCTTTCTCTAACGGGATAAAAAATAACCGCTGCCTTATACCTGCTTCAGGGTTTTACGAGTGGGACGACAATAAGGACAAGGTGACTTTCAAAAGTGCGGACAGCGATATGTTTCTCTTTGGTGGGATCTATGACGTATTTAACGGGGAAAAGAGGTTTGCGATCATCACCTGCGACGCCAATGATTCCATGAAGCCTGTCCATGACAGGATGCCCTTCGTGATTCCCGATTCGGAGAAGGATAAGTGGCTATCCGGGGATTTCAGGGAGCTATATGATCTCAGGGTGCCGGAATTTGAGGTCATAAGGGAGTATGAGCAGCTGTCGCTGTTCTAATCCTCCATCTGCCCCTTTAAAGCCTTCCCCTTCTAGGGGAAGGTGGCACGCCGCAGGCGTGACGAATGAGGGCAATAGCGTATATCAAAAAATTTCAAATTACTGTTGCAATTTATGATTCATTTTGGTAGAATATGCACGTTGCGGTGGCGAAGAGGAGCGAATATGCCTAGAGCACTGCATTTAGAATGTCTGTAAGGAGGTGTGATCATGGCACAGTGTGCAATTTGTGGTAAGAATGTTCATTTCGGCAATAACGTAAGCCATTCTCATAGAAGGTCTAACCATATCTGGAAGTCCAATATCAAGCATGTAAAGTGTAAGGTGAACGGAGTTCCCAAGAGGCTTTATGTTTGCAGCCGCTGCCTGCGTTCCGGCGCAGTAGAGCGTGCGTGAATTATTTCATACCTTCATAAGATAGAGAGATCTGGAGCCATCGATTGTACAGTCGGTGGCTTTGATTTTTTAGGGAAGTTTGCTATATTTGCCCAATGTATCAAAAAGAAGTATACTGTTAGGCAGATTTTGGATATAACCCTCATCCGTCACCTTCGGTGACACCTTCCCCCTTAGAAAGGGGGAAGGCTAAAATAGGGTAGTCACCTGAGGCAGAAACTATAGCCCTCCCCCTTTGGGGGAGGGTGGCCGCCGGAGGCGGACGGGTGAGGGCATCAGTAAATAAAGAAAGGTATAACGATATGAAAGGACGCATGAGCACCGAGCTTGGTAATATAAGCATCGATACCGAAGCGATCGCCCAGTACGCGGGCAATAAAGCGACGGAATGCTTTGGAATAGTGGGAATGGCGGCCGTTTCCATGAAGGACGGCCTGGTCAGGCTTCTTAAAAAAGAGAACCTGTCAAGGGGCATCAGTGTAAAGATCCACGAGAACAGGCTTATTGTAGATTTTCATGTGATAGTGGCATACGGAGTGAGTATAAGGACTGTTTCCGAAAATCTTGTGGATGCCGTGAGATACGATCTTGAGAGATACACGGGATTCGAAGTTGAGAAGATCAATATTTATGTAGAAGGCGTCAGAGTTATTGACTGAGAATAAAGAGGTAAAACTTTGTCTATCGAGAGAATAGATGCTGCCACAGCGAAGAAGCTGTTTCTTGGGGGAGCATCGAGCTTAAATGCAAATAAGGAAATAATAAACGAGCTAAACGTTTTTCCGGTGCCGGACGGTGATACCGGTACAAATATGACAATGACCGTGATGTCAGCTGTTAAAGAAGTTCTTAAGCTTCAGGATGATGCTGATATGAAAACGGTCTGTAAAGCTATTGCTTCAGGATCATTAAAAGGAGCAAGGGGTAATTCGGGAGTTATCTTATCCCAGCTTTTACGCGGATTTACAAGGGTTATCCAGGAGTATGACGAGGTAACGGTACCTGTGATAGTTGCTGCACTGGATAAGGCTACAGAAACCGCTTATAAGGCAGTTATGAAGCCCAAGGAAGGTACGATCCTCACTGTTGCAAGAGGGATCTCGGAAAAGGCTTCTTCTCTTGCAGAGAGCGGAGAAGAGTATTCGCTGGATGAATTCGTGCGTCTTGTAACAGCTCACGGTGAGGAAGTGCTGGATAAGACACCGGATCTACTTCCTGTACTTAAGGAAGCAGGGGTTGTGGACTCCGGCGGAAGAGGCCTGATCGAAGTGATGAAGGGCCTTTTAAGCGTGCTTGAAGGAAATGAGCCTGATATTGAGAGCCTTGAAAATGACAATGGCGGCAGTGTGTCCGGAAGCGGCAGGGCTACAGGAGCCGGAAGAGATGATATCTCTACGGCAGATATCAAGTTCGGTTACTGTACGGAATTCATAATCAAGCTGGAAAGGGTGTTTAATGCCCAGAATGAAGCTGACTTTAAGGCTTTTCTCCAGTCTATCGGAGATTCCATCGTGTGCGTTGCAATGGACGATATCGTAAAGATCCATGTGCATACGAACCATCCCGGCCGCGCCTTCGAAGAAGGACTTAAATTCGGACAGCTTACCAGCATGAAGGTTGATAATATGAGGGAGGAGCATGAGGAAAGGCTCTTCCATAAGGAGAATAACGGACGCTACACAGAGATCGGAGATGAAGGCAGCGATGCTTCGGGAGACACCGATGTTTCCGATGAAAACAGTACTTCCGGAGAAAAGAAGGACTTCGGGTTCGTGACTGTTGCAGCAGGACCGGGACTCTCCGATGTATTTAAGGGTCTGGGTGCTGACAGAGTCATCGAGGGAGGACAGACTATGAATCCCTCTACGGATGACATTCTCAAGGCCGTTAACAGTATCAATGCGGATACGGTGTTTATCCTTCCCAATAATAAGAACATTATCCTCGCAGCGAGCCAGGCGGCATCAATAGCTGAAGGAAAAAATGTTTATGTGATACCTGCAAAGACCATACCCCAGGGAATAACAGCTCTCATAAATTTTATTCCTGAGCACGGGGCACTGGAAAACAGGCAGGATATGACTGATTCACTAAGCACCATAAAGACCGGTGAAGTGACCTATGCTGTAAGGGACACTGTGATCGACGGTATTGAGATCAAGAACGGCGACATCATGGGTATCGGAGACAGCTCCATACTTGCAGTTTCCGGTTCTGTAGACCAGACTGTAAAGGAAATGCTTAAGAAGATGGTGGAAGAGGATTCCGAGCTGATCACCCTGTACTACGGAAGTGAGATCAGCGAGGATGAAGTGAACGCCCTTCAGAGTGCACTGGAGGAAGAATGGCCGGATCTTTCGGTTGAGATCCAGTACGGTGGCCAGCCGGTGTACTACTATATAGTTTCTGTTGAGTAAAGAGATCCTTCGGGCTGCGCCCTCAGGATGACAAAAAAGCTGCGCCCTCAGGATGACAAAAAAGCTGCGCCCTCAGGATGATGAATTGTTGTCATTCTGAGCGAAGCGAAGAATCTATAAATTATGTTATTATCGGACAGTATCAATAATCTCAAAGGCATCGGTGACAAGACATCCGCTCTGTTCAAAAGAGTGGGCGTCTTTTCTTTATGGGATCTTTTGATGTATATCCCCAGAGACTTTGAGACCCTGCCGGAACTCACAACGGTCGACAAACTGGAGGAGAGAACATACGCAGCAGTCCTTCTTACCATAAAGACTGCGCCACAGATCATACGGGCCGGACGGCTCAATATATTATCTGTCATGGCAGCGGATAACGAGGGAAGAGGGATAAAACTCACATGGTTTAACTCTCCCTTTATGAAAAAGATGCTGAAGCCCGGGATGACCAGGGTGTTTTACGGCAGAGTCGGTATGAAACAGGTGATCTCCCTTGAGATGCCGAGGATATTCACAGAGGAAGACTATAACAGCCTGAAAGGTGTGCTCCAGCCTGTTTATCCGCTTACAAAGGGACTCACTTCAAAGTCTGTCGGTAAAGCTGTGGAGCAGGTACTGAAAGACGCAGAGATAGATGACTTTCTTTCGGATAAGGAACTTAAAGAATTGAAACTGATGGAACTGAGGACTGCCATTTATTCACTTCACAGGCCCAAAGATAAGGCGCAGATGGCGGGGGCTTATAAAAGGATCTCCTTCAACGAATTCCTTATTTTCATGCTGAATATTAAGAAGCTTAAAGATGAAAGAGGGAAGAATATTAATCACCATCCCCTTATGGAAACAGCTGCAGCTAAGAGAGTGATGGAGAGCCTGCCCTTTACACTCACCTCAGGGCAGAAAAAGGCCTATCAGGATATAATAAGTGATATCTCTTCTGAAAAGACCATGAACAGGCTTTTACAGGGGGATGTGGGAAGCGGAAAGACCATAATCGCATTTCTCGCAATGATCACCGCTGCGGATAAAGGCTGTCAGGCAGCGTTAATGGCGCCCACCGAAGTGCTGGCATCCCAGCATGCGGAGAAACTAAAGTCACTCCTGAAAAAAGCAGGACTTGATATTAAGGTGGTGCTCCTTACGGGAGCATTAAGTGCAAAGGAAAAGAAAGAAGCAAGGCGTGAGATCGCAGAAGGAGAAGCACAGCTCATTGTCGGCACTCATGCACTTATTCAGGAAGGAGTGGAATTTAAGGACCTC
>CACZBM010000031.1 GCA_902779445.1 uncultured Lachnospiraceae bacterium
ATAGAATGGGGGTGAAATGAAAGACATAGTGAAATCAGAGAAAACATACTGGCATCCGGCGTTTTTCGGAGCCACAAAGTGGGAATTAAAAGAGAATAAAGATGACCTGTTTTTCGATTCTGAGTATCAGCTGAGCCAGCAGGCGTTGGAGATGGATCTGCTTGTAATTAAGAAGGATCCATCCGTGGTAGTCAAGAATGAGATAGGTAAACTATTTAAGCGGTTCAATGTTTTTGAGTATAAGGGAAGCGGGGACTCCTTATCAATCGATGATTACTACAAAACGATATCGTATGGCTGCCTGTATAAAGCACTTGGCGAGCATGTGAATGAAATACCGGCTGAAGAGCTTACACTTACCATGATACGGGAGGCCTATCCAAGGGAGTTATTCAGGATACTTGAAGGATCCGGAGTGGTGATCACGGAAAAGTATAAAGGAATTTATTATCTAACAGGAAAGGTGCTCTTTGATACCCAGATCATTGTAACAGGGGATATGGATGGGAAAAAACATTCCGGGCTTAAGATATTATCAAAGAATGCTAAGGAAGAGGATGTAAGGACGTTTCTGCAGGAAGCGGAACAGGCAAAGGAACCCGGGGAACGGAGTAATATAGATGCAGTTCTTCAGGTGAGTGTTTCAGAGAATGTGGAGCTTTTTGAAAAGATAAGGAGGGATGAAAGGATGTGCCAGGCGCTCAAGGAGCTGATGAAAGAAGAGATAGCGGAAGAAAGAGCAGACGAAAAGGTAATAGACATAAAGCATCTTATGAAAAATATGAAAATGACGGCTGAACAAGCAATGAATGCACTTGGAATACCGGTTACAGATCAGTCCAAATATTCTGCGATGCTCTAAACGTTAGGTAAGCACTTTTTGCGAAAGAGATAACAGATCAGAACTTTTTGTAGACGGTATCTGCAAAATTACCTTGGTCTCATAACCTTGTACTTGTTGAAAAGCTGAAAAACATGAAATCACGATACTGGTATGGAATAAAGGCTATAGAGAATGGGTGACCGCGTAGAAAAAGGCTCCCCGCATCCGGGAAGCCTTTTCAGTAGTAGCTCGTATCGGAATCGAACCGGTGATTCTGCCGTGAGAGGGCAGCGTCTTAACCTCTTGACCAACGAGCCACGTGCGAAGTACATAATACACGGTTGAAATAAAAAATGCAAGTACTTTTTTCAAATCAAATGAAAACCGTCTTGACGGGCGGCGTAGAGGGTGATATATTCTTATAGGTAACATTCAGGTGGGCTTTCAGGAGCCCACTTTTTCTATGGAAAGGGAAAGATGACAGACCGGGCAATAGCTGAAAAGTTCGCAGAACTTGTTAAACCTGTTACTGACGAGAACGGATTTGAACTCATCAGGACAGAGTACGTGAAAGAAAACGGAAATTATTATCTGAGGGCATTTATCAATAAGGAAGGCGGTATTACCATAGACGACTGTGTGCTGGTAAGCCGTAGAGTCAGTAAGATACTGGACAAAGAAGATTACATAGAAGATGCCTATACAATGGAAATTTCATCTCCCGGATTTATGGAGAACTGATGTCATCCTGAGGGCTTTGGCCAGAAGGATCTCGGAGATTCTTCGCTTCGCTCAGAATGACATCAACTTAATAACACTAACCTAATGACGTCGATATAGATACGAAATAACATTAAATTAAAAGTGAGGACAACATGAAAAAGAAGAAGGAAGAAGTTCAGGAAACAAACGGAGTTAATACAGAGCTCCAGCAGGCACTCGCCTTACTTGAGAAAGAGAAGGGGATCAGCAGGGAAACACTTTTCGAAGCTATCGAGAATTCCCTTTTAACAGCCTGCCGCAATAATTTCGGAGGACATTCCGAAAATGTACACTGTGAGATAGACAGGGAAACCTGCAACTATTTCCTCTATGCGGAAAAAACTGTTGTAAAAGAAGTGGAAGATCCTGCTCTTGAGATATCTGCAGATGATGCTATGGCTATCGATCCTGAAGCAAGTATCGGGGATACCGTCAAGGTGGAATTAAAGAGCAGGGAATTCGGACGTATTGCAACTCAGAATGCTAAAAATGTTATCCTGCAGAAGATCCGTGAAGAGGAAAGAAATTCCGTATTCTATGAATTTTCAAATAAAGAGCATGATATCGTTACAGGAACCGTTCAGAGGTATATCGGAAGGAATATCAGTATCAATTTAGGAAAAGCAGATGCTTTCCTTTCAGAAGGAGAGCAGGTAAGAGGCGAGTTCTTAAATATCCATGACAGGATCAAGGTATATGTGCTGGAAGTTAAGAACACCACAAAGGGCCCCAGGATCATGGTTTCCAGAACCCATCCCGAGCTTGTTAAAAAGCTTTTCGAGAAAGAGATCTCGGAAGTGGCAGATGGAACAGTTGAGATCGTAGGTATCTCAAGAGAGGCCGGAAGCCGTACAAAGATCGCTGTATACAGCCATAACCCCGATGTAGACGCTGTGGGTGCCTGCGTAGGACTTAACGGAACAAGAGTAAACGCAGTGGTTGACGAGCTTGGTGGAGAAAAGATCGATATCATCAACTGGGATGAGAACCCCGCTATCTTTATTGAAAATGCACTTTCTCCCGCAAAGGTTGTTTCAGCCATAGTTGACGGAGACGAGAAGACTGCAAAGGTTGTTGTACCTGATTATCAGCTGAGCCTTGCCATCGGTAAAGAAGGACAGAATGCAAGACTGGCTGCCAGACTTACCGGTTTCAAGATCGACATCAAGTCAGAGACACAGGCGAAGGACGCTCCCGGATTCAGGATGGAAGACTACCTTCTCGATGAAGAGGGAGAGTATGATGAGGACGGTGAGTATATCGGATCTGATGAATATGAGGAATCTGCGGAATCTGCGGAATATGATGAAGCAAGGGAGTATTCTGAAGAGCTTCCTGCAGATGAAGAAGCAGGAGAACCTGAAGAAGAAACAGGTGTAGATGAGGAATAATAAGAAACCTTTCAACAGAAGGTGCGCGTCCTGCGGCCGTATAACCGATAAGAGTTCTCTCCTCAGGATAGTGAGGAATAAAGAGGGACACACGGTTTTCGATAAAACACTCTGCATGGAGGGACGGGGCGCATATATATGCAGGGATATGGCCTGTGTGGAAAAGGCCGAAAAAAAGAATTCCCTGGAGAGGTCTTTCAGAGCAAGGATAGACAGGTCCGATAAGGAAAAGCTATTTGAGGAGATAAGAGAATTTGTATCAGGATAAAGCAGCATCCTACCTGGGTCTTGCCACCAAGGCGGGTAAGACGGTGAGCGGCGGAGATACCGTATTACAGAGGATCAGGGACAGAAAAGCTTACGTCGTCATTGTTAGTACGGAAGCTTCGGACCGGACAAAGAAAACATTTAGGGATAAATGCAGTTATTATCATGTTCCGTATACCGAGAACTATACCAAAGAAGAACTGGGACGGTATCTTGGTACGGCGGAGAGAACGGTAGCTGCGGTAACAGATAAAGGAATTGGAGAAGAGATCATCAAACTACTATTCCGGGAGGAGATTTAATGGCAAAAACTCAGATATTAAAAGTAACAAAAGAATTAAAAAATCAGGGAATAGAAGTCTCCAATAAAGAAGTCATAGAGTTCCTGAACAGTAAGGGTGTCGAAGTATCAAGCCACATGAATAACATCAGTGACGACGAAGTGGCTATGGTATATAAGAAATTCGGCGGCGCTCCAAAGGCTTCCGTAGGAGAGAAAAAGGAAGCACCCGCAAAGGAGAGCCCGGCTAAGAGCGCTCCCGCAAAGGAGGAGAAAAAAGCTCCTGGGAAGGAAAAGGCAAAGAAAGAGGAAAAGGCTCCGGAAGCTGCTCCTCCCAAGAAAAAGCACATTATCTTTGCTACCAATAACAGGAATTCCAGCAATAAAAACAACAGGTTCAATAATAACCGTCAGGTATACAGGATCAGCGACGGAAAGATCGAGGATCCAACAAAGACAGTTAAGAAGACCTTTAAGCACACAGAAGTTGCGAGCCCGGATGCTTTCGAAGGCGTGAAGCTTCCTGAAAAGAAGGAAGAGGAACCGACGGAAGTGATCCTGGAGACAAAGGAGGCTGAAGCTCCCGCAAAGGAAGTGAAAGAGGCTCAGAGCCCTGAAACAGCCGAAAAGGGTCCGAAGAAGATATACGGAAACGTATATGACCAGATGAAAGAGAGAAGTGCGGCTTCCCAGAGGAGAGGCGTAAATAATGGCGTTCAGGAAGAGAGAAACAGAAGTAACAGGCCTTACGAAAGAGGTCCTCAAAATAGGCCGCAGGGCAGACCTGCTCCTCAAGGTGATTATAGGAGTGCTGGGAATAACGGCAATCGTCCTTACGGTGCGGGACGAAACGAAAGACCGGGTGCCTTCGAAAAGGGCGGCCAGGGCCGGCAGGGCTTTGGCGCAGCTGCTCCCGGGGGCAACACGGGAAAGACAGGAGGCCCGGGAAGAAGATCAGACGTTGACAGAAGAAGACAGTCAGAAGCCAAGAGAAGAAAAGATGCGGCATTAGAAGCCAGCATGGAGGAGAAGGCTGGAAAGAAGTTCAATCCCCACGGCTTCCATAAGCCTGAACCGGTTGCAAAGCCCAAGGAAGAGGAGATCAAGGTCATCACGATCCCTGAAACCCTTACTATAAGGGATCTTGCCGACCATATGAAGATTCAGTCTTCCCAGATAATAAAGAAGCTTTTCCTTACAGGACAGGTTGTGACCCTGAATTCGGAAGTGACTTACGAAGAAGCTGAGAATATTGCGGCTGACTTCGATATTCTCTGTGAACATGAAAAGAAAGTGGATGTCATTGCAGAGCTCCTTAAGGAGAATGAGGAAGATGATGCTTCCATACTGAAGAAGCGTCCTCCTGTTGTCTGCGTAATGGGACACGTTGACCATGGTAAGACATCACTTCTGGATAAGATACGTGCTACAAGAGTGACAGAAAAGGAGTCCGGAGGAATTACCCAGGCCATAGGTGCGTACATGGTACGTGCACAGGGCCAGAAGATCACATTCCTGGATACTCCCGGACATGAAGCCTTCACCGCAATGAGAATGAGAGGTGCAAGCTCTACTGATATTGCAGTTCTCGTGGTAGCTGCAGATGACGGTGTGATGCCTCAGACTGTTGAAGCTATCAACCATGCGAAAGCCGCTGGTGTAGAGATAATCGTTGCCGTAAATAAGATCGATAAGCCCAGTGCAAATATCGAAAGAGTAAAGCAGGAGCTTTCTGAATATGAGCTGATCCCCGAAGACTGGGGCGGTTCTACGGTTTATGTACCTGTTTCCGCAAAGACCGGAGAGGGAATAGACCAGCTGCTGGAAATGATAATCCTGACTGCGGATGTGCTGGAGCTTAAAGCCAATCCCGACAGGAATGCGAGAGGTCTCGTGCTGGAGGCACGGCTCGATAAAGGAAGAGGTCCCGTTGCCAGCATACTTGTACAGAAAGGTACACTGAAAGTCGGTGACTTTATCGCTGTAGGAGCATGCCACGGCAGAGTCAGGGCTATGCTCGACGAGAACGGTAAGAGGATAAAGGATGCAGGTCCTTCCACTCCCGCAGAAATACTTGGACTTGACGATGTGCCGGAAGCAGGTGAGATCTTTGTATCACCCGATTCCGATAAGGAAGCAAAGAACTTTGCAGATACATTCAAGGCTCAGCAGAAGAACGAGCTTCTTCGTGAGACAAAGACCAGGATGTCCCTTGATGATCTCTATTCACAGATTAAAGAGGGTGATCTAAAGGAATTCAATGTCATCATAAAGGCAGACGTCCAGGGCTCAGTGGAAGCTCTGAAGACATCCCTGCTTAAGCTTTCAAATGAGGAAGTGGCACTTAAGGTGATCCATTCCGGCGTCGGCGCCATCAGTGAATCCGACGTTATACTTGCCAGCGCTTCAAATGCCATCATCATCGGATTCAATGTAAGGGCTGACAATATGGCTAAGCAGAGTGCAGAGCAGGAGGAAGTGGATATCAGGCTCTATAAGGTCATCTATCAGGCTATAGACGATATGGAGAACGCTATGAAGGGAATGCTGGCTCCTGTATTCGAAGAGAAGATAATCGGTCATGTGGAAATAAGACAGATCTTCAAGGCAAGCCAGATCGGAAATATCGCCGGATCTTATGTAACAGACGGGATCGTGGAGAGAGGGTGTCAGGTCCGCATCACAAGAGATGGAGAACTGGTTCACGAGGGCAAGCTCGCATCTTTAAAGAGATTCAAGGATGACGTCAAGGAAGTAAGGGAAGGCTATGAATGCGGTCTTGTATTTGAAGACTTCAATGACGTTAAGGAACTTGACCAGGTTGAATGTTATAAGATGGTAGAAGTAGAGAGAAAATAAAGTGCGTAAAAATTCTGCAAAAAACAACAGGGTAAACGGGGAAGTGCAGAAGGCCCTTTCCTCGATCATAAGGGAAGTTAAAGACCCAAGGGTGAGCTCTTTTGCCTCCGTTATGGACGTATATGTATCACCGGATCTAAAAACCTGCAAGGTATATGTTACCGTTCTTGGAGGAGATAAGGAAAGAGACGATACCCTTAAGGGGCTTAATTCTGCCAAGGGATTCATACGGCGGGAACTTGCCCGTATCGTTAATTTAAGGAACACACCGGAACTTACATTCTTAATGGACGGCTCCATCGAATACGGAGTGGACATGTCGAAAAAGATAGAAGAAGTTATGAGGCACGACGATGAGGTTCGTGCTAACCGGGATGAGGTCGAAACAGATGATAGATTTGAATAGTATTATTTCGGGGGCGGGATCCATTGCAATGTCAGGTCATGTAAGGCCTGACGGGGATGCGGTTGGTTCTACCCTCGCTCTGTATAATTACATAAGGAAGGTATGGCCGGAAAAGGATGTAACGGTGTATCTTGAGGATCCGGCAGATATCTTTTCATATCTGAAGGGATTTTCTGATGTGGCATGGCCGGAAAAAGATGCTCCTGATAAAAAGTATGATCTCTTTATTGCTCTCGACCTCGGAGATATGGAGAGACTCGGAAACTGTGGAAAGTACTTCCTTTCAGCGGGGAAGAGGATATGCATAGACCACCATATCAGTAATTCGGGATTCGGAGACGAGTATCATATCGTGCCCACAGCAAGTTCTACTTCAGAGCTTGTGTTTGATCTCATAGATGATACAAAGCTGGATGAAGATATCGCAAAGTGCATCTACACAGGGATAATCCATGATACCGGCATAATGCAGTATTCCAATACTTCCAGACACACGCTGGAGATAGTGGGAAGACTTATCGAGTTCGGATTTAATTTCACAGAGATCATTAATAAGACCTTCTATGAAAAGACCTATGTCCAGAATCAGATAATGGGAAGAGCGGTACTTGAAAGTATACTCTTTATGAACGGCAGATGCATAGCCTCGGTGATCGATCATAAGGCCATGGAGTTCTACGGGGCCACCAGTAAGGATTTTGACGGGATCGCGAACCAGCTCTATAAGACAAAAGGCGTTGACTGCGCCATCTTTATGTACGAAAGTTCCCATGAACAAAATCTTTATAAGGTCTCAATGAGGGCGAGTGACAGGGTAAATGTGGCTGACATCGCAAAGAAATTCGGAGGCGGCGGTCACAGAAAAGCTGCAGGATTTTCAATGAGCGGCACATACCACGATATTTTGAACAATATTTCTGCTGAGATCGAAAAGCAGCTTGAGAATAATGAGTAAGGACTACGAGGGGATCCTTATCATAAATAAGGAAAAGGGTTATACCAGTAATGATGTGGTGGCCTGTTTAAGAGGTATTCTTCATATGAAGAAGATAGGACACACGGGAACCCTGGACCCCGATGCGGTGGGAGTGCTTCCGGTGTGCCTTGGCAAGGGCACAAAGCTTGTCAGTATGATGACTGACATGGATAAGGAATATACCGCTGTCGCCAGACTCTGTGTAGTAACGGATACAGAGGACATGACGGGCGGGATAATAAAAACGGTGGATCTGCCGCCGGAGGATGAGCCTTCTTTAGAAGAAGTGGTTAAGGTACTTCAGGGCTTCGTGGGAGGATATGATCAGATACCTCCCATGTATTCGGCTAAAAAGGTAAACGGGAGAAAACTCTACGAGCTTGCAAGAGAGGGTGTTGAAATAGAGAGGCGCCCATGTCATGTGGAGATCCATGAGATCGAGGTATTAAGCTATTCCTTCCCCAATGTATCTTTCAGGGTAAGATGCGGAAAGGGGACCTATATCCGTTCTTTAATAAGGGATATGGGGGAGAAACTGAAAACCGGTGCAGCGATGGAGAGTCTTGTAAGGAATTCGGTTTCTTCATTTTCCCTGGATGAAGCATTGACGCTTAAGGAAGTGGAAGAGCATACGGAAAAAGGAGATATCGGAAGCTTTATAAAGAGTCCGGAATCCGTGTTTAAGGATCTTCCACTTTTAACCGTTAAGGGTAATCTTGAAAAGATGGTCCGGAACGGAAATAAATTCCGTATTGAAAAAGAGCTTGCGCCCGGAGAATACAGGGTAAAGACGGGGGACGGTACGTTTGCTGCCGTATATACCGTAAAGGGGAGCGAAGCTGTACTTAAAAGGATGTTTCTATGAAAACATTTCACGGAATAGATGAATACGAAGCATTTTTCGTGAATAACAGGGAGAATATGCCGGAAGTCGCACTGGCTCTCGGAAAATTTGACGGTATACATTCAGGACATGCAAAACTTTTTGATGATCTTACGGAAGAAGCAGGGAAAAGAAAGTTAAAAACCCTTATCTTCACTTTTGACAAGCCTTTTTCAGCTTACTTTTCGGGGAATGATCCCGAGGTCCTTACTACCTATGTCGAGAGAGAAGAGGCTGTAAAACGGTGGGGGATAGATTATCTTATAGAATATCCCCTGAATGAAGATACAGTCGGGGTAGAGGCTGATAGGTTCATTGATGATATACTGGTGAGAAGACTCCGGTCGGTATTTATAGCTGCAGGCCCCGATATGAGCTACGGCAGAGGAGGCAAGGGAAATATCGATCTTCTGAAGGAAAAGGCCGGTGACAGATATGAAGTTCTCGTGGTTCCCAAGGTAATGAGCCACGAAGGAGAGATCGTAAGTTCCTCACTTGTCAGGGACGAGCTGAAAACCGGAAATATGGAGAAAGTAACGGGTCTTCTCGGACGTCCTTACAGTATCATCGGTAAGGTAAGCAGGGGAAGAAAGCTTGGAAGCAGCGTTCTTGATATGCCCACGGTGAATATCATACCGGAGAAATACAAGCTTCTGCCCCCGCACGGGGTTTATTTTTCGGAAACAGTTGTAGGATCTGAAAAATACAAGAGTATCACCAATATCGGTGTAAAGCCCACGGTACAGCGGGAGAATAAGGTCAATGCAGAGACCTTCCTCTATGATTTTGACGATGATCTGTACGGAGAGAACATTCAGGTGGATCTTTTACACTTCCACAGAAAAGAAATGAAATTTGAAAGCCTTGACGATCTAAAGCGCCAGATGTTGGATGATAAGATGCAGGGTATGAGATTCAATGCCGCCCGGTGTCATTCTGAGCAAAGCGAAGAATCTCAGGAATAAATTTAAGGAGATATAGTTTTGGAAGCCGGAATATTATTGCCAATGATGGGTGGCCTGGGCTTATTCCTTTACGGAATGAAGCTTATGAGCGACAGTATAGAGAGGGCCGCGGGAGCCAAGCTCAGAAATATCCTTGAAACTCTTACAAGGACAAGGGTTCAGGGTATGTTCGTGGGTCTTATTTTTACTGCGGTCATTCAGTCATCCAGTGCCTGTACGGTCATGATCGTGTCATTCGTTAATTCCGGACTTATGACCCTGTATCAGGCGGCAGGACCTATACTCGGAGCCAATATCGGTACCACCATTACTTCACAGCTTGTTTCATTTAATCTGTCCAAGGCTGCACCGGTATTTCTCCTGGGAGGTGCACTCTGTACCATTTTCAGTAAGAATGCGATGGTAAAAAAGATCGCAGAGATAGTCACCGGATTCGGTGTACTGTTCCTCGGTCTTTCCCAGATGTCAAATGCCATGTCCTATCTGAAGGACGTAAAAATGGTGACGGATATCCTTATGAGCCTTCAGAATCCGGTTCTGGGAGTGCTTGTGGGAGCGGTTCTCACATCCCTGATCCAGAGTTCTTCGGTTACCGTATCTATCCTTCTTTTAATGGCGAATCAGGATCTTATCGGACTTAATATCTGTTTATTTATTATCCTCGGATGTAATATCGGTGCCTGTGTTCCTGCACTTCTCGCAGGTCTTGCAGGTACAAGGGACGCAAAGAGAGCTTCCCTTATCCATCTTATCTTTAATATCATCGGTACGGTCATCGTTTTTGTGATCTTCATATTTGCCGAAAACCAGATTCTTGCCGGTCTGACAATGATCTCCGGAAATAATCCCGGACGTATCATAGCTAATGCCCATACTACGGTTAAGATCTTCCAGGTTATTGTTCTTCTGCCTTTTACTAAGCAGATCGTGGATATGACCTATCTTCTGGTACCGAAGTCGGGAGATGCGGGAGAAAAGATCGGATACAGGGCACAGTACGAGCTTCAGTATATCGGGTCTAATGTCATCTTTTCACCTGCTACTGCAGTTGTGGATGCCATTAAGGAACTTGACCGTATGGCGAATCTCGCAAGTGAGAACTTAAACCGCGCCATGAATGCCCTTATCACCCTTGATGAAGAAGAGATCCGCAAGGTATATGAAGTGGAGAAAAATATCGATTTCCTTAATCACTCTATTACCAATTACCTTGTAAAGATAAACCAGATAAACCTTCCCGTGGACGACCTCCGTCAGATCGGTGCGCTTTTCCATGTGGTCAATGATATCGAGCGTATCGGAGATCATGCTGAGAATGTGGCGGATATGGCGAAAGAGAGGATAGAAAAGAATGCGTCCTTTACTCTTACTGCTCAGAGAGAGATGGGTGAGCTTCTGGATATGGTCAATATGATAGTTCATTATTCCATAGAAATGTTCTCGAAGGATGATGAGAAACATATGAAGGATATCATCATGCTGGAGGACAGGATAGACCAGAAGGAGAGAGAGCTTCAGAATAAGCATGTTGCACGCCTTGAGAGGAATGAGTGTTCACCTGAAGCCGGAATGATCTATTCCGACATCATCTCCGGCCTTGAAAGAGTAGCGGATCATGCCACCAATATTGCTTTTGCGATCAGGGATTCCGAGAAGGAGGCAACGCCTGTTAAGCAGGTATCCGCGAAGGCGTGAATGTAGTGGCAGGGAGCAGCAGGTATTTACGAACGGCTCAGACAGTTCTAAATTCGCCGTTCACCCTGTAGCAAGTGCTCTTGTTGCTCGCCTAAAACATGCTCGCTCAGTCGCACTACAGGCTTCCGGCTCATTAAGAACTGCTGGCTAATTGTTCGTAAACACCTGCTGCTCCCTGTCTTGCTTCACGCCTTCGGCGGTAAAGTGAGATGGGGAAAGAGATTTTTTTATTCTTTAATTATGAGATTATACAGACATTTTATATATAGATTATTTTTATCAATCATAATTATCAATCTTTTCTTTTTCCTTACACCTGCATATGTTCATGCTCAGAATCTGAGCATTGTGTCTGCAGGGGCAGGGGCAGTTCTGGACGATATCGCCACATATTTCACTACATGGGATATTTCCGAGCATTCCGAGGAAGTATTGTCTGCCGGAGAGGCTGCGGCAGAGTATAATACTGTGTCTTCGGATATTTCAGGGATCGATCAGGATAATGACGGTACTATTGCGGGATATACGAATCTCGGTATCGCCAATGTCAAAGATCATCTAAATATCAGAAAAGAGCCGGATGAGAATGCGGAGCTTGTTGGTAAGATGACAAAACATGCTGCCTGCGAGATCCTGGATGTTTCGGGAAACTGGGCACATATTTCTTCCGGAAAGGTGGAAGGATTCTGTAATACCGAATTCCTTTATACGGGAGAAAAAGCAAAGGAAGTAGCTGAAGAGGAGATCACTCTTGTGGCTACCATTAAGACCACTACGCTTTTCGTACGTGAAAATCCCTCTACAGATGCTGCTATCGTCACAATGGTACCTATTGATGAAGAATATGTGGTGACCGAAGGAGATAAAACTTCGGAATGGCTGAAGATCGAGATAGATGAGGATCAGGGATATGTAAGCTCCGAATATGTTACCCTGGCAGAACAGCTCGATAAGGCCATGAACCTCACCGAGTTAAAATACGGCGAAGGCATCTCTGACGTCAGAGTCAGCCTTGTTAATTACGCTAAGCAGTTTATAGGAAACCGCTATGTATGGGGAGGCACCAGTCTTACCAAGGGAGCGGACTGCTCGGGTTATGTTCAGAGTATCTTCAGAAAGTACGGTGTTTATCTGCCGCGTACCAGCGCATCCCAGTCTACAGTGGGTAAGAAGATCTCTCCTTCAGATGCCCAGCCCGGAGACCTGTTCTTCTATGCAAGGGGAGGACGTATAGGGCACGTTGGTATCTATATTGGCGGAGGGCAGATCGTTAATGCCCATTCAAGGAGAACCGGTATCAGGATCGACAATGCTTACTACAGAAAGCCTGCTGTTGTCAGAAGGGTACTGGACTAAGGGGGAAATATGTCACTTGACGCTTATCTGAATCCGGAGTTTACGACTCCGAAGAAGCTTATATTTTTTGCGCTTTCTCTTGCAGGGATCATTATCTGTAACCTGCTGATCATCTGCGGGACAAAGTTTGCCTTTCTTTTTTCTAAAGGAGACAAGGACAGGAACACACAGAATGAGAAGATACAGGCAGGAGTGCAGATGTTTTACGAGATGATAATCTCGGCTACATCGGTCATGTCTTTTGCCTGTGCCTATGTGGTGTTAAACCATGTGTATGCCCTTGCTGCTTCAGAAGGCATGAGTACGGGATATTTTAAGGATTTTATAAATGTCTGGGAAAACTGGAAGGACTTTATACTGCTGCTTTTGATCCTTTTATCCTGTGTACTGAATTCCATTCTGGATATGCTCATCATCCCGCTGAGAAAGATAGGAAAAGATAATAAGGCAACGATAAGGATGCTCGCAATGTTCTACGCTATAATCGTCCTTCTCTGTCTCAATGTATACGGAGATGAAAGCGAGTATAACCCTGTAATGATGTATTATCTGGGGCTTATGGTGGGAAGATTCGTATATTTCGATGCTTCTTTCGGTGATTTTCTTAACGCGCTGAAAAATGTATTTTTAAAATCCCCGTTATTGGTGCTGGGGCTCGCATTATCGGGAGGATTAAGCTACATAGGTTTTAATGCAGGGTTCTTCCTGGAAAGAAATTACTATATCGTGGGAGTGTTCTACACCCATGTGTTCCTCCTCGCTGCGGTGTTTATACTGCATCTTTCCCACATTCTCCAGTTTATATTCCGGACAGACAGGGTAGTGAAGGAAGATGAAGATGAAGAGGATATTTGATGTTACCAATTAGCTCCTTGACAGTCATATTTAAAAAGTGGTATAGTGTCAAGCGTGTGTGACCCTGACGAGGTTTTTGGGTACTCCGAACCCGGGCTTGGTCAAGGGAATCAATAGGAGCCGGAGCATAAGCTCTGGCATGTACAGCGTAAAACGCATGAAAAGGAGACAAAATGATTTCAAAAGAAAAGAAAGCAGAACTCGTTGAAAAATTTGGTAAGCAGGCAGGAGATACAGGTTCACCTGAAGTACAGATCGCGATCCTTACAGAGAGGATCAGAGAGCTTACAGAGCACTTAAAAGCGAATAATCACGACCACCACTCCAGAAGAGGACTCTTAAAGATGGTCGGAAAAAGAAGAGGACTTTTAAGCTATCTTAAGAATAAGGATATCAACCGTTACAGAGCAATAGTTGAGAAGCTTGGACTTCGTAAGTAATCTTTTGACAAATATATCCCCGTTTTTACAGCGGGGATATTTGTGCATAAAGCCGCCGCATACCGCGGCAGAAGGAGAAGAGAAATGGCATATAAGACATATTCAATGGAAATCGGAGGAAAGACTTTAAGTATCGACATAGGCAGAGTCGGCGCTCAGGCTAACGGATGCGCACTCATGCATTACGGAGATACCACTGTTCTTTGCACAGCAACAGCTTCAAAAGCACCGAGAGAAGGAATTGATTTCTTCCCGCTTTCAGTGGAATACGAAGAGAAGTTTTATGCAGTGGGAAGGATGCCCGGAGGCTTTAATAAGAGAGAAGGCAAGGCATCTGAAAATGCGGTCCTTACAAGCAGAGTCATTGACAGACCCATGCGTCCGCTTTTCCCCAAGGACTACAGAAATGATGTTACCCTTGACGCAATGGTAATGGCAGTTGACAGAGAATGCCGTCCTGAGATCACAGCAATGCTCGGATGTGCTCTGGCAACTACTATTTCAGATATTCCTTTTGACGGCCCCTGTGCTATGACACAGATGGGACTCGTTGATGGCAGATTCATCATCAACCCTTCACAGAAGGAATGGGATACCGGCGATCTCCGCCTTACAGTTGCATCTGTAGGACAGAAGGTAATAATGATCGAGGCCGGTGCAAACGAGATCACAGACGAGAAGATGCTTGAAGCTATCTACACCTGCCATGAGGAGAACTTAAAGATCATCGAGTTCTTTAAGAAGATCCAGGCTGAGGTAGGTAAGCCCAAGTCAGAGTATATCTCACAGGCTATTCCGGAAGAGCTTTTCGCTAAGATCAAAGAGATCGTTCCTCCGGAAGAGATGGAGAAGGCTACATTCAATGATGACAAGCAGGCAAGAGAAGCTGCAGTATCCGCTCTTCAGGACAGGATCGCAGAAGCGCTTGCAGATAATGAAGAATGGGCTCCTCTTGTAGGTGAGGCTGTTTACCAGTATCAGAAGAAGACCGTGCGCAAGATGATCTTAAAGGATCATAAGCGTCCCGACGGAAGAGATATAAAGGAGATCAGACCTCTCGCTGCAGAGATCGACATCATCCCCAGAGTTCACGGCTCTGCAATGTTCACCAGAGGACAGACACAGATCTGCGATATTGTTACCCTCGCTCCTTTATCCGAGAAGCAGAAGGTTGACGGACTCGACAGCAATATCACAGAGAAGAGATATATCCACCAGTATAATTTCCCTTCATACTCTGTAGGAGAGACGAAGGTAAGCCGCGGACCCGGACGTCGTGAGATCGGACACGGAGCATTGGCTGAGAGAGCTCTTATTCCTGTTCTTCCGAGCCAGGAGGAATTCCCCTATGCTATCCGTGCGGTATCTGAGACATTTGAGAGTAACGGTTCCACTTCGCAGGCCAGCATCTGCGCATCCTGTATGGCTCTTATGGCAGCAGGTGTACCTATCAAGAAGCAGGTTGCAGGTATCAGCTGCGGACTTGTGACCAACCCGGACAATGATGACGATTATATCGTTCTTACAGATATTCAGGGACTTGAGGACTTCTTTGGAGATATGGACTTCAAGGTAGCAGGTACTCACGACGGTATCACAGCTATCCAGATGGATATCAAGATCCACGGTCTCACCAGACCTATTGTGGAGCAGGCTATCCGCCAGTGCCACGAGGCAAGAGAGTACATCATGAACGAAGTGATGACTCCTGCCATTGCTGAGCCCAGAGATCATGTGGGCAAGTATGCACCTAAGATCATCCTTACAAAGATCGATCCTGAAAGAATAGGTGATGTGGTAGGACAGCGCGGAAAGACCATTAACGAGATCATCAAGAGATGCGGAGTTCAGGTTGACATCGATGATGACGGTTCAGTATCGATCTGTGGTGAGGATCAGCAGGGCATGGATAAGGCTCTCAACTATGTGAACACAATAGTGACTGAATTCGAAGAGGGCAAGATCTATGAAGGTGATGTTGTTTCTATTAAGGACTTCGGAGCATTCATCGAATTTGCACCCGGAAAAGAGGGAATGGTTCATATCAGCCGCATCGCACGTCATCGTATCGCTCACGTGGAAGACGTACTTACACTGGGTGATCATGTAAAAGTTAAGTGCATGGGCAAAGATAAGATGGGACGTATCAGCTTCTCTATTAAAGATGCTGAGTGATCTGATTGTTATTTCAGGGGACGGGACCGGAAAGGGTTCCGTCCTTTTTGTATATATGATAGAATATAAATGTTGTATATACTTCATGATCTTTAGCGGGAGGGATACAGATGGTTGCAAATCTTGTGAATGGCGTACTGACATTAGAGCTTGAAGGCAGGATAGATTCCAATAATGTTGCTCAACTTGAAAACGAGATCATCTCGGAATTAGCCATGGCTGAAAATTTCGATATTGTCTTTGATGCCCTTCATCTTACATATATTTCAAGTGCGGGTTTGAGGGTGCTTCTTAAGGTAAAGAAGAAACTTAAAAAACCTGTAAAGATCATAAACGTGACCGATGAAGTGTTTGATATCCTTGATGTCACCGGTTTTACGGAGATCCTGGATGTGGAACGCATCATGAGGGTGATATCCATAAGAGGGTGCAAGAAGATAAGTTCTGCCCTTAACGGTGAAATCTTCCAGCTTTCTGAAGACGAGATGATAAAGGTCTATGGAAGTGATGTCACACTTGAGGAGATAAAAAAGGAGAGGTCTTATGCGCAGACTGCTCTTGTTGCCGGGATCCCCACACTAATACCTTATGATGTGGTCAAAACCGAGAACGGATACGGAATAGTATTTGAGAAGGCTGAGATGAAGTCCCTCGCATATGCCATCGCTCACGAGCCGCAGAAGATGCAGGAACTGGCCGATAGATTTGCAGAATTCATGAAGGAGCTCCATACCACGGAGATCATGGGGAATAAGCTTCCGGATATCAAGGACCGCTACAGGGAGTGGATCGAAAAGCTGGGTGATAAGGATGATTCCCAGACAGCCATGTTTTCAAACATCATCGCATCCATTCCGGACAGCAACATGTATGTTCACGGAGATATTAACTTGAATTCAGTCATGGTCAGGGATGATGAGATGCTGCTCCTCGATATGGCGGGAAGTGCTCACGGAAACAGCCTGTTCGACCTTCAGGGACTATTTGCATCCCTTGTGGCGATCGAAAGATCCGATGAGGGATATTGCCGGAGGAATTATGGCGTTTCAAGTCAGATCTGTATAGCTTTCTGGAATGCATTTTTCAAGAAGTATATGAATAATAAAGAGCAGGAGATCAATTCAATGAATGAACTCCTTGCAAAATACTATGTCTTAAAACAGAGGATCCTTCTGAAACTTGAAAGTAAGAATAATGTCTTTGCAGAGAATTAATTTATAACAGGAGAGATCATGCGGGGTTATTTACCAGGAGATCCACAATTAAATCAGGAACGGGATAGCAGTGAACCGGATAAGAAGAAAGCTCCGGTGAAGACCGACGCAGTTAAAAAGGGAAACGATACACCTGTATTCAGAGAGCATGTTATAGATTGCCCTGTGTGCCATAAGAAATTTACGTCGGATACCATAAAGAGCGGCAGCCTGATCGCAGGAGATTATGACCTTGATCTCAGACCCAAATTCAAGAATGCGGACATAACGCTGTATAAGGTTCTAAAGTGCCCTCATTGCGGGTATTCGAATCACGCAAAATTCTTTAATGATATCACGAACGGTGAGGCAGGACTTATACAGGACAGGATGATCACGGAGCAGAAAGGTACCGTAATACGTTTCGCTGACAGGAACTATGAGAATACCTATCCGCTTTATCGTTCTGCCCTCTCCTTTGCCATGATAGGCGGGATAAAGCAGAGCAGAAGAGCGTATATCGCCCTGTACACCGCATGGCTTCTACGGGGATGGAGAGAGGAAAAGGAAAAATCCGGCGAAATTGTGAAGGGGGAAGATGTAATGGGTGCCTATATGGAGAGGAAGCTCCTGAAATTCGCAATGGAGAATTTCAGGATCGCCAGGGGCACCGAATCATTTCCTATCTGCGGGCTTGAAATGGGTACCTTTGATTATCTGTTAGCTTCACTTTTCTATCTCAACGGTGAACTGGATGATGCCGGCAGGTATCTCAATAATGCCAGAAAAGCTTATGGTATTCCCGCTTATGTACAAAGCAAGGTGATGGATCTTACAATTCTTATCCGTAAGCGTATGGAGTAGATTGTTTAGACGTTGGTTGTCATGGGTCATGTTTTGTGATATAGTAAACGGCGGTTAAAAATAAATAAGGAAATTCTTCGGGGTGGGGTGTAATTCCCTGACCGGCGGTAAAGCCCGCGAGCGTAAAGCATGATCCGGTGTGATTCCGGAGCCGACAGTATAGTCTGGATGAGAGAAGATTTAACGGATTATTTTGTTGTATTTTGTATCCCCGGAGTTTGATCACTCCGGGGTTTTCATATTATATCCGGTAAACTTGAAGATTTCCGAAAAAGATTCTTCGGGATAAAGCCCTCAGAATGACATCCAACATTGTCATTCTGAGCAAAGCGAAGAATCCAAAGAATGGAGGAAATGAAATGTCTTACAATGAAGCAGTGGTAAACAAAAATGCGTTAAACGGTTCAAAGATCAGGAAGCTTTGCGGAACTGCAATGCTTGGAGCAGTGGCTTATGTGCTCATGTTCCTGGAGTTCCCGATCCCTCTTATTCCCTCTTTTATAAAGATGGATTTTTCGGAACTTCCTGCTCTTATAGCATCGTTTGCATACGGTCCGATGCTCGGAGTGGCGGTATGCCTTATTAAAAACCTTATTCATCTTATCAACACCCAGTCCGGAGGAGTAGGTGAGCTTTCAAACTTTATTCTCGGTGCAGTATTTGTATTCTCTGCCGGGATAGTGTATAAGAAACTCCATACAAAGACCGGAGCTGCTCTTGGCGCTCTTATCGGAGCTATAGCGATGGCGCTTATCAGCGTTCCCAGCAACTACTTCATAGTATATCCCGTATACACTGCATTCATGCCGATGGAAGCAATTATTGGAGCTTATCAGGTCATCAATCCCAATGTTAAGACACTTATGGACTGTCTTATTACCTTTAATATGCCTTTTACTTTCTTTAAGGGTCTGTGTTCGCTGATCATCACGATCTTTATCTATAAGCCTCTTTCTCCGATCCTTCATGGATACAAATAAGGGGCTTTAAGCGAGATTTACAAAAGTTCAGGATTATTATAAAATGTAGGCGCATATTGTCATATGCGCCTGCTTCTATTTTGCAGGACATGAAAGGACATCATGAGAGTATTTAATTCCGAAAGCGATAAAGATACTTTTTCCATCGGGGAATCAATGGGAAAGAGCATAAAACCCGGAAGTATAATAGCCCTCATGGGAGATCTGGGAGTCGGTAAGACCGTATTTACGAAGGGATTTGCAAAGGGACTTGGTATAGACGAAAATGTCAATTCCCCCACATTTAATATCTTAAAGAGCTATTCAGGCGGGAGACTTCCGCTCCATCATTTTGATGTCTACAGGATCGGAGACAGCTCCGAAATGGACGAGATAGGGTATGAAGACTGTTTTTTCGGTGACGGGGTCAGTCTCGTGGAATGGGCGGATATCATAGACGATCTTCTTCCGGAAGGGACTGTCAGGATAACCATAAAAAAGGATCCCTCAAAGGGATTTGATCATAGAGAGATAATAATAGATGACGATACTGGCGATTGATTCTTCCGCACTGCCATTGTCCGTTGCGATACTTAAGGATGATGTGATGCTGGCGGAATACACCATAACCTTAAAGCTCACGCATTCTGAAACACTGATGCCTGTGCTGGATGATGTGTTAAAAAGAACCGGTGTAGAACCGGAAGACATAGATGCGTTTGCTACGGCAGGAGGTCCCGGATCATTTACAGGACTCAGGATCGGATCCGCAACCGTGAAGGGCCTTGCCGATGCTCTGGGTGTTCCGGTCATTTCTGTTCCTACCCTTAAGGCCATGGCATATAATGTTCTGTGCCGTGACAGCCTCATAGTACCCATGATGGATGCCAGGAGGAGGAATGTCTATACCGGAATATTTGAATATGAGGGTGATGATCTTAAGACCATTCTTCCTCAGTGTGCGATCCCTGTAACCGAACTGTTGGACAGGGTGGCATCCATAAATAAAAAAGCTTATTTTTTAGGAGACGGAGCAAAAGTATTCAGGGAAGAGATAGACGGGAGACTGGAAAGCCCGCACTTCTTTGCCCCGCCTCATTTATGTTTGCAGCATAGCGGAGCTGTGGCAGTTCTCGCTTCAAAGATGTTCGCAGAAGGTGATTTTACTGACGCAGGATCCCACAGGCCTGATTACATCAAGTCAACCCAGGCTGAGCAGGAGAAGAAGGAAGCTGAAAAAAACGGAACACTAAGAGAACTCTCTGCCGGAGGACATACACTTTATACCTAAAGGATAGTTTATCTGATAATGGATTCGGAAGGGATTATTTTCAGAAGAATAAAGAAAGAGGATGCCAGAGTCCTTTCGGAGATCGAAAAAGAGGTATTTGGCAGAAATGCCTGGACAGAGAATGATTTTATGGAGACAGCTGCCATAGAATACGCATATTACCTGGTGGCAGAAGAGAGCGATTCCGGAAGGATAGTGGGAATCTGCGGCTACAGGGACATGTGCGGCGAAGCGGACATTACAAATGTATGTATCATCCCCGGGATGAGAAGAAAGGGGATTGCTGAAGCGATGCTCAGGCAGCTGATGGATTATGGACTGGATAACGGTGTAAATGATTTTACACTGGAAGTAAGGGCGAGAAATAAGGCGGCTATTGAGTTATATAAAAAGCTGGGGTTTACATCAGAAGGAGTGAGACCCGGATTTTATGAAGATCCGAAGGATGATGCCCTTATAATGTGGAAGAGAAAGTAAAACCCTCATCCCTAAAGGACTAGCGCTGCGCGCGTCGCAGTCAGCCCTGCGGGCTGCCAGCTTCTCTCGGCGGGAGAAGCCGGATGAGAAGGATAAGATAATGGTTGACGTATGTTTACTGGGATGCGGAGGTATGATGCCGCTCCCTAAGAGGGCCCTGACATCATTGATGCTCAGGTATAACGGAAACAGTATAATAATAGATTGCGGGGAAGGAACGCAGATAGCACTGAAACGTAAAGGCTGGAGTCCTAAATCGGTAGGGCTTATGTTGTTTACCCATTTTCATGCTGATCATATTAGCGGGCTTCCCGGGTTTTTGCTTACTATGGGAAATGCGGAGAGAACTGAACCTCTGCTCCTTGCAGGCCCTAAGGGACTTGAGAGGGTAGTGCGTTCTCTCCTTATTGTGGCGCCGGAGCTTCCCTTTGAACTTAAATTCATGGAATTTAATGATGATTCTGAATTTACCTATGAAGGGGTCAGGATCAAAGCATTTAAGGTCAGACACAATATTGTCTGCTACGGATACTCTGCTGAGATAGACAGGCAGGGGAAATTTGATCCGGACAAGGCAAAGGAAGCAGGCATTCCGCTTAAATACTGGAAGATACTTCAGAGCGGAGAAGACGTGGTGACAGAAGAGGGAGTAAGATATACTTCGTCTATCGTTCTCGGTGAAAAGAGGAAGGGTATCAAGATCACTTATACCACTGACACCAGACCCTGCGAGAATATAGTCAGATACGCTGAAAGATCGGATCTCTTCATATGTGAGGGAATGTATGGAGAGGATGAAAAAATAGAAAAAGCCAAAGAGCATAAACACATGACATTCTCGGAAGCTGCCAGGATGGCTAAGGATGCGGATGTCAAAAAAATGTGGCTCACTCATTATTCTCCTTCTCTCGTTAATCCAAAGGAGTATATGAGAAACGTAAGAAAGATCTTTCCTGAATCCTATCCCGGGAAAGACGGTCTTACTGAGGAAATAAACTATGAAGAATAGCCCCGGAAAGGGAAAGATCATTTTCATAATGGTTCTCGTTCTTCTTGTCTTTCTTGTTGTATTTTATTTCGTTGCAAACGGAGAGCGAAAGGATGAGCTGACAAAGCTGTCATCTACGGAAGCGACCATACAGAGGGATCTCGATATCAATTATCCCCAGACTCCCAAGGCAGTGGTAAGGTACTATGCCGAACTGAGCCAGTGTATGTATGATCCCACCAATTCTGATAAAGAGGTGGAGATGATAGCTAAGCAGTCCAGACTTCTCTTTGATGATGAATTAAAGGCGAGACAAAGCGATGCGGATTATCTGTCAAGCTTAAAGAATACGATAGCCGCTTTCTTGAACGATAACAGGAAAATAGTAAGCTTTACCGTTTCTCCTTCTTCAGAGGTAGTATATGACACGCTTGATATAGGAGAAGTGGCAACCCTTTACTGCACCTATACCATGCAGAAGGGATCTGTCTCCTACAGCGATCCTGAGCATTTCCTTCTCAGAAAAGACGGGGACGGACGCTGGAAGATCCTTGGGTGGCAGAGTGCTTCGCTGGATGATGCAAGGGTTCCTAAAGATACAGGAACGAAGGACTCAGAGGAAGAGGGTGAAGGTGAGACCCCGGGCGCTGAAGCCGGTAATAATACCGGTGCTGGTGCTGCGCCGGCGGAGACTTCCACGGTTGATATAAAAACTCCCACAGTAGAAATACCTTCTGTTGAGGTGAAAATTCCGGGAAACGGGCAGTGACCGATGAAAGATATATATACATTAGGAATAGAAAGTTCATGTGATGAAACAGCCGCGTCGGTTGTAAAGAACGGGAGAGAGGTCCTCTCCAATATAATCTCGTCACAGATAGACATTCATACACTCTATGGAGGAGTGGTGCCTGAGATCGCTTCAAGAAAGCATATTGAAAGGATCAATCAGGTGGTGGATAAAGCCATATCCGAATCCGGCATAAGTGAAAAGGAACTCGATGCAGTAGGTGTTACTTATGGTCCGGGACTGGTGGGGCCGCTTCTTATCGGAGTGTCTTTTGCAAAGGCGTATTCATATGCACTGAGGCTTCCGTTGATTCCGGTCAACCATATAGAGGGTCATATATGCGCCAACTACATAGAAGATAAGGAATTAGAACCTCCCTTTATGTGTCTCATAGTTTCAGGCGGGCATACCCACCTGATCAGGGTTCTTGACTACGGTGAATACGAGATACTGGGACGGACAATGGACGATGCTGCAGGAGAAGCCTTTGACAAGATAGCAAGGGTCATAGGTCTGGGATATCCCGGAGGACCGAAGATAGATAAGGCGGCTGCCGACGGGGATCCGGATGCCGTGATCTTTCCCAGAGCCCACGGAAAGGACGAATATGATTTTTCGTTCAGCGGATTAAAGAGTGCGGTGCTAAACTATCTTAATTCCTGTGAGATGAAGGGGGAGAAGATCTCGGTTCCGGATACCGCTGCTTCATTTCAGAAGGCGGTGGTCGATGTGCTTACGGGAAATGCAGCAAGAGCACTCGATAAGTATGGGGATAAGTGCTTTGCGATCGCCGGAGGGGTTGCTTCCAATTCATCTCTTCGGAGTGAGATGGAGAAGATATGTGTGGAAAGAGGAGTGAAGTTCTGCAGACCATCTCCGATATTATGCACTGATAACGGGGCAATGATCGCATCTGCCGCATATTACAGATTCTTAAAAGGAGAAAGAGCTGATCTTTCATTAAATGCAATACCTGATCTTAAACTGGCCTAGGGGGTTATTATGAAGATTGATGCTATTGTTCTTGCAGGCGGAAGAGGAGTAAGGATGGGAAGCCGTACTCCCAAACAGTATATTGACATCAAGGGCAAGCCGATGCTCTATTATTCGCTTGCGGCATTTGAAGAATCCTTTGTGGATAATGTTATCCTTGTATGTAATGAAGGAGAAGAGGATCACTGCAGGAAAGAGATAGTGATCAAATACGGCTTAAATAAGGTAAATAAGATCGTGAGCGGCGGTAAGGAACGTTTTGATTCCGTATACAACGGCATCATGGCTTCATCCGGCTGCGATTATATATACATCCATGACGGAGCGAGACCCCTTGTATCCCAGTATATCCTGGACAGATGCCAGCACTATGTGGAGAAATACAGGGCAGCAGTGGCAGCCCATCCTGCAAAGGATACGATCAAGATCGCCGATGAGAACCGGTTTATCTCATCTACTCCCGACAGGGACAAGGTATGGATAATGGAGACACCTCAGGTGTTCGAATATGGCCTGGCGAGATCCGCGTATGAAAAACTAATGGCTTCCAGAAACAGGTTGAAGGAAGCCGGAGTCAATGTTACAGACGACACTATGGTGATAAAGATGTTTGAAGACGTGGATTCATACCTTGTTGAAAATCCGTATTGTAATATCAAGGTCACTAAGCCAGATGATCTGATCATTGCGGAAGCTTTGATGTAAGACAGAAGGGAGGTCTTCAGGATGGAAGATCCCCGAATTCATCTATTGCCTCATTGATCTCATCTAAGTCGATCTCGAGCTTTCCGTCAAATATAGCTACAGGTGCCATGCCTGTGAGAGGCCTTATTACTGGGATAACATCTTCTTCGGTAAAATCATAAGTTATCAGTGATCTCTTTTTCGGGTCGATGATCCAGTATTCTCTTACCCCTGCGCTCCAGTACTTATTTAATTTTATGGTCATGTCTTTTTTTCTTGTGGAAGGAGAGAGCACTTCCAGTACAAAGTCAGGGGATCCGTATATACCAAAGCCTTTGATCTTGTCGCGATCACATATGACGTAAACATCGGGCTGGAGCATGGTCTTATTGTCACAGTCCAGCTGAACGTCCGAGGGTGAGCCTATGACCTTGCACCTGCCTTTATTCTTTTTTATATGGCTATAAATGCTGTTTGTTACAATCTGTACTATATCCTGGTGTACAAACCGGGGTGTAGACATATCATAGAACACACCGTCTATCAGTTCCACACGCCGTTCTTCGGGGAGGGCATAGTAATCATCCAGAGTATATTCCCCATCCTGCTTTTCCATATAATAGGCGCTGTCTTCTTTTAAAAGGTAACGATTGTCTCTGTCTTCGTCAGATGTAAGACCGGATCTTTCGTAGGAAAGTGCTTTTCCTATAAAGAACCCTTCATCACCGCCAAGGACTCTTTCCAGAGCATCGAGGGTGGCGCGGCGGGGATTCTTCGTCCGCCCGGTAAATATTTTCTGTATTGTGATCGCAGGTATTCCGGTATATTCTGATAGCTTTGCGTAACTGTATCCCCGGGTTTCCTTTATATTCCTCATTTCTTTAATTGTCATGGTCTGCCTCCTTAAAATAACGCAATTAGTTAAAAACTTTCGTTTCGAGCATCAGTTAAAGAGCATATTTCATCAATCACTGTATCTTATGACATAATTATATATATTTAAGGATATATGTCAATCCTGTTGGATAATATAAAATTTTTAAAAATTATTGTTGACATAGGTTTGTTCATTTGATATTATACTAATCGCGCCACTCGGGAGCGGCGCGTAAATAATGCCATAAATACTCTGTTATGGGCTTTTGGAGAGGTATCGAAGTGGTCATAACGAGGCGGTCTTGAAAACCGTTTGGCGGCAACGCCACATGGGTTCGAATCCCATCCTCTCCGCTCATCTGATAAGATCAGATGTATTTTGGGAGAACCGCATTAATTCAGGCAATTTGGAGAAGTACCCAAGTGGCTGAAGGGACACCCCTGGAAAGGGTGCAGGTCGTTAATAGCGGCGCGAGAGTTCAAATCTCTCCTTCTCCGTACGGTGAGAGATCACCGAAGCACTTTGACAAACAAACAGCAATGCAACCCTGAAAATTCCTATTTGAGAGAATAAGAAAATTCAGAAGAACAATTCGGTTAAAGAAAAACGCGTGACCAAGATTAACTCTGAGAAAACATCCGGTTGCTGCCATGCAGCTTCCCGGATCCCATCATACTCGCAGCTAACGCTGCTCGTTGATGGACACTCGTCAAAGTCATGCGCATTGATGCGCAAGCGCAAATGCGATGACCTTGACTCGTAGTTTTTCACATTTTAGAGAGTTCGATCCTGGCTCAGGATGAACGCTGGCGGCGTGCCTAACACATGCAAGTCGAACGGGGTTTACACGCTGATGAAGCTTCGGCAGAAT
>CACZBM010000032.1 GCA_902779445.1 uncultured Lachnospiraceae bacterium
GCGTGACCGATGCCAGATGCGCATAGCGCATCTTAACGGCATTCAAAACATGCCACCGGCATGTTTTGCACTGGCACGCAGCACCGCTCAGAATGACATCTGGCTGTGCGGGGCATACTCGCACTCAGCGCTCGTGAACATGCCCGAAAAACGTCCCCCGGACGTTTTTCCATCCTGAGGGCATTGCCCGAAGGATCTAATATATCTAGTTTAGCATACTTTTCAGAGTAGTAAAATCCGTTTTTCCATTGGGGAGATGGGGCATTTCTTCCAGAATGCGGATCTTTCTCGGCACCATGAATCCGGGAAGCTTTTCACGGAGTGCAAGGGAAATATCCTTAAGGGTCTTGTCGCTGACACAGAAGAACCATATCTGCTCCTTCTCTTCCTGATACAGGGCAGCGCATTCCGTAATGCCAAATGCAGCAGCTGCTGACTCTATCTCGTCAAGTTCCACCCGGTGCCCCATATACTTTATCTGTCTGTCACGCCTGCCGTGATATTCGAGGTTTCCGTCTTCCCTCATAACACCTATATCGCCGGTCCTGTATATCCTTTCTTCAAAGGATGTCTCCAGAGGATTAATGGTGAATACAGCCTTCGTCCTGTCAGGATCATTGATATATCCGCAGGTGACACCGATACCTGAAACTATTATCTCACCCTCTTCTCCGTCAGGCACTCTCTTATTATCGTCAGATAAGAGGAATACCCTGTAATTCTTGTAAGGAATACCTATCGATATCACTTCGTCGTCTGCTGCCACATGGTCAAGCTTATAATATGTGCAGCTCGCCGTAGTCTCCGTGGGGCCGTACTGATTTACGAAAAGAGCGTCCGGCAGAGCATCCTGCCATTGCTTTAATACCGATCCGGGCATAACACTTCCCGAGAAGCATATCTTTTTCAATGTATTTAAGGTCTTATCTTTAAATGCTCCCAGCTTTGTAAGAACCGTGATAGCCGAAGTACTCCACCCCACTGCCGTTACCGAGTACTCATTCAACATATCAAAGAGCCTGTCAGGCTGCATAAAGTATTCTTTGGGAATAAGCACATCAGAAGCTCCCGTATAAAGAGGCACATAGATATCCCTTATGGCCGCTATATAGTCGAGGGGTGACTGGGAAGCCATCACGTCCTCATCTCCTATCCCCATCATTTCAGAATAGGCACTAATATAATTCATAAGAGAAAGGTTGGAAGTTATGACTCCCTTCGGATCCCCGCTGGAGCCGGATGTAAATATGATATAGAGAGGATCTGACAAGGCTGCCCTGTCTCTCATCTTTTTTAAGGATTCCTCATCTACAGGGGTATTAAAGGCTTCCCCGATATTTTCTTCATTGAGAATAAAAGAAGGGTCGAGGCGCTTTATTATCTTGTCCTTCCGGTCTTCCGGGATATCGAGACCTACCGGCGCATAGGGCCGGCCGGAATAAACCACTCCCAGAAATGCGGCGATGGTATCCACGTTCCTCGGCAGCATCACAGCCACGGGCTTTTCATTTATATTCTGTTTTATGAGATAGGAACCCACCGCCTTCGCCTTTATTAAGACTTCACTGAAGGTGAGGGTCTTATTCTGATCCATATAGACTGTTTTATCGGGATATTTTTCGGCGGCTTCTTCAAGCCAGGTCAGTACTGTGTTTTCCATATATAATCCTCATTTTCTTTTCCCTCATCCGTCAGCACTACGTGCTGCCACCTTCCCTGTGTCATCCTGAGCGTCAGCGAAGGATCTCTCACCCGGTTACGGAGATTCTTCGCTTCGCTCAGAATGACCCTTTAATGCCCCAAAAAGGCGGTTCGGCGCAGCCGGTTTGAAAATACCAAACCGGGCGCCTATCGCCGGGGCAGTACCATCGCAGGACAAAATACGTCCTGCGGGTACTGCTCTCAAAATTTTGCATAGATCATTCCCGCTGCATCATATCCGCTGCCGTATGCTCCGAATATCACTATACTCATCATTATCGCATACCATATGCCCCAGCGGACAGGTGCGGGCAGCGCCATAAACTTCCGCCTGTATGGCACATTCTTCTCTTTCAGGATATTAAGTATCATTATAAGCAGGAATGCAACGATCACCGTCACGTAATCATGGAAATCCATTCCGAAGTCTCCGAGATGCTTTGTGAGTTCTTTCATGTCAAAATCGGTAAATATGACCTTGAACATCTCAAATCCCCGGCTCATGCTATCCGCCCTGAAGAACATCTCTCCGAATATCACGATAAAGAAGAGCTTTATCGCCCTGAATACCTTCACGGGAACTGAATTTTCCGTCATTTTCATTTTATCAAGGAGCGAAAGGAAGGGTTTTTCCAGCACATTCTCGATAAAGATCCATACAAAGTAGTACATTCCGTAGAAAATGTATGTCCACTGAGGTCCGTGCCAGACACCGTTAGCAAGCCACACGAGAAAGATCGCTATGGTGGGTGCCGCAAGACGGCTTACCGCCATCCCGAAAACATCCTTTACTTTCTTCGTAAACTTCATAACACCCTTACTTACGGACACCGGATAAAAGATATAATCCCTGAAGAAGGTTCCGAGAGTGATATGCCATCTGTGCCAGAAATCTCCGGCATTCTTTGCAAAAAATGGCTGCTTAAAGTTTTCCGCAAGGCCTATGCCGAATACTCTGGCGCTTCCGATCACTATGTCAATGGTTCCGGAGAAATCCATGTATTCCTGGATCGTAAATATAATGGCTGCAAATATCGATACTGATCCCGCGAGATCTTCCCATTCATAAACGATCTCCACTGCCGGTGCCAGATGATCCGCTATCATCAGCTTCTTAAAGAGTCCAAGCAATATCCTCTGGTAGCCCGAAGTGAGATTCGCATAGCTTATGGGGATACCTGAAAAAAGCGTCTTTGAGTCATCTTCATATCTGGTAATGGGTCCCTCTATGAGCTTCGGGAAAAATCCCATGTAAAGCGCCACGCGGGTATACCGGGTTTCCGCCGCGATATTTTCCCTGTAAACATCAGTAAGGTAAGAAATGGCTTCAAGCGTAAAGTATGAGATTCCAACCGGAGCCACGATATAGAGCATCTTCCATGAAAGGTTCAACGAGAACAGATTCAGAAGATTTACGATGTTTACCCCTGTGAAATCCAGATACTTTAAGATGTAGAGCACCAGTAAAAGACTTATTATGCCGAGAGTCAATATCCTCTTCTTTGCAGCAGTCTTTTCCTTCCTCTTAAGAGCGGCATTTTCACTGACCTTCTGTATGGAAAGTCCGATCCGCCATGTCCATACAGTCTCTGCGATATAAATGAGAAACAGCCATCCGCTTAAGGTGATAAAGAAGAACCAGCTGGCAAAGAGAAGCACAAGATACCTCTTCTCCTCTTTAACAAAATTGTAGATAAGGATCACTGCCGGCAGGAAGAGCGCAAAATACATCCATGTGGAGTAGGCGGGATCCCACCAGAGTTTTATACATTCTATAAAAAGCTCAATACTCATGGATATAATTCGTACTCCTCATTATCTTTAACCCATCCGTCATACACCGGATCTCCCCTGTGATCGGCGAGATCATAATTCTCTTCGAGATAATCTTCTATAAACTTCGTGGTCTTTTTCGACCCCTCAAATGACACATGGTTCCCACCATCCATGGTATCCGTACTCCAGTCGATCCCCATGTCCTCCAGATGGTAATTAAGATCGATAAAATCCAGGCCGTTTTCGTCTGCGTACTCCTGCAGGGAATCATGTTTGGAATAGGTCCAGTTCTTTGCGTTCGGAGCGGCAGTAAGGACAAGAGCCACATTCTTTTCTCTGCAAAAATCCCTGAACATATTGAGGTACTTCATGCTGTACTGATTGATCCTCACCTGCTCCCCCTGACTCATATAGTCCGCAGGGCCGGTATATGGAACCGCTTCGTCTGTCTGTACGAAGCCCCTTAAGGCATGTTCGGTCCTCATGGGCACACTGTCTTCATAGATGAACTTCGGTACAAAGGCCTTATAAAATATGTGGTAATGGAAAATAGGGAAAATATCCTCGATAAGATTGGTGGGAAGCGCATAATTATCCTTGTGGGGATCCACATCGGAAAAAATAGCGTCAGCCTCCAGTATCACTATCTTCGGTGACTGGGTCTCAAAAGAAGCCCTTGTAAGCTCCAGGGCATCGCAGAGCCTCAGCGCGCTCTCACTCATACAGTAAGAGGTATAGCCCTTGTCGTAAAACATCTGAAGCGGGGAAAAGGTACGGTAAACTTCACTGTTTCCCGCAAATATAACATCAATGGTATTCGGGATCTCATTTTTAAAAGAATCCATCTTCTGATTTACCTGAACGATGTTATAAACCTCGCCATACTCAGGTTTTACGAGGATCGAAGACACAGTGAGTATTATGATAAAAAATAAAGCAAAAAGTATGCCTTTTATGATATTATTATCTAGTCTGTCCGTTGTCATAACGGAGGGATTATACCACATGAACGTATAAAGGACAAAATCTATGAACGAAAACACAAAAGGAAGTATCTTCCTTTTTTTTGCAGCTCTTATATGGGGTTCATCCTTTGTCTCTCAGAGTGCGGCAATGGATCATATCGGCCCCTTTACATTTAATGCATGCAGGAGTTTTGTGGGATTTCTCGTGCTGATACCCGTAGTCTGCTTTTTCAGAAAGATGAGCTTAAAGGAAAAGCCTCTTTCAAAAGAAGAAGAAAAGGGATTAAATAAGCGCTCGGTATCTGCTGGTATAGTCTGCGGTCTTGCCCTTGTGATCGCAAGCTCCTTCCAGCAGGTCGGCATCAGTATGACAACTGCCGGAAAAGCTGGTTTCATAACCGCCCTCTATATCATAATGGTACCCATACTTAGCGTATTCCTGGGCCGGAAGATCCCGCTCATCATCTGGCTTTCCGCTATTATCTCCCTCATAGGCTTTTATTTCCTGTGTATTCAGGAGGATTTTTCCATGGGACAGGGTGATTTCTACTGTCTTATCTGCGCTCTCTGCTTTTCTATCCAGATAATGACCATCGATCACTTTACGGAAGAAGACTCCCGTGTGGATCCTGTTATGATGTCAATGACACAGTTTTTCGTAGTGGGTGTCGTGTCCCTTATCCTTACTCTGATATTTGAGACACCGGTAATATCAGACATAATAAAGGCCGGCGGATCCATCCTCTACGCCGGCGCTCTTTCAAGCGGTATCGCCTATACTTTTCAGATCCTGGGTCAGAAGCACACAAGCCCTGCAGTCGCTCCTCTGATAATGAGCCTTGAATCTGTCTTTGCTGTGTTATTCGGCTGGCTTCTTCTGGGAGAATCCATGAATTCAAGGGAGATCCTCGGATGCTTCCTCGTATTCACGGCAGTTATGCTCTCCCAGATAAAGCAGGCCGATTAAATAGTATTCTTATGCTTTCTTAAAACGGATCACGTTCCAGCTTAAAGGTCCGACCTTTATAACGGCCTTTCCGTCATTCACTGTTCCGCCCTGTCCCTTTACGGGAACTACGTTGTCGGGATTTTCTTCCGTATTCACCGCTTTAACGTCATCATTATGCATGATGATATGCTCGGATATGGTCATATTGCCGAATGACCTTAAGTCTATTGTAATCTCATAGTCCTCTTTCATATCACGGTTTACTGCAAATACCGTCACATTTCCATCATCATCCATGGTGGCTGCAGCATCGATATAGGGAACATCATCATAGTCAATGCAGGCATATACCGGACTGTCTACCAAAGCATTAAGCGCCTTGCCCCTTCCGAATGCAGATGCATGCATGAAAGGATAGTAGATGGTCTGAGCCCATGCTCCTCCGCCATTTCTGGTCATTATGGGAGCAATTACATTTACAAGCTGTGCAAGGCAGGCCACCTTCACGCGGTCAGCATTCCTTATTAAGGTTATCAGCATGGAGCCTGCAAGAAGTGCATCCTCAAAGTTATAGATATCTTCCAGAAGAGGAAGCGCCCTGTTCCACTTATCCTGTTTCCAGATCTCCTCATCCTGCTGTCTGGAGTGATACCATACATTCCACTCATCAAAGGAAAGATTCACGACGTGTTTACTGTGTTTCTTACCCTTTACAGCGTCACAGATAGCTGCCACACTCTTTATAAATCCGTCCATGTCCATGGTACGTGCAAGGAATCCGGGGGTGTCTCCGGTAGGATTCTCATAATACCTGTGGAGTGAAACATAATCTACATTCTCATAGCAAAGATCCAGCATCTCCATTTCCCAGGAACCGAAGGTAGGCATTTCCGATGAAGAAGAACCGCATGCCACCACTTCAATTGAAGGGTCCACCCACTTCATCATCTTTGCGGCTTCGTTGGCAGTTCTGCCGTATTCCACTGCAGTCTTCTGTCCCATCTGCCAGGGGCCGTCCATCTCGTTTCCAAGGCACCAGAGCTTAATATTAAAGGGATCTTTCCTGCCGTTAGCTATCCTCATATCGGAAAATCTGCTTCCGGAGGGGTGGTTTGCGTATTCCACGATATCCCTCGCCTGCTCGGGTCCGCGGGTTCCCAGGTTCACAGCATACATGATGTCGCTTCCGGCCATCTCAGCCCACTCTGCGAATTCATGGAGTCCCACTTCATTTGTCTCTGTTGTAAACCATGCGAGGTCCAGACGCTTAGGTCTCTTGTCTCTCGGTCCCACGCTGTCTTCCCAGTTGAATCCGGATACAAAATTTCCTCCGGGATAGCGGACTATAGGTACATTCAGTTTTTTTACAAGCTCTGCCACATCCTTGCGGAACCCCAGCTCATCGGCTTTGGGATGATCCGGCTCGTAGATGCCGCCGTAAACAGCTCTTCCAAGGTGTTCGATAAAGGATCCGTATATCCTCTTATCAATGTCACCTATCACAAAATCTTTATCTAAAATTATTCCGGCTTTTTTCATGTTTAATTCTCCAATAAGGTCAGCCCTTTACACTTCCGGCCGACATTCCAGCAATAAAGGTTTTCTGGTTCAAAAGGAAAATGATCATTATGGGTATAACGCTCATTACAGCACCCGAAAGTAATAGATCATAGTTATTTCCGTAAGGTGTGAGGAGGGACTGCAGACCGATGGGCAGCGTCTGCATCTCAGACGTCCTTAAGACGATCATGGGCCATACCATGGAGTTCCAGCTTCCCATGGCAAGAAGGATCGTCATAGCTCCATATGCCGGCAGCATTATCGGCATCATGAGCTTAAAGAAGATCCCGAACTCACTGCATCCATCTATGCGTCCGGATTCCATGATCTCCGTGGGCAGACCGCTGCAGAACTGCCTGAAGAAGAATATACCGGTTGCCGGTACGATGAAAGGAAGTACCACTCCGGCATAAGTATCTATCATCTTAAATGAATTTATCTCCTTATAAAGAGGAAGTATCAGTATCTCAACAGGTACCATCATTACCATGAGGACCAGGATAAAGATAATGTTCCTGCCTCTGAATTTATATTTTGCAAGTCCGTATCCCACCAGTGATGAGAAGAAAAGCCCTGCACCGACCTGTATTATCATTATGATGATACTGTTTAAATACCATTTGAGATAAATCCCGTCGCGCTCTGTTTTGATCAGAGCATAGTTTGCAAGATTGTAATTCTGAAAATCGAACTTAAACTGAAGACCATTTCTGATCATTTCGCTCCCTGCCTTAAAAGATGAGATGAAAAGGAAGAAGAAAGGCATGAGCGCTATGATGGCAAAGACTGCGATAACTGAAGTCGCCAGTATAGTTAGCAGTAAATTTTTCTTAGTCATTTTATTACCTTCTTTCTCTTTGTCACTCGTCATTCTTCCCGACAGGATCGGTTATTGACAACTGAATGATGTTAATTATCAGAACTCCGGCGAGCAGCGATATACCCGCTGCGGACGCGATACCGAAATTATTCCGGTTGAAGCCCTGGGCGTAGATATAACTTACGATCGTAGCTCCGATATCTCCCGGCGTCCTCGCACTGTTAAACAGTGTAAAGGCTTCAGCAAACATTGAAAATCCACCGTATATTGATATCGTCAGCACATAGATAATGGTGGGCTTAACACATGGAACAGTAATGAATGTAAATCTCTGCCATGCATTGGCTCCGTCTATAGTAGCCGCTTCATAAAGATCCTTCGGTATAGTCTGGAGCGCCGACAGATAGTAGACTATATTCACCCCCAGCCATTTCCATACACAGAAGACTATGAGCACTATCCATGTAGTCACTCTCTTTTCAAGCCACCCCTGGGCCGGTATCCCGAAGAAACCTATAACAGAATTCATAAGGGCTGCTTCATTTGATGAGAAAGCATATCTGAAGAAAAGTCCTGCCATAACTACGCTCGTAAGAGCGGGAATAAAGAGTGCACTCTTAAATATCTCCGGCTTTACCACGTACTTTGAATCCAGAAGTACCGCAAGAAACAGGGGCAGTGGCACCAGGATCAGGCATGTAAAGAAGGTATACAGCGCAGAATTCTGCACCGCCATTACGAAATAATCATCAATGAGAAGCTTGTAGTTAGCGAGACCGGCGTACTTCGGAGGAGCAAATCCCACCTGCTGGCAAAGACTTGTCCAGAAGGTCTCTGTAATGGGATATACAAAAAATGCCAGAAAATAGATCACGAAGGGGGCTGTGAAGATATAGGGTGCCACCTTCATCATCTTTATCCCTCCGGTCTTTACCGAAGCGCTGCCATTATCATTAGTTTGTTTAGACATAATAATCCTCGATACTTAAATTTCTTATGAATATGCGGGAATAGTCTTATAACTACTCCCGCATTTCCTAATGTTTATTATCGGCGGTCACTTACTGCATTGCGCGAAGCTCGTCTGCTGTCTGCTTTAATGCTTCCTCAGGAGTCTGATTCTTCTCATGAAGAACATTGAACATAACCGTCTTCTGAACACGTGTCAGAGCTTCCGGATACAGAGGGTTGGATGTTGAAAGCTGTGAGATCGCATCTGCTGTAGCATCCATTACGTCGTAGATCTCGTCTCCGAAATAGTCTGTGAAGCGGTTGGGAGCTGTCATTTGAGGATCATCATAGATATCCTTTCTGATGGGATCGAATCCGAGCTCGGTCCATGTTCTGATAGCACCTTCTTTTGAGATCTTTGCGAAGTACAGGAAATCCTTTGCAAGCTGAACGTCTTTCGCCTGGTTGGTTACAGAAGTACCTGTTCCTCCGAGACCTGCGGAATTAGCTCCACCCTTCTCCCATACAGGAAGAGTTCTGACAGCCATCTTACCCTTAAGGTCAGGCATATAATCGGTAAATCTGTTAAGGTACCAGAGAGGAACACCTATAGCTGCTACATTTCCTTCGTTCATGTATGCATACCATTCTTCACTGTGGCAGAAGCCTCCGGGCATCTCACAGAAGATGTCATCATTGATACCGTCAAGGAGCCACTGAAGGGTGTCGATATTGGTCTGGTTGTCAAGGGTAACCTCTCCTGTTGCAGGATCAAAGAAGTCACTTCCGCGCTCTGTGATCAGAGGATAATATGTCCAGTGCTCGGTTGTCTCGCAGGCCATGATGTACTTGCCGGTCTTCTGTCTGATAATCTTACCCGCTTCCTTGAAATCATCCCATGTCTCGATGGAATTGATGTCAACACCGGCCTCTTCGAAGATCTCCTTATTGTACATAAGGCAGGTAGCTCCAACGTGATAGTCAACTCCGTAGTAATTGCCGTGGTTTGCATAGTTATCAAATCTACCCATTATAAGGTTTTCCTTATCGGGCTCGATCACATCATTGAGGGGAACAAGAGGAATACTTGCCTCGTCTCCTGTGATGAAGTTAGCGTACATTGAGATCTCGATATCTGCGATATCGGGTGCTCCTGTTCCGGTCTGGAGCGAGATCATAAGGTTATTATGAATGTCATCATATCCAAGAGTCTCAGCCTTGAAATCGATCTGACGGTCGGGATATGTTTCATTCCATCTTGCTGCTGCGTCTTCCATGAATTTCTGATGAGCTGCCTGGAATGTCCAGAATGTGAGTTCCTGAGCGCCTGCTGCAGGAGCTGCTGCCTCATCTGCCTTCTCACCTGCTGCAGGAGCTGTCTCCTCAGCCTTGTCTGCAGTACCTCCCGCAGATGAGGATGCTGCCTGTCCACCGCCGCATGCTACAAGTGAAAATGCGGTGAATGCGACCAGAAGCATCGAGATAATCTTCTTTTTCATTTTGAAACCTCCTAAAATAAATAAACCTAAACGGTCCTCCGATGGGATGTTGTGTAAATTGTATAGAATTTATCCATCCCTTGATGAATTTATGATAAATGTCAACATATAATATGTCAATGATAATTCGTGAAATTTAAAAATAATTTGGCATTTTTTGTTTTTTTATGGTATTATTCAAACTAAATAATTGGTGTGATCATCCAAAAAGCATATTACTTTGGTTTTGTCCAAAGTTATTATGAAAGGGGAAGATAGAAATGAAATACGTAGGTGATCTTACTCAGGCCGTATCTCTGTTTAAGTGTCTGGGATCAGAAACAAGGGTTGCGGTACTGGAAATGCTTTCCGAAAAGGGCCCGATGCAGATGAGCGCCATAGCGGAAAACCTGGGGATCACCCCCGGTTCTCTTTCCCTCCACATTAAAATGCTTACCGAATGCGGATTACTCAATATAAGGTTCGAGGCCGGAAAGCACGGACTCCAGAGAATATGCAGTATAGTGGATGAAAAGATCCTGATAGACTTTGAAAGCGTTAAGAGCAATAAGAACTTCTATGAGACAGAGATAGGTGTGGGACTGTATTCGGAATATGATGTATATCCAACCTGCGGTATATCCACAAGCGACCATCTTATCGGCATGGTGGATGACCCAAGATACTTCTCTTCTCCCGAGCGTATAAATGCCGGAATACTCTGGTTCACCACGGGTTATGTGGAGTATATCATTCCCAACTATCTGGAGGAAAACCAGATACCCCTTGAACTTTTGATGTCATTTGAGATCGCAAGTGAGGCTCCCGGTATCCGGGAGGACTGGCCAAGCGACATACAGTTTACCATCAATAATATCCCGGTCTGCGTATGGACATCCCCGGGGGACTTCGGCAAGAATCCCGGAATCTATACCCCCCAATGGTGGGATCCCAACTGGAATCAGTACGGGCTCTTAAAATTCCTGTCAGTCAATGACACCGGCACCTACATAGACGGGGTAAAGGTCTCTGAGATCTCCTTAAACGACCTTAGCATCACTGCAGGCTCCAGCATCAAGCTCAGGATGTCTGCAGATGAGGAAAGCGTCCACAAGGGCGGTCTGACCCTCTATGGACGCTCATTCGGTAATTATCCCCAGGATATCAAAATGCGTATGCAGTATAAGGTTAAGGAGGACTGATCATTCCATCACTTTTTTAGGCCATTTGCAGATCCCGACTTCCAGAACCCGCTCTTCCTTGAGATGGAAATCTGCATATCTGCAGTACCAGCAGTTTTTAAGGGAAGGAATGGCGTCCTTCCTCGGTGTATATGCCGGGCATATATCATCGGGCCAGACGCTTCCTTCCTTTTTGGGTACCTCATATTTATTTACTGTTTCATTCATATTGATTCCTTGTATGAGATCCTTCACTTCGTTCAGGATGACATCTCTGAGAGCAATAGCCCGAAGGATCTATCATATACCCTGATTTTATATTTCCCGCGCTCCGTTCAGGACCCCTGCACTGATTCAGGTCTTTTTTACACGTCTTTTTCCGGTTCATCCGATCATCATCCTGACAATAAAGCTCTTTTCCTCTGCTATATATCTTATCTCGCTTCCGGTCTCATTAACGAATGCGAGAACACTCTTCGTGCCGATACCGTGTCCTCCCTTTGTGGAATAGGGATGTCCCTCATCATCAAGAGCAACCTTCTTTTCGCACGAATTGCTGATCTCTATCAGGAGCTGTTCCTTGTACTTTGCTTTTATATTAATGAACCTCTCTTTTTCCGGCATTTTTTCACAGGCATGTATCGCATTTTCAAAGAGATTGCTGATAACGATAGCGAGCTTCATCTCGTCCGTTCCGGTATCAGACGGAATGTTTGCTGACACCGTTACTTCTATATCCTTTCTCTCTGCCACAGACGCATAGTGGGTGATAGCTGCATTGACTGTGGTGTTTTCACAGAATTTCCTCTCGGACCTAGGTTCCTGGGCAAGTCTTTCTTCCAGGCACTTTCTTACTTCATCGGTCTTTCCGTCCTGCAAAAGAGACATTAACAGTGCTTCAAAATGCCTCCGGTCGTGGCGCATCGCTCTGTCCTGCTGTACCATCTCTTCCGCCGTCAGCAGTCTCTCTCTCATACTGCTCGCCGCCATCTCAAGGATCGCTGCATCGGACTTTAACCGGTACTCCTTTTCCTTTAACTCCGTAGCATCCACCAGTGCGTAGAGCTTTCCGAGATCCTCACCGTTGCTTATCATCTCGTTTTCTTCCGGAGTATAATATCTGCCATTCTTATAAATGGCATCACCTTTTGATATGGCCGACCTGATATCGCTTATCACCTCTCCCGGTTTCTCTTCTATCCCGGGATAAAGCTTAAGCGCCGGGTTATTATAGTACTTCACTTCATCGTCATTATCCACTGCAATGATGCCCTCTTTCAGCCTGTCGATCATGAATTCCCGCGCAATGTCAGTGATACCCAGAAGATTGTATCTGAAAATGGCAATGTACATCAGGATCATCCCGAAGAGAAGACCGATCATGGAAAAATCGAAGGACTTAAACAGATAATTGAACCTGAAGACCTGCACAGCAAAACATCCGCCTTCTATGATGATGATGGAAACTATCATCCACAGCCGCTTTTTCGCCTGATGTGACCTTTCCTTCTTTATGGTACTCAGAAGCCAGTATAATGCGATGAAAATAAAGGTTATCGTGGTCTGTACAAATATATGGTGAAAAAAACCATTCCTGTGGGCAAGCCTCGGAAACATCCCAATCGTCTCAAAATGGGTATCCGTATAATAGAGCCTGTGCCGGTCCATAGTGAGGATAACCGCAAAGATCACGATATTCAGAAGTACCAGAAGCCTGTTGATGATGACCGGGATATTTACCCGACAGAGCTCCGCCGTAAACATGAACAGGGAAAAGGCTATCCAGATCCTTCCGAAATATGAAAACCTGAGAGCTATCATATAGGCTTCCTCATTATGGGAAGTGATCTGCATCAGATAACCCACATTGTTGATGAGGGTAGCTATACAGCTGATAAGAAGAAATGCGTGAAGATGGGTCTTCAAATGTTTGAAGACCACCCAGCTCTCGACAAGAAGACCGAATATGGTTATATACATTGCTATGAGCAGGATTTCCCGTATAGTCATTATTAATCTCCGTAACAGCAGGGCAAAAGTTAAAATCTGTACTCCATATATCGGTCGACTACTTCAGGGTAACGGCTCTTGGAAACCGGGATCACTTCATCATTCCTTAAGGTGATATCTGTTTTCGTAAGCTTATCAATAGCCGCCACATTGACCGCTATCGACTCGTGGCAGCGGATAAAATCCGTCCCCTGATGGTTATTTTCCAAATATTCGGAAAAACCTATCCGCAAAGTAGCGGTGGAAACAGCCTCTCCGTCAGAAAGATGATAAGAAACCACGTGATTTCGATAATCTATATACATTATCTCGTTTAAGCGCAGCGTGTGAAATCCTTTTTTTCCTTTTACCGAAATACTCTTTTCTCCCTCATCCTTTACTCTGGATATGGCAAGATCCAGGGTTGAAAAAAGCTTTTCTCTTTCCACCGGCTTTAATATATAGTTTATGGGGTTCACATCAAACGACTCCAGGGCATATGAGCTCTCGGAGGTCGCAAATATTATCTGTGCATCAGGCTGATCCCACCTTAAATCCCGTGCTGCCTGGATACCTGTAACCATAGGCATCACAATATCAAGGATATAGATCTGGGGCCTGAATTCTTCACATTCCTCCAGAAGCTTGTCCGGGTGGTCAAAGAGGCGCACCTCGGCATTTACGTCCTTTTCTTTAAGATACTCATCTAAAAGACCGTTTACTCTGTCCCGGTCGCTTTTGTCATCATCACAGACTGCAATACGAAGCATGATATCCTCCGTCGGTTTTAGTTATTATATGATTATAACACCAAAAAACCGGAACCCGCACGGATTCCGGTCTCTTTTACACTGATCAGACTTATTTTGAAATAAAGGCAGATACATAAGCCTTTGCATCATCTTCACTCATGCCCTTCTGGGAAACGAGCTGCTCTGTATACCAGTCAACTGCTCCTGAAGCTGCATTCTTAAACGAATCAGAATCGATCTTATCAAGAGTAGTCACTTCCATTGCACCGCTTTCTGTCCACTCTTTTACAAGAGCTTCAACGTTATCACGGTTGATGGTCTTCTGGTATTCAACAGCCTTAGCTGCGTTGGCATCTATAACAGCCTTCTGCTCATCGGTGAACTTATCGTAAGCGCCCTGGTTGATGCAGAAGAAAAGGCAGTCATAATATGCGTTCCAAAGTGAGATGTAATCCTGCACGTCCTGAACAGAAGCAGAAGCAATGGCAGTCTCAGGGTTCTCTTCTCCGTCAACCGTACCCTGCTGAAGAGCTGTGTAGGTCTCTGCCCAGTTCATAACTGATGCGTCGCATCCCCATTCCTTGTATACTTCTGCGCAGAGGTCATTTGAACATATGCGCATCTTGATGTCTGAAAGATCGGAAACACTGGTGATGGGCTTCTTGGAATTCGTGATCTGTCTGAAACCGTTCTCAGCAATACCTTCGCACTTTAAGCCATACTCAGAGAGAACGCTCTTCAGATTATCTCCTCCCTCGCCTGCCATTACCTTATCAACATCTTCATAGCTGCTGAAGGCGTAAGGAAGTGATACCACATTGAATCTGGGATCAAAGTTTGCGTAGATCAGATTTGAGTGAAGGGAAACCTGAAGTGTATTTCCATCCATAAGAGCCTGAATGCCGGCTACCTGGTCTCCGTTTGTAAGCTGCTCTCCGGCATAAACTGCAACCTTAACCTTTCCGCCGGTAGACTCCTGCATAAGAGCGTTGAAATAGTACCCTGCCTGTGCCCATGTGGATGTATCTCCAGTGGAACAGTCAAAATTCCATGTTGTCTCAGGCCACTCATCAGATCCGCTGTACACCGCAGCTTCTTTTGAAGCTACGAAACGGTCAGATGCCTCATAATCCTGATAATCAACTCCTGCTGATGCAGCAGCGGCAGGTGCGGCTGCTTCCTGTCCTGATGCTGCCGGAGCAGATCCTCCACATGCTGTCATCGTAGTCACTACTGCCATTGTGAGCAGTACAGACAATGCTTTTTTCATTTTATCTCCTCTCTTTTTATCATTTTCTTGGCCATCAGTGGCTGAATAAGAGGCTCACTCCCGGAACATAGGTTACCAGAAGGAGCACTATCAAAGATGCGATGATCATAGGCACAACCGCCTTTGAGATCATTGGCAGAGTAACTTTATGGTATACTTCTCTTCCCTCTTTCTCGGAGGAAACCGCATCTTTAATCTTGAGTCCCATCGCTACGAAAAGGTTGACACCGACAGGCGGTGTTACCTGACCGATAGCCAGGTTAACGGTAGCGAGTATTCCGAAAGCTACCGGATCATATCCAAGCTGAAGCGCAACAGGAAGCATGATCGGTATGAAGATATACATTGCTGAATTCGCGTCGATAAAACATCCCGCTATCAGGAAGATGATATTTACGATGATAAGGAATATGACCCTGTTTGTTGAAACACTTGAAAGAAGCTGCTGGGCTGCCTGGGAAATACCGAAAAGTGTGCAACAGTATGAGAACAGGGATGCTGATGCGACGATCAGCATTATTCCGCCTGTAGTCTTTGCGGAGTCAACCATTATGCCGAACAGATCCTTAAGCTTTACTTCCTTATAAATGAACATACCGACGATCAGTCCGTAGATAACGGACACAGCTGCGGCCTCGGTAGGTGTGAAGATACCTCCGTAAATACCGCCCAGGATGATGACCGGCATCAGAAGTCCCCAGAAAGCCTCCCTGAAACTCTTGAAGCGTTCTTTCCAGCTTCTCTTCTCGTGGGCGGGCTTGATACCCTTCCTGCTGACTTCGATCAGAACCACTATGGCAAGGGCAACTCCCATGAGTATACCCGGCACTATACCTGCCATGAACATCTCACCCACATTGGTATTTGCAATGGATGCATATACGACGAATGCTATTGAAGGAGGGATGACTATGGCTATGGAACTGGATGTAGCCATCAGTCCCTCTGAAAATGCTGCCGAAAATCCGGACTCTATCATTGTGGGAACGAGAACTGCTCCGAGAGCAGCAACCGTAGCAGGACCTGATCCCGAAATAGCTCCAAAGAAACAGGCAACTATGACACAGACGATGGCCATTCCGCCCTTTACATGTCCCACACAGTCATCTATAAAGCTTACGAGACGGGTCGAGATACCCGCTTTTGCCATGATGTTTCCGGATAACACGAAAAACGGGATCGCAAGGAGAAGAAATTTTGCGGTTCCGGTATATGTGTTGGTCGCTATGATGCTTAAGTCAAGCATCGAAAACTTGGGATCTGTAGCAGACGCCACGAGAACTGTCAGCGCTGAACTCATACCAAGACAGACAGCAATCGGAAGTCCGATTATCAGCATAACAAAGAATGATATAAAAAGTATAGCTGCTATCATGATGCCTTATCCCCCTTCCCTTCAAGGTCTCTACTGCAAAAATCTATACAGTTTTCTATAAAATGAAGGGCAAGCGAGATACCGCCTATCACTACAAAAGACCAGAAAATACTCTTACTTATATGAAGTATCGGGCTGAAAGTATGATCCGCCGTCACCCTGCCAAGTCCCTGCCACGCAAGGATCAGTGAATAGATGACACCGATGATCGTAGATATGACTTTTAAGACTTTCTTCATCCCGGGTCCCACATGATCGGGCAGCAGTGCCAGATTCACGAGATCTCCCGTTCCGGCTGCCACTCCCGCTGCAAGAAGGGAGATCAGTACAAATACCGCAACAACGATCTCTTCCGCAAATCCCCAGGAATGATGAAATACATATCTGGCCACGACATTTCCGAAAGTCAGGCCAAGCACCAAAATAGAAGCAAGCGCCAATACAACCTCTTCTATCAGCGTGATAACACGCATGATCTTCTTATACACCTGAATGATCCTCCACCCTTAATAATAGTTAGTTATTATAATGGTTAAAATTGATCATAGTCAAGAGGATTTATTTATTGGCGCTTGATGTTTTTTATCCTTGAAGCGGAGGTAATAATATCAGCTCCTGTATTTTTCCAGATCCATAAGCTTTTCATGCTTAGCTACTATGGTGGTCACAACTGCATCTCCCGTTACATTTGCACAGGTCTGCATCATTCCCATGATGGGATAGAGACCCATGATAAGGCTTATAGCCTCTGCAGGTATACCTATCTGGGGCACCAGAAGTGCGATACACACAAGGTTACCTCCGGGTACGCCCGGACTTCCGAGAGACAGTACCATGATCGAAATAAAGAGGGACAGAAGAACACCGCCTGTAACCTCGATATTAAAGATCTTTGCGAAAAACAGGGCGGATATGATAAGTGCTATACAGCTTCCGTCCATATTGATCGTAGCTCCCAGAGGAAGTGAGAATGAATAGACCTTCGGGGAAACACCCATTTCATCGCACTGTTTAATGGATGTGGGAAGGGCCGCATTACTGGAAGCAAAAGTAAACGCTGCTGCCATTGCAGGATAATACTTCGAAAGGAAGATAATGGGATTCAGTCCCGCGAGGAACAGTAATAGCAGTAGATATATGATGATCATGAGTATATCTCCGAAATAGATAACCGGTACCCATAGGATCACGCTTGCCAGGTCTTTCAGATCCATCGCTATCATCATCTTGGCCATGGAACAGAAAACGATCAGTGGGATAAATCCCACGAGAACAGTGGTGATCTTGGAGAACACCGCGTAAAACGCCGAGAGCATATCCCGGACAACGGGGAAGTGCTTTGAAAGCACCGCTGCTGAAAGTCCCAGTATCAGAGCGATAAAGATGATCTGCAGCATTTCCGATTTCTGGAAAGGTGTGACGATATCCGACGGAACTATCCCTACAAGTGTGTCTTTAATGGAGATATTAACACTTTCTCCCTTTGCCAGTGTGTCTGCTGCTGCTTCTGCCGATACGGCATCTGCAAGTGAAGGGTTACCTATGGGGAATAACTGGTATGAGAATAATCCTACGCAGATAGCTATCAAAGAGGTAATGACATACATCACCACTATCTTTACGGCGATACGTCCGAGAGCCTTAATATCACCAAAGTCTGCAATACTCGCAGCTATGGAGAAGAATACAAGGGGTGCGACTATCAGCTTCAATGCGTTCATGAAGATGGTATATACGGGGATAAAGAGATTCGTGCTGATACCCTTTGAAACCTCTGCAGGAAGAGCAGTCTGCATTATAAGTCCGGTTGCTATACCCAGTACAAGAGCGATAAGCGTATAGATAAGACCCGCGAAATGCGACTGTTTAACCGTTAATACTACGGTGTTCAAGCCCTTACTGTTGGAGATACGGAGATTATCCCCCAGTATCTTATTTACGAGATTCTGTAAAGCATCATTCGCTTCGTCATCTTCCTGGTCAAAGATGAACTGCTTTTCTATATCGGAGGCACTGAAAACCTTGCCTTTTGCAGTAAATTTGATCTCGATATTTCCGAAGATGCCGCCTATCTCGATCTTGATCTGCTCCGATGCATCTGTCGCATTCGAAACGAGCTTTGCCAGTACTTCCTCAGCTGAAAGAACGGTTTTGGCTGCCTCCTTTGATGACAGCTTATACTCTTTAAGAGTATTCTGAATAAAATCCACCCCTTCGGGTATACTGGAAGTACTGCAGTTTAATACTATTTTTTTACCCATATATTTTTACCCCCTTTGTAAACTATCATCCTGATTATAACACCTGCCGATGGAGCATTCAATAAAAGTCAATTGGGATGGTTCTCGATGACTCCCTAAAGAACAATCCGCACTGCGCAGTATATTAACAGCAGTGCCATCACTATATTTATAACACGAAAATGCCTGTCATAAAAGGGATTGATAACGCTTCCGAAGAAAGCCCAGAGGAGATTTCCGAGACCGCAGCAGACTGTCATGGTCACTGCGAATAGTAAGATATTACCGAAGCTGCTGCCACAGGGAAGGAAATATCCCGGAAAGGCTGCGAGCCCCAGCATTATCACTTTGACATTGAGAAACTGAAGTAAAAAACCGTACCGGAAGGTAATGGGCGCATCCGCCGCCTGATCCCCGGATACAGGTTTTCTTTTTAAGGTGATCCATGCGAGGTACAGGATATACGCGGCACCCACATACTTAAGGTATGGTGCCGCAGAAGGAATAACCCTGTCCAGAACCGCACAGAACCCACCGGCGATCATCATGACCGTCAAAAGTCCAGACCATATCCCGAGAAGGAGCGAAACGCACTTCTTGAAGCCCGACTGTCCAACAGCGGACAAGAGCAGGATATTATTGGGTCCGGGCATAAAGGTCACCGCACAGACATACATCATAAATGAAATATAGATATTAAATGGCATCTTCCAGTAAAAATATCCTCATTAAACACTCCGGATTCTACGTATCAGGCTGACTGAATTGTGAGATTTTTTAGCCAGCGCTCTTTCTTCAGAATAATGCTTGCAAATATAAGTTTCAAGAGATCCAGCATCTTCACACAGAGGAATAGCTGAACCGGTCCTATATCAGTATAGATCCCAAGGATCAGCACCAACGGCACCGTCACGAATATGGTAACGGAAGTGTCTGCCTGGATCCCCATTGCAGTGTCCCCGCCGGCTCTTGCTATAGCCTGCTGGGTATTAAGATATACCCATACCGGCATGAAGCATGACATGAGTATCACCATGTTTCTGCAAATATTTACGGATTCATTGCTGAGCCGTCCGTAAACAACCGGAACAAGAAGTGTTGTTAACAGTCCGAACAGAGCCATTATGCATCCGAATACGGCTGCCCCCGATAAAAGCCAGTTCTTCTGATGTCTTGCTTTCTCAAGGTTTCCTTCTCCCAGTGTCTTTCCTATTATAACCCCTGTAGATGAATAGATTCCTCCGAACGCTATAAAGAAGAGATTTGCAATGGTGAAGCTCGCAGCCATTCCGGACACCACTTCGGCACCGCCTCTTCCGTTATACATCGCGGTTGTAACAGTCTCCGATATTACCCAGGTAAGCTCACAGAAAAGTACAAGGTACCCTTTTTTCAGGATCGTCATGAACATACCCATATCGATCTTCAGGAAATCACGTATTTTCACAACAAACTCGGGTTTTACCCTGATATATATCACAATAAATATCACGAATTCCAGAGTTCTCGCTATTACGCTGGCGTATGCTGCGCCACGGACTCCAAGTGCCGGGAATCCGATATTACCATATATCAGGAGCCAGTTAAACAGAGTATTTGTAAGGGTAGCTACAGCAGTTACCACAAGCGGGATCTTTACCTTTCCCATATCTCTCATGGACGTTGCAATACATACGGACACAGTCATGGGTATTCCCACTGCGAACATTATCCGGATATACCTTACACCTTCGTCGAGGATCGCCCCTGCCTCACTGTTTCCCATCAGCATAAGCGAAAGTACCTGCCTCGGGTATACTACGGTCACCAGAAAAAACGGTATCATCGCTATAAGCCCCATATAGAGCTTAAAAAGAAATGCCTGCTGCATACCTTTTTTATTATTCGCGCCATAGTGCTGGGTCAGGAATATTCCTCCTGCCATACATATAGCATTTAAATACACCATGAAAACAAAGAGAAAGTGTCCAGCCACATTAACTCCCGACATAGATATATCTCCCAATCCCGAAACCATGAAATTATCAATAAGCGTCACCAGATTCTGTATGAGCTGCTGAAGCATGATAGGTACCGCGATCAATAAAGCATCCTTATAAAACTGTGCAGATCCGAATTTTTTATTCATTCTCTTCTCCTCCGATGATAGTAACCTATCATAACTGTTAAAAAAAGACCCAATTCACACGGAACAGGGTCTTTTTTGCACAGTTTTTACTCTATTATTGCGGGATAAGCATTTGTCAATTAAAATATCCTTATTCACATAGATATACGTAGGAGGATTATCTTTATGAACGAAAACATCGGTAAAAGAAACCGGCTTCTCGCTGAAAAAGTCATAAAAGGGCTTGAATCCAGAAATATGACCGCTGAATTTGCGGAGAATAGAGAGGAGGCCTTAAAAAAGGCTCTTGCCTTTATTCCCGAAGGCAGCGTTGTGGGAATGGGCGGCTGCATGAGCGCACATGAGATCGGCCTCGTTGAAGAGCTTAAAAATAAGAACTATAACTTTATCGACAGGGATAAGGAGACCGACAAGAGAACTGCCATGCTTAAAACCTACGATGCGGATTTCTTTATTTCAAGCGCCAATGCGATAACAGAAGACGGTGTGATCATTAATATCGACGGTAATTCAAACCGGGTTTCTGCCATCGCCCAGGGTCCGAAAAAGGTTCTCTTCATCATAGGTATGAATAAAGTCTGCTGCGATTCTGATGCAGCCATGAAAAGAGCCAGAAGTGTTGCAGCACCCATTAACGCACAGCGGGTCGGAGTCGCAACTCCCTGTGTCGAAACAGGTTCGTGCATTGACTGCAAATCCCCTGATACCATCTGCTGCCAGTTCCTTATCACCAGGTTTTCCCGGCATAAGGACAGGATCCATGTCATCCTTGTAAATGAGGACCTGGGATTCTGAAGAATGGTTATAAAAAAGAGCCGGAATTCCGGCTCTGGATAATATTTGTGTTCTAAAATATTATGTTTGTTAGTATTAATATTCTTCAGATTCTTCGCGGTATGTACCGGCTACAAGTTTGTCATTTTCAATGGTATATGGAGTGATCTGATAAATCATTCCACCGGTTTCAGTTTCAGGATCATAGTTTGATACTGCATCACATCCAGCCAGTTCACCATCGTTATATGAAACCATTCCTGCTGTTTGTCCCAGGCAGATAGGTTTATGATCCCTTACTATATAAAGTGTATGGTCATAATTCCTGTCCGGTGCCCATCCACCAGAACTTAGCGTGGCAACAGTAAGAATATTTTCACCGGTATCCATTTTTATCTGATCAAACCATTTGGAATAGTTTGGATCATCTTTATAAATTTCCGTATAATCATCTTTTTCTAAGTAGTATAAACTTGTTGTAAGAAAATCTTCCGCAAATTCCAGATCAGTGTCTTCTGGTACAGTTGCCACAAATGCTCCGTTTACACCATCATCATCGAAATCATCAACACAGATAGCCCCTATAGGTTCTGACGTGATATCTTTCATCATTTCCCTGTAATAGTCTTCGTTATAATCGATATCAGGCTCTTCCGTGGATGCTTCGGTCGGGGATTCCTCCGTCGTTTCTTCAGAATCTGTGGATTGTGCTTCTTCTTCCTCGGAAATGGCTGCAGTGGCTCCATTTTCTTCCGGTATTATATCCTTTTCTTCTGTGGTTTCTTCTACAGAGGCTTCTGCAGTTGCCGACTCAGCGTTTTTATGACTGTTTATGGATAGTGCCACTCCGGCACCCGCACCGACTACGACAATGCCGGCTACTCCGATCAGCAGCCATTTGATACCTGCGGCCTTTGCAGTTGTCGCGGCGGCGCTTTTTATTACTGCACTTTGGGTGGCACCGGCAGTGGCTGATGACGGTGAGCCGGATCCGATAAGTGCAAGACCATTTGCCGGCAGCTCTGCAGCCATAGTTTCTTTTGCAAACAGGCCGGAGAGTACTGCAATAAGAGGAAGAGTGTAAAGTTTCGTCCCGTGCTTCTTTTCCAGATCAAGGACTCCGTCCTTGATCTTCTTCCTGCCCCTGGAAAGGTTGGTCTTTGTGGTGTTTTCGGGGACTCCCAGTGCGTCAGATATTTCCGTGATGCTCATCTGGTTATAATAGAAGGATATTATGGTTTCCCGCTGGATCTCCGGAAGTCCGTTGATTATGTCAAGGATAAGACGCTGGGTCTCCTGGTTATCCAGGGCATCCTCCGGAAGCATATCAGCGTTTTCTTCCTCTTCGTTTCCGATGACTGTTTCCATCTCTTCTTCAGATGAAAATACGCTGTCTTTATTGTTCCTGTAGTAACGGCTTATCTTGTTATGTGCTATTATCACCGCCCATTTTTTGAACGCTTCCGGATCCTTCAGCGATTTGAGGTTCTTATAGACCTCAAGGTATGTTTCCTGCAGGATATCCTCTGCGAGATTTTTATCCTGCAGGGACATGAGGATTGAATAATTCACATATCTTACCGAATTATCATAAACTTCCTGAAATGCAGTATCATCGCCGCCCTGGAATCTCCTTACAGCCTCATATAATTTATTATCAACTACCGTTCTGCTGTCTTCACTCATTGCTGTTTTTCTTCCTTTTGAATACTTTCTGCTGTCTGCACAGCCCCTTCCCCGTATAACAAAAATAATTCAGTTCCAAAAGATAGTGGTTGCGTATAGTCCGCTTCCGTTATTTTATTATCTTTCAAGGATTGAATCAGTTCCTGCCTGGTTTCCTTTAGCATCTGATATATTGTGATTGGTTCTTTATTATGTATCCGGGACAGCTCCTGGATTGTAAGGTTGTTATAATAATAACTGGTGATGAGATCTTTCTTTATAGGTGTCATCTTTCTAATGGAATCCATAAGGACTTTTCCAGCATTTCCATAACCATTCAATAATAGTACCTCCGTTTTTTAATTCATCGGTTACATATACAGAGTCATATATAATATTTTCATTTTACTATTCTCAATGACATGGAATTAGTGGTTTAAGACCATGTTTTTAGTTTATAGTTTCAAAGAGTTCGTCGTCGCTAAATATAAAATAGTATCTGTTATGTTCTCTAATTTCTTCTGGATCGTAATAATATTCTGTATATCCTATATCATGCATATCAAGTTCATCATTTTCGTTAATTGTAAGGCGATTATATGTACTTCCACAATATACAGTATCACCTGAAGTCGTTGTAGCCTTATATATGATCAAAGTTATTCCTATGTCGTCTAAATCATCTCTAAAGTTTTGTGATATAACACATCCTTTATAGAATTCCATATCCTGAAAAGTAACAGGATCTTCATAAAAGTTTGTACAGATGTCGTTATTTAAAAAATACTGTTTTGCATCTTCTAAAAGCTGCTCTTTCACCTCTGTTGTGAAATCTTCTGGTGTCTTTAATAACTTTGTATTTCCAAAAAATATTTCCACTTCTTCATCAGTTAATGTATCTCCGAAATAATAATCAATAGAAGATATTTCTCTTGTAGAAGTATCTATTTTCATAATTGCCTCAGCCTTGCGTCTTGTCCCCTTAAGCGAAAGATTTTTACAGGGAAAAGGAACAGATATGCGATCACCTTCATCTTCATAATGCTTTGATGTTGTACCATCTGCAGAATAGCCATTTTTTTCTAATATTGATATAAGTTCATCTCTTGTCATTCCTTCAGTCATGCTGATTCCATAAGGAAGCCATGTCATCTCCTTAGAAAACTCCGTGAACAAAGCTATCGCATCTTTTGTAGTATCATATTTCTCGTCTGATAATTTGCGCGCCTTTATTTCCATAAGCATGTTGCCATTATAATTTACGTATAATCCAATTATCAGTTGATGATTGGATTTTTCCCTTTCTCCCAGGTTCTTCTGGGTAATCTAATCTCTATCTGATATATTTATTAAGGCGCTG
>CACZBM010000033.1 GCA_902779445.1 uncultured Lachnospiraceae bacterium
TTTTCCATAACTCTGCTCCATTATATGAGATCCTTCGCTTTGCTCAGGATGACAATCATCCTTTGCTCAGGATGACGATCATCCTTTACTCCGGTATATCGGATCCTCTTCTGTATAACCCCACCATCTCTCTTATCCTGCGCTTTATCTTTTTTGTAAATGCATTTTTCTTCATACGCCAGCTCCAGTTATTCCCCAAAGTGGAGGGGATATTGATCCTTGCTTCGGATCCCAGAGACAGGAAATCCTGCATAGGAATGATGCATATATCCGCCACACTTCTCATGGCATTCCTTATAAATACCCACGGGATCTCTTCCTCGGGAATATCTCCGATATCAAGGTATCTGTCGATAAATCTCCTGTCCTTTCTTCCGACAGTCCTGTACCATCCGAGACAGGTATCATTGTCATGTGTTCCCGTATATACAACGGAATTCTTTATATGATTATGGGGCAAGTAATCCGAATCCGCTCCGGGATCAAAGGCAAACTCCAGTATCTTCATCCCGGGATATCCCGTGCGCTTTACAAGTCTTCTCACCGAATCTGTAAGAATTCCCAGATCCTCTGCGATAACTTCCCTTTCACCCAGTTCCTTTTTCATCGTATCGAAAAGGGAATAGCCCGGCCCCTTTACCCAGTGTCCGTTGACTGCTGTGCTGCTTCCGTAAGGTATGGAGTAGTATGAATCAAATCCTCTGAAATGATCGATCCTGACCACATCATAGAACTCAAACATCCTTTTAAACCTCTTTATCCACCAGCTGTATCCGGTTTTCTTATGGTGATCCCAGTCGTAAAGTGGATTTCCCCAGAGCTGTCCGGTAGGAGAGAAATAATCAGGCGGGCACCCGGCCACTGCTTTCGGCTTCATATCCTTATCAAGCTGGAAAAGTTCTGCACCTGCCCAGGTATCGGCACTGTCCATTGCCACATAGATCGGTACATCCCCGACTATCTTCACACCCTTTTTATTGGCATAGGATTTAAGTTTTTTCCATTCTTCCTCAAATTCAAACTGGAGAAACTCATAAAATAAAATATCTCCGGCATACTTTTCCGCAGCCTTACGGACCGCATCCTTCTTTCTGATCCTCAGATCCTTCTCCCACTGAAGCCAGGGAGCCCCTTTTTTGTGGGTTTTTATTGACATATACAGAGCGTAGTCATTAAGCCAGAAGCTGTTCTTTTTTACAAAGGCCTTGAACCTGCGGTCATTTTCTATGCCGCTGTTCTTAAATGCTTTCCGCAGCATTTTAAATCGGGCGTCGTATATCTTCCCATAATCAACATGTCCGGGATCTTTTCCGAAGTCATACTTCTCCGTATCCTTTTTCTTAAGCCATCCCTTTTTTACGAGCTGATCGGGATCAATGAAATATGGATTTCCCGCAAAAGTAGAAAAAGAGGAGTAGGGACTGTCACCAAAACCCGTTGGCCCGAGCGGCAATATCTGCCATAACGACAATCCAGACTCCTTTACGCTATCAATAAACCCATATGCTTCTTTCGAAAAACATCCTATGCCATAATCCGAAGGCAGGGATGCCACCGGCATCAGTACACCAGCTGTCCTCATTCTTTCCCCTTCCTGTCTAAAACAGCCCCGGCAATAGTTACCGAAAGACCTGAATAGATAGCAAAATCTCCCAGATTATATACATATTTCCCCTTGGGGATATAGTCCACCACATACTTCCTTATCACTCTGTCATAAGTATTACTGAGGGCACCTCCCATGATCATGGCCCACCCGGTCTTCATGATCCTGTCACTTCTAGAATCATCCGCCATGAAAGGAAGCCTCGCAATACCGAGAGCTGTCAGTGCGAAAGCAGTTTTCCTGACGATATCCGGCCTGTTTTTTAATTTCTCTCCGGCAAATCCGGTGTTGTGAACCACTTGGGCAAATTCCTCAGGATGCTTTTCCACCCTGTGCTTTACTATCTGATCGATCAGGGCCACTCCGGATAAAAAGGCAAAATATGGAAGATTATTTCTAAAAACACTCCGTATATTCATGTGCTTCAGCCGGATGTGGCAGAGATCTCAGGCTTTGGAAGAGAGATAGTATCTTCCAGTGCGAGAACCCCTTTCAGATCTATGACCGGTCCGCCCTTTCCCTTGATATATTCTTCGGTTATTGTCACTCTTCCGATATTATCATCCTTGGGTACTTCAAACATTATATCCAGCATGAATTCTTCGATCACCGACCTGAGTGCTCTTGCACCGGTGTCCTTTTCCATAGCCTTTTTCGCTATGGCATGCATGGCTTCATCCGTAAACTTAAGCTGGACTCCGTCCATTGAGAGCATCTTCTCATACTGCTTCACAATGGCATTTTTCGGCTCCTTTAATATCCTTACCATCATATCTTCCGTGAGCCCTTCCATGGGGCAGATCACCGGAAGTCTGCCTATGAATTCGGGGATCATTCCGAACTCCCTGATATCGTCCGCAGTGACTTTCTTAAAGATATTTTTTTCCTTATCCCATCTGTCCTTCAGCTCCGCATTGAAACCAATTGATGTTTCTTTTGAAAGCCTCTTCCTAATGATCTCATCCAGATCCGGGAATGCTCCGCCGCAGATGAACAGTATGTCCTTTGTATTAACAGTTACCATCGGAACCATGGCATTTTTACTGTTGGCGCCAACCGGCACCTCGATCTCCGATCCTTCAAGGAGCTTCAGCATACCCTGCTGTACAGACTCGCCGCTTACATCTCTGGAACGGGTCTCTTTCTTCTTGGCTATCTTATCGATCTCATCAACAAAGATTATGCCTCTTTCCGCCCTGTTCACATCATTATCCGCAGCTGCGAGAAGCTTGGATACCACAGATTCAATATCGTCTCCGATATATCCGGCTTCTGTAAGGCTTGTGGCGTCTGCAATGGCAAGAGGTACATTTAAGAGCTTCGCAAGGGTCTTTACAAGATAAGTCTTTCCGCATCCCGTAGGGCCGAGGAGAAGGATATTGGACTTTTCGAGTTCCACATCATTATCGTCCTCAATATCTGCCTGAACCCTCTTGTAGTGGTTATATACCGCAACGGAAATAGCTTTCTTTGCCTGTTCCTGTCCCACCACATATTTATCAAGCATTTCCTTGACCTTATGCGGCTTTTCAACCTTCGAAAAATCGAATTCCTTTTTCAGATCTTCCTTTGAGGACTTCTTTACCCTGCTTCTGCCCATCTGGGGGCCAAATCCCCCCATGAGATCCGAAAGATTGAGAAAAGAGATGCTGGGGCCCGATTCTTTGGGCTCCTTACCGTCTTCCGGCTTCTTTTCCTCACCTGTCACCTTATCAGACTCGCTGATCTCGATGTTTTCCTTCTCTTTCCGGACATTCTGTACCGGATTAAATGCAGCACCATTAATGAACAGATTTGAGAAATCCATAGAACTCACCTGATCCATGGTCTTCCGTAAACAGTCCTGACATATGGAGACGCCGTTTGGCATATGGAACATATCTCCGGCAGACGTGGATGGTCTGCGGCACACGAAGCATATCTCTGTTGTTCCGTCATTATTTTCATTATTATTGTTATTGTTATTTATGTTATCGCTCATCTATCTTTATCTTCCTGTCCGGGTTTTATAATAGATTTATATAATAAACGATTGCAGCCCCTCTGTCATCTAAAAAAAGAATTAAGAAAGTTTTTTGACAATCACAGCATATTTACTTATACTATACGGGTTAGGCAGGAACCTAAATATTATTAATCTTTTGAGGAAATATAAATGTCATCAAGCAGCAGTAAATCCAAGAAAAAGCGGAAGCGCCGCGCTATGCGCCGGGTACTCTTCGTAGTAGAGGTCCTGGTGGTTCTGCTTTTAGCTGGAGCATTATTTGTAGTATATAAGCTGGATCTTGCAGATACGGGAAATAAAGAATCGGTTGTAAAAGCAAAGGTCAATGAAGAAGTTCAGGCGCAGATAGACGATAAAGAAAACGACGAATGGAAGATGGACGGATACACCAATATTGCCCTCTTCGGTGTGGATTCCAGAGATACGAATCTCGGAAAGGGAGCACGTACCGATACGATAATGGTGGCTTCTCTAAATAATAAGACCGGAGAAGTAAAACTCTGTTCGATATTCCGTGATACTTATCTCAATATAGGAAACGATACGTACAATAAAGCCAATTCGGCATATTCAAACGGCGGTCCCGACCAGGCGATCCAAATGCTGAATATGAATCTGGATATGGACATAGACGAATATGTCACTGTGGGATTCAAGGCACTGGTAGACACCATAGATGATCTGGGCGGCGTTGAAGTGGATATCAATGAAGAAGAGATACATTTCCTTAATGACTACCAGATAGGAACTGCAGAAGCTATCGGTATCAAAGAGAGTGATATTGTGAATGTGACCAAGGCAGGTCCCCAGACACTTAACGGACTCCAGGCCACATCATATTGCAGGATCAGATATACCAAGGGAGATGATTTCAAGAGGGCAGAGAGGCAGAGAACAGTCCTTACACAGGTTGCCGAAAAGGCAATGGCTTCGGATATCGGAACCCTTAATGACATAATAGATGACATCTTCCCTCTTTGCAGCACCAGCTTTACAAAGGCAGAGATGGTTGAATATGCTTCCAGAGTGGCTACTTATTCTATAGGTGAACAGAGTGGTTTCCCCTTTGAGCGGGTTACGGGAAACATGGGCAAGGCCGGAAGCTCTGTAGTGGCTGACAATTTCGAACAGAACGTCGTGGAGTTCCACAGGTTCCTCTTTGGAGATTCGGAATATACTCCTTCTGCAACTGTCCAGACCATAAGCGCGAAGATCGCAGCTGACAGACAGAAGAACGGACTTTAATGGGAAAAAGCATTGTAGACGTAGCGGTTCTCACCTATAAACCGGACGAAAAGTTTATAAAACTGATGGATAGTCTCAGGCTTCAGGACGTGAAGCCGGGACGTATCATTATTGTCAATACCGAAGAAAAGTATCTGGAGAGACTTATCTTCGGTACTGATTTTATTAAGAAGAATCCGAGTGCTGAGATCCATAATATTTCCGGAAAAGAGTTTGACCACGCCGGTACCAGAAATAAAGCTGCCAGGTATTCGGATGCAGAATTTCTGATATTCATGACCCAGGACGCTGTTCCTGCAGATACACATCTGATAAGCAATCTCTTAAAGCCAATGGAGGATGTTTCCGTAGCAGTGAGCTACGGCAGACAGCTGCCCGGTAAGGATGCGGGAATAATAGAGAGATATAACAGGGATTTTAATTACCCTGACAAGGACAGACTGAAGACTGCAAGTGATATTCCTGAGCTTGGGATAAAGACCATATTCTGCTCGGATGTATGTGCCTGCTACAGAAGATCATTTTTTGATGAAAAGGGAGGCTTTTCTGAACCTGCAATATTTAATGAAGATATGGTCTTTGCGTATGGTGCGATAAAGGCGGGGATGGGTATATACTATTCATCGGGAGCGAAGGTTGTTCATTCTCACGAGTATACCGTAAAGCAACAGTTTAAGAGAAATTTCGATCTGGGGGTTTCCCAGGCGGTACATTCGGAAGTCTTCGGAAACATGAAGAGCGAGGGTGAAGGAAAGAAGCTGGTAAAAGGCTGTATCAAAAAGCTATTGAGCGATCATTCGGCTCATCTCATTCCGGGATTTATAGTGCACTGTGCGGCACGGTTTCTCGGATATAAGCTCGGCAGAAACTATGAGCATCTGAGCCGGAGAATGATAATGATGTGTACAAACAATGTGGGGTATTGGAAGGATTGATACCCTCATTCACCATGCCGGCAAGCGGCATGATCCTCCTTCTCGCAGAGGGAGAAGGCTAAAAAACAGGAATAAGGAGAACAGAACAGCATGTGCGGAATAATCGGATACACTGGAAACAGACAGGTTAAACCCATAATCATTGATGCACTTACAACGCTGGAATACAGGGGTTATGACAGCGCCGGCATGGCCGTTACAAATAAAGCCAAGAGGAAAACAGATGTATATAAATGCGCCGGCCGGGTCAAGGATCTGGAAAAATCCTGTGAGGGCAGGGATATTGATTCTACCTGCGGAATAGGCCACACCAGATGGGCTACACACGGAGGAGTCTGTGACGCCAATGCCCATCCTCACAGCCAGGGAAAGGTGACGCTGGTTCATAACGGGATAATCGAGAACTACAAAGATCTGGTAGATGAATTCAATCTGGAAAGCTCTCTTAAGTCAGAGACCGATACAGAGGTTGCTGCAGCGATACTGAACCACTATTACGAGAAGACCGGAGATCCGAAGGAAGCCATTGTGAAATCAGTTAAAAGACTCAAAGGAACCTTCGCGCTTGTAATAATGTTTTCCGATATTCCGGAAGTCATTTATTCGATCCGTAATGTAAGCCCTATAGTGGCTACATTGAGTGACGAGGGAGCAATGCTCGCGTCCGACCTTACAGCACTCTGCCAGTTTACGGACAGATATTTCGTTGTTCCCGAATACACCATATTGGAACTCCATGAGGACAGTATTTACCTTTGGACTCTGGACGGAAAAGAAGAAACTCCCGAGTACCTTACCATGAGCTGGGAAAAGAACAGCGCAGAAAAGAACGGATATCCTTTCTACATGGAAAAGGAGATCATGGAACAGCCCAAGGCTATAAGGGATACCATATCCGGCAGAACCAAGTCCGGCATTCCCAATTTTGACAGTGATGAGATACCGGATTCACTCTTTACTGAATGCGAAAGGATCTGTGTCATTGCCTGCGGAACTGCAATGCATGCAGGACTTGTTTTCCAGGCACTTGTAAAGAGCCGCCTCAATATGCATATAGAGGTGGAGCTGGCATCGGAATTCATGTATTCGGATCCTGTCATAGATGAGAAGACTCTTGTGATAGCAGTATCACAGTCAGGTGAGACTATCGATACCCTTGAAGCATTAAAATATGCGAGGAGAAAGGGAGCCAAAAGCCTAGCCATAATAAATGTCAAAGGATCATCCATTGCCCGTGAGAGTGACTATGTGCTCTATACCAATGCGGGCCCGGAGATAGCAGTAGCCAGCACAAAGGCTTATACTACGCAGCTCTCACTCTTCTACCTGATCGTATATAAGATGGCGCATATCAGAGGCGTCATGAATGATGATGAAGTGCGTGAATGTATAAGGAATCTGAAGCGTGTTCCGGAAGTGATAAGCAGTGTCCTGGATGAAAAGAATGCGATCCATGTCATTGCAAGAGGTGTGCTGGAGGCAAAGGATCTCTTTATGATAGGAAGGGGCCTTGATTACTCCATCCTTCAGGAAGGTTCCCTTAAACTCAAGGAAGTATCCTATATCCATTCCGAGGCCTATGCTTCAGGGGAATTAAAACACGGCCCGATAGCGCTTATCACGGATAATACACCGGTGGTAGCAGTGGTTACCCAGACAAAGCTCATGAGTAAAGAGCTTTCCAATATCAGGGAAGTAAAATCCAGGGGAGCGCAGATCGCACTGTTCATAAAAGCGGACCTTATGCAGCAGAGTACCAGGGAATTTGATACTTTCGTGCTTCCGAATCTTCCGGATGAGCTTATGGTATTCCCGGCATCTGTGGCACTGCAGCTTCTCGCGTACTTTGTATCGAGCGATAAGGGATTCGATGTGGATAAGCCCCGTAACCTGGCAAAAGTAGTTACCGTGGAATGATATTTTGGATTTCACAGATTTGTAATCATCTAAACACAAAATGAACACAACTTGGAATTATTATCGTAAGCAAATAAAGCAAAACTGCTTTACGGTAGATTCTAAGATAGTGAGGGAATGACTTATGTATGATGATTACAGGGAAGTAGAGACAAATAATAAACCAGAGGGCGGAAAACCCAAAGCTCCGTTCTGGAAAAAAGCACTTGGGGCGATAGCACTTGGACTTTTATTCGGAGCATTCGCCGGAGCAGGGATATATGTAGCAGGGCTTTTAAGTGGAACAGGGACACTCGGAAAAACCGATAAACCTGCAGTACAGGCTGAGAGCAGCGAACCTGCGACAGTGGCAACAGAGAGTGCGGCAACGGCCGAAACCGCTGAAGCCAAAGACGCTGATAAGCAAAACACAATACAGACGGTTACCACTACCGCCAGTACAAAGGTGACCGGAGCCCTTGATGTATCTGATGTGGCAGAGAATGTGATGCCGGCAGTGGTTTCCATTACCACTAATTACGTACAGACCGCACAGGATATTTTCGGACAGCAGTACAAGTCAGAATCAAAGGCAGCAGGATCAGGCATCATAGTGGGAGATAACGGTACCGAGCTTCTGGTGGTCACGAACCAGCACGTGGTAGATGATGCGGAAAAGCTTGCAGTACAGTTTATAGACGGAAGCGAAGCAGAGGCAAAGGTCAAGGGCGAGGACGAAAGCTCGGACGTAGCGGTGATAGCGATCGAGAAATCCCAGCTTTCATCTGATACTCAGAACGAAATAAAGATCGCTACCCTCGGGGATTCTGACAGCCTGAAGGTAGGACAGACAGCAATAGCCATCGGTAATGCCATGGGTTATGGACAGTCAGTTACTGCAGGAGTCATAAGTGCCTTAAACAGGGAAGTGACACTTCAGAACGGTACCCATAAGCTTATCCAGACTGATGCCACCATCAATCCCGGAAATTCGGGCGGAGCTCTTGTTGATATCAACGGAAACGTGATAGGTATAAACGAAGCTAAGACTAATGTGGAATACGCAGAGAATATGTGCTATGCGATCCCCATTTCAGATGTCAGAAACATAATCGACAACCTGATGAACCAGGCTACAAAGGAGAAGGCATCCGATAAGGAAAGAGGATATCTCGGTATTTCCGGAGTAGATGTGACACTTGAGGTTTCCGAGCAGTACAATATGCCACGTGGTGTATATATCGCAAAAGTAGGTTCCGGACTCGCTGCAGACAATGCCGGGATCAAGGCAAAGTCGATCATTACATCCTTTGACGGACAGAGCATACAGACTATGGAGCAGCTCCAGTCTCTGATGGATTACTACAGGATAGGTGATGAAGTAGAGGTAGTAGTACAGCAGCCGACAGAGAATGATTACGGATATGAAGAAAAGACCTTTAAGGTTAAGCTCGGCGGATCAATGTCTATGACCACCAACAGCGATACCAATGAGGAAGCTGAGGAACAAACACCCGAAGATAATGGTCCGGATGACGGTGAACCCGAAGACAACGGAGATCAGCCGGGTCCGGGAAGTGTATTCTACGGTGATGATATCTTCGGCGACATATTCGGAGGATTCATGAGATAAACAAACGAAAAAGTGCCCCGAAAACATATGAGGGACCCGGTTACATCCGGGTCCCTTTGCATCTTCAATATCTTCTGCTGTAACATGTAGGTCACATGTAACCCCCGGGTCCGGGCTTATTTTTCCGTCTCATCTGTATATATTCATATACGGACAAAGCGCCATTAATTCAGAGCGGCGTCATGATTAAACTCGATGTCATCCTGAGCGAAGCGAAGGATCCTTAAATCTGATGTCATCCTGAGCAACGCGAAGGATCCTTATATCTGATGTCATCCTGAGCAAAGCAAAGGATCCTTAAATCTGATGTCATCCTGAGCAAAGCGAAGGATCTATAGGAGGAAAGATACATGCCAAATACCACAGCTATAACCCGTCTTGATACTTTTATTAAACTGCAGGATCTTAGTAAAGGACACTACTCCGAAGAAGGCGTGCGCACATATCAGCGCCTGCTCGCTTTAAGGGATAAGTGGAAGAACAGGACCCTGGATAATGCCTTCCCTCAGTCTGATGACCTGAAAAACCGGCTAATAGCATCAGGTACAACCGACTTAAGCGGTCTTATATCCGTACTCGATAAATTTGAAGAAAATGCCTGGGATTCCAATAAGCTGCAAGCCTGGACCGAGAGCTTCTGCGCGGAAGTGGATAAGCTTCTCGGCGACAGAACCGAGAACCGGGTGGACTTTGCCCGCTCACCTCTGGGAAAGGATCTTGCAGAAGCGGGACTTGTGGGAGTCGACGCGATCGAAATGGATACCACCCTTCGATGCGGACATTTGGAAGACTATATCAATAAAGCCCTAAACGGTGAAGAAGTCACCTATCAGAGAGGTATGCCGCCTGTGACATACCATCTCCTCGATGACCCGGCCTTCGCCCTTAACGGCTGCATAAAGTATGAAAATGCTTTTAAGCACCATAACGAGGAAAAAGAAGATCTGACGGGAAATAAGGAGCGCACAAGCGCAGAACAGACAGTGGAGCTTGTCTGCCTCAAGGCTGCCGTTGCCATGGCTGCAAAGCGGGACAGAGAGATAAATCCTCTGGGCTCTGAGGATGAGTATAAGATCGCCGCAGCTGATAACGGAAAGATCCTTTACTACCGTCAGCTCATCGAAGATAACCCCGAGCTGAAAATAGCGGTTCTGGCAGGCTATTTAAAAGGGATCAGGTCCACCCGTCATGAATATCAGGGTAATAAGATAGTGGAAGTAAGGATCCTGGACCCGGATCACCATGAAAAGGTCGTGAATGATATCACGGATTATTATAACAAAAACTACGGATCGGAAAAGCCTCTGGAAGAGCTTCTTGAGGATTCGCCTTCCGCCGAATTCTCTCTGACGCCGGATGTAAACGATAACGGCGGCATGAATGAATTCAATCATTTCTACGAAAACAAGGTAAAAAAATATGCGGAGCCCCTTCCCAAGAGTACAGGGCTCTGGGTAACAAGCGAGGCTGCAAAACAGCATCTCAATAAGGCTTTCCAGGATCATAAGCTGACCGAGGAGCAGTGGAGAAGAGCTGTCGGATGGCTTAAAGAAGACCGGATCTATAATTACAAGAGACTCCTTGAATGTGCATTAAGCCCTAAAAGCTTCAGTGCATCTGCTTTCCGTCACAGCGACGGAGTGATGTATGAAGGGCTTGACGGATTTGGAAAAGAAGAAATAAAGAGGCGTAAAGACGCATCAAAACCCCTTATGGACATAGACGCTAACAGCGTTCCCACTTTTGAGGATATTGCCGTTCTTGAAGTTCTAAAGAGAGAGCGGGAGGACTCTGACAGCTGGTATAATGCCCAGGAGATTGACAAAGATAATCCCATGCTGAAGCTTGTACAGTCAGCGGATGCAGAGCTGGAATTCTCTCCCGAAGGAGATGTAAAGCTTAAAAGCGGTGAAACCGTTTTTTCCACAGACCGTGTTGATATCTATGAGAGCTACTATGAGACAGATGATCTCATGAACGGGAATGTACCCTATAAGCTTGAACCCGAAAGCAATGCTTACCAGAGCGGACGTGTTAAGGAATACGGAGAGAGACGGTCAGCTAAGATCACCGAGCTCCAGCTTTACTTCCCAACCGACCTCATTGCCCATCAGGCCTATGAAATATATAAGGACGAAAAATACCTCGAGGCCCATGGTGCTGAACTCAGTGCAAGCGACCGCGACGGCTTTATAAGCGGTCTTTACGCTGAATACATAAGCCTTGAAAAGTCTCTTGAAAAGCTGGTTAAAAACTGCGATGCGGCAGATCTTAAAAACAGGTTCGGAAAAGGCGAATCTCCATTTGACAAGGAATACTATAAGGATCAGCTGAATATGGTAAGGGGCCGTATCAACGGTCTCCAGAACGGCTGGCATCTGTCGGATGCGGAATTTCTGGGAGCTGCCGGAAATGTCTACGAAAGAGCCGTTGAGATCTTAAACGACCCTGTCCGTATGCAGGATATCATGATGTCTGAAGAGTCACATCTAAATGACATAAAGGATAAGCTCGGTGTCTTTGTCCAGGAAAACATGAGAGACGGACTGGAAAGAAGAACCTATGAGCCGGGTGAGCGACGCCTTAAAATGAATGAGGCCCTGAACGCGGTAAATGACTTCGTGACAAAGATCGGTCCCGAAAAAGCTGAGGCCATACTTGGAAAAGGAGTAACCGGTGCTTTCATAACGGCGGCGGAAAAAACCCTTCAAAAAAGCGATGAGCTCCTGCCGGAATATCAGAGACTTACAGATGTTCCTGCCTATCCTATGCTGAAGGAAGTGCTTGACAGCTGTGGCTCCGGATCTGTCATAAATGAAGCGAGGAGCTATGGCAAGAATGCTCCTTCATTTGCATCGTTCTACACTGAACTTGAAAACTATGTTAACAGAATGCCTGAAAACACGACTCTTTCAGTTTCAGGCGCGATGAGGTTAGGTAATGCTGCGGACGAATTTATCGCTTCAGTGGAATCAAAGGGAGGTCCTTCCAAAAAAGAAAAGAGCTTTTATGATGCAGCTAAAAAGCTTAAGTCCATAACCTCTAATTTCAGCGAGAACACAAGGGAGATAAATCCCACGGCTCTGGACCGCCATTACGAAGCAGGTGAAGAGGAAAGGAAAGCCATGGAAGACTTCCTTGCGCGCGAGAAAGAGCTTAAATCCCAGTATGATGAGGACAAGAAAAACTGGGAGCTTCAGAATATCAAAAATGCTATATACGACCAGAATTATTTTAATATCCATAATGACAGAGTTGATCAGCTCGCAAAGTACAATGCGAACCGGTCTCTTTCCGAAGGACCTTATCAAAAAGCCAAGGCTCATCATGATGAAATGGTAAGGAGAAAAAGACTTACCGAAAATCCCGGAATCATAGAAGAGCATGAAAAGATCTTTGATTTCAATTCTGACGACAGAAATGTATTCAAGGCCGGAAAAGATGTAGACTATTCCAGTCTTAAACCCAACGAAAAAGAAAAGCTTTTCTGGCAGTATGTGGATCACAGACTGGAAGAAGGTGAAGGCCGGGATGTATTTACTTCTTTTGAAGGTAAAACAATAGCTCTTAATGCCAAGAATCTCGAGAGATTCAGAGATGGAATTATAAAAAACGGCTATCACGCTTATTACTATGCTGAGTATAAAAAGTTAATACCTTTGAACGCCGCCGGCCACGCAGAGCAGTATCCATACAGCACAGGTGAAATACTTCTCGCTTCAGACGGTGTTGAGCCGGGAAACATGAAATTCATGCAGGAGTATGGCCGCGCATGCACAATGCTCCAGCACCTGAAAGACAGGAATAACAGGAACTATGAGCAATTCTTTGGTCCCGGCGGAGCATATAAAGAGTATACCTTTGACCGGTTAAACCTTACTGCCGGGTATAAAATGATACCCGTGAGCGATTTCGATAAACTGATCAAGGAGCTGGAGGCATATGTTGATAAGAATACCGCCCGTTTCGATGATCTGACCAGGAAATACTATGTGAAGCGGGTTGAAAAGCAGCTGAGGGCTGACTTTGAATTCCACATGAATTATGACCGGTACGCAAGCTATGATGAAACCAAAGCACCGAACCGTGCAGATTATGAGCACTTAAATCCAACTGCCGACCCCTATAAGGACTGGGAAGAAGAACAGAAGATCATAAGTCAGACTAAAGCTGATCTGACTATTCGGATTCAAAACGCCAGGAACAACAATCTCCCTGATGAAGATGTAAAAAAACTGCAGGATGAGCTTGAAGACTGGAATAAGATCCCTACGGAAAGACCTGATTACACGAAAAAGCTGAAGGTGCCCGAGAAGGCTCCCGTACCTGTAAAGGATTATTCCGTAAGAAAAGAGAATATATACTCAAGGCCTGATAAAAAAGAAAGTGAAGCAATAAGTGAAAAGGTCAGGGCTTCCGAAGATGAAATGCATGCAAGACGGGATAACATAGAAGCCAATGCACCGAAGGTTCAGCGTGATGAAGCTAACTGTCCTGATCATAAATGGCTTAAAAAGCCGAATGCCACAAAGATCATACTCAATGAGACAAGAGCCATTCAGACTTTCCGCGATCAGAAGATGTCGTGGGATGAGATCTCCGGTCTTGACAGTGCTTCTCCCGGATTCTCCGGCAGATACTGGTCCAGCCTTACACCTGTCGAGAAGAGAGTCTGTGGTCCCGAAAAATATCATGACGAATGGAAGAAGCTGCCATGGGAAGAAAAGATGGCGACAGACCCTTCCTATACAGAAGAACAGTGGAATGCAGCCAGCTACAACGAAAAGGCTGAGCTGAACCTCAATAAGACCGTAGAACTTATTAAGGAAGAAAAGCTTGAATGGAGCAGAATAAAGAATTTCTCTTCCAAGCTTGTAGCCGGATACTGGAAGACCCTGAGTCCGGAAGACAAGGCCAAAACAGATCCCGGAAAACTCCGTGAGGAGCAGGAAGAACTCAAAAGGTATCAGGAAGAACTAAAGAAACAGGAAGCCGAAGCTTTCAGGAAGATGCCCTTAAGCGAAAAGATCGATAAGGTCGGTGAAGAAACTGCCTTCAGATATGCTATTGTGGAGCAGGGAGTAAAGCTTGAGACTGTAAAGGCGGAGCTTGGCGAGGCTGCAGCTGAAAGATACTGGCAGAAGGCTATTGATCTTAGCAGCACCATGAAAGAAGTAAAGCTTCATGAACTGAGTGAAGAGCGTTTCGAGAAGGATATCTGGGACAAGGAAAACGGAAAGGGCGCTCAATGGGCCTGGAACCATGATTTTGACGGTATGAAAAAATACTGGAACGATGACAGTAAGCTTACCATGGCTGAGCGTTTCAGACTTGACAGGCAGGAGGCGATCAATCGTTACTCCATGGCGTCCCGCAAAGTACCTTTCGAAAAAATAGTGGCTGCGATCAATTCCGACAGAGAGAAACGCGGCTTGAATGCACTTTCCGGTGAAGAAAAGAACTGGCTTCTTACAGATTATTATAACAGTAAAGAATTCACTGTCGCTGACCGTAAAGCCATGTTCCGCGAAGAATACGACCGGAGATGGAACACTGCGGACTGGAATGCAAAGAAAACAATAGATCCCGAAAGAGCCAATGCCCTCTGGGGAAATGCCTCCTACGAAGAAAAGAAAGAGTTAAGTCCCGAAGATGCGAAGGAATTCTTTAAGAGTGCAGATAAAGAGGTCAGATATTTCCTGGATCCGGAGGGAGCAAGACAGGATTATTATAAAGAAAATCCCCTTGCCCGTCTCTATATCGAAAAGAAAGAATCATCCCGCGAAATAGGGGAATACATTGATAATATCCAGAAGAATAACGGCAAGGTACATTTCAGTTACGAAGACGACGGCAAGATAAACAGGGCCTGGAGAGGAGCCGGAAATTATACCTGCTTTGAGTTCATCACGGAATGCCTGGTATCGGGTAACGGTTCTATAAACGAACTCTGGTTTATGTCAAAGCTTGTTGACAGGGAAAAGCAAAGGCTTGGAGACAAGATAGATCCGGATCTCCTGAAGATAGGAAAGATATGCAAGGATCTGATGGGAGAAGAAAACATTGAGTTCTTTGAAAATAAGCATAAGACCTACAGTAACGGGTCTTCGACTCCGGCAGGGGCTTTTAACAGTCTTGCAGATAAGGATTACCGCGATCACTTAAGTAATGCCCTCATCCACAGGGGAAAGGTGGTCATCCCCGATAACCTCTTAAACCATCTTACCGATGCTGTCTTAAGGTTCAATAAGAATAACAGTGATGAAAAGAAGCAGGAACTTGAGGATCAGTTTGATAATATGCTTAAGGGCGGAGAATATGTAATAAACCGTAACCAGACATGCAAAGTGGGAGAGAACGGCATAAAGGGTGTCTATTATCTGTCCGTAGCTCATGACACTGCCATATCCCAGGTGGAGGAATTATCAACGTTTGACCGCAAAGAAAACAAGGTAACATATACACACCTTCCCGAAAAGAATCAATCCACTGTTGATAAAATGGATGGCAGCTTATATGAGAAACAGTATAAAGTAATAAATGATGCGATAGAAACGGGTAATTATAAAGCTCTGTCCGACATGGCAGGAGGGATAAAGCAGCTCTCCGATCAGTGGAACGCCCAGAGAAGCCACAGGCTTACAAAGCTCCTTGATTCAACTGAGTATACCAACATGGAGACCGCCCATAAGAACTTCATAACAGCCTTCGACAAGGTTATCAAGGGCGAGAGTATCTCCGGCGGCACCGCAGATCCCGGGCGCATAAAGGATCGTGATCTTAAGAGACTCCATGCCCTGGAGCACGAGATGCAGAAGGCAGCAGATGCCTATATTAAGGCTAAGAGAGTCCAGAAGAAAGGCGGTCTGGAAGCACACTCTACAGAGCAGGGTAAGGACAGGCTTGCCATGGCGGATATCCTTTCGGAATTCAAGCTGGATACCCTGATGCAGGAGTATGTGAAAAAGGCAAAGGCCCCGGAAGCAGAACAGGGACAGAAAAAGTACGCCAATGAATCCATACGCGCCATAAAGCTTTCAGAGCTTGAATCGATGAATACTTCAACACGGAAAGCCAACGCGAGGGATGAACTTGAAAAGAGAAGGGACCACCTTACGAGACAGCGTACCGACGGATCAAAGGTTTCCGATGTCCGCGCAAAGGATGCGTTGAAGAAGTAAATAACATGGGAGTCAGGGGGGCTCTCCCCCTGACTCCCAGCTAAAAAAAGCTAAACATGATAGTCTTTTTACATCACGTGGTCTTTCTGCTTCACCTCTGTGATCTTAATGCTGCGGGCTTTGCTGACGCCTTTGTTTGTTGCTCCCTTTATGGCACTTATCAGTTCTTTATCAGCCTTCTTCACGGCCTTTATCTCTTTTTTCCTCTCTGCGCCAAAGTCCCTGAAAGGTGGAAGGGAGCTTCTTATCCTGTGACAGTTTTCATTGAGCTTTTCCATTTCCTTCTGGTCATCGTAATACCTGTTTCTGTCCTTGATAACTGCGGGCCCGATAACATAGTGGTAATAACTTTCAGCTTCACTGAAGGAAGAAAAATCTTTTTTGTTATCTTTCCAGAACCGTTGTTTTCCGTTATCTTCCAGCTTTGAAACAAGTTTCCTGTATTCGTTTGATTTCATATATTCGTTGCGGGCCTTGAAAGCAGCTTCAGATTTATATTTACTGAGCTCTTTATCTAATCTGTTTATCTCTTTAGACAAATTGCGCATCCCCTCATTTGTTACGTCTATGGTTTTCTGCCCGTATGTACCCTGGTTCCCCTCATATAATTCGAGTTTTTGCTGGAGCTCGTCATATTGTTTGAGCGCATTCTGCATCTTCTCTTCGTAATATTTGACGCTATTGTCTTGTTTTACTGCTTCATCCACATATTCCCTGACCTTTTTATCGACTTCTTCCCGCATTTGCTTCGTATACCTGGTGCGAAGGGCCGTTGCCCTTGGTATCCTGAGATCTGTTCTTCCGAAGTTGCTTGCTTTATGTTCTATTTCACGTACCTGAAGTCTGAGATCCCGTGCCTTATTCTCATCCTTTTGAAAATCAGCTTCCCTCTTTTCAAAATCCTTTTCCCAGTATTCCTTCTCGGCCTTTTCCTGACGCTGTACCTGCTCCAGTTCTTTTGCGGCATTCATGAATGCCTCATTCTGGAACATTTTCTGATTGAGCTCACTTAAGGATTTTTCGCAGAATTCATTAAGTGCCCATGCGGCATTGTACCTGTCCTGTCCGAACTTGGTCCTTGCCCCGGCGTTCCGGTTCATTCGTTCTTCTTTTGTTAAGGTGTTATCTACTTTCTTCTGAGCATCCTTTGCATCTATATATGCCATGCTCTTATCCTTCAGAGCCTCGATCTTTTCCTTGAGAGCAACAAAGTCCACGTCTTTATACCTGCCCTTTTTTATGGAGTCCATGTCCTTCAGCAGATCATCATAGGCGGTCTGCATCTGTCCGAAATCCGATTCCGGGGCAGCTTTTTTATGCCACCATGCGGTCTTTGGCATTTTGTCCCAGGCAGCCTTCATTCTAGTCGTGAAATCATCTACCATGCCCTCGGGATTCATCGTGTTACGTACAATGTACTTTTCAAGAGCTTCTGAACGGACATTTTTATTCTGGCAGTTGTATTCCAGACTTTCCGAAAACCTGTCAAATACGTCTGTCGGATATATCCTTCCGCTGCCTTTCGGTTTATAGGTATCTATAACATCTTCGCTCATCCTGTCTGAAATAGCGACATACCCGAATTCCTGTATCTCTATGGAATCATCGCTGTCAAAGAAATCCAGTATCTCATCCTTGCCCTTGGGTCTTAAATAGAAGAAGGTCTCCATGGCGGGAGTGCGTTCAAGCAGGAATTCCTTGAGATTGGGACACTTATCTCCCAGCTGCATTTCCTTATCAGCCTGATAGAAGAAAAACATAAGGTTTGCCATATCCTTCGGGTTATTCACCATATGGCCCCTCGGATTCAGCTGTCTTTCTTCCCTTGTAAGGTTATTCTGTGACCTGTCCTTAAAAGCAGATAGCTCATCCATGAAGCGCTTTACCCATTCATTATTGGAAAGAGCCTCATTCTTACTTACTTCTTCTTTAAGAGAATTGATCTCTTCAACATTATCAGGATCCAATCCTATGTATGTATTGAATTCATCCAGCAAAAACTGTGTCTGTCTTGCGGTTATCTGTCTGTCGGTTTTAAGTGATCCGGGCATAGCTCATTCTCCTTTCAAAACAAAATCTTATTTTTTTCGTCCTTTGAAAGTATATACAGATGAGTGGAAAAAATGAGCCCGTAAGTCAATGGGGACGGTTCCCGATGAGTCCCCACTGACTTCCGGGCTCATTTATTTTAGTTCATTTGTATATTATGATATAGATGGATTCACACTTTAGACTCGCAAAGGAGATAAACATATGCCGCTTACATACAAAGGAAAAACACTTAATAATAATGATATTCAGGCCTTGAAGGACATGATCCGCAGCTCGCTGGAAGCCCACAGAGACTATTATCAGAATGATTATCAAAAACAAACCTCTACCAACGTTACAATAAGCAAAGGAATGCTGACAGAGGTTTTCAATGATGCATTAAACGGACTTGATATAAGGATTGATACAGAAGCCGGGAAAAAATCATCTGTCAATGCGGAAGACATAATAAACGGTATATTCAGTGATGTCAGCAATAAACTGATCGACGTTGCTGAGAGCGACATCCTGGAGCATAAAGAAAAAAGATCTGTCAAAAGCTTCATACTTGATACCATGAGTAAGGAAATCCGGGACTATCTTAATAAGAAAGTGCCCGTTAGAGATACTGACGAGGGATACAGTATTACAGAGAGCAGTTTTCATCTGGCTACGGAACCCATGGAAGGGATAGAAGACATTGCCGAATACAATCCTAACAGCGGCCGTGTACAGGTACTTTATGATGGGCGTTCAGGCAATTCGGGCACTCTTGAAAGTAAGGTTGAAGACCGCCAGAGGGAATTTAATGAAATTCCGGAAGAAAATAAGGAAGCAAAGAAAAATGCTGAGAATAAGCTAAATGAAGCACTTCAGTCAACTGCCGGGCTTCGCGCAGGAGGTGAGTCAGCGAGGATTCATTCTGCTGTGCTTATGAATAAAAAGAGTGTTTCTTTCGGGGATCTGTATAATGTGATCTCCGACCTCAATAAGCAGGCACGGCTGGGGGATCCTGATGGCGGACGTCTCCGGCCGGTGGGAGTTTCCGCGGGAGAAATAAACGGAGTCGGAACTTTTGTAACATCGAAGGCACTTTTTAAGACCCTTAATACTATTGCAGATAATATAAATGAGATAAAGAAGACCGGAGACGAAGCCCTCCGGAAGACCCAGGCTATTCAGCTCGCTTCTTTCGCATATAATATGACATTAAGCGAACATGTTTTTAATGATGCCAACGGAAGGACCTGCCGCTTATTTGCAGACACTATCCTGCAGACTTTCGGGCTTCCGCCCCATATTCCGCAGAAAGACCTTTTACATACACCTAAAACTTTAGGCAATACTATTGATTTTGATAAGGGCTCAAGGGCTTTCCTTCAGGGGATCAGGCAAAGCGATAAGATCCTGAAAGAGGAAAAAGAGCGTATCAGACAGCTTCCCGAAGGAAGAGAACAGCTTAATGCACAGGTAACATCGCTTGAGGAGTCTGTTAAAAAACTTGCGCAGGAAGCAAAGACAAAGCTCAATGAACTTGATTCCATTACAAAGAAGGGACACAATAACGGGCAGGAATATACGGATATGTATAATGCCCTGAAGGAAGTCAGCGAGCTTAATCCTTCAAAGAATAATATCGATTCTGTTGAAGAGGCTATTTCCAAGCTTCAGGAGTACTCAAAAGTATATGAGAGTACCCACACAGGATTATTCAAGGGAAGGAGCGGATTCGGACTTGCGAGGAAGAATATCTCCAAGGATCTTCAGAAGCTCGCTTCTTTCAGAAAAGATGTTGTGGCAGGTTTTGCAAAGGATCTGGATAAAAACGCCGTTATTAGCGGCCTTCACCCCGAAGGCATGTCAGCTGGGAAAAAGGTAAATAATACTGATCTGAAATCCGTGATCAAGACAGAAAAGAGTAAAAACCCCGATTTCAACGCCGGATCAACGCGCAAGCGTTCCAACAGTGTGAGTAAAAAAAGGACCCCGGTCAATTCGAAAACGGATACTACGATCACTAAGGCTCCGCAGGGAAAGAAGTTAACCGGACCTTGAGGAGTCAATGGGGAGTCATTGACTCCCCACTAACCTACATAGTCCGCCTTGGCTGTTCTTTTACAGGCGCTTTAATATTAGCCACTTTACTGGTGCTTGCCTGCCTGTGCGCTTCTCTCATCTTCTGGAAGTCCTTGCGTCCGCCGATATCCAGTCCTTTCTCTTTTTCAAGCGTAGCCAGGTCTATCTTCCGTATACCTGAATTTTCCATATTTGCGGCTTTCAGCTCTTTCAGGAATTTGTTTGCTTTGACAGGCTCCAAAACCCCGTATATTGCTACTACTGTATTATATTCTTCCTTATTTCTGCGGTTGCTGAGATCCTTCAGATAGTTTTCGGTCTTCTCGACAATATCCTTCTTTTTCGTCTGGAACGTAGTTTTATTCTTTTCTGTCCTGTATTTTAAATCCCACATCGACAGTTCGAAGTGATATTCTTTTAATCCGGGTATGATCCTAAAATTATTTATCTTCTCCAGATTAGCCTTCTCGGCTTGAATACGCATCATGTCTGTATATTCCGGAGATTTCCAGGTTCTCTCCACCTCTCTTATCATGGCTTCCTGCTGAGGGCTGTATCCCTCCTGGTACCACTCCTGACCCTTCTGGGCTTCCGAATTTTTCAGGCAGTTATTATTGATTATCTGTTTCTGCTTATAATTCAGGAAATCATCTATACTTTCAAATTTAGTTTCTTCCGCTCTGTCGCCATGGAGCCCACAAAGATTCATTTTACTGAAATTCTCATGTGCCCACTTGGGATCCAGCTCATTTGCAAGCGCAAACATATCATTAAAGCGTGTATTATTAAAGTTACTCCTGCTGTGCTTTTCGGCGCGGTTATATTTTGTGTCCGTAAGCCAGTTTTTTACGTTCTGTGTAAGCTCCTTCCGTTCCTTCACAGTAGCAGTGCCGTTCTGAACCTTCTGCAGTCCGGCCTTTATGGCCTTGAACTGTTTTGAATCCCAGTGGAAGAAGGAATCATTCTTTTCGAGGATCCCTCTGTATGCATCTATGGCATCCCGTGAAGAAACGGATGATGTGGTCTTACCGTCGGCGTCGAGTATCTGTCCCTTTGCCTGCAACGTAGATGAGGCATATTCCATATCCCTTAATGTGCGTTCTTTTAATTCCGCCATCTGTTCTTTACTGAAGGACTTAACCTCTATTTTGTCGAGCTCGGCTTTTATAGGGCCCAGATTTCCGATCTCGCTTATTTCCGCTGCAGAGAGCTTCCTGTTTATGGTATCATCCACTGATCTCTTTACAGAATTATAAACGCTTATGGATGCATTCCGGATGTTCTCCGAAAAGGAATTCAGCTTTTCGGCTACAGAATTCAGCATATTCAGGCGTTCTTCCTGGGAGTGGATATCTGTTGTCTTGATCTTCGATATGAGATCCCTGAACTCCTTCAGATCGTTTCTATCCTGTTCGGTGAATTTGGAATGTCCTTTCTCAAGGGATTCAGTCCTCCTTGAGTAATACTCAAGCCTTCCCAAAGTATCAAGATCATTTACGGTCCAGCCTCTCCTGATCCCGGCATCGATCATTTCCAGATGTCCGTCCATTGCCCGTATAGAGCTTCTGGGTCCGATGATATCATCTGTTCCGTTTGTGTACGCCTTTGAAGTATCGCTGGTGCCAAGGCCGAACATGTCTTTATCCTCTACCACCATGATGCACTGCGAGGTGATAGGCTTTAACTTCGCAGCCTGCCTGAGATATGCAAGCTTTGCCTCTCTTTCAGCCTGCGGGCTATAGTTTTTTTCAAGCTTTTCTTTATGGGAGATCTGAATATCAGCCATTCTGTTCGCCTGATACTCCAGCACGATGGTAGGCAGAGCACTGAACAGAATGCGTCCCTGCTCAGGAGTATAGGGGGTATCCCCTGACTCATTTAAAAAATCCGGTGACGATCCCAGAACCCCTCTGCCCGGATAGCCGATGAAAATACTCTCAGCCATCATCGTGGTGGTGGAAACACCTTTATTCAACAGCATATCCATCTCATATTTATAATTAGAGATCTCAAGCTTGGAAATATCTTCTATGCTGAGTTCCTTCCCTGCAACATAATCATCCGGGTTTATCCCGTCGTATTGAGATAGTATCCTGTCTACTTCAGCGGAAGAGGCAGAAATCTTCTGATTGAATATCTCTACCTCTGATTCTCTTAATGGCATAATACTGGTTTTGAGCCCGGTAGGACCGTCTACATAGATTTTGAAACATTCACTTGGATGATAACCATTAAGGGGTGGGAGATTCCTAGCATCTTGACCGTTAATAATATCTCCCAGTTCACCATACAGATCCCCAATCGGATCATTGACCTTGTCAAGAGACTTTTTGTCTTCCGGCGCAATGACATTCGATAAGGTAAATCCTGCGTTATATATATGGGTATTTATAAAAGCCTCATCTGCTAATGAGATCTTTCCCCCGTATAACCGGCTTAGTTCGCTGACAAGCTCTTCCCTGCTGTCAAACTCTAACTCTGTTTTATCTGTATCAATACCTTTACCACTGTTTATCTCGACTCTGTACTTGGGCATAATATACCTCCGTGGGTCTGACCTGATTTCCAGTCCCTTTAATACATTATACAGATGACCCGGAAAAATCAGCCCGATGGGGGGAAATTATTTGCAGGGCTCATTATTTTCTCTCGTCTGTATAAATATATATATAGATTTGGACGCCATTGGAACCGTCCCAATGACATTAAGTTAGTGTCATTCTGAGCGAAGCGAAGAATCTCATATACCTGTAGGAGAGATCCTTCGCTGACGCTCAGGAAGGAAAA
>CACZBM010000034.1 GCA_902779445.1 uncultured Lachnospiraceae bacterium
TGCTTGCTAAGTTGATTGAACCGCCGTGTACCGAACGGTACGCACGGTGGTGTGAGAGGTCGGAAATTTCTCTATTAGAGAAATTTCCTCCTACTCGATCATTTAAAAGGTTGAATTTATCTCTTTTCGGTGTTAGAATACCGCCATACGGTTAAATTTCCAATTTTAAGGAGGAACTATCAAAATGAAAAAGTTAACAGCGATTTTAATGTGCGCTGCACTTACAGTTGTTTCTGTTGTTCCCGCTTTCGCAGCTACCCCCGAAGCTGAGGTTCAGGCTGCAAGGGCAGCTCAGGAGCAGAGGCTTGCAGATTACCAGATCCATCAGGCAAATCTTCAGGCACTTGCAGCACAGGCACTTGCACAGGGTCAGACAGAGCTCGCAGCAGGATACACTGCACAGGCTCAGGAGCAGGCCAGACTTGCAGCAGCAGCTGCAGCAGCACTTGCACAGGGTCAGGTAAACGTAGCTAACGGTCAGGCAGCAGCAACAGCTGGACAGGCTCAGCTCGCAGCAGCAGCTGCAGCAGCACTTGCTCAGGGCCAGGCTAATGCAGCTAACGGTCAGGCAGCAGCAGCAGCAGGACAGGCTCAGCTCGCAGCAGCAGCCGCAGCAGCACTTGCACAGGGTCAGGCTAATGCAGCTAACGGACTTGCAGCAGCAGCAGCAGGACAGGCAGCTACAACAGCATTCCAGGCTGGACAGCTTGCACAGGGTCAGGTAAACGCAGCTAACGGACTTGCAGCAGCAGCAGCAGGACAGGCAAATACAACAGCATTCCAGGCTGGACAGCTTGCACAGGGTCAGGTAAATGCAGCTAACGGACTTGCAGCAGCAGCAGCAGGACAGGCAGCTACAGCAGCATTCCAGGCTGGTCAGCTTGAAAAGGGCGCAGTTGAGAAGGCAACAGGCGCAGCAGCATATGCTGATTATCAGGCAGCTCTTGCAGCATTCTTAGCAGGAAATGATGCAGCAGGCAAGGAAGCAGCAGCAAAGAGAGCAGCAGCAGCAGCTCTTCTTAAGTAATCTGTTATAAACAAATGTTTTATCGGGCAGTCTTTTGACTGCCCTTTTTTCAACAGTACAGGAGGGAAATAAACATATGTCCAGTGAAATTCGCGATATCAATTTATGGGAATCAGGTGCGAGAAAGATCGAATGGGTCAGGAGAAACTGTCCCCTTCTTACAATGCTTCATGACGAGTTTGCAAAGACTAAACCCTTTGCCGGAAAGAAAGTCGCTCTTTCAGTGCATTTAGAGGCAAAGACCGCGTATTTGTGCCTGACTTTAGCCGCCGGTGGAGCGGAGATGTATGTAACAGGAAGCAACCCTCTTTCAACCCAGGATGATGTGGCGGCAGCCCTGGTACATGAAGGTCTTGAGGTACATGCATGGTACAATGCTACTGAGGAGGAGTATTTCAGTCATATTCGTTCTGTGCTTTCCATAGGTCCGGATATCATAATAGATGACGGAGGAGATCTGGTTCATACTATTCACACAGAGTACAGGGATCTTGCTTCCAAAGTTATCGGAGGATGCGAAGAAACCACTACAGGAATCCTCAGACTGGAAGCTATGAGAAGAGAGAATAAGCTTTTATTCCCTATGGTTCGTGTGAATAATGCTCAGATGAAGCATTTCTTTGATAACAGATATGGAACAGGCCAGTCTGTATGGGATGGAATAAACAGAACCACAAATCTTATCGTGGCTGGTAAGATTGTTGTCGTTGCAGGATATGGATGGTGCGGTAAAGGAACGGCCATGAGAGCCAAGGGACTTGGGGCCAGAGTCATAGTGACGGAGATCAATCCCGTTAAGGCTATCGAGGCAGTTATGGACGGCTTTGATGTAATGCCCATGAAGGAAGCTGCCAAATATGGAGATATCTTTGTAACCGTAACAGGCTGTGACAAGGTTATTGATGAAGAAGATTTCGCTGAGATGAAGGATGGTGCTGTGCTCTGTAATGCAGGACATTTTGACTGCGAGATAGACATGGCGCGACTCAGGGAGATCGCTGTAGACAAGGCTGAGATGAGAAATAATATCATGGGCTACAAGCTCCCTTCCGGCCAGTGGATCTATGTGCTCGGAGAAGGACGCCTTGTGAATCTGGCATGCGGAGACGGTCATCCTGCTGAGATCATGGATATGTCATTTGCGATACAGGCTCTTTCAGCAAAATATCTGGTGGAGCATAAGGCAGATATTAAGGATATGCTTATTGATGTACCGGAAGAGGTTGATATCGAAGTTGCAGAGAAAGAGCTGGAGTTCCTTGGAAAGAGTATTGATGTTCTGACACCGGAGCAGGAGGCTTATCTCAACAGCTGATAGATAAGAGGATCTTGTTTTATGAGGCTAAAGTATAAACTTATTGCAGTCTTCGGGGGCGTTGTTCTCGTCCCCGTTGTACTGTTTTCCATCAGTCTCATTGTTTTGGCCAGTATGAAAAACAGTGATCTTATAAGCCTTTTCAGGGCTGAACCTGCTGCAAAAGCGATCTTTTTCCGGCTGGCCATGATGTTCCTTGTTATCCTTATTGTAACGGGGCTGGCCCTTGTTTCTTTCATCTATGCGGAAGTGGCCGTGCCTATACGCCATCTCTCAGAGGGCACGAGATACATAGCGGAAGGGAATCTCGATTTTGAGATAGAGGTGCCGAAGGGTGATGACCGGATGGCTGACCTGTGCAGAAACTTTAATTATATGAGACAGAAATTAAAGGATTCTGCCGACATGACTATTGAAAATGAGATGGAAAACAGGAAGCTTATTAGCAATATTACCCATGACCTGAAGACACCGGTTACAAGTATAAAAGGATATGCGGAAGGACTTCTGGACGGAGTTGCCGATACTCCCGAAAAGCAGCAGAAATATCTGCGTACCATATATAATAAAGCCAATGATATGGATAAGCTGATAAACGAGCTTACGTTTTATGCCGGGATTGATACGAACAGGATCCCTTATAATTTCGCAAGGATCAGTATCAGCGATTATTTTGATGACTGTGTGGACGAAATAAGCATGGATCTGGAGTCTCACGGGATCGAACTAACCTATACGAATTATATTGAAAGGAATACGAAGATCATCGCAGATCCGGAACAGCTAAAAAAGGTTATCAATAATATAGTCGGGAATTCTGTTAAGTATATGAATAAAGAAAAGGGGCAGATCTCCATCCTTCTGAAGGAAGCGGATGACTCGGTTCTTATAGGCATCGAAGACAACGGAAAGGGTATAGATAACAAGGACCTGCCGTATATCTTTGACAGGTTTTACAGGTCAGATACTTCGCGAAATTCTTCAAAGGGCGGATCCGGCATAGGACTTTCTATTGTGAAAAAGATAGTGGAGGACCATGGCGGAAGAGTCTGGGCCCATAGTCACCCGGACATTGGAACCACTATTTTCATGGAATTCAGAAAGTATGAAGGGTAATAAGGGAGGAAGTAATGAGCAGGATTTTGATAATAGAAGACGAAGATTCCATAGCTGATCTTGAAAAGGATTATCTGGAACTGTCGGATTTCGAGGTCGAGACCGAGAATGACGGACAGAGGGGGCTTTCAAAGGCGATCGAAGATGACTGGAATCTTATTATCCTGGATCTTATGCTTCCGGGGATCGACGGATTCGAGATATGCAAAAAGATCAGGGAGGTAAAGAATACTCCCATTATCATCGTATCTGCCAAAAAAGATGATATAGATAAGATACGCGGACTTGGGCTTGGTGCGGACGACTACATGACAAAGCCTTTTTCTCCGAGCGAGCTGGTGGCCAGGGTCAAAGCCCATCTTTCCAGATATGAGCGCCTCGTGCAGAGCGGAATAAAGAGCAATGATATAGTGGAGATAAGGGGCTTAAAGATAGATAAGACCGCAAGGAGAGTATGGGTAAACGGCGAAGAGAAGCAGTTTACCACAAAGGAATTCGATCTCCTTACTTTCCTCGCTTCCAATCCGGACAGGGTATTTTCCAAGGACGAGATATTCAGAAATATCTGGGATATGGATTCAATAGGCGATATTGCGACAGTCACCGTACATATTAAAAAGATCAGGGAGAAAATAGAGGTGGATTCATCAAATCCGCAGTATATAGAGACTATCTGGGGCGTTGGGTATCGTTTTAGAATGTAATATTTTGTCATTCTGAGCGAAGCGAAGAATTTATAGATCCTTCGGGCGAAGCCCTCAGGATGACAGAATCTGTTATAAGCACTACATTAAGGAGAAGAAATGTCAGATGTAAAACGTTTTGCGGTACTTATTGACATAGAAAACGTATCGCAGAAATATATAGAACTCATCATGGATGAGGCCAGTAACTATGGGGATATTACGATAAAGAGGGCATACGGGGACTGGACACAGCAGAGAAGCTCCTCATGGAAGAAGACTCTTTTAGAAAACTCCATCACGCCGATGCAGCAGTTCAATAATACCTTTGGAAAGAACTCCTCTGATTCGGCGCTCATAATCGATGCAATGAAGATACTTTATAATAATAATGTGGACGGGTTCTGCCTGGTATCCAGCGATTCAGATTTTACGAGGCTTGCAGCCACTCTAAAGGAAGAGGGCAAGACAGTTGTGGGCATGGGCGAGAGCAAGACGCCCGCAGCCCTGATAAAGGCTTGTGATTCGTTTAAGATGCTGGACGTTCTCTATACCAAGAAAGCAACCGAGACAGCGAAGGCTTCGTCCAATAACCTTACGAAGCTTTCCACTATTGAGAAAGCTATCAAGCAGATCATAAATGCAAATGATGACGAGAGGGGAATGAATATAGCATCCCTCGGAAACAGCCTGCAAAGGAGATATCCGGACTTTGATACCCGTAATTACGGGGCGCCGAAGCTCAGTAAATTCCTGCAGCAGTTTAAATCTCTTGAGATAACCAAGGATGAAAATGTCACATACGTTAATGTAAAGTAACGGACCGGAATTGACAAAAGAAAATATTATTTATGAAGACAATTCAATAATAGTGATACATAAACCGGCGGGTGTAGCGTCTGAAACGAAGCGGATAGGTGAAGAAGACTGTGTGAGCTTTGTAAAGAACCATATAGGCCCGCCGGATCCTTATTGTGCAATGATAAACAGGCTTGATCAGCCGGTGGAGGGTATCGTTCTTTTTGCGAAGGATCCGGTAGCAGCGGAAAAGCTCAGTAAAGACATGCAGCAGGGAAAGATAGATAAGGAATATATTGCCCTGGTACATACTGAAAAAGATATAGATAAAGAGAAAGAGTATACCCTGAAAGATTACCTGATAAGGGAGAAAACCGGAAATCTCAGCCGTATCGCAGAAAAAAGCGAAAAGGGCGCAAAAGAAGCGAGGCTTATCTACAGGGTTATCGAAAAAAGGAAAGATAATACAGCTTTATTAAGGATCAGTCTTTTAACCGGGAGACATCACCAGATAAGGGTTCAGCTGTCTAACGCAGGGCTTCCCATAATAGGGGACAGAAAATATGGATATTGTCCTGAAAACTACAGGGGTGATCTCTGCCTCGCTGCGGTATCACTGAAGTTTACAAATCCTGAAAACGGGAAATGCGAAGGGTATAGCCTTTCCTTGACATTCAATGAGCCCAACATTAAAATCTAAACGGTAATCTCTGATAAAGAAAGAAGAAGGTAAACGTAAATGTCTGACAAGAAGAAAATGGTTGAAGCAATAACCTCTATGGAAGAGGATTTTGCGCAGTGGTACACGGATATCGTGAAAAGGGCGGAGCTCATCGAGTACTCCAGTGTTAAGGGATGCCTTATCATAAAACCTGCGGGATATGCGCTCTGGGAAAACATCCAGGCGGACCTGGACAGGAGATTTAAGGCAACCGGCGTTGAAAATGTATATATGCCCTTATTCATACCGGAAAGTCTTTTACAGAAGGAAAAGGATCATGTGGAAGGTTTTGCTCCCGAGGTTGCATGGGTGACATTCGGCGGAGGACAGGAACTGGAGGAGAGGCTCTGTGTACGTCCCACATCCGAAACCCTTTTCTGTGATTTTTATAAAAACGAAGTCCAGTCATACAGGGATCTTCCCAAGGTTTATAACCAGTGGTGTTCTGTTGTACGTTGGGAGAAGACAACGAGGCCTTTCCTGCGCTCCAGAGAATTCCTGTGGCAGGAAGGACATACTGTTCATGAAACAGCGGAAGAAGCAGAAGAGAGAACAGTACAGATGTTAAATATCTATGCTGACTTCTGCAGGGAGACACTGGCCATCCCTACTATCAGAGGAAAAAAGACAGATAAAGAGCGTTTTGCGGGAGCAGTCGCAACATATACCATAGAAGCAATGATGCATGACGGAAAAGCCCTTCAGTCAGGAACCAGCCATAATTTCGGCGATGGCTTCGCAGGAGCATACGGTATACAGTTTACCGGCCGTGATAATAAGCTTCATACACCACACCAGACATCATGGGGTGTTTCCACACGTATTATCGGAGCCATGATAATGGTTCACGGTGACAATGACGGGCTTGTACTTCCGCCAAGGATAGCGCCCACCCAGGTTGTGATCATTCCTATCCAGCAGAAGAAAGAAGGAGTCCTCGAAACCGCACAGAAGATCGCCGAACAGCTTTCAGATCTGAGGGTAAAGGTTGATGATACCGACAGGACACCGGGATTCAAGTTCGCAGAACAGGAAATGAGAGGATTCCCTGTAAGGATAGAGATAGGGCCTAAGGATATTGAGAACGGCAGCTGTGTAGTATGCAGAAGGGATACCAGAGAGAAATATACCGTTAATCTCTCTGAGATCCATGATTTCATTGTTAAGCTTTTAGATACTATCCATGACGATATGTATGCAAGGGCTGAAAAGCACCTTAAAGAATCCATGTTTGAAGCGAGAACCTATGATGAGTTCAAGGACATCGCCGATAATAAACCCGGATTTATTAAGGCCATGTGGTGCGGAGACCAGGAGTGCGAAGATCAGATCAAAGCGGATACCACAGTTACCAGCCGCTGCATTCCCTGGGAAGATAAGGAGCCGATCTCCGATACCTGTGTATGCTGCGGAAAGAAGGCTAAGCACCTGGTATACTGGGGCAAGGCATATTAATAAAGATACTCTGAAGCCTTCCCCCTCTGGGGGAAGGTGGCAGCCCATAGGGCTGACGGATGAGGGATGATAGGAGGAAAATAATGAAAGTACTTGTAATAAACTGCGGAAGTTCATCATTAAAGTATCAGCTTATAGATACAGACAAAGGCACTGTGTTTGCCAAGGGACTCTGTGAGAGGATAGGAATAGACGGAAGCGCGATAGAATATAAAAAGGGCGACGGGGAAAAGATCGTCACCAAAGTTGAGATGAAGGATCACACTGATGCGGTAAACGAAGTTATCAAAAAGCTTACCGATAAGGACACAGGAGTGGTAGCTTCATTAAGCGAGATCGATGCGGTCGGACACCGTCTTGTGCACGGAGGAGAGAAATTTGCCAGCTCTGTACGTATCACAGAAGAAGTTATCGCAGCGGTTGAAGAGTGTAATGACCTTGCGCCGCTTCATAATCCTGCAAATATCATAGGAGTAAGGGCGTGTGAAAAGGTAATGCCCGGAGTTCCCCAGGTGGGCGTATTTGATACCGCGTTTCATCAGACAATGGAGCCCAAGGCGTATCTCTACGGTATTCCCTATGAGTACTACAAGAAGTATAAGGTACGCAGATACGGGTTCCACGGTACCAGCCATGACTTTGTATCAAAGAGAACCGCAGAGATCCTCGGAAAAGATATCAGGGATTTAAAGATAATCGTATGCCACCTTGGAAACGGAGCTTCCATAAGTGCAGTAAAGAACGGAAAATCCGTCGACACTTCAATGGGTCTTACACCTCTGGAGGGACTGATAATGGGTACGAGATCAGGAGATCTTGATCCTTCGATAATCACCTTCCTTATGCAGAAAGAAAATCTTTCGGCAGAAGAGGTTCTCAATATCTTAAATAAGAAGTCCGGAGTGTTTGGTCTTTCAGGTGGAATCTCCTCAGACTTCAGGGATATAAATGATGCGGCAAATAATGGAAACGAGCTGGCAGAGACAGCGCTGCAGACTTACTGCTTAAGGGTTGCAAAGTACATCGGAGCTTATACAGCCGAGATGAACGGTGTGGATGCCATCACATTTACTGCCGGAATAGGAGAGAATGACAGCAGGGTAAGAGAACTGGTATGCAGCTATTTAGGATACCTTGGTACCAGCTTTGACAGTGAGAAGAATAAGCTTAGGGGTCAGGAGACTTTCTTGAGCAAACCTGGGGACAAGGTACAGATCCTTGTGGTTCCTACAGATGAAGAGCTTGCTATAGCCCGTCAGACGGTAGAGGTTTTATCGAAGTGAAGATAGATCTTCCTGAAAAGGTAGAAAAGATTATAGGGATAATAAGGGACGCAGGCTTCGAAGCATTCGCTGTCGGGGGCTGCGTCCGTGATTTTTTACTGGGCAGGAAGCCGAATGACTGGGATATAACTACGGATGCTCTCCCGAAAGATATTAAAAAGCTGTTCCGGAGAACTGTAGATACAGGGATAGTCCATGGAACCGTCACGGTCCTTCTGGGGAAGGACAGCTTTGAAGTAACAACCTACAGGGTAGATGGAGCGTACAGCGATGGAAGACATCCGGATAAGGTGGAATTTACCCGGAGTCTTGAAGAAGACCTGAAAAGAAGGGATTTTACGATAAACGCTTTTGCGTATAACCCGGAAAAGGGTCTGGTGGATCTGTTTGACGGTATGTCGGATCTTGAAAACCACGTTATAAGAGCCGTGGGAAAGCCTGAAGAGAGATTTGGTGAGGATGCGTTAAGGATCCTCAGGGCGTTCAGGTTTTCTGCACAGCTTGATTTTCAGGTAGAGGAGAAAACGAGGGAAGCAGCGAAACAGCTGGCCGGCAATCTTTCCGTGATATCCGCAGAGAGGATCAGGGAAGAACTTACAAAACTTCTCGTTTCCGATCATCCGGAGAAGATCGAAGAGCTTTATGATAATAAGATCACTGATGTGATACTACCGGAATTAAACCGGTGCATGGAGGAAGAGCAGAATAATCCGCATCATCTCTACACGGTGGGAAAACACAGTATAAAAGCCATGACCTGTATCAATGGGGAGATGCTGAAAAGATATGAGGATATCCTTCCTAAGACAGAGGGGAAGGAAAAGGATAATTTAAGGATACTCAGATATACCATGCTTTTCCATGATATGGGGAAACCCGATTGCCGTACAGTTGATGAAGATAATGTGGGTCATTACCATGGACACGCTTTAATAAGCGAGGAAATATCCCGAAAGATACTTCACAGATTGAAATCCGATAACCGGTCGATACATATGATAACAGCTCTTGTGCGATATCATGATTACAGACCGGATATTACTGAACGTAGCGTGAGAAAAGCAGTAAATAAGATCGGTAAAGATATTTTCCCCATGCTCTTTCCTGTAAGATACGCTGACATAATGGCTCAGAGCAGCCATAAAAGGCAGGAAAAGCTTAAAAAAGAAGAAGAGATGCTGTCATTATACAGGGATATCATTAGAAAAAAACACTGCCTGTCGCTTAAAGATCTGGCAGTTGACGGAGGGACACTCATAAAAGAAGCAGGCATGAAGCCCGGAAAGGCTCTGGGAGAAATGCTTGGATTCCTTCTTGAAAAGGTTTTGGAGGAACCTTCATGGAACGAAAAGGAAAAGCTCCTCAAAATAGCCCGGGAGCAGCTGAAACAGGAAAATATGAAGAGCGGGACGGCGTAAAACTGGAGCTCAGTACCGTCGGCATGGAGAAAAACGTGCCGGAGGTCAAAAAGGATATTCCTGTTATGGCCAGATTCCTGAGTGACGAGCTAACCGACAAAGACTATAAGAAGATGGAGAGGGAGCACAGGAAAAGAAAGCCCCTTCCCGGTATTCTGAAGGTAATCATAGGTATCACGGCGATTGCGGTGATCTCTTTAGCTGCATTCCTTGCGTATGGCTATGTGAATTCCCAAAAAACAGCGGAAGATGTGTCAGATGCGGAAGACATAGATAATAAGGAGAATATTGTCGCAGAAAATGAGATGAAGGCTGAGGGTACCGTTACAATACTCGGTATCGATAAGGGTAAGGACGAGATACGCTTTATGGAGCCTGAATCCGGGGACGAATATGTACTTAATATCTCCGGTTCCACGGTTTACGAGGACAGTTACGGAAATCCCATGGTGGTAGACCAGCTTATGCCCGGAGACATAGTTGATATAGTAGTGTCAGTGCATTCATCGGCACTTGCCTCTGTAAAAAAGAATGCAGACACGTTCGAATTTCCGGGTATCACCGATTATGATATCAGCGTGAATAAAAAGATCTTTTCCTATGATGACAGGAATTATAAGCTGTTAAAAGGTACCATTCTACTTTCGGGCGGAGAGCAGACAGCATTTAAGAACCTTAAAGATGGAGATGTTCTCACAGTCCGGGGTATAGGTAATGATGTATATACCATTATGCAGACCGGTGGAAACGGCTATGTCCGGATAAGGGGCGCTGAGTCCTTTAAGGGCGGCTGGGTAGAAATTGCCGGTATTATCAAACCTATTGAAAGCGAGATGCTCTTCACGGTTCCGGAGGGGAATTATACCCTTTCTGTTTCCTACCGGCATTTTGGCGGTACAAAGGACGTAAAGGTAGAAAGAGGAAAAGAGACAAGGGTAGATGTGAGTGATCTGAAGGGAGATCTCCTGAAAACAGGAAAGATCACATTTACCTTTGAACCGGTGGAAGCGGATCCCGACATATACATTGACGGGAAAAAAGTGGATAAGACTTCTCCGGTCGAGCTTGATTACGGAGTGCATACTCTGGATGTAAAAGCGGAAGGATATGTGAACATCCATAAATACCTCAGTGTAGGGCAGCCTATGGCGAATCTTGCCATAATACTGGAAGAGGGAGAAGACAAGACAGCCTCTGCCAACAGTTCTGACAGGAATACCGGAAAGAAGGCAGATAATAAGGACGCGATCCCTTCTGAAGCACTGCCGGAAACCTTTAAGTCAGGTGCGACAGGAAGTTCCCCGTCAAAGACTAACGAGGCAGATAATGCCGCTGCTACAGATAATACGGAGACTGTGACCACCGATGTGAGTCAGCTCTATATTGACGGACCGGAAGGCGTGGAAGTGTATTACGACGGGGCGTATAAAGGAATAGCACCCTGCCACTTTAAGAAAAACGGCGGAACCCACGTGATAACTCTTATGAAAAATGGTTATGAAACAAAGAGCTACACCTTGAATCTAAATTCAGGGACCGATAATGAGTCCTATTCCTTTAATGAACTGATCGAAGAGAATGATGCGTAAGGGAACTGTGCGGGGCATACTCGCACTCAGCGCTCGTGAACATGCCCGAAAAACGTCCCCCGGACGTTTTTCCATCCTGAGCGTTAGCGAAGGATCTAATAGAGATTCTTCGCTTTGCTCAGAATGATATTAAGTCACACTAACCCTATCACTAATAATATAAATATCAGCACGGGAAGCACGAATCTAAGATACCCTTTGAAGATACGGGGTAACTTTATACCGCTTCCCGTATTTACTTCCTCAATATAATTATCAATTCCCCATCCCGACTTAAATGTGCAGAAGCAGGTGAAGATAAGAGCTCCGAGGGGGAGCATGATATTACTTGCGATAAAATCTTCAGAATCCAGAATGTCCCTGCCGCCTATAATGTGTACGCCGCTTAGGACATTGTATCCAAGGACACAGGGAATACTGAGGATCAGAAGAGAGATCATATTCACTGCAATGGATCTGCGCCGGCTCCATCCCAGAGTGTCTGATAAAAATGCCACGAGATTCTCAAATACTGCGGTTACAGTGGAGAAGCTCGCAAAAGTCATGAAGATAAAGAAAAGTGTACCCCAGATCCTGCCGGCGGGCATGTTCATAAATACCTGAGGGAGGGTTATAAATATAAGGGAAGGACCCTGATCAGGCTGAACACCGTATGAGAAGCAGGCAGGGAAGATGATGAGTCCGGACATTATTCCCACAAAGGTATCCAGGGCACAGATACGGAGAGATTCCCCGGTGATCCCGGTTTCCTTTGACATGTAGCTTCCGAATATCGCAATGGATCCGCAGCCAAGGCTCAGGGTGAAAAAGGCGTGGTTCATGGCGGAGGTTATCACCTTGTCTATACCTTTTTCCATAGCACGGTTCCAGTCGGGATAGAGGTAGAAACGGAGACCCTCAGCAGCACCGGGGAGTGTCAGTGAATGAACAGCCAGTACCACGATGAGAAGAAGGAGGCAGATCATCATTATCTTAGTGACTCTTTCCAGCCCTTTCTGTACTCCGAAGCTCAAAACCCCGAATCCGAAAACCACTGTTAATACCATGAATATGCCCATCTCCACCGGGGATGCCAGCATATCCGAAAAAACAGAAGGTATGTTTTGGGAATCTATATCCTCAAAGGTTCCAGTCAGGAATTTATAGAAATAGTCAACCATCCATCCTGCCACGGTGGTGTAGTACATCATCAGTACCGCATTGCCGATAAAGCAGAGCCAGCCGTGGATATGCCATTTCTGACCGTCTTTTTCAAGGCGTTTATATGCTACATATGCGCTGGCCTGGCCGCCACGGCCCACAGCCAGTTCCATGGTCATGACAGGTATTCCCATCAGGATCAGGAATATGAGATAAAAGAGCACAAAGACCGCTCCGCCGTACTGACCGGTGATAAAGGGAAATTTCCAGACATTTCCGATGCCAATGGCGCATCCTGCACTTACCAGGATGAAGCCCAGCCTGGATCCAAAAGAAGTTCTTGATTCATTCATTTTAGATATTCTCCTCTTTAAATTACTAAAATCCTGAATGATTATATCTGAAATCCACAATCTTTACCAGTAATATCTATTGTGATAAACTTAGGAGTAATGTAAACGGGAGGAAAACAAATGTCAGTAAAGGGAAAACCATATTATATAACTACCGCGATCGCTTATGCTTCCGGAAAGCCCCACATCGGAAATACCTATGAGATCGTTCTTGCGGATGCCATTGCCAGATTTAAGAGACAGGAAGGATATGATGTCCGCTTTCAGACCGGAACGGATGAGCATGGACAGAAGATAGAGAATAAGGCTAAAGAAGCAGGTATCACACCGAAGGAATATGTCGACCGGACAGCCGATGAGATAAAGAGGATCTGGGATCTCATGAATACCAGCTATGACAGATTCATTCGTACTACGGACGAGGATCATGAGACACAGGTTCAGAAGATATTTAAGAAGCTCTATGACAAGGGCGACATCTATAAAGGCGCATATGAGGGGATGTACTGTACACCCTGTGAATCCTTCTGGACAAAGAGCCAGCTCGTGGACGGTAAATGTCCGGACTGCGGAAGGCCTGTGCAGCCTGCACATGAGGAAGCTTACTTTTTTAAGATGAGTAAGTATGCTCCGAAGCTTATCGAGCACATAGAGTCGCATCCTGAATTCATACAGCCCGTTCAGAGAAAGAACGAGATGATGAATAACTTCCTGAAGCCGGGACTCCAGGATCTCTGCGTGTCCAGGACCAGCTTTAAATGGGGTATTCCCGTGGACTTCGATCCAAAGCACGTGGTCTATGTGTGGCTGGATGCTCTCGTAAACTATATAACGGGTATAGGATTTGACGCAGACGGTAATTCCACGGATATGTACAATAAGTACTGGCCTGCGGATCTTCATCTGATCGGAAAGGATATCATCAGATTCCATACGATCTACTGGCCTATATTCCTTATGGCGCTTGATATACCGCTTCCAAAGCAGGTATTCGGACATCCCTGGCTTTTACAGGAAGACGGGAAGATGAGTAAATCCAAGGGCAACGTTATCTATGCCGACGATCTGGTGAAGATATTCGGTGTGGACGCTGTACGTTACTTTGTGCTCCATGAGATGCCTTTTGAAACAGACGGAGTTATTTCCTGGGATCTTATAGTGGAGAGATTTAATTCCGATCTCGCCAATACTCTCGGAAATCTGGTCAAGAGGACCATTTCCATGAGTAACCAGTATCTTGGAGGAGTCCTTGAGGATAAGAAAGTAACTGAGCCTGTTGATGATGACCTCCATGAAGTGGTACTTGGTACCAGAGACAAGGTACTAAAGGATATGGAGGGACTCAGGGTAGCGGATGCCCTTACCCATATTTTCAATCTCTTTAAGAGATGCAATAAATACATAGATGAGACAGAACCCTGGATACTGGGCAAGGATGAGGAAAAGAAGGACCGTTTGAGCACGGTTCTGTATAACCTTGCAGATTCTATCACGATCGGCGCAGCACTTCTTCACGCTTTCCTTCCGGAAACGGCTGAGAAGATTTTAAAGCAGCTGAATACTGAAATGCCGGATATTGATGACCTCGATAAAGCCGGAAGATTTGTATCGGGTACAAAGGTAACTGAAGATCCCGAGACACTTTTCCAGAGGATGAATCCTAAGGATGTGGCAAAGATAGTAGATGAGATGTATCCGGAAAAGAAGGAAGAGAAGGGGAAGGATAAGAAGAAAGAAAAGAAGCCCGAACCGGTACAGATGGATCTCAGTAAAGCACAGAATAAAGAGAATATCACGTATGATGACTTCATGAAAAATGAATTCAGAGTCGGCGAGATCGTAGAAGCTTCCTTTGTGGAAAAATCAGAAAAGCTCTTAAGATTCAAGGTTCGTATAGGAGAGGAAGAAAGACAGATCCTTTCCGGCATAAGGAAGTATTATCCGGAGCCTGAAAAGCTCATTGGGAAGAAGGTAATGGCTATTACAAATCTGGCTCCCAGAAAGATGGCCGGATATGAGTCGGCAGGAATGCTGCTCTGCGCAGAGGATAAGGACGGGAATCTCGCCCTTATGACAGTTGATGACTTTGTGGGATCAGGAGCGGAGATCTGCTGATGCAGCCTGAAAAGATTTTATTTCCGTCCCGGGATGGAAAGACAACCATATATGCGGAAAAGTACGTTCCGGAAAAGGAGATCCGTGGAATACTGATAGTAGCTCACGGGATGAATGAGCACTTCGGCAGTTACAGGGAACTCTGTGAGGTCCTTTCAAATGAAGGGTACCTTGTGGCAGGGCCGGACCATCTCGGACACGGACATACCGCAAGGGATCATCAGGGAGAATTCGGATACTTTGCGGAAAATGACGGGGCTACGGTTGTGGTTAGAGATCTTCACAGGCTGAAGAAGCTTATTCAGGAGGAATATCCGGGAAAGCCGATATTCCTGCTTGGACACAGCATGGGCTCCTTTATCGCACGAAATTATATCAGTATGTACGGTAGCGGAATACAGGGTGTCATCATAATGGGGACAGCCAGATTCAGTGATCTTAAGGTAAGAGCGGGACTCCTCTATATCCGCTTAAGCGCTCTTCTCCACGGCTGGCATTACCGTGACCGCTTTTGCACAAGAGTTGGTGTGGGAGTGTATGAGAACTGCTTTCCATCCGACGGCCCTGCAGGATGGCTCTGTGCCCGTAAGGAAGGCAGAGAGAACGATATAAATGATGAAATGCACGGGACCAGCTTTACACTGAACGGCTATCAAGTCCTGTCTACGCTGATACTCAGGATGCAGGATAAAAGCAGGATCAATGAGATCCCGAAAGACCTTCCGGTCTTATTCATGTCGGGGGCTGAAGATCCTGTGGGCGAGTATGGAGCCGGTATAAAAGCAGTTGAAGATGAATACAGAAAAGCAGGGATCAGGAACCTCAGTGTGAAGCTCTATCCTGGAGACAGGCATGAGCTTTACCATGAGGCAGACAGATTCAATGTGTTTTTCGATATCATGGAATTTATGAAGGAAGCGTCTGAAACATGGAAATGTTGATCAGACCCGCCTCGGAAGACGAATACGGCGAAGCCATGGAGCTTGTCTGGAAAGTTTTTTCAAGATTTAACGCTCCGGAATACAGTGAGGAAGGGGTAAAAAAATTCAGGCAGTTTCTCGATGATGCGACACTCCGGAAGATGTTCCGGACAGGCGATTACAGGATATTTGTGTTTACAGCCGGGGACAGGATAGAGGGAGTGATCTCCCTCAGGAATAATAACCATATATCCCTTCTTTTTGTTGATGAGAAGTATCAGAAAAAGGGTATTGGTTCCAGGCTGTTAAGATATCTCTGTAGCTATTGTAAAGATTGGGAGGATCAGGAATTTATAACCGTCAATTCCTCTCCCTATGCGGTTGAGTTTTACCATAAATACGGATTCAGAGACACGGATACCGTAAAGTTCAGTGACGGGATCAGTTACACGCCAATGAGGTACTTATTGGATTAGATTCTTCGGGCTAAAGCCCTCAGAATGACACACTTGGATGTCATCCTGAGCGAAGCGAAGGATCTGAAGAAGAGGTTTGATATGAATATACTTGTATGCGATGACGATAAGGAAATAGTCGAAGCCGTGGATATTTACCTTTCCCAGGAGGGGTATGATGTATTTAAGGCCTATAACGGAGCAGAGGCTCTGGAGATCATAAATAATAACGACATACAGCTTCTGATAATAGATGTGATGATGCCGAAAATGGACGGGATCCATGCGGTTCTGGAGCTCAGAAAAAAGAGTTCCATTCCCGTTATAATACTGTCTGCAAAGAGCGAAGACAGCGACAAGATACTGGGATTAAATGTGGGAGCCGATGACTATCTCTCAAAGCCTTTTAATCCCCTGGAGCTGGTGGCAAGAGTAAAGAGCCAGCTCAGGCGTTATACAAAGCTCGGGACGCTGGCAGAAGATGAGTCCGACATCTATTCTGTCGGAGGGCTCTCCATAAATGACGATAATAAGACGGTTACCGTAGACGGAGAGCAGGTTAAGCTCACACCCATCGAATATAATATCCTGCTTCTGCTTGTTAAGAACGCAGGAAAGGTATTCTCCATAAACCAGATCTATGAGAGTATCTGGAATGAGGATGCGATCGGCGCAGATAATACGGTAGCTGTACATATCAGACACATCAGGGAAAAGATCGAGATCAATCCCAAAGACCCGAGATATTTAAAAGTTGTCTGGGGCGTGGGATATAAGGTGGAAAAACAGTAATCATGACCAGCAGCAAAAAGGCCATATTGATCCTCATAGAGGAGATACTTGTTGTAATGGCGGCCATATGTCTGGCAACCATGGCGGTCTCAGTTACGAGAATGGACAGAGACGTCAATATCCTGACCAGGACTCCCGAGTTCGAACGTTCGGATCTCTTCAGGACCATGGTGGCAGAACGCATCGAAGAGATCGTGGAAAGCTCGCTGCTTAAAAGCAATTTTGAGCGTCAGGGAGAATTCTACGGAAGAAAGATCGTCGACATTGCCGAATATGTGGAAGACGGCAAGATATCGGGTACACAGACCAGGAGTGTGGGATACAAACTGTCTGATCTGATACACTGGAGCCGCAAAGGGCTTAAGTACAAGTATGAAGGAAAAAGAGACCGGATAAAGGCTGATGCCGGGATGCCTGAAGGCTACGAAGAGGGAGAACTCACAGACGGTCAGGAAGAGACCATAATCCTGGAGGAAGAATACGAGCCGGCCCACGGCAGATCCATATTCGATTATTCCAACGATAAATACAGCGATGAGGATCTGTTAAAACTTCTGGAACAGGCACTTATCAAGGTAAGAGAGGACTATCAGGACTATAAGGAACTGGGCGTGGAGCTAAAGAGCGACAACACCAATGTTCGCTTTTTCCTCTCGGACTACGCTAATTCAAATACCTATTCAAATATCGATACAGCCGCATTTGTGGAAGACGACACTGTCAAAACCTACGGACAGTATCTTATTCTGGATTCAAAGAATCTCGAATACGAGAGCAATATGCGGGTTACCGACGCATATCTTTATAATATGATGAATAATTATAAAGAGTCATTTGACGGTAACTATTATCTGGAATTTGCTATTGATACCGGTTATCCTGTGGTAGATTCATTCAGTGCAGCCAGGGACGTTTACTACAGATTCAGGCCTGTGGTACAGGCATCCACCGCAGCTGCTGTCGTTCTTCTGATCGGAGCTTTTTTATGTACCGCATACCTGACTGTTTATGCGGGGAAAAAGACTCACGATGGAGAAGTGGTTCTTCTCGGAGTAGATCATATTAAAACCGAGATCTTTGGCGGTGGCCTTTTGATCGCCATTGTTTCCGGACTGATGTTCTGTGCTTCAAAGGCTTATGAAGTCAGGAATATCAGGGTCGAAGCGCTTATTGTTGCAGGTGCCGGAGCAGCTGTTCTGAACCTCATCTTTTTAGCAGGATATTTAAGCTTTGTAAGAAGGATAAAAGCAGGGACTCTGTATAAAGACAGTCTTACAAACCTCATTCTTACCAAGTTTGAATATATTTCCAACAGCGCTGCGTCGGCAACCGGAGCTGTATATATCATATTAAAAGTGGTTGTCGGGCTCGGGATCGTTATAGCAGTCAATCTCGTACTTTTCTTTATGGGAGTGGAAAATTACGAGAACACCTGGTACATCATACTGGCAGTAGTGGACCTCCTGATCCTTATCTTCTTACTGAATGCAGCATTTCAGAGGCGCCGGATATTACTGGCGGTGAATGAGCTGGAGAAAGGTAATATCTCAGAAGAAATCGATGTTTCCGGGATGAACGGCGAGAATGCAGAGCTGGGGCGCGCTATTAATTCCATGAAGGCCGGACTTTCTGAAGCACTGAAGTCATCAATTAAGAATGAGAAGCTGAAAGCCGATCTTATTACCAATGTTTCCCACGACATAAAGACGCCTCTTACATCCATAATCAACTACGTAGGACTATTAAAATGCCGGGATATAAAGGACGAGAAGGCGCTGGAGTATATTGATGTTCTGGACCAGAAATCCGCGAGACTTAAAACTCTGACAGAAGATCTGGTGGAGGCATCCAAGATCACCAGTGGGAATATTTCCATTGAGCCGGTGAAACTGGACATGGGAATGATGATCTCCCAGATGGAGGGAGAGACGGCGGAGAAATTTGAGGAGTCGTCTCTTACGCTTGTTACCACGCTTCCTGATGAAGAAGCATATATATATGCAGACGGCAGAAGGCTTTTCCGGGTTCTGGACAATCTATACGGAAATGTGGCAAAATATGCGATGCCGGGAACAAGGGTATATGCAGACCTCGAGGCAAATGAGGAAAGAGTTCTCTTCTCGTTAAAGAATATTTCAAAGCAGTCACTTAATATAGATGCATCAGAGCTAACGGAAAGATTTATCAGAGGGGATGTGAGCCGCTCCACAGAGGGTTCCGGCCTGGGTCTTTCCATTGCACAGAGTCTTACGGAATTGCAAAAAGGAAAATTTGATGTATATTTAGATGGAGATCTTTTTAAAGTAACCTTGGAATTTGAGAGGTTGAAATGATAGAGACTATTTCTAGTAAATACATATGCAAGATCATATTGGAAGTGCTCAGGCTCATTGATAAACGTCTGATAGCACACAGTGAAAGGGTAGCCTACATCATCTGGAAAATGATGGAATGCAGAGGCGGATATGAGGAATATGAAGCCGCTGAATATGCTTTTATCGCCGCACTGCATGATATAGGTGCTTTTAAGGTGGAGAGAGACCGGGATATGCTGGACTTTGATGTGGCACATCCCATGAAGCACTCGATCTACGGATATCTCTTCATGAAGTACATCTCACCCATAGGGGACAGGGCTAAGATCCTCATGTACAGCCATATCGACGAACCTAAGCTTAAAGATATGGAATTTGAAGGGAAAGAGATCTGTAAATTCGTGAATATTGCAGGCAGGTATGATCTTTTCCATAATTCGCTGGGAGAAAAATTCAAGGCAAATAACTTAAGAGCCTATGAAGGGAAGAAATATACTCCCCAGGATCTGGATCTTCTGGAGCTGGCGCTTAAGAAGTATGAGATAGAAGAGAAATTCAAGGATATGTCCTATAAAGATGAGCTTGATAAGCTTTGGGAGGGACTTCTCTTCTCGGACGAGGAAAAACAGAAATATCTGAATATGCTGATATATATTTCCGGTTTCCATGATGAGTATAATGTCATTAACACAATGACATCTGCCATGGTTTCTGCAGAGATCGCATCCAAGATAGGGATTTCCGGTGAAGATGAATTGCGTGAATTATTCCTGGGAAGCGCTCTTCACGATATAGGAATGCTGACTGTTCCCGAGGAAATAGTAAACGCTCCGAGAAGGCTTACGCCTGAGGAAATGGCCACCATCAGAAGCCATGTGGCTACCATAGAAGTGGTTCTGCAGAACAGGGTGAGCGATAATGTTTTGAAAATAGCTGTGGGACATCACGAGAGGCTTGACGGAAGCGGCTATCCACACGGATGGAAAGTAAATGAGATGAGTAAGAGCCAGAAGATCCTTCAGGTTGCGGATACCATAACCGCTCTGACCTGTGAAAGACCGTACCACCCGTCGAAGGGAAAAGATGCTGTCTGCAGTATCCTCACTGATGAGATGAACCACAATAAATTCGACAGAGAAGTGGTAACAGCTTTTATCGATAACTATGATGAGATCATGACCGTAGCGAAGAAACGCGCGGAAGAAAGTCTTGCCACATTTAAAGAACTGAAGGAAAGATACGAGAAAGTCAAAAGCACACTGATGCCTGAAAAATAACAGATAAACCAGAAAGGAGCAATACAATGGGCGTAGTAACTAAGGATACCACAATAGGAGATATTTTGAGGATAAAGCCTTCAGCAGCACCGGTTCTTATGGAGATCGGAATGCACTGTCTCGGCTGCCCGGCTTCACAGGGTGAGACCGTGGAAGAAGCTGCTATGGTACATGGAGTCGATGTAGACGAGCTTGTTACAAAGATGAACGCAGTACCGGATGAAGCGTAATTTAAAGCCTTCCCCCTATGGGGGAAGGTGGCACGCCAAAGGCGTGACGGATGAGGGTTAACAGGCCCTTTATTTTTTACCCTCATCAGTGTCATTCTGAGCGAAGCGAAGAATCTATATAAATTAAAATTCATAAGAGATCCTTCGCTGACGCTCAGGATGACACGTGTTTAATTAATCTCATGCATCATTTTCTTCGGATTCTTCATCCGATCTGTCGTCATCATCCCGATGTTCTTCTTCCTTGTCGCGATCATCGGAGCTTTCCTCCTCCGATCCTTCACTTTCTTCATTCGTTTCTTCGGGCTTCTCAGCATTTTCAAGAGTTTCCTCTGCTGTGCCGTATCCGGAGTATTTTCCTGTCCAATAGAGGTAGAATACGTGATGGCCGATTATAGTTCCATGAATGCCGGGAACTATAGTCCTGAAGAACAGACACTCTCCGATATTATTCTGACCCGACATGGCGGCTCTGGCAGCCTTATAACACTCTGAGTTTGCCCCCTGGGACAAAACGATAGCAAATCTTCCGCTGGATACAGGTTCAAACTGTCCGGGCTGGTAAATTACCCCGGTGATGGTGTCGGGGAAAGCTCCGCTCATTACACGGTTCATAACGACAGCGCCCACCGCAACCTTTCCTGCCCAGGGCTCTCCTCCGGCCTCGCACTGGATAAGAGCAGCCAGAAGGTCCTCTTCGCCCGCACCTATCGATACTTCGTCCAGAGATCTCTTAGCCATTGCCTGGGACTGTCTTGCCAGTTCTTCTTCTTTTTTTAGCTGTGCTTTAAGGGCACTGACAGTATTCTTTGCAGCTACAAGCTTTGCCTCATAGGCGAGGGCTTCGGCTTCTGCTTCGGAGATCTCGCCGGCATAAGCCGTGATGGTGTTTTTAGTATTATTTACAAGCTCCTGAACCTTGCTCTGTTCAGCAGAGGCATCTTCCCTGAGCCCGTCAAGCTTTTCCTTATCTTCTATAAGTGTCTTTTTCTGTTCCTTGATCTCCGCCACCAGGTTCTTATAGCTTTCAAGCATTTCCTGATCATACTGGTTTACTCTGGAGATATATTCGGCGCGGTTGAGGAAATCACTGAAATTAGTGGTCTGGAGAAAGAGCTCCAGATAGTTTTCCTTGCCCTTTTCATATTGGGTACGGATCCTTGCTTTTATATATTTGTACTGGTTTGCGGCATTCTGCTCCGCCTCTTCAAGTGCAGCCTCGGTTTCGCTTATTTCCTGCTCTTTTACCCTGATATCGGATTCGATATCGGTTAAACGGTCAGAAACATTTGCCAGCTTGTTATTGAGGTCAGAGAGATTATTCTTTAATTCGCTCTGGGTATCCTTAAGGTCCGAGATCTTATCCGAGGTTTCGTCAAGCTTGTCTTCAGCATCTTCCTGAGTCTTTTTAGCCTCTTCCAGCTTCTCGGATGTACTCTTTTCTGCGTACACCAAGGAGCCTCCGGGTATGACGGCAGCAGACAGGCTCAGAGACAGGCTCAAAAAGAAGACTATAGACTTTTTCAGGATACTACGGAGCTTCAAACAGACAGATCCTCCATTTCATCAACACGCCGCTGATGCCGGTCTACTTTTGAGAAATCTTCCGAAAGGAAGGTATCTGTAATAGATTCGGCAAGGCCGGGGCCCACGATATTTGCGCCCAGCGCCAGCACATTTGCGTCGTTATGAAGGCGGGTCATCTTCGCCATCAGTTCATTGGTGCAAAGGGCTGCTCTGATACCGGGGACTTTATTTGCTGCGATCGAGATACCTATACCGGTAGTACAGATAACGATTCCCCTGTCAGCTTCCCCTTTGGCTACGGCATTAGCAACAGCATGACCGTAAACCGGATAATCGCAGGATTCTTTGGAATAACATCCCTTATCATCCACCTCATAGCCCTTTTCCCTAAGATGGGCTGTGAGAAATTCTTTCAGATCGTATCCGCCGTGGTCGCTTCCTATTGCTACTTTCATGTAAACCTCCTCGTATTATATAGTCATACCCATTCTTTACCTTATCTACAGGTTTGGGTATGCTGTTAAAGATGCTGTGGATTGGTTCATTCCTCCTACCGCGT
>CACZBM010000035.1 GCA_902779445.1 uncultured Lachnospiraceae bacterium
GCTACTGAAGCGCCGTCAAGCTTTGCCTTTAATCCGTTTCCCGATAATACTTCAAACTCTGTTGTCTCACAAAGCTTGATATCATGCTCTTTCGCATGATCAATGATCGCTTTTGAAATAGGGTGCTCACTTTTTGATTCCAGTGCATATGCAGCTGCCAGCAGTTCATTTTCACTGATGCCATCTGCAGGAATTACATCCGTAACACGCATGATCCCAGTAGTTATTGTTCCCGTCTTATCAAGAGCTGCTATCTCAGTTTTTCCCGTAAGCTCCTGCACTGCTGCTGTCTTAAACAGGATTCCGTTTCTGGCACCCACACCGTTTCCTACCATTATCGCCACAGGAGTGGCAAGTCCCAAAGCACAGGGGCAGCTTATTACCAAAACTGATACAGCTCTCGCTATGGCGTATCCGAAGGTTTGCCCTACCAGCAGCCACACAATAAGTGTAACAAATGCGATACCGATGACCACCGGCACAAATACTCCGGAGACTCTGTCAGCGATCTTGGCGATCGGTGCCTTGGTTGCTGCAGCATCGCTAACCATTTTTATGATACCGGCAAGGGTGGTATCCTCACCAACCCTGGCAGCTTCACACACCATATATCCCGAAGTATTTATGGTTGCCGCTGATACCTTATCTCCTGACTGTTTTTCTACAGGAACGCTCTCACCTGTAAGAGCTGACTCGTTAACCGCGCTCTCGCCCTCTATAACTATACCGTCTACGGGTATGCTGTCTCCGGGTCTTACTACAAATCTATCTCCAACCTTTACCTCATCTATAGGAACTGTTTTTTCTGTATCGCCTTCCAGAATAACAGCGGTCTTTGGTGCAAGCTTCATGAGAGATTTCAGGGCGTCGGTGGTCTTTCCCTTTGATCTTGCCTCAAGGGTTTTCCCCACTGTAATGAGCGTCAGGATTGTTGCGGCAGACTCAAAATAAAACTGGTTCATGTAATACATGACCTGATCTGCATCACCATCCATCACAGCCCCTGTCATAGCAAAGAGAGCATACACGCTGTAGGCGTAAGATGCTGTGGCACCAAGAGCCACCAGCGTATCCATATTTGGAGATCTGTGGATCAGTCCCTTAAACCCGCTGATAAAGAACTTCTGATTTATCACCATGATAAATCCGGCAATCAAAAGCTGGTATAATCCCATCGCCACATGATTGCCATTGAGAAATGACGGGAGCGGCCAGTTCCAAAGCATATGGCCCATTGAAACATACATCAGTGGGATCAGCAGGATCACTGAAGCTGTCAGTCTTTTTATCAGCACCGGTGTTTCAGTATCTTTAAGTGAATCCTCATAGATATTTGAATCCGTGTTTACTTTATTTGATTTTTTTAGGCTTGCGCCGTAGCCGGCTGACTCTACAGCCTTAATTATCTCTTCCGGAGATGCGCTGCCCTCTATGCCCATCGAGTTTGTAAGAAGACTTACCGCACAGCTTTCAACACCGTCTATGGAGTTTACTGCTTTCTCGACTCTGGCCTGGCATGCAGCGCAGCTCATTCCGGTCACGTTATATTGTTCCATATTTCACCTGTTTCATAAGCAGACCTCTTTATTCTGTTCAACTTCCGGAACCGGTCTCCTTTGCGATCTTTACTATCCTGCTTGTTCCGAGTCTGGACGCTCCCAGTTCAATGAATTTCTCCGCATCCTCTAATGTAGCGATTCCTCCGGCAGCCTTTATTTTTACATTTTCTCCGATATGATCCGCAAAAAGCTTTACATCATCAAACGTCGCGCCTCCGGCAGAAAACCCGGTGGAAGTTTTTATAAAGTCTGCTCCCGTATCAGTAACGATCTTACACATCCTTATCTTCTCTTCTTCTGACAGGAGACAGGCTTCTATGATCACCTTTAATATCTTTCCCTCAGTGGCTTTTCGGATTTCCCTGATCTCACGGGTCACATATTCATAATCTCCGGATTTCAGCATGCCGATATTGATCACCATGTCTATCTCATCTGCACCGTTTCTGACCGCCTCCTCTGCTTCAAAGACTTTGGCTTCCGGAGTGTTATTCCCATGCGGGAATCCAATGACCGTGCAGACCTTCATTTTATCTCCAAGGTACTCTGATGCTCTCTTCACATAGCAAAGAGGAATACATATAGAAGCTGTATTGAATTTAACGGCATCATCACAGAGCTCCTTTATCTCATCCCAGGTCGCTTCCGGCCGTAGTAAAGTGTGATCACAAATAGAAAGAATCCTGAATATATCTGTCATAATGGTTTACCTTCCTTTCCACAACCATTATAACCACCATACCTGTAATCCGCCACACTTAAACACCAGTTCATGCACTTCACAGAAAAAACACACATCAATCATCATTTAAACAGATTCTCCGGGTATCATAGCCTGAAAACACATCACACAAGAAAGACGAGGACAGACTATGAGTACAGACAGAATAAAGAAAAATGCAGCACTTCTAGCTTTAGTCATTTCTATCGCAGCAACCGGCTGTAATGGGAACGTCACCAGTGCTACAGCCTCAATTAAAAACGGAACAAATGGCATGGCCGTAAATATCTCCGAAGAGTCAGAAACCGCTGAAACAGATGATACCGAAAACTCCTCATACGAAGCAATAGAAAACAAAAAAGATGGGGAACATGCAATTCTGGCTGATGGAGAGAATGCTTCTTACAGCCGGGTAAGGGTTTCAAAAACCGGAGAGGCTGAAGGAGATGAAGCGGATTTTTACGGTGATAATTCCGCGATATTTGCAACTAACGGAGCAACTCTTGATCTCAATAATATAGAAGTAAATACCAATGGAACACACGCCAACGCCGTATTCAGCTATGGTGAAGGAACTACCGTCAATATTTCCGACTCAGTGATCAATACTGAGGGAAACTGTTCCGGAGGATTAATGACAACCGGTGGTGGTACTATGAATGCTGAAAACCTTACCATCCACACAACCGGAAATTCATCTGCAGCAATTCGTTCTGACCGGGGCGGCGGTACAGTTAATGTTACAGGCGGAACCTACTCAACAGATGGAACCGGATCCCCTGCTATATACTCAACTGCGGATATCACAGTCTCTGATGCCGAACTGACTTCCACCGCATCCGAGGGAATAGTCGTGGAGGGAAAAAACAGTGTTGTCCTGAATAATGTAACGATCACCGCAGACAATAATAAGAGAAACAGTGATAAAGCAGATAATTTTAAGGCTGTAATGATATACCAGTCCATGTCCGGCGATGCCGATGAAGGAAAAGCCGAATTCACCATGAATGGCGGCAGCATTACAAACATGAACGGAGACGTGTTCTTTGTAAATAATACAGTGGCTGACATTCATCTTAGTAAAGCAGATATTGTTAACAACGGCGACGGAGCTTTCTTAAAAGCTGCTGCAGCAGGCTGGGGAAATGAAGGATCAAATGGTGGTAAAGTGAATCTATACACAGAAGAACAGAAAATAGACGGTGACATTACTGTGGATGATATTTCAATCCTGAACTTTTACCTTTCTGATAATTCAGAATTTCAGGGTTCCATCAATGAAGAAGGTAAATCAGGGGATGTTTATGTAGAACTGACAAACGGCTCCAAGTGGATACTGACAGGTGACTCATACATCAGTTCCCTCACATGCGATCAGGATTCCATTGATCTGAACGGACATAAGCTGTATGTTGACGGCACCGAATATGCTGAAGGCACCCTGTACAGCGGGGAGTCAATTGAAATCAAAGTTGAAAGCAGCGGTATGAACGGTCAGGGAAAACCCGGCACTCCTCCTGACGGAAAACCCGGAGATGGAAATACTCCTCCTCAGGGAAAGCCAGGTGATGGTGGAAATCCCCCGGAAAAACCCGGTGATAGCGGAAATCCCCCGGAAAAGCCCGGAGATGGCAATACCCCTCCTCAGGGAAAACCCGGTGAATTTGATAATTCTACGGACAAAGACAGTAATTAATACACATAGTTCAAGCCCCATGACATCTCTGCCATGGGGCTTATAAATCACTTTGCTTCCTCCCTCACATTTGGTGTCTTACAACCTTATATTCATCATTATCGCGAAAAAACGGGCAGGATGATCGTCTGTCTCCGCTCATAAGCCGGGAAACATCATCCTGATCCATATCCACGCTGCAGTAATACGTCTCATCCTCTTCGTCATACGCCATATAAGCGCACATATCGCATTGATCCATTCTTTTATGCCTTTCATTTACCAGCTAAGCTAGTCTCCTATTATCACGACAACAATCCGAGTTCCTTCACAAGCATCTCCTCAGATGTGACCTGTACTGACTGAATTCCCATTTTTCTGGCAGCTTCCACATTTTCCTGCCTGTCATCAAAAAATATACATTCTTCGGGAACGAGAGAATACTTTTTAAGGAGATACTCATATATCCCGGGTTCCGGCTTCATCATGTGCACTTCATAGGAAACCACCATGCCGTCCAACCGATCCATGAATGGGATCGGTTCGGTATGCTTTTTAAAAAGGAATTCTGAATAATTTGACAGAATAAAGATCTTAAATCCCTGCTCCTTCAGTTCTTCTATCCGCTTCCATAACGTATCGCGAGGAACCAGCATACGCTCACCTTCATGGATCATTCGTTTTATGGTGGCTGAATCATCCGGATAAAGACTACAGTAATGATCTAACAATTCATCCGTATCCACAGTCCCCCGGTCATAATCGTCCCATATAGGATCATCAAATACATTGCGTCCTATCTCCTCTGCATGCGATTCTTCTATGCCGAAATCACAGGTAAGCATTTCCTTCCAGCGGTATCCGACAAGAACGCTCCCTAAGTCAAATATCAGATTACGAATCATTGTTTCCCTGCCTGTCCTTTCACAGAATTTCCGCCTGTTATCTCCAGATTATCCGGCTCCACGTGGCAAGTGAGAAAAAGCACCTCTACCCCTGCCTTTATCGCATCTTCAAATGCTTCTCCGAACTCCGGGTGTGTATCTACATTAGGTCGTACCTCGGTAACGTTATCCATCTGTATCACAAATGCAAGGATTGTATGATATCCTGTTCCCTTTGCCTTGATAAGTTCCCTGATATGCTTTACTCCACGTTCCGTCGGCGCATCAGGAAAATATCCGATACCATCGATCTCCAGGGTACATCCCTTGACTTCCATGAGAAACTGCCCGTCACCGCGCTCCATATAGAAGTCAATGCGTGAGTCGCCATATGTATACTCCGGGATCACCCTGTCATAGCCCTGTGTTGCCAGCCATTCCTTTACAACTTTATTAGGTGCCTGACTGTCTATATTGAAAATGATCCCACTATCCTTCCGCACCGCCACCAGATCATACTTTGTCTTCCGATCCGGTGTTCCCGGTGCCGTAAGCCACACATCACATCCCGGGATCAGGAGTTCCTTGCACCTGCCTGTGTTCTTTACATGAACAGTCTCCCTGTGGCCGTCTATATCCACCTCGGCGATGAAGCGATTCGGACGTCTTATAAATATGGCTTTAGTTATATTGTCGTATTTCATCTTTGCTTTATATATTTATTCCAGAATGTTCGGTATATCGAATTTCTTTCCTGTCCTGTCTTCATACAGGTCTCTGTAGGATTTACCCTGATCCTTCGGATCAAAGTCAACGTTCTTTACTGATTCGATCCATTTACTGTCCTCCAGAAGAAACGAATAGGCTATGTTGTGCTGAACCCATTCGTAGGCCATATCATCACAGGTCCTATAGGAGATCATATCCTTGCCGTGTATGGGATGCTCGTTTATGAGAGCCTGGCATATAATGGCCATATCCATTGCATTTGTTATCTTGTAGGAATCTTTTATCTCCCAGTTATCCGGAGTATATACTGCGGAGTAAGGTACATCATCATAAATGAAAGCATAGTCTGTTCCGGCTCCCGTAAGATCTGTAAGGGCTACATCGTCAACCCCTGACAGTATCCCCGGCTCTGCGCTGCCATCCTGTTCCGCCAGTTCTTTCTTTACCTGCTCCTTCACTTCCTGTTTCACCTTTTCCTGGGTGGTCCGGAGATAATCTTTTCCTTTGTCAGCCACCCGTTCCATATCAATGCTTTCGCAGCCGGATAATAGAATGATGGTAAATGCTATCAAAATACAAAATGCTTTTTTCATTTTCCATTGACTTCCTTTTCAGCCCTGCTCACCTCAGAGGCCGTAAACGCACAGAGTTTCACATCTATTTCATATTCAGGATGATCTGACACGAACTTTTTATATGCTCTTACACATTGCTTTGCCGATTCTCCTGCCGGGTCAGGCAGATTTCCTCCAAATATGCCGGAACTGATAAGTGGAAAGGAAATACTGTGGTACCCGTTTTCCATTAGCACCACAAGAGAATTGTAGTATGCGTTAAACAACTCCTTAAACGCCGTAGGAGTAACTCCGAAATTTGGACCAACAGCATGGATTATTGCCTTTGTGTTTTTCATGTTAAAGGCAGGAGTGATCACAGCATCTCCATCTTTTAACGGGGTTTTATACTTGCTGCAGGCATCCGTCAGTGCCTTCATTCCTGCTTTTTCAAAGATCACTCCACATATTCCGCCGCCTGCCCACAGGCCGCTGTTTGCAGCGTTTACTACAACATCAACCGTCTGATCAGCGCAGGAACCCTTTATCAATTCAAACTTACTCATTTCATTCCCTCCGGCATTATATTCGAATAGACCACGCATTTAAGCAGAGGCTTCCTTTACTGCCTCTGCCAGCTTCTCAGCGAGTATCATGTGTCCCTCAGGTGTCAGATGAAGAGAATCATACTCCGATGGATAGATATATTTTGCAGCATCAAAAAATATGCAGCCTTTCTCATCAGCTACTGCCCTGTAATTCACCGGGAACTTCTTTGATTCCTCAACGGCTTCCTCATAAAAGGCTCCATAAAACGGAGAATGCCTTATGTCTTTGCCAATTTCCGGAGGCGATACCAGAATGATATCCGGAACAAAGCCCTGTTTCTCCGCGGTAAATTCCCGTATCACATCCACCAGTTTCCCGGCACTCTCCGCTATATCTTTAGCAGTCAGATGGAAAGTGGCTTTCAGATCATTGCTTCCCAGCATCATTATCACAATATCTATAGGCCTGTGGGAACTAAGGCAAGGCCTCAGATAATCCAGTCCGTTTTTCCATCCATCAATGGGATCATCATATATCGTAGTCCGGCCGTTACAACCTTCTTCGATCACAGAATACTCATCTCCCAGGAGCAGCTGAAGTCTCCCGGGATATCTGACATCTCTCGGATAGCGCATCCCGGTCTCCGGAACATAGCCGAATGTATTGGAATCTCCATAACATAGAACTGTTTTCATTATCAACGTCTCACGCACCCTTGGTGATCCATCTGGCGCCGCATGAATGACACTCCTGTCCCTGACAAAGCTCACCGGTATCTACAAAGAAGAAAAATCTATCCTCCAGCTGACCTTTACCTGCATCACAGTTAGGACAGTGATTATGATGATGTGCTTCATTAGGATAAATTTCGTTTTTCACTTCAATTGTTCCGGGAGGACAGTCATTAATACCGCTCCTCTTGCCCGGATCTCCGTAATGGCCGTGTCCGCCGCTCACCTGCTCCAGCTCGTCATCATCAAGGAGCATCCCCGCGCTCTCTATGAGGCTCCTCTTTTCTTCTTTTGATCCAACCTTCTCAACCTGTTCCTTAAGATTTCCTGTAAGCTCCATAATCGTACCTCCTAATGTTCGATGAAGCCCTTTCCTGTAAGTCAAAGAGAACCGTCCCCGATGGCTCCCTTACTTATCTATACGTATTATAGATCATAAATGGCAATTCTTTTTTAAGTCACCTTTCTTTGCCTTAATCTTACATATTCCCTGAGTCATTGTTCCCATGGGACAGAATGAACACCAGGTTCTTTCTTTGTACAGTGCCATCACAATGATCCCTATCAAAGTAGAAGTCAGCATCAAACTGTAAAATCCAAATCCGAACTGTACTACCCAGTCAGGAAAGACACTCCCATTATAAGCCCATTCCCATGGTACTTTAAATGTCCAAAAGAGCTTTATTGCTTTCTTAAGTGACTCTGCTCCGGAAAACACAAGATAAGTCTGAAATATCATAGTTCCGAACATCGTCATAAAAAATGCAAGAAATCCATATCTAAACCACTTTGAGGAGATCCATCCCGGCGCAGGCTTCCTTCTGGAACATTTCAGGTCCTTTCCAAGCACCCGGAAAAGCTGCCCTCTTCCACACATATGATTGCAGAACCATTTATTGCCGCCGGCTATTGCAAATATCAGCGGAAGAAGAAAATCGATCATTCCAAGCCAGGCAAATAAAACATTAAAGAATCCAAGCGCAAAATATACTATTGTCCATATCCACAGATAGTCGTACCAATGCTTTTTCTTACCTGAAGCTGTCCTGCTTCTGCGTTCCGTTCCTGTAGTTGAGGGAGATAGGTCTCCGGGATTTATAATAACCTCTTCAACCCTGATCGAGCCTGCCGGACATGCACTTTCGCAAATACCACATCCGACACATTTTTCAGTATCCACTACTGCATGACAGCCTTTATAGATGTCTATCGCTTCCCTTGGACACTGCAAAGCGCAGACACCACAGGCAACACATCTCTGTATATCATTAACGGCCTTTCTCATTATTTGTTTTCTCCTTTTCCATTATTTAACTGCTAACTACTTGTTTTCCCCAGCCGATGCTATTATTATATTTAGTATAAATTTTATATCAAGTACGCAGTTTTTATTTATCTGGTAAGGAAAAGTATACTATGAGAAAAAAAGAAGCAAAAGAACCCTTATGCGAAGATATCGCAGGAAAAGATTGCGGATTAAAAAGAGTGATCGATACAGTCGGCGGCAAGTGGAAGATCATGATCTTATGTGTCATCGATAAAAATGAAGTTGTAAGATACGGAGAACTGAACCGCTCGATCCACGGGATCACTAACACAATGTTAGCCAACTCCCTGAAAGAACTTGAATCAGACGGTCTTGTTGAAAGAAAGCAGTACGATGAGATGCCTGTAAGGGTAGAATATAACCTTACTAAAAAAGCAAAAACCCTCATCCCCATTCTTCTTAAACTGAAAAAATGGGGTGAGGATAATCTTTGAGTCTCTTGAATCTACTCATTCATATGGCTTTATTGTGGTGATATTACCATTTTCATCAATGTCCAATTTCGTATACTTCACACATCGTTCGTGGGATATCCCGGTTTTTTCGCTGTCATGATAGAAGATATACCACTCGCCGTCTATCTCCACTATCGAGTGATGTGTCGTCCATCCGATCACCGGCTCCATTATGCGTCCTTTATAGGTAAAAGGTCCATCAGGCCTGTCGCCCTCGGCATAGCAGATATAATGCGTCGTTCCAGTGGAATATGAAAGGTAGTACTTCCCGTTCAGCTTATGCATCCAGGGTCCTTCAAAATAGCGCCTGTCTTCATCGGAAGCTTTCAGCGGCTCCCCGTTTTCATCAAGGATCTGAATATGCTTCGGCTCCGATATAAACTCCGTCATATCATCGGAAAACTCTGCAAACATGGGGCCTATCGCGGGTTCATCGCCTTCAGGCCTTCTCTCGTCCCTGTTAAAGGTACCGGACTGCCACATTTCAAGCTGTCCGCCCCAGAGCCCGCCGTAGTAGCAGTATGTACGTCCGTCATCATCCAGAAATACCGCAGGATCTACGCTGTAGCTTCCCTTAATAAAATCCTCCTGAGGCTTAAAGGGTCCTGTCGGCGAGTCAGATTCCGCGACTCCGATACGGAAAATATCGTCTTTATCCTTTGCAGGAAACACAAGATAGTATTTACCGTTTTTATAAACCGCATCCGGAGCCCACAGCTGCCTTGAAACCCATGGCACGTCCTCCTCAGAAAGAGCAAGACCGTTATCCACACACTCCGAATCCAGATTATCCATGGAAAGTATATGATAATCCTTCATCACATACTGTTCGCCGTCATCATCCTCCGGCAGATCTATATCCTCATCATGCGAGGGATAGATATAGATCTTTCCATTAAACACATGCGCAGACGGATCCGCTGTATATATATGTTCTACCAATGCTTTTCTCTCGTTTTTTCTTCTCATCACTCTTTAACCGCTCCTGCCGTAAGTCCGTCTACTATCTGGTTACTGAATATGCAATATACAATGATCGTCGGTATTATCGCTATGACTATTGCCGCAAACATCTGCGAATAGTTGGTGTTATACGGGCCGACAAATTTAGACAGTGAAACCGGAAGGGTCTTCTTCGTATCATCGGAGATAAATACCATTGCCAGCAAGAGCTCGTTCCAGTTAGCCACAAAGGTCATAAGACCTGTTACGAAAAGACCTGTCTTCGCAAGCGGCATACATATCAGCACAAAGATCTGATATATGTTGCAGCCGTCTATGCAGGCTGATTCCAGAAGTTCATTCGGCAGACTCTTAAAGAATCCTGTCATTATGAAAATGGTAGTCGGCAGTGAGAATGTGAGATACGGAAGTATGACTCCCCAAAGGTTATTGGAAAGACCTATCTTTGCAAATCTCGTAAACAGCGGAATGAGTACACAGTGTACAGGGATCATCATTCCCATCATGAAGTACACGAGAACCAGACCGGAAAGCTTCCACTTCATACGTCCGATGGCAAAAGATACGGTGGAGCCCAGGATCATACTGAGGATCAGGGTGATAACACAGACAAAAAGCGAATTTGCCATTGCAGCTCCCAGCTGTCCCGCTGTCCAGGCAAATGTGTAGTTATCTATGAAGAAGCTCTGCGGAAGTGCAAAGGGATCCGTGAATATCTCGGCATTGGTCTTAAAGGAAACCATGATGACCCAGAAAAGCGGAGCCAGATAGATAACCGCCATAAATGTCAGAAATATATATATCAGTGCTTTAACTATTTTATTCATTATCCGCTCCCCCCTTACATGTCATCTGTCCTGAAGGCCCTGTTTATCAGAAACGTCATGAGAAGGCAGAGCACTAGGAGCACCGTTCCTATCGCACTGGCATAGCCGTACTTAAAGAACTTAAATCCCTGAGTATATAGATGTGTAGCCAGGACCTCCGTCTTATGATTGGGTCCACCCTCGGTCATATTGAAGATCAGATCAAAGAACTTAAGTGATCCGATAGCATTCAATGACATAGCCGTTCCCACCATCGGCTTGATAAGAGGCAGCGTGATATTTCTGAAGGACTGCAGTTTACTGCAGCCGTCTATATATGAAGCTTCGTAGAGCGAAGTGCTGATACCTGATATCTGAGCCATGTAGAGCATCATTGACTGTCCCACATACTGCCACAGTGCCACAAAGGCGATGACCCACATAGGAAGGGTGATAAATCCCTTTATGTCCATGAGCCATAAAGGTCCTTCCATACCATACTTTGCAAGGATCTGATTGATTCCGAGCTTCGGGCTGAAGATGAACATCCACAAAAGTCCGAGTGCTGCGGATGAAAGCACGCAGGGAAGATATATCACGTTCTTAAAGAAGTTTCTTCCGGCCTTGATATTAGTCAGTAACCCCGCAAGGATAAGTCCCATTATGAGCTGGGTCACACAGGAATAGATCAGAAAGAAAACAGAATTCTTTAATGATGTTTTCATTACGTCATCTATCAACAGATTTTTGTAGTTTTTCAGCCCGACAAATTTAGGTAATGTCAGTGCATCATAATCACAAAATGAATAGTAGATCGACTGACAGATGGGAATGAACAGGATAAAAGTGAACAGAAGAAAAGCCGGCAGCACAAATATCGCTATGGCTTTCTTATCTTTCAGCAGTTTCTCCATGTGATCCTCCTTTTTCTTTCTTTTCCATTTTTTATAATTGGGCAGGGACTTTATATCCCTGCCCTTATATCTGATTTATATTTCTTTTTATTTACTTATTGGCTGCATAGAAGGCATCCATATCATCAAATGCCTGTTCAGGAGTCTTTTCTCCCAGATATACCGCAACCATGTTGTCATCGAATGTTGATCCTGCCTCTGTGGAAATAAGAGACTCATTGTAGAATCCGAAGGTCGAGCTTGCGTTTGTGAAGATATCCATAACATCTGCAAGCTGTGCAGGAGCCTTATCAGCATCGTATTCAACCTTGGTAACAGGAATCTTTCCTCCAACCTCAGCTGTATACTTCTGGGCTGTATCATCTGTAAAGTACTTCATAAGTGCAATAGCAGCTTCGGGGTGCTTTGTTTTTGCACTCATTGCAAGAGAGTCAGACTTTGCTATAACCCTGTTGGGATCATTTCCTCCGGGGATCTCAGGGAACTGGAATACGCCGCACTTCTCCTCGAAGTCGGGATTCTCACCGTTGATCTGTCCGATTGCCCATGAACCCTGGATAAGGATGGCAGCATCTCCGCTGTAAAGTCCTGCTGTGGCAACATCATTTGTATCGCCGGCTGCCGTGGGCTGGAAGTATTCTGAAAGCTCTACCATCTTATTAACCGCATCAATGGTCTTCGGATTATTCCACTTCTCTTCTCCGGCATTGATCTTTGCAAGATCTACACCTTCTCTGTCGCAGAGATATCCAACGAGCATTGAAAGGCACCATGCTGTTCCTGCGCTGATAGTGATGGGGTTATGTCCCTTTTCCTTGATCTTCTTGCAGGCATCGATGAGCTCATCCCATGTCTTGGGAACCGAAGCACCAGCTTCCTCAAACATTTCCTTATTGTAGAATACACAGGCTGCTGCGATATTAAGAGGAACCGCATAGATCTTTCCGTCATAGGTCTGCTGTGCGAATACAGCTTCACTTGAGAAAGAATTCTTCCATTCGTCATCAAGATACGGTGTAAGGTCAGCTGCCACACCGGGATCAACATATGTCGTAAGGTTGGGACCCGGGCTTACGATGAATACGTCAGGTGTCTCACCGGAAGCAACAAGAGCATTAAGCTTTGTGTAATACTCCTCAAGATTTGTGGTAATAGGTGTTACGTGGTATTTTCCTTCATAATCCTTATTGAATCTGTCGATTACATCCTTATATCCCTTGGTAATAAGGTCTTCGGTAGCATTAAGATCATCCCAGAACATCCAGGTTATCTCTTCTACCTCTCCGCCGGAACCTGACCCGGCATCTGCTGCCGCACCGCTGTCAGCTGCTCCTGATGCTGCACCTCCCGCTGCAGCGCCGGAACCGCCGCATCCTGCAAGGAGAGAAGCGGTAACTGCCACTGTAAGAAGCAACGAAATCACTTTTTTCTTCATCATAATAACTCCCTTCTGAAAAATACACTTTGCAGACAGCTGCGCCATCTGCTGCTCCACTTCTCCGTAACACGGGAGAAGTAAATCCTGAATTCAGAATAGGACAATCCGGCAATAATATCTTCATAATTCTTGCTTGTAAAATACAAATTATTGCTATTTTATTTTTTATTGCTTTTTGAAAAGATGATAAATTCGACATTTTATCCCGTTTCGCGCTATTTTTTATATTTTTTCCGTCATATTTTCACGTTTGAGATATATTTTGCCCCTTTTATTCTTGGAAAAATATGATATAATTCCCGTAAATACCGCGTTTAGCAATTTTTAGACCAGATAAATTGTTAACAATCCATTGTAGCAATATTTATTATACAAGCGCCAAAAGTAAAATGGCGTTTGCAGCAGGGAGATGTACTATGATCGAAACCCTAAACGGCTTTCATGAGACTGTCAATTTCAAGGACCGTCCCATGTTCCGACTCTATCATAATGATGAAGCGACGGATTATCCTCCGCACTGGCATTCCAATCCCGAGATCATAATGCCGCTTACCAATATCTATACGGTGGACATGAATGACCGTCGCTGCATACTCCGTAAAGGCGAGATAGCTCTTATCTCCTCCTGTGCCATACACGAGCTCCATGCACCGGATTCGGGAGAACGCCTGATATTTCAGCCGGACTATTCGCTGATATCCTCGCTTCCCGAGCTGTCCTCTTTTATGACGCTCTTATCACCGGCTATTTTTCTGACAAAGGAAAAGGATCTTGACATCATACCTTCCCTGCAGGAGCTTATGTTCCGTATCGAACGCGAATATAACAGCAAGAGTCCTCTCGCCGGTGCGAGCATATATTCCATGCTGATAGAGATGCTGGTGATAATAGGAAGAAAGTACAGTGCCAGTGCTAACAGCATAGATGTATCCCGTGGCAAACAGCAGGAATATGCTGAAAAGTTTGCCGGAGTATGCAGTTACATAAATGAGCATTTTGCGGAAGACCTGACTCTCGAAGAGGTTTCAGAGATGTCAGGCTTCTCAAAATACCATTTTGCCCGGCTCTTTAAGCAGTTTACGGGAAAGACCTTTTACAGGTACGTCAATATGAAGCGGATTGAAAACGCAGAGAGGCTTCTTACCGAGCCTTCGGCTTCCATTACCGAGATCGCTGTTAAATCTGGTTTTTCCAGTCCTCCGGCTTTCGTAAGAATGTTTAAGCTGATAAAGGGCTTTACTCCCACAGAATTTAAGAAGATGCATGACTGAAATAATATGGAGGCAGAATATAATATGAACCCATATCTTCCGGATCACGAATATATACCCGACGGAGAACCCCACGAATTTGACGGCAGGGTCTACCTCTACGGATCACACGATAAATTCAAAGGCAGCGGATACTGCCTTTTGGACTATGTATGCTATTCTGCACCGGTCGATGACCTCACCGACTGGAGATATGAGGGCGTCATCTATAGAAAGACCGATGATCCTGAAAATAAAGACGGTGCAATGTGTCTTTATGCCCCGGATGTGACCAAGGGAAGTGACGGCAGATACTATCTTTATTATGCCCTTGACCTTATGCCCTATGTTTCCGTTGCGGTGTGTGATACCCCCGCAGGAAAGTATGAGTTTTACGGATACGTGCATGATAAAGAAGGACGGCGCCTCGGAGAACGCCCCGGGGATGAGATGATGTTCGATCCCGCTGTTCTCACTGAGGGAGACAGGACATATCTTTACACAGGTTTCTGCGAGGCTGAAAACAAAGCAAAACACGGCGCAATGGTTACGGTGATCGGCAAAGATATGCTTACTGCTATTGAAGAACCACGGTTTGTGTTGCCCAGCAGGCAGTACTCTTCCGGTACCGGCTATGAAGGACATGAGTATTATGAAGCGCCCTCTATCAGAAAGTATGACGGCATCTACTATCTCATTTATTCATCCATAAAATTCCATGAACTCTGCTATGCCACCAGTTCCTCTCCCGTAGAAGGCTTTGTTTACCGCGGTGTTATCGTCAGTAATACTGATATCGGCATAGACAGCTATAAGAAAGCGGAAGTTCCCGCGTTTTACGGCGCCAATAACCACGGCGGCATAATACGGCTTGCAGAAGGTGACTATATTTTTTATCACCGGCATACCGACGGAACCAATTTCAGCCGTCAGGGCTGCATAGAAAAGATTAATATTGAAAAGGACGGAGGTATCAGGCAGGTTGAAATGACCAGTACCGGCGCTGAAAAAGATTATTTCCGCGGAGAGGGCTCATATCCTGCATATATGGCCTGCAATCTCTTCTGCGAAAAGGAGCAGACCTATACCGGAGATCCCGGGACATTTCTCGGCCCCGATTACCCCAGGATCACGAGAGACGGCATTGATGATCCCGATGAAACCGGGTATATCTCAAACATGGTGAGCGGTACAGTCTGCGGCTATAAATACTTCGATATCGATGATCTTCATTCCATAAGAGTGTGGGTAAGAGGATTTGTGGACGGCGATCTCTCAGTCCGTATAGGGATCAAGGGTAGCACTTTGGGTAAAGTACATCTTGGAAAGATGAATTTCTGGACTATGTATGAGATATCCGTAGAGTCGATAACTGAAAAAGCCGCAGCCCTCTATTTCGAGTACCGCGGCAGTGGTGCACTTCAGTTTGAGAAATTTGAAATGATCAAAAGGGGATGATTGATTCGTTTGATATCATGCCGAACTCATTCCTATCTCTTAGCTTTTTCATCCCAGACAGATACATCAATTCCCGCTACGCTTGAATCAAAGTGAGTTCCGTCCTCTTTTTCATAGTGGATCCTGGCTTTATCAACATACTTAAAGCCGATATACAAAAGCGGAATGTTACAATATGCGATCAGGATATTTGCAAAATCCGACAGATCCCAAAGTGCTCCAAGATCCATCCCGACTATTGAAGTAAGTATACCAAAGCTGATCACGATAAGGTCCAGAATCCTGATCACATTTATGAAGGAATTCTTTTTACTGATCCTGTTTGCGCAGATTTCCGAGAAAGACATAAAGCCCAGCAGACATGTGAATGCAAAAAGTCCAAAGCACAGTGAGATCAGCAGGGTGACGATATTGTTAAAGGTAGTCCCCGGAGTAAGCTCAGCTGCGGAAGCAAGATACTTGGGTAGCTTACCAAGTTCAAACCATGCCGCACCATTATCTGTCAGCCATACCTTACCCATGATAACTACGAAACCTGTTAATGTGCAGATGACAATAGTATCCAGGAATACTCCGATCGCCTGAACGCAGCCCTGGTCACAGGGATGTGCAGCATCAGAAGCAGCTGCAGGCATGGTAATGGTTCCCTGACCGGCTTCATTTGACATGAGTCCCCTCTTAACGCCCTGCATAAGAGCAACTCCAAAGGCACCACCAAAAACAGCCTCAGGTTTAAAAGCTTCCGTGAATACAGCGTAGAAAAACCACGGGATCCTTGAAACATTTAGAACAATAAGCACAAGAACCGTAAATACGTACACAATGGCCATTATCGGGACAAGCACATCCGTGACTTTGGATATCTTCTTTGTTCCGCCAAAGGAAACTGCTATAACCGCCAAAAGGATCACCACAAATCCCACCCAATATACCGCATGGGTAGTCGGAAGCTCTTTCCCGCAAATAATGGATGCGATCTGCCCCATGGCCGATACGGAGTTAAAGCCCTGTGCCGGAAAACATAAAAATGCATAGATAATATACATTAACGATAGCGCTACACCGACAACTGCAGAATTTTTAATAAGCCTTCTGCCGTAAAATGCCATGCCTCCGATATATTCATCATCTTTTCTCTCCTTAAATATCTGAGACAATGTTGATTCCACAAATGCTGTTGCCATTCCAAAAAAAGCTGAGATCCACATCCAGAGAAGCGCTCCCGGTCCGCCTACAGATACAGCGCCGGTAACTCCCAGAATATTGCCCGGTCCGACTCTCATGGCAGTGGATAAAAAGAAAGAAGCGAGAGGTGAAATTCCTGTCTGTGCTTTGCTGTTTTTCAGTACCTCAATCCCTCTTTTAAATTTCCTTACCTGAATGAATCTCAAGCGGATTGAAAAATAGATCCCCGAACCAATAAGAAGGATTATTGCCAGAGAGAAATTCCCCAGGATCGGTATGCCTGAATACCATTCAAAATTCGTGGGAAAATCCCAGAACAGATCAGAAATGATCTGAATTTTTCCACAGATCGCGGAAATGACATTTAAAAGAGTTTCCATACTTTGTTCCTCCAAACAGTTTATTTAATGTATTCTTCCCTTAAAGACTCCAATTCATTTCTAAAACTATCTACCACATTCTCCGGGCTGACTATCTTCATCCATTTTCCAAAGGAGAATACCCACCCAAAGAACTGGTCGCTGATCGCTACACTCACATTGGTAACAGACCATCCTTCTTCCTTCGCCGGACGGATCGGGATATCCTTTCCGAAACGGTCTATCATCACTCCAACAAGTCCATTTTCGAATTCAAGTTTAACGGTTGTTTCCTCACCTCCGACCATATTGAAGTTCTTTCGGGTATATGAAGCTACATCAAGTTTCCTGAAAAGTTCCCTTCCTTCACGCCTTTCCCCGGAAACCCCGATATTTTGCATCTTATCTACCCTGTAGTGTTTTACAATATCTTCCTCAGAATCATAAGCTACGAGATAGTAATTTTCATCATCCCACATCAGTGCCCAGGGACTAACCTCGTAAATCTTATCCTTCCTCTTCTCCAGTTTCTTCTCTACATTCCACTTATAATACTCAAAACGGATCTTCCTGTTATGTGAAATAGCATAATGGATATCATCTACTATATAGTAGATGCTTTCGTTCATGGTTTTTATCCGGCCCTGAACCACTACCTGCCTTTTAAGCTGCTCTGCTTCATATTGACTTGCAAAGCTTGTGACTTTCTTTATCAGCTCATTCGATTTCTTTTCAGTTATGAATTTCGATGACTGTATGGCATCCACAAGAAGCTTCAGTTCTGCAATGTCAAACTGCTTCTTTCCCACGTGATAGTTATAACTTCGTCCATCCTTAGCTCCTATCACATCTATTCCGAGCACCTCAAGCGCATCCATGTCATCGTAAAGACTCTTCCTGTCAGCGGTAACGTCATATGCTTTCAAACATCTCTGAATCTCAGGCATAGTCAGTGAATGATCATCATCTGTCTTTTCCAAAAGTATCCGGCTAAGATAGTATAGCTTGAGTTTCTGTTTTGATCCCTTTGGCATAATATGAGCCTCCCACTTATTTTGAACATTAAATATCCTTAGAACCTTTTCCTGTCAGGTATTGATCTATCCGTTCTGTGATGTTGCCTTTCTCGTGTAATAGAGCAGCGGCTTATCATTGTGATATCCAACTCCGGGCATCAAACTATTATGTCCGCTTCCCTACACCCGGAGACCGCCATCAGATCTGCCGGGGACAGTTCTATCTGGTATCCAACCTTACCGGCGCTGACGAAAATCCTCTCAAATCCGGAAGCACCCTCCTGGATAAATGTGGGAAACTGCTTCTTCATCCCTATTGGAGAGCATCCTCCATGAACATACCCCGTAATCGACAGTAATTCCTTTTGCTTTATCATGCTTATGGCCTTTTCTCCGGAGGCCTTTGCCGCTTTCTTCAGATTGAGTTCCTCTTTAACTGGAACTACGAATACATAATATGCCCCCGACTTTCCCTGTGTCACCAGAGTCTTGAACACCTTTTCGGCGTTCTCGCCGAGTATTTCTGCTATCTGTTCCCCGCTCATTGTGGGATCCGGTTCATAGGAATGGCTCTCATAAGTGATCTTCTTTCCATCAAGAACCCGCATTACATTTGTCTTATCTTTGCTTTTCATCCCAGAATATCCTTATAGTTCCTACAAAAGTGTTTTCAGAGCCCTAATTCATCCAAAGTTCTGATAACCTGAACTCCCCCAACGCTGACTGCTTCTTTCCGTGAAATATAAACCGGAGTAATACCTATTTCTTTTGCAGGTTCAACATCAGATGTAATCGAGTCTCCGATATGGATTGCCTCTTCCGGCTTTACTCCTGATACTTCAAGGGCTTTCTCAAATATCAGTTTGTTCGGCTTGCAAGCATTTGCCATTTCTGAAGAAATAATCCCCGCCGGCTGAAGATCCTTTAATTTCATTGATTCTTCAAGATAGCAAAGGTCATCATTCGATAATACGTATATTGGCAATTCTGATCTTTCAAAAAAGGGCTTCACATCATCAAATAGCGGGGCATGTACCCATATCTTTCTCCACACCTCATGCATATGGGAAAGATCTCCATTAAGACCACAGTTCTCAACACAATACTGAAGGATCCTGTCAGTCCTCTCATCAATCTTAACGAATGCGTCTCCATAGCTCTCTGCTTCGATTTCCTTTACCTTACCCCAGACAACCTTCAGGATTTCTTTTGGATCTTTAAGGTCGCTATGTGATATGAAATACGCCAGCAGTTCTCTGGTGTATGGCTCATCCTCCTGAACCATGGTTCCTGTATAATCTAAAAAAATAGCTTTTATCGACATAACTCTCTATCCCTTTTCAGTATATCATTACCCTGCAATTGAGCTTTCCCTTTTTGCTAAGTCCCAGTTCCTCTGAAAAATCAAATCTTCCGTATCCTCTTGCACTAACCACATCTCCGGCTTTCAGTACCTTTGCATTTTCCGTGCAAATAATCCCGTTAAGATGTACAAATCCTGCGGGAAATAATTCCAGCATATTCTGTCTTGAGAGATTGAATACCTTTGCAGCTACTGCATCGATCCTGGGGGAAGACGCCTGGATGATCTTTTCCTTCTTTTCGGGAAGAAATATGTTGCCGAGTTCTTCGGTGACAGTTACCTTTACAGAAGTATGCTTCACTTTATTAAGATTCTCAACAACGAAATCCGAAAGGCTGTCCTTGCAGAATACACATGCTTCCTTACCTGTCACAAGGATATCCCCCAGCATCTCCCTTTTGATACCAAGGTTCATAAGAGCCCCAAGGAAATCCCTGTGATTCAGATCATCTGCAAACTTACTCATAACGGGCTGTATAGATAAGATCGATATCGGAAAATCCTGCGTATATCCAAGATCATCCTCATTCCCGAATCCTATCATCCTGCGCTCTGCCCCCTCATATCCACCATAAACAACAGGATGCGCATATCCCAGTTCCTTTTCATGCTCATAGTATTCGGTTATCTCTCCGATCGAAAGGAAATTCGTAAATGTGTACTGGCCATTCTGAAAGCTTCTGTCAGCCAGATCTTTTAACCTGTTTATCAACTCATCCATGGTTTTGTCATTTATAAGATATAAAGTGTGTCCAGACTCTCTCTTCCTGCTTCGGCATCCCGTATTTTTCTTTTCCGAGGGCAATGCTCTTCATAAGGAAAGCCATGTTATGTGCAAGGACTCTCATGGTGCGGAGTCCTTCGCCGTCCTTTTCTGCCTGTCCCTTTTCTCTTCCGTGTACACTGTTCCAGTATTCGCTAGCTGCAATTGGCATGCCGCAAATAGTGAAATACTTATTCAGTTCATCAAATGTTGCAGAACAGCCGCCACGTCTAGCCACCACAACAGAGGCTCCGACCTTCATGGTCTTATCAAAGTGAGTACTGTAGAAAAGCCGGTCAAGACAGGCTATCAAGGTAGCATTTGCCGATGCATAATATACCGGCGAAGCAAAGATCAATCCATCCGCAGCCTCGAACTTTGGCGCAATCTAATTTACCACATCATCAAATGCACATTTACCTGTTCCGGCGCAGCTGCCACAGGCTATACAGCCTCTAATGTCTTTATTCCCGATCTGTATTGCTTCGGTTTCTATGCCTTCCCCCTTTTCACATATCCTCTGAACTTTTTCCTATCAACCTGATAATATCCTCTTCATATGCATCCGAGTATACTGCTTCATTCTTAATATCCATATTTTACTATAATTCCGGGAAAAGGCACATAGGGCCTAATATTGATTGCCATTTTTCTTTCCGGTGCATATATTATGATATAGGGCATTCCGAAAGGAGAACGGCAGTGGATGAGAATATGAAGAAATAAGTCTTTTCTTACAGGGGTTCCCGCGCTCTCGGCGGGAGCTCCTTTTATTTTTCAAAATAATAGCTCCCTGCCACACCATATATCCTGTAAGTTATTTCATCACCTGTAACTCTGCCAGAGAAACATAATGTTTTACCCAAAATTCTTCCGACGCATTTTCAATAAGCATCTTCACGTGTTCTTCATTCCATGCACTGAGTTGTTGCTGATTCATAGCAGCCCCTACTCCTCTGCATGCGCGCATGCGGCCGTGCCAGCCTTCTCTTGTGAACGAAACATCAACTCGGTACTCTTTTTGCAGAACAACTTCAAAGTTCATGCGCAGCTCGTCAGGAATAAAAACAGGGTGAACTGTATCTCCATATGAAGACCAGTTTGGATTGTGCTTAAGGATAATCTCTTCGCTTTTCCCTGCAATAGCATCTTCATAAGGAAGCCATCCCATGTATAAAATAAGCAATTTCCCTCCCGGTTTTAGCATCTGCGCAAATTTTCCAGCTATAACTCTGGCATCTAAATACCAGATACACTGACATACTGTGATAACATCAAAGGTATTATCCTTGTAATTTACTTCTTCAGCCGGACAGGTATAAAACTCAATATCCATACCTTTCTCCGCCGCAAGAAGCTTCGCCTGCTCTATCTGGTTATTTGAAATATCAGTTCCTATCCATTTGGCTCCGTATTGATACATGTTACGAGGAAGAACCCCGGTTCCTGTTCCAATATCCAATACTTTCTGTCCATCCTTGCATAGTCCCAGATCAATAATGCTTTGGTAAAACTCAGCCGGATAAACATCTCTGTATTTGGCATAATCTTTTGAAGTATTTCCCCAATCAAAAGGCTTCCCATTATCTATATCTGATAAATGCATTTTCTAATCTCCATAATCAGTTATGCTGTAATATAATATGAACTCATTCTAACATAATACCTGACGAGGCCAACACAATTATATTCTGCTCCGGGAATCCCCAAAAGAATCGGCGAGTGCGTTGCTATTATTAACTGGGAATTCCCAGTTTTTTTGTCTTTATGTTCTTTGAATATCTCATATGCTGGTCTCCTTTCTGACCCCTTGATCCCTTGATATATCTAGCCTAGCAAAAATGCAGTCCAATATGACGGACTTGTAAACGAACGCGCGTTCTTGAGTTATGTAAACCCAAAGTGCGATTTTTTAGCCCTGGAATTATCCCGGGCTCTGCATTAATACTATTATCTATTTTTTATCCAGGCAAAGGCTTTTACTGTGATAAGATGAAACGGATTTTCAGACAGTTTCTCTATTGCCGCTACCTCGCTTTCTATCACGGCAAGGTCATGATCATCTACCGGCTGGATAAGAACAGTATTTGTTCCCATTTTGAATTATTTTATAAAATCGACTTCATCGCCAAAAACGATATCCGTACCTTTCCCGGTATTAATGTCGATATCATAATATGCGCAGGTTGATGTATGGTCACCCATATCATCAAAAAGCCAAATAGTCACTATATCCCCTTCCCTGTTGTCAATATCTGCACATCCCGGGCGGTAATTA
>CACZBM010000036.1 GCA_902779445.1 uncultured Lachnospiraceae bacterium
CTTCGCTAACGCTCAGGATGACATGGATCTTGCTCAGGATGACATGGATCTTGCTCAGGATGACATGGATCTTGCTCAGGATGACATGGATCTTGCTCAGGATGACATGGATCTCGCTCAGGATGACATGGATCTTGCTCAGGATGTCACTATAATATTCTTTTATTGTATCTTTTTAGGGACTGTCGTCCCGGAAATCCATTTTTACAATATGAATACAGGGGGAAATTCTTTGATCATCGGAGAAAAGTACAGGCTTATCCGGCCTCTCGGAAAGGGCGGTATGAGCAGGGTATTCCTGGCAGAGGATCTTCGGCTTCACATGAAGTGGGCTGTAAAGGTCATAAGCTGCAGTGAAGAATACCTGTTGGGATCATTTATGGCGGAAGCAAATGTACTCCGTTCCGTAAGGCAGGAGAATCTCGTCAGGATAACGGACATATTCAGATGGGAGGGCAATGTCTGTATCGTTATGGACTATATTGAGGGAGTGAAGCTTTCGGATCTTATAAAGAAGAAGCCGGAGATAGTAAGGCGGAATGCCTTTGATTTTACGATCTCTCTCATGCATGCGCTGGAAGCATTTCATGAAAGACAAAACCCGATAATATACAGGGACATGAAACCGGATAATATCATGGTGAGACCGGATCTTACAGTTTGTCTCATAGATTTTGGAACCGCGATGTTATTCGGGAAGAGGGAAAAAGAAAGATCACTTGGAACCAGGAATTATGCGGCACCGGAGCAGATGCGGGGACATTCTGATGTAAGGAGTGATATTTATTCTCTCGGCAAGACCATGGAGAAGATGGATCCGGGATCAAAGGACGGAGCCATGAGGGCTGTTATAAGAAAAGCTCTTGAAACGGATCCTGAAAAAAGATACAGGACTGTCCGTGAAATGGAGAGGGATCTTAAACTACGGAAGGGCAGAATGAAACGCCTGGTAATTACCGTAATTACTGGAATATGCGTTATCGTCGTGATTTCAGCCCTGAATTTCGGGATAAGAGCAAAACAGGAAAAAGCCCTTACGGCTGACCTGTACAGAAGGACAGTTGAATCCGGAAACGAAGCCCTGCATAACAAAGATTTCAGAGCAGGAGAAGAGTATTATACAAAGGCAATTCTTGAAATAAACGGATATGAAGAAGAGGCCTACAGGAAACTCCTGAATCTATACAGAAAAGAGAAACTCACGGAAGAGGGACTCGACAGAATGGATTCATTCATAGACTCAGGATACGGGAATACAGACAAAATGACGAGACTTCTTTACGAATGCGGTCTCGCAGCATTTGAAGATATTAAGGACTATAACAGAGCAAAGAAATATTTCAGTTTATCAGACATAAAGACAATTCCGGAAATCACATATCTCTTAAACATATCAGAATATCTATCATCTTTGGAAAAAAATCCGGACAGCATCATTGAATGTGTAAAGAAACTTAGGGATCACACGGAGAATGTAAAAGATCCCTTAAAACAGGCAGAAGACAGGCTTATTTGCATGAATGTATGTATGACTCTGTCAGAAGAAACAGCTGAAGAAAAAGAAGCTTTAGCTTCAGCGCTTCTTAAGGAAGGATACATACAGGGAAGGAGGTATATGGAGGCAGTGAAAGATCGGGAAGAAGACCGGGATGCCGAGAAACAGGCGTTAAATATGATGTCAGCCATATGCAGGCTTCTCGGGGAAAAATTTCCGGATAAAAAACAGGAATACTTCAGCGAAGCTATTAACTATCTGGACCTCATGGAAGACACAGAACCCGGTGAAGACAGTGCGGGTAAATATTTGTCTATTGCGAGGCTGTATAAGGGGATCGGGGACTGTGTAAATGCTTGCAGATTCTACGAAATGGCGGAGAAGGAGGGAGAAGGTGCAGGCATTTATACAGAGCACATGAAGTATCTGGAATCCCTGAAAAACTACAGGGAGTTAATGAAAGTATATGAAATGTCTTTAAGCGTGAACGGGATACAGGAGACAGGTGAATACAGGAAACTCATAAAGAGTATGGAAAGAAAGGGGTTACTTAAAGGATGAAAAGAATTGTACAGTTAATGATATTATTTCTGATGTCAGGCATATGGGCAGTCTTTCAGGGAAAAGTATTTTGGGCCGGGGAAATAACAGCTCCGGGGGTAGAAGTTAAGGATATGGCGGGCAGAGACGTGATCATAAACAGAGATGGGGAAATACTGGCGTCATCAGATATAGTATTTTATTTTAAGGATCCGGCCATTCCGGAGGAAGCAGTCAGCGAAAATAAATGCGAGGGCGACTGGATCTTCTGTGAATGTGAAGAAGAAAGGGGCAGGATGCTGCTATCACCGGTAAAAAACAATGTATTCAGGCTGAATCTGAACGAAGATAAGGAGGTAAGGTTTTTCTGGATAGACAGGGTAAGCCGGGAGATCAGGGAGGACAGGGGTCTGCAGGAAAGCTTTAAGATAAGATATGAAGCCGATCCTGATATATGGCCGGAAGCAGAGCTTCTTACAGACGAAGAATATATCGGGGACCAGGTGTTTTTCCGGGGTGGGAAACCTCAATTAACTGTCAGGGGTAATGAATTTGCCCATGTGTACATACGTATAAAGAGCGGGGAAGAGGAAAGGATAACAGAAAACACAGGGGAAGAAACCGTGGAATTCGAAGAAGGAGAGTATGAGACAGAGGTCTGGGGCGAAGACGGATGGGGTGTAAAATATAAGGCAGAATTAAAATATGACCACTTTATCTATGATAACAGCAAACCTGATAGTCCTAAGATCCTTATAGGCGCATTAAAGGAAGGGTATGCAGGGAGTGAAGGCTATATATACGGAGATCCGGTGGTGATAAGAGCAGAAGCAGAGGACCGGATATCGGGAACAGACCATTATATTTTCCGGATTGTAAACAGGATAAACGGAGGCGAATATGAGACAGAGGGAGACAGATTACAGGTTAACCCGCCTTTCTCAGGTAAAATTACAGTGACGGCTGTTGACAGGGCAGGAAACAGATCGGATGAAGCGGTAATAGACAATCTTACGATCGATAATGAGAAACCTGTTCTTAATGAATACAGAACCGAAAAGGCCGGGGACAGGGAAATAGGGATAGTATTCGGGATATACGACAGTTTATCGGGCATAAAAAATGAAAAGGTATATATAAATGACAGACTTTTTAAGAGTAAAAGTATGGAAGGTGGGAAGGAAAACATTCTAAGGGTTGTTTTAGATGAGAGAGAACTTATTACAGGAAAAAACATGATAAGACTGGAGTGCTCCGATATGATGCTGAATACTGCCGTATATGAGTTCACGATGGAAAAGACAGATGAGAGGAAAAATGAGGAAGATGCAGAGGATGAGCCACCGGAGCTTTTCCTGAAGGGATTTAAGGACTTTGAAAAAAGCGAAGGTCCAGTAAATATAGAGACCGGTATATTAAACGGGTATGATGACGGGGGCGTAGTGATAATAGAACAACACGATGAAGACGGGAACCTGAAATGCGTTTATAAAGCGGAAAGCGGATACTTAAGGATAAGTGAGGAGGGTAATTATGTCATAAGATACATTGTTTCCCGGGGTGATACAGACTATGAGAAAACGGGTTATTTTACCATAGATAATTCTGCGCCATGTATTACGGGCCTTGACAGCATTAACGGAAAAAGTTTTCATTCTGTTTCGTTTAGAAATTCGCTCCTCACTGACATCAGGGATTACACATATGTGGACAGCCGCCTGACTCTTTCAGGCAGGAATTATAACGGGGAAAAGATCTCCGAACCGGGGAGGTATGTGTTGAAGCTCTCGGCAACCGATGAACTGGGACACAGCTCTGAAGAAACTGCGGAATTTCTGATATTAAAAGATGAAAATAAGCAAACCACTGTTAAGGATACTGAGACCAGCCTTCCCGTGAATAAAGATCCTGAGGGAAAAGTATCTGTAAACGGGATCCTTGTAAACAGCGTTTCAGATAACAAAGTATCTGTTAACAGTGTTTCGGCGGAAGGGATACGGCGGGAGATCATTTCCGGTAATGAGATCCGTCTCTCAAAGATGGATCCCGGGGCAAAAGAGGTGACACTTAAGAGATATGACAGGTTTTTCATGGTACTTGCGCTTATGATTATTTTTATACCCATCTTATCAAGTGTGTTATACTTGATGAAAGAACCGGGAGAAGAATAACAGATACAGAGGTAGAAATGTACAGAGATAATACTAAGAAGATAAAAATAGGTGACAGGGAGATCGGTGGAGGAAATCCGGTACTTATACAGTCTATGTGCAATACGAGGACTGATGACGTTGAAAGTACGGTGAAGCAGATCCTTTCACTGGAAGATGCAGGATGCGAGATAATACGGTGTACCGTTCCTGACAAAAGATCAGCAGATGCCATAAAAGAGATAAAAAAAAGAATACATATCCCACTTGTGGCAGATATTCATTTTGATCATAAGATGGCCATTGCCGCAGTGGAAAACGGAGCTGATAAGATAAGGATCAACCCGGGGAATATAGGCGGCGAAGAGAAGCTTGCGGAAGTTGTAAAGAAATGCAGGGAGAGAAATATCCCCATAAGAGTGGGTGTTAATTCCGGATCTCTTGAAAAGGATCTTGTGGAAAAGTATGGTGGAGTCACTGCTGAGGGGCTTGTAGAGAGCGCTCTCGACAAGGTAAGGATGATAGAAAAGCAGGACTACGGCAATATCGTTATAAGTATAAAGTCCAGTGATGTCCTTATGTGTGTAGATGCGTATAAAAAGATAGCCCAAAAGTCAGAATATCCTCTTCATGTGGGGATAACTGAAGCCGGTACGGTCGTAAGCGGGAATATAAAGTCGGCCATCGGCCTGGGGATCATCCTTCACGAAGGGATAGGCGACACTATCAGAGTATCTCTTACGGGAGACCCTGTGGAAGAGATCAGATCGGCCAGGATAATCTTACGTACACTGGGATTAAGAAAGGGCGGAGTGGAAGTGGTTTCATGTCCCACCTGCGGACGTACCAGGATAAATATTATAGAACTGGCGAATAAGGTGGAAACCATGGTCCAGGGTATAGATAAAGAGCTTAAGGTTGCGGTCATGGGCTGCGCCGTAAACGGCCCCGGGGAAGCAAAGGAAGCTGACCTGGGTGTAGCCGGAGGAGACGGAGAAGGGCTAATATTCCGTAAAGGACAGATCGTAAAGAAAGTCAGAGAGGACGAGCTCTTAAATGCATTAAAGGAAGAACTTGATAAGGCATGACGGATTCAGGCAGAAGAAAACCGTTTTTTGAAGTGTTTCCCACACTAAAGCTCCCGGGAGTATTACAGGAGCTTTTTTCTCATGTAAACGTAAAGATGATCATGAGGACCCGTGACAGGAAGGAATTCCATATTTACACGGAGAGTAAAAGCCTTATACAGAAGCAGGATATATTCAGGGTTGAGAATGAATTAAAGAAGCAGGTATTCAGGGGCGTGGGAATAAGACCCAGGATACATGAATCCTTTATCCTCGAAGGAGATTTCAGCACAGAGACTCTTATGGGGATATACAGGGAATCTATGGCGTTAGAACTAAGGGAGGAGTATCCGATAATAAACCAGCTCTACAGGAAGTCCGAGGTGGGGTGCAGCGGGAACACTATAACGGTCTCTGTTCCGGAAGCCATGATATTCGGTAAAGAAGCCGAGAGGATCGCAGATGACCTGACCCTGTATTTTTCCAATGTATTTAATAAAAGATTCGGTATTAAGACTAATGTAAAGCTGGAATATAAGGCCGGGGAGGTTTCTTTCGAGAGACGGGAGAATGAGAGGCTTCTTCAGAAGGAATTTGCTGACCTTATGAAGAAAAAGGATGCTGGATCGGCTATTCCTAAAGAGGATAAAAAGACGGCAGTAAGATCCTCCGGAAAACGGGGAGCTGCCCTTAAGGATAAAAAGAAGCAGAACAGTAATCCTGATGTGATCTACAGGTCTGACTTTGATGATGACAGCCTTCCGATAAAGGATATAGTGGGACCTATCGGAGAAGTGGTGATAAGAGGACAGCTCATATCCTATGATGAGCACCCGATCAGGGGAGAACGCAATGTTGTCTCTGTCGGGATAACTGATTTTACCGATTCCATCACAGTCAAACTATTTATCTCAAATGAAGAACTCCCCGAATTCAGGGAAAAGGTGGGAGCAAAGGGACTTGAAAAAAAGAACCCCGGAATATTCGTAAAGGTAAAGGGTATAGCAGATACGGATAATTTTGAACATGATGTGGCGGTCATGTCCGTTCGCGGAATAAAAAAGATCACTCCCTTTATGGATGTAAGAAGGGACCTCTCCAACGAAAAGAGAACCGAGCTTCACTGTCACACCAAGTATTCAGAAATGGACGGCGTCAGCAATGTGGAGGACATCTTAAAAACCGCGGATTCCTGGGGATGGAACAGCATAGCCATCACAGATCACGGAAATGTGCAGGTATTCCCCATTGCGAACCATACAAAGCTCAATAATCCTGATTTCAAGATAATGTACGGGTGTGAAGGGTATCTGGTGGATGATACCAATAATATCGTCTGGACAGTGGGAGAGGGTGACGGAAAGGAAGCACATTCTTTACGGGAGGAATATGTGGTATTTGATATAGAGACCACAGGTTTTTCCCCGCTAAAAAATAAGATAATCGAGATAGGGGCTGTCAGGATAAAGAACGGAGAGATCACGGAAACCTTTGATGAATTCGTGAACCCGGAGGTACCGATACCTTTTACCATACAGAATCTTACAGGTATAAATGACAGTATGGTACGGGATGCCGACACCATAGACAAGGTCCTCAAAAGATTTCTGGATTTTGCCCATGATGCCGTGATAGTAGCCCATAATGCAGCTTTCGATACTTCATTCATTATAAAGAATGCAAGGGATCTAAGCCTTTCTTTTGATAAGACAGTCGTAGATACACTTGGGATGGGCAGGTTCCTGCTTCCGGAGCTGAATAACCATAAGCTCGACACTTTGGCGGAGGAACTGAAGGTTTCGCTTGAAAACCATCACAGGGCAGTGGATGATGCTACGGCAACGGGAGAGATATTTATAAAACTCCTTGATATTACCAGGGAATACCATGCAGAAGAGGTCTCTATCCTGGAGGACTTTAAGAAGTTTGATAAGCTCAGTTCCAACACGATTAAAAAGCTGCCCTATTACCACATCATCCTGATCGCGAAAAATGAGACGGGAAGAGTAAATCTATACAGGCTCGTGTCAGAGTCACATTTAAGGTATTTCCAGAGAAGGCCCAGGATCCCCAAGTCGTTTCTTGCAGAAAGAAGGGAAGGACTTATCATAGGAAGTGCCTGTGAAGCGGGAGAGCTTTACAGGGCGCTTGAAAATGATGCGCTTGATGAGAGGATAGCCAGAATTGTTGATTTTTATGATTATTTGGAAATTCAGCCTATAGGCAATAATCAGTTTCTTTTAAGGGAAGATAACAGCATTGAGACTGAGGAAGACTTAAAGGATATAAACAGGAAGATCGTAAGTCTCGGCGAGCAGTTCAGGAAGCCGGTATGCGCTACCTGCGATGTGCATTTTTTAAATCCCGAGGATGAAGTATACCGCAGGATAATAATGTTCAGTAAGGGATATAAGGATGCTGATGATCAGGCTCCCCTCTTTTTACGTACCACGGAGGAGATGTTAAGGGAATTCTCTTACCTCGGGGATGATAAGGCAAGGGAAGTGGTGATCAAAAATCCAAATATGATAGCAGACATGGTGGACAGGATATCTCCGGTCAGACCCGATAAAGCTCCGCCCGTGATCGAGAACTCTGATCAGATACTAAGGGATATCTGTTACGAAAGGGCAAAGGAACTATACGGAGAAGATCTTCCATCCACTGTTACGGACAGGCTTGAAATAGAGCTTAAGTCCATAATAGGAAACGGCTATGCCGTTATGTACGTTATCGCACAGAAGCTGGTGTGGAAGAGTAATGAGGACGGGTACCTCGTAGGAAGCCGGGGATCTGTGGGTTCTTCATTTGCGGCTTTTATGTCCGGTATCACGGAAGTAAATTCACTGGCACCCCATTATCTGTGCCCCAAATGCCACTATTCGGACTTTGATTCGGATGTAGTTAAAAAGGCGCATGAAGACGGTATTTGCGGATGTGACCTTCCGGATAAGGTCTGCCCTGAATGCGGAGAAAAGCTGTTAAAACTGGGATTTGACATTCCTTTTGAGACTTTCCTCGGTTTTTCGGGAGATAAAGAGCCTGATATCGACCTTAATTTCTCCGGAGATTATCAGAGTAAAGCCCATAAGTACACCGAAGTAATATTCGGCGCCGGACAGACATTCAGAGCCGGCACTATAGGTACCGTCGCAGATAAGACGGCGTATGGATATGTGCTGAAGTACTATGAGGATGAGACACACGCAGCCCATAAGAGAAGGACCGAGATCGAAAGACTTGCCCATGGATGTGAAGGAGTCTTACGTACCACGGGACAGCATCCCGGAGGCATAGTTGTCATGCCAAAGGGAGAGGAGATCAATACATTTACACCGCTCCAGCACCCGGCAAATGACCAGAAAACTCCGATAATCACGACCCATTTTGAGTATCATTCAATTGACCATAATCTTCTGAAGCTGGATATCCTGGGACATGATGATCCCACGATGATAAGATTCCTTCAGGATGCAACGGGAGTGGATCCCATGCAGATCCCTCTGGATGATAAAAAGGTCATGAGTCTTTTTAACAGCCCGGAAGCACTTGGGATATCTCCGGATGACATTAACGGATGTCCCACAGGGTCCCTCGGGATCCCGGAATTCGGGACAGACTTTGTAATACAGATGCTGGTGGATACGAAGCCCTCCACCTTCTCGGATCTCGTGCGTATATCCGGTCTTTCCCACGGAACGGATGTGTGGACCGGAAATGCCCAGTATCTCGTTAATGAAAAGGGGATGAAGCTCTCGGAATGTATCTGCTGCCGTGATGACATCATGCTGTATCTCATGAATAAGCATATGGATCCCTCCCTTTCATTTAAGACCATGGAATCAGTAAGAAAAGGAAAGGGCCTTAATGACGACATGAAGTCAGCTATGAAGGAATGCGAGGTACCGGACTGGTATATAGATTCCTGCTTGAAGATAAAATACATGTTCCCGAAAGCCCATGCGGTCGCCTATGTGATGATGGCATGGAGAGTAGCCTGGTTTAAGCTCTACAGGCCTCTTGCCTATTACTCGGCATTCTTTTCCATAAGGGCAAAGGGAACAGGCATAGATTATGAGACCATGTGTCAGGGCAGGGGAAGACTGGAAGAGACACTTAAGAGTCTGAATGATAAGCTGAATGAGCTCGGGAAGAATAAGATGCCGGATGCAGAGCTGAACAGCATTAAGAATATGCAGCTTGTTCAGGAAATGTACGCCAGAGGATTTAATTTCGTGCCTATAGACTTGAATAAAGCCGATCCCAATTATTTCAGACAGGTGGACGATAACAGCATCATGCCGCCGCTCTCATCCATAGCAGGTATGGGAGGAAAGGAAGCGGACGATCTTTCCAACGCCCTTTTAAGAACAAGGGATCAGGGTGAATTCCTGTCTGTGGATGACTTTGTAAGCCGCACCGGATGCTCGAAGAATAAGGCTGATAAATTAAGGGATCTCGGTCTTCTCGGAAATATACCGGAGAGTAACCAGATGTCGATATTTGATGTGATCTGAGTTATTATATTTAGTATAATGTTCCGGATGTAAAAGCAGAAAGGAGAAATGAGTAATGAAACTATTAAAGAGGATGAGTGCACTGGTACTTGCAGGGGTTTTATTTTTTGCATTATCTGTTCCGGCATTTGCAGCAGACAGGGTATATTATACGGCTACGCCTGATCAGTGGATGCCTCAGCGGTACACCGGTTTTGCTTATGAACATGATCCGCTTGCCATTGAAAAAGCAGCAAAGGATATAGTGGCAGATCCTGATGCGATCTACGGATTTTCTCCGAATCCCGAATCCGACAGACTTGGAGAATTTGCTTCATATGACTGGTCAGACCCCATGGTGGTATGGAAGGGAAGACAGGACAGGATAAAATATATAGAACAGGATAGAGAACTCTTTAATCTCTATGCAGCACTTAAGAGCCAGGGAAGATCCGTTGAAGAGATCGCGCGGGAGGTGAGCCGCATGAGAAATGTGATAAGGATGCAGTCTTATGACAATGATCCCATAGGTCTCGAAAAGCTGAAGAAGAGTAACCTTAAAACATACGGAAATGAAGAGGGACCTACTGCAGAATCACTCTATAAGAAATACGGATCATGGGAAAGAGTGCTGCAGAAAGCTTTCTCCACAAATCTTGGAATGGATGCGTGTCTCGGATTGTTTGACGATAATTATTCCAAATACGTGATACTCGGCGAAATTCCGGCAGAATAACTGTTACTATTCTACTGGAGGATCTCTTTATCGGTCATTTCTTCAGCCTGGGCGATGACCCTTTCGCGGTTTTCAAGAAATACCTTTACGATAGCGGGATCAAAACTTGTCCCGGATCCTTCTTCTATGATCTTAAATGCCGTGTCATAGCTCATGGGCTCTTTATAGCTCCGCTTTGAGAGCAGGGCGTCAAAGACGTCGGACACAGCCATGATCCTTGCAGACAGAGGGATATCTTCACCTTTTATACCGGTGGGATATCCCTTTCCATCCCATTTTTCATGGTGATAGGTAGCCACATTCAGGGCTTCCTTTAAGTATCCGCTGTCACCGGTAAGTTCTATTGCGCTTTCAATTATCTCCTTTCCGGCGGTTGTATGTTTCTTCATTTCAGCGAATTCTTCATCGGTCAGTTTCCCGGGCTTATTCAATATCGTATCGGAGACATTTATCTTTCCCACATCATGAAGAGGGGCGGCATAATTCACGCATTTTACATACTCTTCATCATTCATATACTCGCTGTATACGTTGTTTTCTTTTAAGAGTTCCAGGATCAGCCTTACATAAGCCGCGGTCTTACGTATATGGTCACCGGTACATTTATCCCGGCTCTCGACTAAGTTTGCGAGTACATAGATAAGTCCGCTCTGCATGAATTCTATCTGATCGCTCTTTTCTCTAACTTCTTCAAGATACTTTACCGTATCCCCCAGAGTCTTTACCAGCACGAGGTATAGATTTTCAAGCTCATTCGCCGTGGAGATATCAAGGGATCGCAGCCTGTCCACACTGACTTCCAGAGCCTGCTCATTGTTATAGGCGAATTCTCCGGATGCATGGGTCATGGCACCCACGGGATAGGTAAGGTGATAATTAAAGAACCAGAGAGAGAGTACCAGCACAAGGATAAAGAAACCGATAAACAGAGAGAGGATCTTCGCAAGGAAGCTGATACCGTTATTGATGATATCATTCATGCTGATATCCGCGCAGGCATAACACACGCATTTGCCGTTATCACCATATACAGGTTCATAATCAGTCAGAAGCCAGCCGTAACGGTCTTTTATCACTACCGGTTCTATTGGGTTTCCCCTGATGAGGTCAGGTACATAGGGCATAAAATCCTTTTCATAGGGGATCACTGAACCGGGTTTCTCACCCATAAGCCCGTCAGTATCAATGTCAAATACAACCTTATATCCGTCGGGGGTCATCTTATAGACATAGATATATTTTATGCTGCCGGAACTATGAAGTATCTCCGTAAGTTTTTTCTCTGCAGAAATATAATCTGGAGAGGTTTCGCCCATTTCAATATATTCATCTATCTTCGAGGGATCCAGAGATGCTGCCGCGATCTTTGCAGCGTTGATGCCCAGCTCCTTATACTGTTCCATGGAATGGTTCCTGTAAAGGATAAAGCTGATGGCGGAGGTTGCTATGGTGATAAAGAGCATTATGGCACAGACCAGAATGGATATCTCACTCTTTAATGACAAACCTCTGGTACCTGTGCTTTTTACCTCATTTATCTCTTCATTACTTAAGGGCTTCTGTCTCCAGTCCGTAAGGCTTAATAAGGAAGAGGTATCTTTTGGCATTATCTTCATAAGGCAGTATGCCAGTACAACGGTTATGGCCTTATCAATAAGATCCAGAAGGAAATCATTGTAAAGCTGCGAGAAAAGGCCCTGTTCGGAAGGACCGAAAATAAACCAGGTAAGGACAGAACCGACGATCCCTCCGAAAAAGGCAAGGAAAGGAATGGTCACAAGGGATTTCAGAAAGCTCTTATAATACCCTTTCTCTGCGAAATATGTGGCAGTAATGGCGATCAGCACACTTATCCCCGCATAGTACATATTGGTGGGGTCTGCTGTGGAATTGATGATATTGGTGATGTAGCCTACAAATATACCGGGGAGATATCCTCCGAGCACCGCGCCCAGAAGAGTACCGATATTGTCAACGTAGAGCGGAAGACCGAAGTGCTTTACAAGCCTGTTTACGGAGATATTTATAAAAACGAAGAGCAGATATACAAGTACAAGCTTCAGTTTGTTGGTTTTTTCAAGTTTTTTTACATTCTCAAACATACTGACCCCCTCTGAGCCCGGATATTAAATACTCTTATCTGATATGATACAATGAATGGCTCTAACTTGGAAGTAAATGTTATAACGTTGTTCTGATTTTTTGATGTCATTCTGAGTTTCCTGATATCATTCTGAGTTTCTTGATGTCATTCGGAGTTTCTTGATATCATTCTGAGTTTCTTGGTGTCATTCTGAGTTTATTGATGTCATTCTGAGCGAAGCGAAGAATCTATGAGAGATCCTTCGCTGATGCTCAGGATGACAATGATTAACTTCAAAAATTTTAGATACACCCAAAAAAATGTTGCCTTTTAAGGGTGCGTGTGATAAAGTATCTCAGGTTTAAAAAAGGAAAGAAAAAAAGATTTCAAAAAAGCGTATTTTTTGAATCGAAAACGAATTCGGAATGACAGGATCCCGAGGAGCAGTTACTTAAGGAGGAAGGATATGAAGAGAAAACTGATAACTACGCTTCTGGCTGTTACACTTACAGTAGCAATGATCGGAGGCTGCGGAGGAAAGAAGGCAGAGGAACCTGCAGCTCCTGCTGAGACAGAGGAGAAGGCAGAGGAAGCTCCCGTAGAAGAAGAGACAGCAGTAGAGGAGACTGCTGACAGTAGTGATTCCGGCGCATCTTTCACACTTCTCGATGTTGATGAGGATATGATCGATGTAGGTGTTTACGGACAGTCACCTGATGGCCTTGAACTTGTATTCTCAATGTTCACAGGTCCTGACAACAACAAGTACGTTTCACTTTTCGGATTTGACAATAACGGCGGCAGCGGTAACGTTATCTGCGGTCAGTATGAGGCATCAACCGAGACTGATGAAGATGGAGATAACTGGACATACTTTGATGTGACAGACGTATACAGCGGAAACAGCTTTAAGCTCGGAGTAGCTGAGAGACCCGAGACAGAAGAGGTATTCTTCTTTGACGAGAACGGTGAAGTCATCGAGGGTAAATACCTTTCAAATGCTGAGACAATAAACTATATGGGTACTGCAGCAGGTCTTCTTATGACCGGTGATGAGGGAAGCTCTGAAAGCGGAGATGCTTCAGATGTAAGCTATGTTGACGGTTTTTATGCTAACAACGGCGGCGAAGACTTCATGATCTTCTTCTATGAGTCATCTGACGGAGATATCGCTTATATTAACGATGGAACCAATGAAGCATTTGCTGAGTATACTGTTGAGAATGCAGAGCTTGATGACGGTACCCCTTATCTCCATGTAGCAGTTGGAAATTTAAGCCTTGGATACTATGAAGAGGGCGATGATATTTATTTGATAACTGAAGACGGCGATGTTTATGCAGCAGAACGTCTTACAGAGGAAGAGGCTGAAGCGCTTCATTCGATCGTAACCGAGTAAGGAAGGTATGATGTAATTAATTGCGCAGATTCCGGTCTGGGATCTGCGCTTTCTTATATTTTGAACGTAGGGGTGATATCAGGTGAAAGAGAAGAAAAACACAGGAAAAGTCATAGTTGTCATAGTTGTCATCGTTTTGGTACTTATATCAGGTCTGTTTCTCCTTGTTATGTGCTCGGGAGATGAAAAAGACAGCAGTGGTACAAGCGGAAAGACTGAGGCAGGGTACCAGAACGGTGCAGATGGCGGCGGTTCGTCCGCACAGAAAGAGAATATAATTAATGGTGGAAAACCTTACGGAGATCCGGATACCACCTGGACAGTCATGCTGTATCTTTGCGGCACCGATCTGGAAAGCCAGTACGGCTTTGCAAGCGTAAATCTTGATGAGATCTGTAATGCGGATATATCTGATAATGTGAATGTTGTTATCGAAACGGGAGGCGCCGGTTCCTGGCAGACAAACGGTATACCAAGTGATGAACTTGCACGTTTTCATATGGAAAACGGTGAAATGCATATTGACGAGACCTGTCCTTCCTCATCAATGGGAGATGCAGGAACCCTGAGCGATTTTATCAGCTGGGGGGCATCTGAATATCCGGCAGACCGGTATATGCTCGTTTTATGGGATCATGGCGGGGGAAGCCTTTTCGGGATCTGCCTGGATGAGCTGTATGGCGGTGACTCACTTTCCTTAAAGGAAGTGGAAACTGCCATTGTTAATGCAGAGGTACCTTTTGAAGTGGTGGGATTTGACGCATGTCTCATGTCTACTCTTGAAACTGCGGAGGTTTTTCAGGGATATGCCCATTATATGGTAGCTTCCGAAGAAACAGAGCCCGGGACGGGATGGGATTATATTGCATGGCTTAACTATTTATCCAATAATGCGGGATGTAGCGGTAAAGAGCTGGGACAGACAATAGTCGACAGTTATATGGATAAGTGCGCGTCTATCGGACAGGAGAGCATGGCGACACTTTCTGTCAGTGATCTTACAAAGCTTCCCGATCTTTCCGCAGCTTTCAGGAATTATTCCGGTGAACTTGTTATGAGTACGCAGAATGCTACAGACTTTCAGTATGTGGTTCAGGGGGCAGAACAGTCGGAAAGCTATGGCGAAAGAAGCGGTACTGACGGTACATACGACATGGTGGACCTCGGTGATCTCATGAATAATACGGGAGGGATATTAACGGAGTATTCGGACGACGTGCTTAACGCACTTGATGAGGTAGTAGTCTATGAATCTCATGGAATGTACAGGTCCAGAGCTTCAGGACTTTCAGTATTTTATCCGAAGTACATAGACAATGATATTTACGAAGCATATGAAGATATAACGGATAATACGGCTTACCTTGAGTATGCCAGCATAGTAAACGGAGACTGGGATTCTGAAGCCTGGGAGACAGCCTGGTCAGAAGCATATGACCAATATGAAGATGAAGAGGAATCTTCAGGCGGACTCTTTGACTCATTTTTCTCTTCGGGAGGATATGAAGAGGAATACGAAGAGGAAAACGAAGAAGAGGATGAGGAGGGAAATGAGTCTTCCGGCGGATTTATGAATGGTTTCTTCGGATCTGACCACAGTGAGGAATCTGTTGGTATTTTCCAGAACCTTCATCCTGTACAGGCCGATGATGAGGAACTTACGTATGAGCAGTACCTTGACGAAAACAATATAGTGAGGCTTGATATCACTTCCGGGCTTAATCTTGTAAAGGATGTGAGATTCAGGATCATATACGAGGATGAGGGGAACGCTCTATATCTCGGATGCGACGAAGATATCAATGCGGATTATGAAACAGGGGAATTCAGTGATAATTTCCGGGGGACATGGATGACTATAGGTGGTGAATATGTGTTCGCCGAGCTGATCGACAGTACGGATGACTATTACCTTTATATCATACCTGCCATGGTGAACGGGGAAGAAACCTTTATCAGAGCCGTATATGAATTTGACAAAGAAGCTTTCAGAGTACTTGGAACATACGACGGTGCCGACGAGGAAACGAACCTCAGCGGAAGGGATATCCACCCTCTTCATGAGGGAGACAAGATAGATTTTATTTTCTTTTCATTTGATATGATGGCGGATGAAGATGAAGATCCGGAAGAGGTGATCTTAGGCAGCATTGTATGGAGTGACGACACAGAGATGCTGGACGAGGAAATGGGCGACGGTAAATTCTATTACATCCTTGAAATAGAGGATATTTTTGGAAATGAGACACAGTGCGATCCTATTGTCATGGAAATAAATGACGGGGAGATATCCGCATATGAACTGGAAGATTACCTGACACAGAACCAATAAAACATATACCTGAAAGGCATTTCTTATAAAAGAGAGATGCCTTTTTTTAGTGCAAAAAAAGAAAAAAATTAAAAAAAGCTCTTGACAAAACATTGCACACAATATAATATTACAAAATATAAAGATGCTTTTGTTTTATTATATTAAAGGAGAAAATACTATGATCTATGATTACAAAGTTACTACAGGTAAAGGTGAAGAGCTTGATCTTTCGGAATTTAAGGGCAAGGTGGTGCTTGTTGTAAACACAGCTACCGGATGCGGATTTACTCCGCAGTATGCACCGATAGAGCAGCTCTACAAGGATTATCACGATAAGGGTCTGGAGATCCTTGATATTCCCTGCAACCAGTTTGGAGCTCAGGCTCCCGGAACTGATGATGAGATACATGAGTTCTGTACTTTGCACTATAATACGACATTCCCTCAGATGAAGAAGGCAGATGTGAACGGTGAAAATGAGCTTCCATTGTATACTTATCTGAAATCCGAGAAAGGATTTGAGGGATTTGAAGAGCATGAGTATAAAGCACTGCTGGAGAAAATGTTCGCTGAGAAAGATCCGGACTGGGACAAGAAGTCTGATATCAAATGGAACTTCACAAAATTTGTTGTCGACAGGGATGGAAATGTAGTGGCAAGGTTTGAACCTACTGCAGATATGTCTAAAGTAGAAGAATGCATTAAAGAACTGTTGTAAAAAAAGTCCTGACTTATAAAAAACGTGTAAAACGGACCTGAATCAGTGTGAGGAGGGTTCGTTTTTATTGTTCTGCAGGTATTATGATATATACTTGTAATATCAGCGGTATATCTTTTCATCATGGCTGTTCTTTTGAAGAAAAAGGACGAGGCCGGGGGCAAAGCGGAAAAGGAGGATTAAAAAACCATGAAAACAATAGGACTTATCGGCGGGATGAGCTGGGAAAGCACGATCACTTATTATGAGATAATGAATAAGGAAGTTGCCGGAGAACTCGGGGGCTTTCACAGCGCCAAAATACTCATGTACAATGTGGATTTTGCAGAGCTCGAAGAGAATATGCATCAAGGAAACTGGAAGGGAAACGCAGAGATTCTTATCAATGTGGCAGAAAAGCTTGAAAAGGGAGGCGCGGATTTCATAGTTATCGCGACAAATACAATGCATAAGCTGGCTCCGGATATTGAAAAGGAGATCAGTATCCCGCTTCTTCATATAGCTGATGCGACAGCAGATGTAATTAAAAAGGACGGGATAAAGAAAGTCGGATTGCTTGGCACAGAATTCACAATGACAGAAGATTTTATAAAAAACAGGCTGCAGGATTCAGGGCTTGAAGTTATTATCCCCGACAAAGATGATATTAAGATCGTCGATAATGTTATTTTCAATGAACTGTGCCTTGGAAAGGTTCTGGATCCTTCCCGCAGGGAGTATCAGAGGATCATTTCCGGAATGAAGGACAAGGGAGCGGAAGGCGTGATACTTGGATGTACCGAGATAGGGATGCTTATTTCTGAAAGTGACAGTCCTTTACCGGCATATGACACGACTATCATCCATGCCAGGGAAGCTGCCAGACATGCTATAAAATAATGGGGAGTCAGTGGGACGGAGACAGGCTGATCGGGCTGGTAATAAAGAAGAATTTGTCTAAAACCCCTTGACAAAATATTTGACGCAATATAATATTACAAAATATAAAACCGAGTGTGAGAGAGTCCAACAGGCTAAATAGCTCTACAGGTTACTATAAACGGATTAGGAAAGAACCATGTTTGATTTTAAGTATTATACCCCGACAAAGGTTGTATTCGGCAAAAATACAGAGAGTAAGGTGGCTGACCTTATTAAAGAATTCGGCGGGACAAAAGTGCTGATCCATTACGGAGGCGGGAGCGTAGTCCGTTCGGGACTCTTAAAGCGTGTAACAGATACACTGGATCAGGCCGGTATAAGCTATGTTACCCTTGGCGGAGCTGTGCCGAATCCTCATCTTGGGCTCGTATATGAAGGAATTGAACTCTGTAAGAAAGAGAAGGTGGACTTTCTTCTGGGTGTGGGCGGAGGAAGCGCTATTGATTCAGCTAAAGCCATCGGATACGGTGTTGCCAATGAAGGCGATGTATGGGATTTCTATGATTACAAGCGGAAAGCAGAAGGATGCCTTCCGTTGGGAGTAATTCTTACCATAGCAGCCACGGGAAGCGAAATGAGTGATTCTTCGGTCATTACCAAAGAAGAGGGACTTATTAAGCGTGGTTACAGCAGTGACTACAGCCGTCCGAAATTTGCGATCATGAATCCCGAACTGACAATGACACTGCCTGATTACCAGACTGCATGCGGATGCACGGATATCATGATGCACACCATGGAAAGATATTTTACCAACGGCGGAAATATGGAGATCACAGATGCGCTGGCTGAGGGCCTGCTGCGTACTGTCAAGAAAAATGCTCTGATCCTTTGTAAGGATCCAAAGAATTATGAAGCGAGAGCCGAGGTGATGTGGGCCGGAAGCCTGGCACATAACGGACTTACCGGATGCGGTAACGATGGCGGTGACTGGATGACACATAAGCTTGAACATGAACTGGGCGGGCTTTATGATGTGGCTCATGGAGCAGGCCTTGCGGCTATATGGGGAAACTGGGCAAGATATGTATATAAGGACTGTCTTCCCAGGTTCAAGCGGTTTGCTTTGAATGTTATGGATATTGAGGAATCCGGAAGTGACGAGGAGATCGCTTTAAAAGGGATCGAAGCAGTAGAGGAATTCTACAGGAGTATCGGTATGCCTACTAATCTCCGGGAACTCGGCGTCAATCCTACGGAGGAAGAACTCGCTCTGATGGCGAAAAAGTGTGCTTTAGGCGTCGGAGGTGAAATGGGTTCTGCAAAAGTACTGAACGAAGAAGCAATGCTATCAATATATCGTGCAAGCATGTGAGTATTATTGGAAAGGAGAAAAGTATGGAATTTAAGGAAGTGATCAAAAAACGTTATTCATGCAAAAAGTACAGTGACAGGACGGTGGAACAGGAAAAACTTGATGCGATTCTTAACGCAGGAAGGCTTGCTCCGACTGCAAAGAATCTGCAGGAACAGCACGTATACGTGATCCAGAGCCCTGAAATTCTGGCCAAAGTTGATAAAGCCACACCCTGCCGTTACAATGCACCGACGGTCATAGCCGTAGCATTTGATAAAAACAATGTATTTACCTATCCGGGAGAAAAAAGAGATTCCGGTATAGAGGATGCAACGATAGTTGCCACCCACATGATCCTTGCGGCGGCAGATGAAGGAGTTGACAGCTGCTGGCTGAATTACTTCGATCCGGATAAGCTTGCCGGGGATCTGGGACTCCCGGAAAACGAGGAGATCCTCATGCTCCTTGATCTCGGCTATGCGGCAGAGGGAGCAGGACCACTTGAAAACCACGACAGCAGAAAGCCTTTATCGGAGACAGTAAGTTATTTGTGATAGTTGGTAAGGCGTTCTAGTAAATTACCAAATCCCACCTAAAACGATGGGATTTGGTGATTTTTAATCACTGGGATATTTAAGTTTTTAGTTCTTTACATCCATCGATCATGGTGGTATCATTTCCTCACATTTCTGGAAAACATGTCTGGACACATCGTCCGTATTTTCCACGAATTGCTTGAAACAAAAAACAGCGCATTTTATAATGAAAGGAGAAGTCGGATGAGCGAAAAGACATACGATGAGTTAGAATTTACCGATGATTTTCTGTTCTGCAATATTTTAATGGCGAACGAAGATCTGTGCATTGAACTGGTGGAAATGATCACCGGCAGGAAAGTTAAATCTATCGTAAAGTCGGAGGATCAGAAATCTATACGTCTAACATATGATGGAAAAGGCGTAAGACTTGATGTGTATTTCGAGGATGAGGAAAACGTAATCTACGATATCGAGATGCAGACCACACGGAAGTACAATCTGAGAAAGAGAACCAGATACTATCAGGGTATGATAGATCTAAATATTCTTTCGAAGGGTTCTAACTATAATTCACTTAAGGAAACATACATTATCTTTATCTGTACCTTTGATGAGTTTGGAGACGGAAGACATATCTATACCTTTGAGAACATATGCAAAGAGAATCCTAAGATCAGACTTAATGACGGTACAAATAAGGTTTTTCTTTGCGCAGGCGGGGATAAGGACGACTGCACAGAGAAGATGAAAGATTTTCTGGATTACATTACCGGAAGAGAAACCCACGGGGAATTATCTGACAGGCTTAAAGACGAAGTGATTAAATCCAGAAAACATGAACAGTGGAGGATGGAATTCATGCTTCTGGAAGAGAAATATAAAGAAAAATTCGACGAAGGCTTCGAACAAGGCAAGGCTAAAGAACGTGAGAATACCGAACGTGAACGAAAAAGGGCTAATGATGCCGAAACACGTGTCAAGGAACTTGAGGATCAGATTAAAAAGCTAACTTCATGAGTCACCGAAGAATTAAAGTAGCTCGTATCGGAATACCTGTAATTGATCCTGACAGCCTGAGGGACATGGATACCTCCCATATAGCTCTTCCATATGGAAACAATGCTCGTCTTCCGATACAGAAATAACGACTGGATAGGTTATTCCGATCAGGTGGAGGCAGCACGGAATTCATATAACAAAAAAGGAAATGACGCTGAATTATGTGCGGAGGATGGAGTCCTTAAGATAAAACTTACAAGTGAAGAGTTCCTTTCAGGATTCCGTAAAGAAGACAGACTGGTCCCCATTATCACTGCGGTGGTTTATGTAGGATCAAAGGAACTAACCATAGGAAGATTGATCCGGATGCTGCTTTTTTTATTAAGGAAGCCGCCAATCTGGATTTGGAGTTTGAAATAGAGGAGGACGGAATAGATATGTGTAAATCTCTGGAAAATAAATATAAGGAAAAAGAAGTAACAGGGGCAATCGAAGGAATGAGAATTGCTGGAATGAATGATAATGATATTATTGCAAAGATTATCGAAAACTTTCATGTGACGAAAGACTATGTCCTCGCATTGTTAACCCCGCAGAAAGCATAAATACAGGATAAAATTTAATATTGATGTAATTCCGAAAGGCATTTCCAATAATTCAGGAGATGCCTTTTTCAGTGCAAAGAAGGAGAAAGAAAAGATGATCAAAGAAAA
>CACZBM010000037.1:0-19985 GCA_902779445.1 uncultured Lachnospiraceae bacterium
GCCACCACCATATCGATGACTATAAACGGTATATAGATCAGAAAACCTATGATAAAAGCGGTCCTGAGCTCGGATATTACAAAAGAAGGCACCAGCACATAATTAGGTATATCATCCAGATCATCAACAGGATCCAGCTTTGCTATATCAAGGAAAAGCTGCACATCCTTTTTCTGGGTCTGTCCGTACATGAACTGACGCAGAGGTTCCATAGCCCGCTCCTTAAACTCCGCCTGGGTTATCTCTCCTGCCTCAAAAGGCTTCACTGCCTGGGTATTTATCTGATTGATTGCTGGCTGCATTATAAAGAACGTCAGGAAAAGGGTAAGTCCCAAAAGCACCTGGTTCGGAGGCGCTGTCTGGGTTCCTATGGCAGTCCTGGTGAAATGCATAACAATGATGATCCTTGTGAAAGAGGTCATCATAACTACCAGAAATGGAGCGAGAGAGATCAGAGTAAGGGTTATAAGGATCCGAAGCGATCCTGAAAGATTACCCCTCTCATCAGTATATGTGATATTCAGATTATTACCTATATTGAGTTCCCTGACTTCCTCTGCATCATCAGCAGTTCCGGGCTCTCTTATGACCGTACTTGAATTATACCGGTTATCCGTAAGTCCCAGATCATTGTAATTCTGGGTTCTCTCTCCGGGCACGGTAGTTGTGACCCCGGTAGAGGCTCCGGTATTGCTGGTGATATTTTCTGCCGCGTTCACAGGGAAGGACAGAATCAATATAAAATATAAAAGAAAAACGGCTGCACTCAAGGCGAACCGCATTTTCCCAAAAAGCTTAAAAGCACCCATATTCATTTCCTGTCACCTGGATGAATGGCATTTCCCGCTTTTTCAAGAAGTTTCCTGAAATCCGGTTTTTTCATCGCCTGTCCGGCATCATCATAGGATACAAGTGAATCTTCCGAAACTTCACACAAAAAATCCACATGATCCTTAGACTCTCCCAGAACGACATACTTATCCCCTGCTTTTACAAGGTCTATGCATTTCCCCCCGGAAAGCCTTAACGATTCCAATATCTGTAGATTGCGCCCCGTCATCTTCTGTTTCTCGTATGATCCCACAAATCTCGTGGTGAAATACGTGACGAAAAGAACGAGCGCAAATATAGCCAGTGCCGACAGAAGTTCGGCAACAGCGCCGACTCCTGCTAAAAGGCAATAACTCATTATCCTACAACTTTCTTAACGGCCTCAAGTACACGCTCAGCCTGGAAAGGCTTAACTATAAAGTCCTTGGCGCCTGCCTGAATGGCTTCGATAACCATTGCCTGCTGACCCATTGCAGAACACATAATGACCATAGCTGAAGGATCAGTGGACTTGATCTTTTTAAGTGCCTGGATACCGTCCATCTCAGGCATTGTGATGTCCATCAATACCAGATCGGGCTTAACCTCGGCATACTTTTCAACTGCCTTAGCACCGTTTTCAGCCTCACCTGCAACATTGTAGCCATTCTTTGAGAGAATGTCCTTGATCATCATTCTCATGAATGCTGCATCATCACAAATCAGAATGTTTTTAGCCATAGTTTTCTTTTCTCCTGTACTTTTTTAACAGTTCCTGATAGCACCCTGATCACTTGATTATCTCAGTGACCCTGACACCGAAACTCTCTTCAATTACAACAACTTCACCCTTTGCTACATACTTGCCGTTAACAAGCACGTCTATCGGTTCTCCGGCGATCTTTTCCAGTTCTATGATCGTACCCGGCGCAAAATCCAGGATCTCATTTATCGACTTGTGTGTCCTTCCGAGTTCTACAGTAACTTCGAGAGGCACGTCTTTGATAAGTTCGATGTTCTCCTGACTTTGCAGAGGATTGATATCCCCTGAGAAATTCTGGAATGATGCCTGCTGCACGTTAACCGGCTGCTGCATCATAGGCTGCATCATTGGCATACCCATCGGCATACCCATGCCCATTCCCATCTGGGGATTCATCTGCATCTGCGGATTCATCTGCATCTGCGGGTTCATCTGCATTTGGGGATCCATTCCCATCTGCGGCATTCCCTGTGCCTGGGGCATTGGCTGCTGTGCCGCTGGCTGCTGCGGCGCTGCCTGAGGCTCCGGTTCCGGTGCGCTTGCTGCCGGTGCAGGTGCTTCCTCCGCTGCTCCTCCTCCGTTCTCTCCGAGGAAGTATCCATACAATTCCTTGGCAAAGGGGACGGGATAGAGCTGCATTATCGAGCTGTCTACCAGTCCATCACCTATATGCATTTCGAAGGATATCTTAACGAACTGCCCTTCGAGGAATGCGGCGATGTCACCCGGTTTGCCGAATTCTCCCAGATCTACAAGGGAGGCCTCCGGCGGGCTTATATCTATCATTTTCCCCAACATGGAGGAAAGTGATGTGGCCGCGGATCCCATCATCTGGTTCATGGCCTCTGAAATAGCCGACAGATGAAGTTCTCCGAGTTCACCATCTGTATTGGTTCCGTCACCACCCATCATCAGATCGGTGATGACCTTTACATCCTTCTCTTTTAATACAAGAATGTTGGAGCCGTCAAGTCCTACTTTGTAATGTATCTGAACAAATACACAAGGTTTCTCGTAATCCTTTACCAGACTGTCCCAGTCACAGACCTCAACAGTCGGTGTCGTGATGTCAACCTTGCGGTTTACCAGCGAATAAAGGGTGGTAGCTGAAGTTCCCATACTGATATTGGCAACTTCTCCGACTGCATCCTTTTCTATATCTGTAAGTAATTCTTCTCCCGCCGAAGCTTCGACCACATCATCGGAGGGAGAACCGGAGGGTGCTTCTGCTGCATCGCCGCCGCTGTCATCGGCGGACATACCGCTTAGGAGCGAATTTATCTCATCCTGAGATAACATTCCGTCCATCTAGTTTTCCTCCTCTCTGATAATTGATGTTACCCTGACTGCATAGTCATTTTTAATAGCTCCGGGCAGAGCTGTAAATTTGCGGATATTACCGACATATACATTGAGTTCTTCCGCAACCTTGCTGTCGAGCCTGATGATGTCTCCGGGCTGGAGATTCACGAAATCCTGCACCGAGATGACACTTCGTCCAAGCACAGCCTTGACCGGCATGGATACATGATTTATCAGGTCTTCCAAGTGCTCGTGATAATCTTCATCATTGCCGTTCTGCATAGATGAGAACCAGAACTTTGTATTCAGCTTATCCATGATAGACTCGAGAGTGATAAAAGGAAGACACACATTCATCAGACCCTCAACGTCACCTATCTTCATATTAAGTGTGACAATGGATATCATTTCCGTGGGAGCTATGATCTGGGCGAACTGTGGATTGGTCTCCACACGCTCCAGAACCGGGGATAACTCCGCCACATTCTTCCACGGCTCCCTAAGGAGTCTCACACATATTACCATAATCTTCTCTAAAATTGAAAGCTCAATTTCAGAAAATTCCCTGCTCTTTTCCAGGGGCTCTCCCTGTCCTCCGAGCATCCTGTCTATTATAGCAAAGCCAAGATTGCTGGCAAGCTCTATCATAACATTTCCGCTCAGGGGCAAGAAATTTATAATACCCAGAATAACCGGATTCGGAAGGGAATTGGAAAATTCCGAGAAAGTAAGTGCTTCCGAATTCACCACCGTAACCTGAGCGTTCTTTCTCAGATATACAGGCAGGTTAGTGGATAAAAGTCTGCCATAGTGCTCGAAGATTATTTCGAGGGTTCTCAAATGTTCTTTTGAGAATTTTGCGGGACGCTTGAAATCGTAATCCTTGACAGGCCGTTCATTGGCCTCTTTCATGTCGTCCGCGTCTATTTCACCGGAACTAAGACCCGCCAGCAGGGCGTCTATTTCATCCTGTGACAGAACATCTGCCATGAGGTCTTACCTCCTCTCCCCGAATTTTTATAACGGATAAGGGTCTATCAGTCATCATGATATAAGCCAGCTTGAGAATGATACCCCTGTGATAAACTTTGAATTATACATTTCCTGAAGACCTTCCAGTATTCTCTGCTGGATGGCTTCAGTTCCCATGGTGTTGATCTCTTCCAGAGTATATGAACCTATTACCTTATTTATCTCATCCTTGATAAGTCCTACCTGAGCGTCCATATTAGCTCCGTAGGTGGCATAATCGCTGTCCTTTGTATTGAGTGAAAGGGTAACACCCACAACTGCATAATGAGCGGTGGTGTCTCCTGATTCAGGATCTATCCTCAAAGGAATCGTCAGCTGATCAGCAATATCATAGGGTGAAATATCCGCGATGGAAACATTGTTTGCGGCACTTGCGATATCTCCGCTGGAAGCTATTCCCAGATCGAGGTTTATGGCTCCTCCTATATCTCCCACAAGAGCCAGCACCTTTTGATTGGTGGGAATGATGGTAAACATCATGATACCGGTCATAACGGTATTTACCACCAACAGTGCAAGTATGATTATTGACATTAAATTCTTTCTCATTTATTCCCCCAACCTTTAGATCCATCGCCCGAAGAATCTATTTTAATTCGCATCCGACAATTCGTTATATATCTTGACTTCTACCCTTCTGTTCTTGGCTCTTCCCTCAGGAGTGGAGTTGTCCGCTATAGGCACATACTCTCCTCTTCCACTGTGCTTGATGCCTGCGGGATCAAGGAATGTGTTATCCAGCAAGAAATGGAAAACACTCAGAGCCCTCGCGCCGGACAGTTCATCATTGCTCGCAAACTGTCCTCTGCCGCTTATCGGCACATTGTCGGTGTGTCCCTCTATCTCGATGGTATCTTCAGCATACCTCTCGAGTATCTGTCCCAGCTTATCAAGAACCGGAACAGCCTCTTCCTTAATTGTAGCACTTCCTGAATCAAATAACAACGAACCATTCATAGTAAGTAAAACATACTGGCTCGTGTAATCTATATCGATCTCACGGCCCAGGCTGTTTTCCTGAATGGCTTCTTCTATTTTTTCTGCCAGTTCTTCCGAAGCTTTTAATTGTGCGGCGGTCAGTTCCTCTTTTGCTTCTTCCACCGCTTCACTGCTTCCCGAAACCTCGGGAGACTGTTCGGAATCATAGTTTCCGCTCTTTCCTCCCTCGGCAGTCTGGTCATTCTGCTCTTCGGCATTATTATCTATTTCGTTGTCCTGCTGTCCCGCAGCATTGGCTCCCATGGAACTGAAATACTGGCTGAGCTCGTTCAACTGGCTCACACCGTTACTAACGAGAACGCCGTCGCCGATCGCAGTTCCTCCTCCCTCAAATATACTGAAGGTCTCTGCAAAAGACTTGGCAACTTCTTCGTACTTTGCGGCATCCACGCTGGACATGGAAAACAAAAGCACGAAGAAGCAGAGCAGCAGGTTCATCAGGTCGGAAAACGTCGCAGTCCAGGCCGGAGCGCCGGGCTTGACTTCTTCCTGTTTCTTCTTAGCCATTTATCCGCTCCTAAAACCTTTTATCAACCCTCTCCGCCGCCTTCGCCACCTTCACCAATGGCTGCAGCATCCTTAGGCGACAGATAAGATTTCAGTTTTTCTTCTATAACACGGGGATTTTCCCCTGCCTGAATGGAAAGCAGGCCTTCGACCTGTATTCCCTTGACAGCCATTTCTTCTCCGTTCTTTCCCTTGAGCTTGGTAGCAACCGGAGTACATATCCAGTTGGAAAGAAGCGATCCGTAATATGTGGTGATAAGAGCCACCGCCATAGCGGGTCCGATGGATGAAGGATCGGACAGATTCTTAAGCATGTTTATCAGTCCGATAAGTGTACCGATCATTCCCCACGCAGGTCCCAGAGATCCAACATCTTCCCAGAATGCGGCGTTGGCTTTGTGCCGTCCCTCTACTGCGTCCATCTCTGTCTCCATGATGGCACGTACGAGTTCCGGGTCGGTACCGTCCACAACCAGCATTATTCCCTTTTTCAGGAAGGGATCCTCAATGGAGCTGGCCGCTTCTTCAAGTGACAGAAGTCCTTCTTTTCTGGCCACATTGGAAAGATCTATTATCTGCTTTATGACATCTCCCGGCTTAACCGTATACGGTTTAAGTATCTGGGAAAAAGATTTTAATCCTGTAAGGTAATCTCCAACTGTCCGGCTGGCGAACACGGCAAAGAATGCTCCTCCGAATGTGATAACGGCGGAGTCGCGGTCCAGGAATGACCACATGGCGGACATTCCGTTACTACCTACGATACCGTAGAACATCAAACCGAAACAGATTACCAATCCTGCTATGGAAGCTATATCCATAATAAACTCTAACTCCTCTTAACAAGGTCCTTTATGTCTGTCCTGCTCTCTTTGACGATGATCTTTTTCCCGTCTGAAAAAGTGATCACTGTATCAGGTGTCTCCTCCACAAGCTGAATGTAATTCTCATTAACGAGAATCTTTGTCTCATCAAGCTTTGTAAGCTCTATCATGTGAAATCGCCTCTCCTGACCCTGCGCAAAAACAATAAGCAGGATAAACCATGCAACATTATAACACAAACCCCGAAGGGATAAAACCCTTCGGGGGAAAAAACATTTTTGTTGTTATTTTTAATCCTTTTTTCTGAACTGCTGGGCCAGAGCTTCCTTCAGGGCGAGTCTGGTAGTTGACTTTAAGATATAGCCCGATGGCTTCAATGCCATTACCCTTTTCACTTCCTCGGTAGTGCCGACTCCCGTAAGGAATACCACCGGGATATGCCTGGTCTCCGGCTCCTGCCGGAGCATCTGAAGAACCTGGGGTCCGTCAACCACCGGCATTTCATAGTCGAGCAGTATAAGATCAACAGGATGTTTTAATAAAAATGTAATAGCCTGCATACCTGCTGTCACCACGTTCACCTGATAATTATCTTTTATCCATTCACGCACCATGCCGGCATAGGACGGATCATCATCAACGATCAGGATCTTTCTCTTAACATCTGCAGCAACCTCAGACTCAAGCGCCTTCTCAACATTTTCCTCGAGCTTTTCCATATCAAGAGGTCTGCTGAGCCACATGAATTTATCAATAGAAGGCACATTTAAAGACAGTTCGTCGTGACTCTTTTCCTCTCCCACGAGGATCATCTTCTTTTTATTAAATCCCACTTCATTGCAGATCTCATCCACGATCTTCTCTTTACTCTCATCATCCGTCACATCCCCCGGAAGATACAGGAAGAAAAGATCCGCCTGACTATAATAATTATTAAGAAGCTTGAAATCTCCGGTGACAACATCCACCTGATATCCTAAATCCCTAAGTTTCCTCTCTATTCCTTTGACAACTACACTGTACTGAAATAAAACTATTACTATTTTGTTCTTGTCCCCGGCCATCAATATTCTCCTTCAGCAGACAAATATCCCCCGTCACCATTCCATCATTATACATTATCTATTCGTTATTTCCAAGAATTTCTATAATTCCGTCATAATCGAATACCCGCGCCTTATCCCGGATAGCCTGTATCCTTTCTTCATCCTCTGCAGAAAGCCTGTAATCAGCGAGTTCATTCAGGGCTTCATCTATTGTATCAGCTTCCAGAGCAGATGCCCCCTCTTTTATAGCTTCATAGACGCTTTCCATAAGGTACTTATCCGCAAGAGGCTTGTCATTCTGCGCTTCTACGTCTGAGCCGTTATCACTGTATAATGAAGAGAGAAAGTCCTTATATTTACGGTACTTCTCCATGAAATCCCCATGGTTTTCATTAATAAAGCTGCTGTTTCCCTCTTTTCCGGCCGTTTCAAGGTCACGGGCCATATCCGAAAGTTCCAGTGCACCCACCAGTTTTGCGGAACTCTTCAAAGCATGGATCTTTATCGTATACTGATCCCAGTTTTTCGAATCAAAGTACTTTTCAAGCTCCTCTGACTTACTTTCAAGAGAATCATAGAATATCTTAAGCACAGTCTTAAAAGCTTCAGCTGAACCGCTGTTTTTAATGGCGGTTTTCCCGTCTATGCCCTCAATATTCTCATACCACTCCGGGGAAGCAGTCTCTGTACCAGCCGGTTCGCCGGCATTATCCTCTTCCTGTATATCTTTATGTTCCGGAGAAACCCCTGTATGTGTCTCCTCCTGTACCGGTCTCACTTCTTCTATACCGTTCTCCGCGTTTTCAGTAATATCCTCACTGCTATCCGGAGGCAGGATCGAAGTGATATTATAAGACTTATTTCCTTTGACAAAGTACAGAACCCCGAAAGTTCCCGGTCCGCAGTTCGATGTAATACCAGCAGAAGCTTTCTGGAAGATAACGCGCTCGAAGTACTCGATCTTACTGATCTCTTCCCTGATCCAGAGAAGGGTCTCCTCAGGAACTCCGGCATATGTTATAAACAATACTTCCTCATCCGGTATGACATCCACCGAAAATGCTTTTCTGATGTAGCGCTTGTAAGCATGCTTCCAGCTTCCCAAATATATACTTCCAATTCCACCCTTTCCATCATGTACAGAAATGCCGGGTCTTAAACTCAGTGCTCCTGCGATCTTATTGATACTCTGACTGATAAGTCCTCCTCTCGCCATATATTCTGTAGAGTCGATGATAAAACTGCATCTCAGTCTCTTCTTTACCCTTTCCAGGTGTTCTATCATCTCTTCAACCGGTGTATCCTGCTGTGCAAGCTTGCAGGCTATGAGCACGAGGATTCCCGTGGCACTGGAAAGAGCTTCGGAATCAATGACTGTAACATTGTCAAAGGATCTCGCTGCCTCCATTGCCTTCTGATAGTCTGAACTCATACTGCCCGCAAGAGCTATATAGATAAGGTGATGGGCATTCTTTATATATTCCGCGAAGAATTCAATATATGCACTGACATCCGGAGGTGATGATGCTGCTTTTTTCCCCTTATCCATATACCTTAACATCTCGTCAGCATCTATCTGCAATCCGTCCTTAAATGTTCCCTCATCCGTAAAGACATCAAATGGAAGTATGGGAAGATAAGGACTCTGCATGGTGGCATCCGGAAGATCGCACATGCTGCTTGACGTTATCACAACAGGTATCTTCTTCCTGTACCCTGAAGTGGTACTCATATTCTCATGTGTCTTCAATGTCTCACCGGTCAGAGTGATCTTCTCCGGCGAAATATGCTTCATCAGATAATCTTCCAGAGCTTCTCCGGATACAGGCTTTACGAGATAGCCGTCAAAACCTGCCCTCTGGTATAGATCCTTATTCTCGCTTCCTGCATTGGCGGTAAGTACCACTACAGAGGTATTGTTATTCATACCTCCCATCTGGGTCCTGATGGCTTCCAGACATTCTATACCGTCCATCTCCGGCATCAGGTGATCCATCAGGATAACGTCATATCGTTTTTTAAGGGTGCGGGACAGTGCATCCACTCCGCTTAAGACTGTATCCACACTTACCTTCGTACCTGCAAGGAGTCTCTTCTCCACTTCCAGGTTCATCTCATTATCGTCAACAATGAGGACGGAAGCTTCAGGCGCAGTAAAGCTGCTTTCGTATATGGACTTCCTGGCCTTTCCGTAATTCTCGATACTGAGTTCCCCGATCTTTTCAGGATCATTGACTCCCTGCTTTATATGGACATTGAAAGTGGATCCCTCACCGTAAACACTGTTTACGGTAATGGTACCGTCCATAAGCTCAACCAACTGCTTAACTATGCTGAGTCCGAGGCCTGTTCCCTCGATAAGGCGGTTCTTTTCTTCATCCACCCTCTTAAATGCATCAAAAAGATAAGGAAGGGATTCCTTCTTGATACCCATTCCTGTATCCGAAACGGATATCCTGATAGTCACTGCATCGCTGCCGCAGTCCTCACTTTCCATATGAAGTCCGACAGATCCCTCTTTGGTATATTTAACAGCATTATTAAGAAGATTTATCAGGATCTGCTTTATCCTGACCTCATCTCCGAAAAGTGATGTAGGAACATTGGGATCAACGGACACTTTTAGATCAAGGCCCTTTTCCTGCGCCTTTACCCATACCATGTTAACTACTTCGGAAAGAAGATCTCCTACCCGGTAATCAACCGGCACTATATCCATGCTTCCGGCTTCCATCTTGGAAAAATCGAGAATATCGTTGATAAGGGCAAGGAGCATCTTTCCTGAACCCTGTATCCCGTTTGCATCCTTTATCACTTCGTCCGGAATATCCTCTTCCCTGAGTATCAGCTCATTTAACCCGAGGATGGAATTAATGGGAGTCCTGATCTCGTGGCTCATACTTGAGAAAAAGCGGTTCTGAGCCCGGTTCAGATCCTCAGCTCTTTCAGCTTCTTTTCTGGCTCTTTCATTCTCCTGTCTGAAGATCCTGTTCTGGAATAGGATCATCACATAGCAGATCACTCCCACAAGGATCAGCGAAATAAACGAATCGAGGAAGAACATCCGTCTTGAATGCTGCCTTATCAGTTCGGGATGGTAATAATCCACAAGATAGAATGCAGCGGAAAATACAAGGAGGAGAACCATCATCACCTTTCTCCACCTGCCGCTCATCACGAGCCCAACAAACATAAAGGCGAAGATTATCCAGAGAGAACCTCCTCCCTTCACACCGCCTCCGAAGAAAAATATGGAAGGAAGGATAGTGATCACAAAACCCGTGATTATTATGTTTATAGCAAGTTCCATCCGGTTTTTATAGAAACAGATGACGGTTATCAGAGGAGCAAGTATAATAGTGATTATGATCACTATTATCTCGGGAATGTTATCCATCATTATGAGATCCCCGGCTAACGCAAGAAAAAGCGCAATCTCGGAAATGATCACAAAGAAGATAAACAGGCGTTCCGACAGATCCCTCTCCGGATCCTGTGCAGCTTTCAGGATATCCCTGGCTATCCGGATCATACGGTCTCACCTCCCTCTTCATTTCTGAATTTTGGAAGCACATGGCTCATAACCCGGTCAAAATCGTTTAGGTCAACAGGCTTTCCGATAAATCCGTCAAACCCGTCTCTCATAAACATTTCTCTCGCGCCGGACACCACATTGGCAGTAAGTGCCACGATCACTATATTCCTGTTCATCTCGGTAGCAAGATTCCGGATCCTCTTCATTGCCTCTACTCCGTCCATTTCAGGCATCATGTGATCCATGAATATAACGTCATAATCTTCCTTACTGAATTTGGAAATGGCTTCTTTTCCGCTGTCCGCCGTATCAGTGATCATTCCGTAATCCCTGAAGAGTCCGGTAGCAACAACGAGGTTCATGGGCTCATCATCAACCACAAGAGCCTTTACCCCGTTCAGATCCGGCTTTGTGATGATATCACCGAGCTCAATATTTGTGGCATCTTTTCCCTCATTCAGGATCTTGATTATCGGATATGCATAAAGAGGCTTAGGCATCACGATCACACGGCTGTTAATACCGGTTCTGAAGCCTTCCGGTGCAGACACAGCCACAACCATATCACCCCTGCTAAGTTCATCGAAATACTCCGGATTTTCTTCGTATTCCTCAGCACCCATAAAGATATATCCAACGTTCAGCTTATCGATCAGGCGCTTAACCTCTTTAAGTGTTTCCGCAGGATACAGGTGTACCCTGATATCTGCTGCCAGGCTGACTGCCATCGATCTGTAGAAATCCCGAAGCTTGGGAGTTTTATACTTATCGGTCTTAACATGGAAAATAAGATCGCTGTCAAAGGAATCCCTGAGTTCAAGGCAGGGAACTCTGTCAACAACCTTCTGAGGTATAGTTACCCTTACTGTAGTGCCGAGTCCCTTATCGCTCTCGATCTTTACAAAACCACCCATCCTGTGGGCAAAGCCATAGACAATGGTAAGTCCGAGACCAATTCCGCCGGAGCTTCTGTCCCTCTTTTTATTGGCCTGATACATGCCCCTGGAAACAATGGCAATCTCCTTTCTTCCCATTCCGATACCTGTATCGGAAACCTCAATACAGAGATTCACGCCATACTCTGTATTCTCGGTATATACCTTGACAATGATGCCGCCGCGCTTGGTGTATTTAATAGAGTTTTCAAGAAGATGCCTGAATATCTTATGAAGCTTCTTCACGTCACCATGCATCATAGTGGGTACATAGGGTGACAGATCCACGATCATTTCCAGATCCCCGTGTGACGGATTCATCCTGAAGCTCGTCACCACATCATTAATTAGAGAGGTACTCATATAGTCCTCTTCTTCAAGGATCATATTATCCCTGCTGGCCTCCGTATAATCCTGAATATCTTCAATCTGTCCCGCCAGCCGTATCTCCGCATCCTTGATGGCGAGCACTTCTTCTCCTTCGCCCTTTTTAATGAGAATATCAGACATTCCGCTTATTACATTGACCGGGGTTCTGAGTTCGTGGGAGATATTGGAAAGGAAGTCCTCCATATCCTGGTCATTGGACCTTATCCTTTCGTCTTTTTCATCGCTTACTTCCCTGGCTTCAAGTCTGCCGTTAATAGACTTTATACAGCCGAAATAGATGAAGATAACGCATACGATATGGAGTAACAGTCTCGTGGTGTTGAGAAAATCAAATTCCACAGTCCCGGTTCTTAAAACATTCCAGAGCTGCATGATAATGATCACGAAATATTCCGCCAGCAAAAGGTTCATCATGTAGATATGATCCATCAGGGAATAAGCCACCATTACAAATCCGATGACAATGGCTACATCGAAAAAGCTGGTGTCATGGACACCATGAAAGAATGCCGCAAGCATGGCATAGATAAGATAACAGATCTCTTTTATATTATCGTCCGGTCTCCCGGTTATCTGCATGACCCAGAGAGCTACGGTGCCGACTATAGCAAGTGGCGGAACCCAATACTCCCATCCAAGCATGCCGCCTTCCAGCACCATGGCTATACAGGAAATTGAGACGATCGTAATGATAAATACATAGTTTCTCTTGCGATCCATGTAATCTCCTTGAGAAAAATGTATAGAACAACAATTATATCTGATTATCCCAAATTATAGCAGTTTCTGTCAATCACTAATGTGTCATTCTGAGCGGAGCGAAGAATCTATGAGAGATCCTTCGCTAACGCTCAGGATGACGCTCAGGATGACGCTCAGGATGGAAAAACGTCCCGCAGACGTTTTTCGGGCATCTTTACGAGCGCCGGCGCGAGTATGCCCCGCACATAATGAAAACCCCCGAAAGAAATGATCTTTCGGGGGCTCCCGGGACACTTTTTCCCCATATAACCCACTAATTTGCCATATACCCTATATGACCCTCATCAGTCACCTTCCCTAAAGGACTAGCACTTCGTGCGTCGCGGTGACAGCTTCTCCCGGAGGGGCGGATGAGGGTTAAATATCACTTATTTTACCTCTTCAGATTGATAAGCTCTTCAAGCATCGTATCGGAAACTGTGATGATACGTGAGTTTGCCTGGAAACCTCTCTGGGTGGTGATCATACTGGTGAACTCCTGTGAAAGGTCTACGTTACTCATTTCCAACTCGCCGGATGCGTAGGAACCACCGTTTGCGGTTACGTCTCCGATAACGGGTTCGCCGGAGTTCATGGTTGCTACATAGAGGTTATCGCCTGTCTTCTCAAGACCGGAAGCATTTGAGAAGATTGCTGATGCGATCTGTCCTAAGAGCTTGGTCTGTCCGTTGGTATAAGAGCCCGTGATCCTTCCGTCGGCTCCGATGGAAACTGAGCTGAGTGTTCCTACCGACCAGCCGGAACCCTTGGTGGTATCAACTCCACCGGCTCCGCCATTGATGGTGGAGGTTCCTTTGTTATCAATATTCTTAAGAGTGGAAGTGTCTACTTCTATGTCTTTTGTAAATGCATCTGTCGGTATACTTTTAATCTTATCTGCAGGGTCTCCGGTTGCGTTCGGATCAGTAATCTTACCGATGAGAGTATTTAAATTCAACTTAAACCCTGTCTTCGATTCTGTACCGGCAGCTGTCGTAGATGTAAACGTTCCATCAACAGTACTAAATTTCACATCAATATAAGCAGTTCCAGGATAACCTGCATCCTTTGTATCAGTTATAACTGTCAAAGATGTGCCTCTATCATTAGGCTTTTCTGCATTATCAAGCATACGTGAGAAGAATTTTATTTTCTCATTGGCATATGTTGTATCACTTTCGCTATTTGCAGTATCCTGATCCCTGAAAATAGTCTGACCATTCGAGTCTAAAATATCAGCAACGGCAAGCTTATATTCACCTTTAACAGGATTCTGATTTGCATCCAGCTTTGCAAGAATCTTGTATTTAACAGTATATCTGTATCCTTCGTTATCATAGATCTTCATATCTACGATCTGGCCTGTATTCCCGGGCTTAAGAGCATCAGAATTAGCATCGAGTATCCCAGTGATATATCCTGCACTTGTCGCATTGGGATCGGATGTCTTATTTGCCGGACTCATGATCTTAAGAGGCACAAGAGCTGACGTATTGATCTGCTGCTCACCGTTATTATCAATAACGTCATATCCCTGTACAGTATATCCGTTACTGCTCATGCAAAGGGTTCCGTTAGCGTCAACCGTAAATGCGCCGGACCTTGTATAGAACTGGGTATTTCCGTCGGATACTACGAAGAAAGACTCTCCGTTGATACGGATATCAAAGGGATTTCCTGTTGTCTCTGCTGAACCTGAGTTTGCAGGATTTGAATAGATGGAAGCGGTGCTTACACCAAGACCGATCTGCTTAGCGTTGATACCTGCGCGTCCTGTATTGTCGTTAGGACCTGATGCATTAGCTGTTGTCTGGTATACCAGATCCCTGAATGTAACGCTTGATCCCTTGTATCCAACTGTGTTTACGTTTGCTATATTGTTACCGATTACATCCATCTTTGTCTGATGTGTCCTGAGTCCTGCGACTCCGGAGAAGAGAGATCTCATCATAAGGCATTTACCTCCAAAAATCAGGCGATCACTGCGCCGTCGATATTACTGAATACTTTGTTGTCCGATTCGTTTGCGTCTATTGCCGTAACTACTGTGCTGCTTGGCGTATTCACTATGAATGCCAGATTATCGATCATTACAAGCGAATCGTTTATTCCTTTTTTCTCTGCTCTTTCCATTCCGTCCGAGAGACGTGTGAGCTGGCTGTTACTTAATTCTATATTCCTGTCTGACAGTCTCTGTGCTGCATGCTTCGAGAATTTGAGTCCGTGCGCATCTCCCTGCTTCTCTGTCAGAACCTCTGCGAAGGATCTCTGTCCTTCTTCCAGGGCCGGGGCTGCCTTGCCACCCTTCAGGTTATACCGCTCGGTCAGCTCTTCTATGGAAAGATATGATCCGTTTATCTTATCTATAGCTGCCATAATTGACTCCTTGTCATGTTACTTCATCCTTTGTCCTCATCAGGATGAGAGTTCCTGTCAGGTTGTTGCACCTGTTACATCTATTCCGTAATTCTTGAAGAGCTCTACATATGCCTGAAGTCCTGACTGAAGATCTGCGGAAAGGAATGTCTTCTGATATGTAGTCATCTCATTGTAGGTCTTGTAAAGGGCCTTGAGCCTGTCGGTATAGGTACCTGCGTTCGCAGCGGTGATGTTATTCACTGAAGGAAGCTGTCCATATGCTGTTGCCCATTCTTCTGCGAGAGCTACTGCATCAGCATAGTCCACATCATATACCTGCTTAACTGCCGAGAGATCATAGAGCTGATCGTTCACGGAAACCTTTACGGTATTTCCGTTTACCGATACATAATCAACTTTTCCGGTGATCTCTGTAGTGGTGCCGGTTGCCTCATTCGTGCTTTCTACTGTTACGAGAGATCCGACCATTGATGTGGCTCTTGATACTTCAGTAGTTTTTGCCACGTTCTGCATCTGCTCAAGTTCTGAGAATGTAGCGAGCTGTGCCACATATTCTGTATTGTCCATAGGCTGGAGAGGATCCTGATACTTAAGTTCTGTCACCAGGAGGTTTAAGAACTGCTCCTTATCTACGGAATCAGCACCTGTCTTTTTCTTGGCTGCTTCTGTAGCACTTGATGTTCCTAAGTTCTGTATTACTCCATCCTTTATTGTAGCTGAAGCACTCATGTTGTGTCCTTTCTTTATTATCTACTGCCCTCATCCGACCTCGCTTTGCTCGGCCACCTTCCCCCAAAGGGGGAAGGCTTTTAAAGGCTTCCCCCTCTGGGGGAAGCTGTCGGCGTAGCCGACTGATGAGGGATTCCATTATGCTGTGAAATCAACCGTATTTCCGTTCTCTGTCATGATCTTCCGTGTCAGGAGCTCTTCATCCGAGATCCCTTCTTCCGGTATCTCTTCGGTACCGCCGGCTCCTAAGTTTATCCTTCTGAGCCTTGCTGAACGTTCCGTTTCTTCAGCGGTGGGATTGTTTCCGTCTCCCCTTTCGCCTTCATTCATGAAGTTCGATTCGAACTCACGGCTGGCGAGGGTTACTTCCACGTTTTCCACTTTTACACCCTGTTCTTCCAGATTTTTCTTTAACTCTGCCACCTGGGTTTCAAGGGCTGCCCTCACACTTTCGTCCTGTGCGAAAAACTGTGCAGTAATATTTCCTGCTCTTGATTCTATGTGCAGTCCTACCTTTCCGAGACTCTCGGGGTTTAACTGCATTTCCATTGTAGTTGTTTCCTGATTTACTGAGATCCTTATCTGATCTCTCACCTGGCTCAGAATGTTCTGAACCCTTTCGTAAGAGCTTAGAATATCGGATGTGGTCTGAGATACGGCCTCAGTCATGTTATCCATGAAAGTCGTTCCTGCATCCCTGGTCTGGAATATGTTCTGCTCACCACCGGTGAAGCTTTCCTGACCTCTGTGCGAAGCACCAAAATCTTTGCTGTCGCCCTTTTCTTTTTCAAGGGGTATCTCGATCTTGGGCTCCGTACTGTCGGATGTTTTTTCGATGATCACTTCTACCTTGCGCTCCGGCTGTCTGTCCGGCTCTCGCACTACTTCGGAAGTTTTCACGGTTTCCGCTGGGGTCCCTGCCGTCTCTTCCTTTGAAGCAATCTCTGTACCTTTCTCAGTACCTTGAAGGATATTCCTGAATTCTACAGGCTCTTTTTCTCCCGGTATGTCTTCTGCCGGGATCGTCTCATCCGTGACATTGTCTGACTCTGCATTGAAGACCCCTTTATCAAGTGCATTTTTGAATTCCTCAGGTGTCATGTTCAGATCCTGTATGAGGTCTGATGTGACATTCCTCTGTACATCCATTATGGATTGTACATTTTCGTAGATACCTTCATCGGCTACTACTTCGAGAATATCGGTGCCTTTAATCTCTGCCGTGATGGATCCGATATTTTCGGGTTTGAGGAGATCCATAAGTGTGAGTCCAAGAGTTTCCATTGCTGCTGCTATTTCTTCTTCCGAAACCCCCAGTTCCTCACTGATCTTGGTCTTTACTGTTTCGGATGCTTCCTTTACGGCTTTTGCATCTTCTCCCGAAACTGTATTTTCCTTGGGATCTTTCTTTGAAGCTTTGACTTCTGTCTTCTCTGCTCTGTCAATATTGCCTTTGGTCTCTCCGTTTCCCTTGCTGATACCGGTCTGATCCTTGACTACATCGGTTCCGGTTGTCCCGGCTTTCAGGCTTTCGCTTTTCTCTGAAGCCTTTGTCAGAGCATTTCCGAATGACATTGCGCTTTCTCCGGCGTTTGACGCCTTATTCGAAGCGCTCAGGTTGCTGACAGCTGCCACTGCACTTATCTGTGCGATGTTCTGCAGCTTAACGCTTTCTGCCATCTGCTTCCTCCTTTCATATTTTGTTTTTAATGTACGGCTGGCAAGGTAAACCTCACCCTTTAACACTATATTTATCGGCAGGGATATCCTGTGTACTTAGTATTCCGGGCAAAATATATTGTACTTTTTTAAAAACAATTTATCCTCATCCGTCACGGCTACGCCGTGCCACCTGTCTCGTCTCCCGACTCGGTCGTCGCTGAACGCTTGACCGATGCCAGATGCGGCGCTAAGCGCATCTAAACGGCATTCAAAACATGCCACTGGCATGTTTTGCACTGGCAAGCAGCGACCCAATGGGAGAAGGCTCTATTTCCTACCGCTCAAGCCACTTTTCATAGCCTTCATTGAATTCCTCAAGGCTCATGGAGTGATCCATAAGGTGATGTCCCTTATATCTCTGGGGAGCCATTCCATATGTGGCATACTCGCCCTCGAAGGGATCCAGTTTATCCATTTTGTATCCACCCTCATTCAGTATGGAGAAGGGGATGACAACGGCGTTATCGATTATAAGAGCTTCTGCTTCGGAAAACGCGAGATAACGCGCATTATCGTCATTTGTGATGGAAGAAGCCTTTGTTACGAGGCCGTCCCATTCCTTAAAAAGCTTCTGCATCTCTTCATCTTCACTTTCGTGCCAGAAAGTATACTGGCAGTCTTTGGTAAAAGGCTCGCTCCATGTCTGTGGATCAGCATAGTCCGCTCCCCAGTTGCATTTCATAAGAGCATATTTCCCGCTCCGTCTCACGGACTTTAAAAATCCTGTGGGACTTCCCTCTTCAATATATACTTCTACAAAATCCTTACCGAGAGTTCCTTCCAGCTCTTCCTTTACGAGCTTTACTTCTTCTTCCCATCCCGATGTAGAGGGATTATACGGCATCAGGATCTTTATGGGGAAAGTAACCCCCGCTGCCGCGAGTTCCTCCTTTGCCTTATCCCTGTATTCTACAGCAGTCTCCGGGTCATAGCTGTCTCTCTCACTTAATTCCTTTAACCTTCCGAATTCCGTATAGTCCTTACCGTCGGTTACTGATGTTCCCGCAGGGGTGATGGTATTATTATAAAGCATCTCCGGATTGTTGGGTTCGAAAACGGAAAGGACTCTGTGTCTGTCAATGGCAGCACCTATTGCCTTTCTGAAATTCATATTGACTACTGCCTTTTTCCAGTTATCCGGCTCATATTTCTCATCGAAGGAAGGCATATAATTGAATGCGTAAAAGTACGAATATTGTTTTTCCGGAAGCGAATTATGGATATTCTCTTTCATTTCCGGGTCTTTCATATATTCATCAAGCTTTTCCAGCGGTATGGTAGCCTTGTCGGTACTGCCTGCCATGAACCTCTCAGCCCCCACCATATTGGCGTCCTGGTCATAGTAGCTCTCTACCCGGTCAATATAAACCTGGTCTTTGTCCCAGTAAAACGGGTTCTTTACAAGGATCCTCTTCTCCAGCGGTTCGAAGAAATGAAGTATATAAGCTCCGTTATAGAGCATATTCTTATAATCTCTCGCAAACATGCTGCCGGTCTTTTGAAGAAACTTCCTGCAAACAGGAAGGTAGGAAGTGTAGCAGAGGACAGACGGAAAGAAAGGACAGGGTTTTTCAAGGAGATAGACGAGTGTCCTGTCATCTTTTGCCTGTACGCCTATTTCAGACGGATCCACCTTTTCAGGAGGAGTATCATAGTCAGAGGGATTCAACAGATATGTCGTATATTCGTAATACGCCTCGGCGTTTTTAACCACGCTTCCTGTGGAATACATATACTGGCAGTCTGCATCATTTGAAGCATCATTAACATATTCCGCACCGCATACCCAGTCATCTGCAGTAACGTCCGCATAGTATTTTCCTTCATAGTCAACCCAGGTGATATCATCCCTTAAGTGGAACGTCCACTCTGTCATATCTTCATTTGCTTCCCAGCTCTCTGCGAGTCCCGGGATGATATTACCCTTATTGTCATAATCCACCAGGGTGTCTATTACATTGGAGCAGACTGCTGTGTCAACGGCAGCACTGGTCCTTAAATAATTCAGATTAAATACTTCCGCGGAATAGATAGTCCGGTAAACCTTTGCATTCTCCGTATAACTCTCAGAAAGCAGATCATTATCTATATCCGGAAGTTTTCCCTCGCATCCGGAAAGCAGGAGAGGCATTGCAAGGATAATGATCATCAGTCTCTTCAGGTCTCTCATTTTCTCATTTCCCTTCCTATGCTGCGGTAGTACCGTTCCTTGTTCTCGTACATCTCTGTCTCTGCCTGTTTTATAACGACTTCCAGTCTTCTGTCGGGCGT
>CACZBM010000037.1:20017-23293 GCA_902779445.1 uncultured Lachnospiraceae bacterium
TTTCCACATTCTTCAGGGTTTCTCTTACCATTACTTCATCTCTGTCGTATCTGAATGTGACAAATTCGTCTCCGCCAATACGGTAGGTATTGGAATCCCCGTATTCACGCTTTAGGATATCCGCAATATCTTTAAGCATCTGATCTCCGGCAGTATGACCCAGTGTATTATTCATCTCATGGAGGCCGTTCACATCAAAATACATGCACGCAAGTCCGTCTGTGCCCTGCTGCAGCCTTTCCACGAAATACTCGTATCTGTTACGGTTCTGCAATCCGGTCAGGGCATCCATATTAGCCCTTCTCTCCACGCCTTCTATGGAACCCGAAGTGATCCTCAGGATATGGATAAAGTAAATGATGAGCATCAGTGCCAGCAGTGAAAGGAAGACATAGAGATACGTCCTGACCGTGGAAACGGATGCGTACACATTATCCTGGGGAACTGTTATCATCATCTCCCAGTTCTCTATATTCATGGGTATATGGCAGATATACTGCCTCTCTTTTGTCTCTTCATCCCGGGTTATTGCATATCCCCTTTTCCCGGAAATGATCGCATCCGCAAGGGATGATCCGGTACCTGATGCCAAAAGATTTGTGTAGGTGCCATATATTGATTTGCCTGTATTTTCTCCCGAATCCAGGATAAATATACCGGTATCCCTGTCCACAACGGAAATATCTCCGTAGCCTTCATATATTTCAGGAAGCCATCCCTTGATGACATTTTCCGGAGTGACTGTGGAATAGAGATATCCTATAGTCTCTCCTTCTCTCCGTATGGGAACAAAGCTTCTGATATCCATTACACCCTCTGTCTCAAGATCGGGCAGGAGTGTGGAGATATGTTCTCCTTTTTTATCTATTTCATCGAAATCGAGAACTCCTTCCGAACTAATATCCGCACCCGATACCCTGACAACCATATTCTCAGGCAGAAGGATAGCGACATCAGCGATACTGGAGTTCGCATCAAAAATATTTATGTATTGGTTAACTTTCAGTGAATGCAGGGATTCCCCCGATTCGGATATGATCTTAGCAGTGATCCTGAGCATTGCCCGGTCAGCCCTGAGCTCATGCTCCAGTTTTTCGGAGCTGTCCGTTACGGTATCAAGCATTTCTTCATATGCCTGATTCCTGGTAACGGTATTTATAATATAGACGTAGATCAAAGACGCCAAAAGCACTGCTCCCAGAAGCACAAGGGAGGCCTTCAGACATCTGATCCTGTATTTATACCGGGCTTTTTCGAACATATAAATCCTCTCTTAGTTTACGGTTCTTCTCCTTCTCCCTCTCCTTCACCATTGCCTTCTTCTGCCGGAACGGAAGTGGGCGCCGAGGAGCTTCCTACTGATGTATCGATAACTTCGGCCGGCTCCATTATATTTGTTACGATGGCCGCGTTCTCTGCTTCCATGGCACCGAGGATCGAGCCCCTGGCATCAGAGCCGCAGGCTTTCAGGATCCTCGCCACGAGATATGCATCTCCGTCAGGTCCCGATGACTGAACCATTACGTCAAAGATAGCTGCCGCATCCTTAGCCTTCATAGCTGAATATGCCTTTGCATATTCCTGCATCTTCTTATCGGTCTCCTCTTCCGCCACCACCTGTTTATAGAGGATCTGGGCATTGGCAGGCTCGATCATTTCATAATACTTCTGATATTCGGAAATGTCAGGTGCCTTATCGGAGAATACCACCTCATTATAGAATTCATCCTTTATCTTTTCGAACTCGACCTGATTATTTTCAAAGGTCTGGAGTCTGTTTATCTCACTCTGAAGTTCATCTGTCTGCATTCTGAGGTCATTATTGACCTGCTGCGCTTCCGTCAGCTGGTTCTCAAGCTCCTTTATCCTGGAGACCGCAGAATCCACATCCGTATATCCGCCGTACATATCTCCTTCGGGTGAATCAAAGCCGTTTCCGCTCACAGAGCCATTGTATCCCGGCAGTATCCTGTTAGCTACAGGAACGTTCTTCAAAACAGGCGTCAGAACACCCGAGCCAAAGCCGCCCACATCGAGTTTTACAAGAAGTGCCAGAATTGCCAGCCATATAAGGATAATGAATATAGTAACAAGGATGACCGAAAGAGCTCCGGAATCCTCATCGTCATCTATATCCGCTCCTCCTTTTTTCTTATCGTTTTCTTTCATATTTCCCGGCTTCTGTTCTGCCGGAAGTTTATTTGAATCCGCCATGGTATGCTCCTATATATCTATTTCCCCTCACCGTAGGAAGTATTCTTTAGTCGGTGTCATAGCTGGTTTGTCAGTGTCATTCTGAGCGAAACGAAGAATCTCTTGTAGCGCTGGGAGAGATCCTTCGCTAACGCTCAGGATGACACCGGGTTAACCGGATGGTACCGGGTTATCCGGATGGTACCGGGTTAACCGGATGGTACCGGGTTATCCGGATGGTACCGGGTTAGCCGGATGGTACCGGGTTAACCGGATTAAACAAGGCTATATTTCTTTTAACTGCTGTTTCTGTCCGTATGAATAACTTGTCAATTCATCTATAGCTTTACTCTCTGCGGCAGCTTCGTCCTTTAGGAACTGCTGGAAAGCATGTTCTCGCAGTTTCTCCTGAGCTTTTCTCTCTTTCATGATACTCTCAAGCTCTTTCCTTCGCATTTCGAGAGTGGCTTCCTCTCTCTTGATCCTCTGTTCCGCAAGGATGATGTCCTCCTCGCAGAGCCTTATGGAAAGCTCGTTATTCTGGATCTCCAGAAGATCCAGGGCATCACTTCTTAAGCGCAGTGCCTCTTCTCCCAGACTTTCCCGCTTCCTTAAAAGCTCTTCCTTTGCAGCGATGGCTTCATTCAAAACCTTCTTCTGCTCAGCAAATCTCATCTCTGCCTGGGTTTCCAGCTTTTGTTTTAAATTGAGGATGTTCTGCATCCGAAATTTAAATCGCGCCATTATGCCTCATCCCCATCTTCAAACACCTTTTTCAGGAGTTCCATCGTCTCCTCAAAATCAAACTTTGCGTCGGTTGTCTGCATCAGAAACTCATTAATGGTGTTTATCTTTTTTATGGCGTAATCAATCTTCGGGTTGGATCCCCTCTGATACGCTCCGATATTTATAAGGTCCTCAGCCTCCTGATAGGTGGCCATCACGTTTTTCATCCTGCCGGAAAGAGCCTTATGCTCTTTATCCGCTATCTGGCTCATACATCTGGAAATGCTCTGCAGAACGTCGATTGCAGGATAGTGATTCTGCTGGGCGATACGTCTGTTCAGCATTATATGTCCGTCA
>CACZBM010000038.1 GCA_902779445.1 uncultured Lachnospiraceae bacterium
GTACTCAATAATATCATTGATTCCCATTTTGGACTGAACAGTATGCATATGGCGCGTATCGACGGAGAATTTGAGGTGGTTGATGCCAGATCGGAATCAATTCCATAGAGCTTAAATTGCCGGACGAGCCCGTCTTTGACACCTTTGCGTTAAAGCAGGCCTCGGAAGAGGCGGTAAAGGCAGTCGAGCAGGGGAAAAAATAATAAATACATCCGAGAGAGAGAACAGGGGCTGTCGCTTTAGATGATTGATTCACATAAATTTTATAGAGCACATATTTGATGCCAATATTTTTATGATAGGAATTGAAGATCGTTTAGCAGATAGCAATTGTTCGTTTGAAAATATGAAAAATTTATATTTGGTTCCAGTATTTGAGAGCTTTACAGATATCTATATTCATGAAGAGGTGTATAATGAGCTAGATGATGAAGCAAAGCATTTAAAAAGAAGAGGGGCAGGAAAAATGTATATTTTAGGAGTTGATGACAACGTACAGTCGTTACTCTTGCTTGAAAAAATGCTCGATAATATAGACCATGGCGGGGAACATCTTTTTTTTACTGATCCAATGCAGGCACTTGAAAGCCTTGATAAGCCGGTGGAAATCGTTTTTTCAGAGACAAAGCTGCCGGGGTTTGACGGAATACAGCTTGCTGAAAAAATCCTGGAGCGCTATCCTTTATGCAACATAATCTTTCTGACGGACAGCCGGGAATACATGGCTTTAGCTTTTGAAATACATGCAAGCGGCTATATAATGAAGCCTTTTACCGAAAAACAGTTAATGGATGCGATCCTGCACTGCCGATACCGCCTTCCTGAGCTTAATGACAGACCTGTAAAGGTTCAATGCTTCGGGAACTTCGAGGTTTTTGTGAATGGGGAGGCAGTCAGGTTCAGGCGGCAGAAGAGCAAGGAGCTTTTTGCCTATCTTATCGACCGCAGGGGGGCACTATGCAATATGGACATGGTAATCGGCAATATAGAGCCGGAGACCGGTGGGGAAAAATCTATCAAGGCGAAGATGCGGGTCTATGCAGGGGACCTGATAATGAACCTGATGGATTTAGGTATCGAAAATGTCATCATAAAGTCAAGAGGGCTTATCGGTGTGAATACGTCCATGGTGGATTGTGATTATTACCGCTATCTTGACGGGGATCCTTATGCCATATCAAAATTTGCCGGCGAGTACATGACACAATACGAGTTTGCCGCCGAAACCTGCGCCTTTTTGGAAATGAAGTATATGAATGGAAAAGCATGAGAACAGGAACGTCTGCACTTTTGTTATACTTACTGTGATAGAATATGATATCAGGCTTTGATCCCCGACATTCTGATATGAAAAAGAGGTGAATGATATGACATTATTCGAGCTTTTCACAACCAGTTTCACACCCGAACAGCGTGAACGCGCAAAAAAATGCAGGACATTAAAGGACCTTATGAAGTTTTCCGTCGAGGATGATATTGAGCTTTCCGAAGAAGCACTAGAATGTGTGGGCGGTGGCTTTGGCATTGATTTTGATTCGTCTGTGTCGACCCTGATAGTGCCGGATGATGAGTATCAGAAGTGACAAGGTACGATCTTTTTTGATAATGGGGGAGGAGACTTATATAATGGCAGAGCAGAAATCAAATATATTCAGAAAAGAATCCATGGAGCGCATCTCATCACCGGAGGAGCTGACTAACTATCTGAAGGTCACAAATCCCGGTATCTGGACGATACTTGCGGCGGTGGTAATACTGTTTGCGGGACTTTTTGCCTGGAGCATGGCAGGCAGCCTTGAAACCGTGGCAGACGGCGTTGCCGTAATAGAAAACGGTGAGGCGCAGATCATGATTACTGATACCACAAATGGCGGAATCACTTCAGGAATGACAGTTCGTATAAACGGAGATGAATACAGTATCGCAGACGTTAAGTATGACGATTACGGCCGAGCCGTTGCTTTTGCAGCAATAGACAAGGACGACGGAAAGTACAGCGTCAGTATCGTGACCGAAACCGTCCACCCGATAAGATTCCTGTTTGACTGAAAGAGGCAGTATGTCAGAAAAGAAAATTAAGATCGCGTCTGCCATCAAAAAAAAATACACCAGGGTGCCTGTTATCATGCAGCTCGAAGCACTGGAATGCGGTGCTGCGAGCCTTGCTATGGTAATGGCTTATTATGATAAATGGGTACCTTTGGAGCAGGTTCGTTCAGACTGCGGTGTGTCAAGGGACGGTTCAAATGCCAGGAATATTGCCAAAGCTGCAAAGTCCTATGGCTTCAATGTACGTGCGTTCAGCCGCACACCCAAAAGCATCAGGGAAAAGGGAGTATTTCCGTGCATTATCCATTGGAACTTCAATCACTTCGTTGTCCTTGACGGCTTCAAAGGAAAGTACGCCTGTATAAACGACCCGGCACGGGGATTCGTCAAAGTGAGTGCGGAGGAGTTTGACAGGGCTTTTACAGGCATAGCTCTGGAAATCACTCCCGGTGAGGATTTCATGCCGGGGGGCAGGAAAAGGAGTATGCTGGAATTTGCCAGGAAAAGGCTTATGGGTGCAGGTGCGGCACTGGTTTTTGTCATGCTCACATCTGTCATCAGTTCACTGTTCGGCATAGTCAATCCGATAATGTCCAAGGTTTTTATAGACAGGCTTCTTACGGGTAAAAACCATGAATGGCTAATGCCATTTATAGGTCTGATGAGTGCTTTGGCAGCAGTACAGCTTATCGTTCTTTTTGTGCAGACCATATATAGCTTGAAGATAAACGGTAAAATGACCGTTACCGGTTCCACGGCATATATGTGGAAGGTTCTCCATATGCCGATGGAGTTTTTTTCTCAGAGAATGGCAGGAGATATACAGTTAAGGCAAAACACCAATGCCACTATCGCAGGCACGCTTGTGAACATATTTGCCCCACTGCTTCTCGATAGCATTTTGATAGTTTTTTATCTTGTACTGATGCTAAGGCAGAGCCCGATGCTGACGGTCATAGGTATCGGCACTATGGTACTCAATATCCTCGCTTCACATATCATCTCGGAAAAACGCGTGAACATCACAAGGGTCATGCAGCGTGACAGTGCAAAGCTCAGTGCAACGACTGTCGCAGGGGTTGAAATGATAGAAACCATAAAGGCAAACGGTGCAGAAAACGGTTTTTTTCAGAAATGGGCGGGTTATCAGGCATCTGTTAATACACAAAATGTAAAGTCTGATAAAGTGAACAGCTTCCTCGGCATGATACCGGATTTTCTCGCTTTCGTTGCAAATGATGCCGTCATGGTAATGGGCGTCTATCTTGTGATGAATAATAGGTTCACCCTTGGCGGATTGCTGATGTTCCAGGGCTTTTTGGGGTCGTTTATGGAACCTGCAATGACACTGGTTTCCGCAGGCCAGGCGCTACAGGAGATGCGTACCGATATGGAGCGTGTAGAGGATGTCATGCAGTACCCGGAGGATCCAAATGTCGTTGAAAATGCCGTCACTGAAGAAAAACTCGAAAAGCTCAAAGGAAATATAGAGCTAAAAAATATATCCTTCGGATACTCAAGGCTCGCAGAACCTCTGATAAAGGACTTTTCAATGACGATCAAACCGGGAGGCAGGGTTGCTTTTGTAGGAACCTCGGGCTGCGGCAAGTCAACGCTTTCAAAGCTCATATCCGGACTTTATCAGCCCTGGAGCGGTGAGATACTTTTTGACGGCAAGGAAAGAAAGGATCATGCACATTCGGTAATGACAGGGTCTCTCGCAGTTGTTGATCAGGAAATAACGCTGTTCGAGGGAACCATTGCCGGAAACATAAAGATGTGGGATGAGTCCATTCAGGACTTTGAGATGATACTGGCAGCGAGGGATGCCAGGCTCCATAATGACATCATGGAGCGTGAGGGCGGCTATGACTGCCGTCTGACATCCGGAGGACGTGACATGTCCGGAGGGCAGAGGCAGCGAATGGAGATAGCAAGGGTTCTTGCACAGGACCCGTCAATAATAATCCTTGATGAAGCGACATCGGCGCTTGACGCCGCAACCGAATATGAGGTCATAAAGGCAATAAAGGACAGGGGCATCACCTGCATAGTAATAGCTCACAGGCTGTCGACTATCCGGGACTGCGACGAGATAGTCGTACTTGAAAAGGGTAAGGTGGTTGAGCGCGGAACACATGAGGAGCTCATGGCGCTTAACGGTGCATACGCCGAGCTTGTGACCAATGAATAGAGGAGGTACGGGATTTGGGTTGGTTTGAGGATCAGATAAAACAAAGAAGCGACCTGGATCAACAGTTATTCGAGGAGTCTTTTTTCCGTGCGGCAGGCGTTGTCCTCGGGGAAAAAACAGCCGCAAGGATAAGCGATGAGCATATCATTACCAAGCAGGCAATAGATGACATACTGAAGTATTATCATTTCAAACCGGTGGAGATACCTGCAGGCGTAAAAGGCTATGAAGAACAGATAGACTACTGCCTGCGGCCCCATGGGATAATGAAGCGGCAGATACAGCTGGAAGATAACTGGTGGAAGGATGCTTATGGCCCGATAATGACCCGCATAAAGGAATCCGATGAACCCGTAGCACTGCTGCCTCTGCCCTTTGCAGGATACTTTTTTAAGGACAGGAAAGCTGACAGGAGGATAAGGGTAAACAAGGAGACATCACAGCTTTTTGAAAGCGGGGGCTATTGCTTCTACAGACCATTTCCCCAGAAAAAACTGAATATAGCTGACCTGCTTTTATATATAAAGGACAGCCTTGCAATAAGTGACCTCATACTGATACTGCTGTCAACGCTGGCGGTAACGCTTGTAGGGCTGCTTATGCCAAGGATTACGAAAGCACTGACGGGACCCGTGATTTCAAGCGGCAGCACGAAGGTACTTATTGCCATAGCCGTATTCATGCTGTGTACGGCGATAACCACGCAGCTCTTAACCTCGATAAGCGGAATGCTGAATTCAAGAGTCCAGACCAAGACTAACTTAAGTGTGCAGGCGGCAATGATGATGAGGGTCATGAGCCTGCCGGCAAGCTTTTTCCGTAAGTATAGTGCAGGTGAGCTTACAAGCCGTGCGCAGTCAGTGGACCAGCTCTGCCAGCTGTTAATCAGTAATTTCCTGTTCAGCTCTCTTACATCCCTCTCATCTCTGCTTTACATTACGCAAGTTTTCAGCTTTGCACCGGCACTTGTTATGCCGTCACTACTGATAATCTTTATTACAGTCGCATTCAGTACACTTTCTGCAGTGGTACAGATACGGATCAGCAGGCGGCAGATGGATCTGAATGCAAAGGAATCAGGCATGACCTACGCCATGATAAGCGGAGTACAGAAAATAAAGCTGTCGGGTGCTGAAAAGAGGTTTTTCGCGCGCTGGCTGAACCTATACTCCGACAGCGCAGAGCTGACATACGCTCCGCCTGTATTCATAAGGATAAACTCCGTTATCACTACAGCGATAAGCCTTATCTCGAATATCGTCCTGTACTATCTTGCGGTGAAAAGCGGCATTGACCAGTCAGACTACTTCGCATTTACTGCGGCATACGGCGGAGTCATGGGAGCGTTCAACTCACTTGCAGGCATAGGGCTCTCAGTCGGCAGGATAAAACCTGTACTTGAAATGGCAGAGCCTTTCCTGAAGGCAGAGCCGGAGACGGCTGATAATAAAGAAATAGTGACCAGGCTGAATGGCAGTATCGAGTTAAACAATGTGTATTTCAGATACAGCGAAAGCAGCCCGTATATCATAAATAATCTGTCCTTAAAGATCAGACCCGGTGAGTACGTCGCAATAGTAGGCAAAACAGGCTGTGGGAAGACTACACTGATGCGCCTGCTCTTAGGCTTCGAGAAGCCGGAAAAGGGAGCAATATACTATGACGGCAAGGACATAAACCGTCTTGATCTCGGCACACTAAGGAGAAATATCGGATCAGTCATTCAGAGCAGCGGGTTATTCCAGGGGGATATCTTTTCGAACATCGTCATCACAGCGCCCCACCTGACCCTTAAGGAGGCATGGGAGGCAGCGGAGATCGCGGGTATCGCAGATGATATCAGGGCCATGCCTATGGGAATGCATACACTTATTTCCGACGGCCAGGGCGGAGTTTCCGGTGGTCAGAAGCAGAGACTTATGATCGCAAGGGCAGTGGTATTCAAGCCGAATATACTGATGTTTGATGAAGCGACCTCCGCTCTTGATAACAGGACACAAAAGCAGGTAAGCGAAGCCCTTGATAAAATGGGATGCACAAGGATAGTCATAGCCCACAGGCTCTCAACCATCAAGCACTGTGACAGAATCCTTGTGCTTGATGGAGGAAATGTCATCGAGGAAGGTAAGTTCGATGAGCTTATAGCACAAAACGGCTGCTTTGCGAGGCTCGTGGAGCGGCAGAGGCTGGATAGCGGGAGGACCCTTGCGCATCAAAAGCGGAGCCTAGACTCCGGCTTGAGTTAAAGAGATTCCATGTAGGGCATGTACTTATCATGCAGCTCCTTCGCCTTTTTGTACCAGCCCTTCATAAAGAAATCACAGCAGTCCTTATCTATGCCAAGATAATCCGTCTTGCCTCCTGCGCAGGCACAGGCTCTGCACCCTGCACCACATTCAAGGGCAAATTTACAGTCGCGGCATTTTTCGTTATGCTGGATACATTCTCCCATTTTCAGCAGTGACATTTTCCTGTACCAGGAATCGGTCAGTATTTCCGAAAGCGGTTTTTCAAGAATATTATCAAAAAGTTTTTCAACAGGGGTTCCGCCAAGTGTCATGCAGGGCAGCACCATGCCTGTGGGACTTATGTACATACCGCTTCTCACTGCACCGCAGGCGTATTCCTTCCCTGCATTTTCTTCGCCTGAAAATCTCTGGGAGGGGAAGGTTATGTACTTTCCCTTTTTATTGAAATCAATGAAACCGCAGAACTGCACGGAAAGGGGCATTTTATCCTCAACATACTGCGGCAGGTAATCAATGATAGCGTTAAAGGCTTCATCCTGAGTGATGAAATGCTCCTTTTCATCCGCCCATCTGCCCTCGGGAGCTGCTACATTCATTTTCAGATGAACGGCTCCAAGCTCTGCAAGCAGGTTAACAGTATCACGGAGGCTCCCGATGTTATGCTTATGCAGGCACATGGATGAGCTTGCCTGGAAGCCGTGTTCACGGCAGAGCTTAAAGGCGCGGATCACACTTTCCTCAGCACCGTCTATTCCTCTCAGCCAATCGTGCCAGCCCACGCCGTCAAAGCTGAAGTGCATGGCGGGACACATTTCCCGTTTTTTGAATTCTTCAAGCACCTCCTCTGTGATAAGCTCACCGTTTGAGTAAAGCGTATCCATAATGATGTCACGCTTTTTCATTTCGTCAACAATATCCCAGAAGTTGGGATTTACAAGAGCTTCACCGCCGGTCAGGGCGACACAGCGTATGCCGCACTTATGTATTTCGTCAAGGATATATATGCACTGCTCCAGGGACAGGTCTTCTCCCTTGTAGTCGGGGGCGGACATAAAGCAGTGACGGCAGTTATAATTGCAGCGTCCGGTGATGGACCACTGGCAGTTGTTTTTGTACATGGCAGGGAAACACTTGTATTCCTGCCACGGTTCCAATCGTTCGTCATCAGCACATTCCCTGATGACCTCACGATCGAGTAGTATATCAAATACCCTCTGCTGTCCTTCAGTCAGGTCGTCACGCTCAATATCGTGCCTGCCGTCCATGGCGAAGATCACCTCATATTGCTCCCTGTTAAAAAATTCGGAAAAGTGCGGATCGGGGGAACGTAGGGCAAAGGGCAGCCCTTTCCATCCGCACATCTCATAGCCCTTCTGCAAAATATATCTCATCTGTTGTCTCCTTAAGGATCATTTGTAAGTACATTTTTAACAGTAAGCTTTGTCATGATGGTTCCTCCTTGTTGATTTCAGTAGTGTTCCGCCAGCCTTCCATTACCTTTACGGACTTTTCATACCAGCCTTTTTCAAAGAAAAGGCATTTTGCCGGGTCTGCCCCCAGCATACTGCCTGTATAGAGGATTGCCAATGCGGGACAGCCTCCGTTGCAGTATTTATAATAATCGCACCCTGCACATTTTTCTGAGTGTTCAAGCTGCTTATGAAGATCCGCGCAGACAGAATCCAGATAAGCACCGCCGGAAAGAAGGTCATGCAGGGGCGTATCATGGAGATTGCCGAGGTGAAGGTTTTTTTCCTTGAAATAGCCTGACATCTGCATACATGGTACTACCTCGCCGTCAGATGTAACGGCTATCATTCCCCGGTTGCCCTTGCATATCGGGTCGGAGTCTTTATAATTCCCGCTTGCGCATAGCACCGGATCCAGATGGTAGGACCTGCTTTTCGGATAAGCCCTCATAAACTGCCATATGATGATATCCATATTAAGTCCGCTGTCCTTGTATTCACTCATAAACTCCAGCATTCTGCCGTAGTATTCCTCTATTTCAAGACAGCTGTCCGGAGCATTTTCATGCCAGCGGGGAACATCGGTGGTGCGGATAAGCCGCATCATATCGACGCCTGTGTCATTTAAGAGCTTCGCTGTGGGCAGCAGGCACTTAAGGTTGCGGCGGTGCACCTGTGTCTGGCTTATGATGCTGTAGCCGTTTTTAATGCATAGCTCCATGGCGTCAAGGGTACGTTTTTCTGCGCCCTTGTGATTTCGCAGCCAGTCATGGTGACCTATGCCGTCAAAGGATATCTTTATGCAGGGTCTGCAGCCTGTTTCCTTCATTTCATCGAGCTTTTCCTGTGAGAGGAAATAGCCGTTGGTATTCAGCTCCTCAACGAACATATCACGTTTATATATTTCACGTATGATGTCCATGAACCTCGGATGAAGCATGGGTTCACCGCCGGTTATGGTGAATGCATGGATGCCGCAGTCCCTGGCCTGATCCAGGAGGTCGGTAAGCTCATCAAATTTCCACTCGGTCATGAGAGGGGCATTGTCCGCAGCATTGAAGCAGTGCAGGCAGTTATAGTTGCACTTACCTGTTATCATAAGGTTCATTTTCGGGAAATAGCGGTTGTCATAGCTTTTATATGATGACCATTCGCTAGGGTGCTCACCTTTTTCACATGGCTCGATAAGACCCTTTTTAATAAGATTATCAGTTATTTCCGTCTCTTCTATGTCATGTTCGCCGTCACTCATGATAAGAATCTGAAGCTCTCCGGCGGTGACGCCTGTGGCATAGGGCATTTCCTTATAGTATACAGCTCCTCTGACCCGTTCCCAGCTGCGGAGTGAGATATTATCCTTTAATCTGAAATACATGTCAAAATCCTTGTAAGCGCATTTTTAACAGTCTGATTAAACAATAACATCAGTATAATGAACTGCCCAGTTGCTGCAGGCATCGTTGTTTAGGCACAAGCTTTTTGTTTTGTACTTTTTTTCGCCAGAGTCTCTAAATTTCTTGGCAGTAATCGAGCCTGCGCAGCCGTCTTTATCGTAAGTCCTGTAATGATCCTTGACACAGCAGTTCAGGTCCTTTTCCTGATCCTTAAGATTGCAGTTGCCGCCGGAAACTGCCTCAAGCTCCTCAATGTCAAGCTCCTGGTCGAGGATTTCGCTTTTCTTTACAGCCGCAAAGAAATCATTCTGTTTCTCTTCATCAGTGATGCCTGCTCTTTCAAGCTCTTTAATGACATCCTGTTCGGATAGCTCTGCAAGGCTCTTTCCTTCGAATGCCGTTAAGAAGGCATCATGTTTTTCCTTGTCCGTTACTCCGGCCTTTGTAAGTGCGTTTTTAATAGTCAGCTTTGTCATGAAGATCCTCCTGTTAATGTCAGGCATTTTGAAAATCCGGGTGCTGAATTTCATCAAATTCTTTTTCGGTGTTCACATAGTGTCCTTTAAATAAGAGCCAAGGTCAGTATATCTAACTGCCCAGATGCAGCATGCATCGTTGTTTACGCAGTAACCATCTGGTTGGAGGTTGTCAATGCTGCAATTTTTACTGATTTTAACCGTTGCTGCGCAGTCGTCCTTAAAATAAGTTCTGTAGTGATCCTTGACGCAGCAGTTCAGGTCCTTTTCCTGATCCTTAAGATTGCAGTTGCCGCCGGAAACCGCCTCCAGCTCCTCAATGTCAAGCTCCTGGTCGAGGATTTCGCTTTTCTCTACGGCCTCAAAGAAACCATTCTGCTTCTCTTTATCAGTGATGCCTGCTCTTTCAAGCTCTTTAATGACATCCTCTTCGGAGAGCTCTGCAATGCTCTTTCCCTCGAATGCCGTTAAGAAGGCATCCTGTTTTTCCTTGTCCGTTACTCCGGCCTTTATCAGTGCGTTTTTAATAGTCAGTTTTGTCATAATGGTTCCTCCTGTTCTCTATCTCATTAGATATTATATTTTATATCATATAAAGTGTAACAATAGCGCAACAAATTAAGGTGTTGATTATATGATACAAACGCCAAAAGTCTGAATGGCGTTTGAACTTGTTCAAAAAGCCATTTGACTTTGGGCGTCAAACTAGGGGCTGTCGCTTTAGATGATTGATTCATCTGGGCGATGCCCCGTTTGCGACAGTTTCAATGAAAGCGCACTTCCCCTTCTCTCACCTTTGCAAGTGCGTCATGGAATATGTTCGGTCCGTGGCTTAAAGTTGTCAGTTCTTCCCTGCATACTTCCTGAATATTCAGCATATGATGCTCCTTTCCGTAACACTGTTAAAGTCATGTCGCCTATACCTGTGATTATAAGTTACCCCCGGTAAAAAACCAAGATAACATATTTGTTACTATCTGATTTACTTTAATACATCCGGGATGTATAGTGTCTTATAGTATTCAGTAAATATGTATTAAAGGAGAGATAAAATGAATACGAACTTCGGATCAGAGGGACTCACTCATTTTGATGATGAAGGAAATGCCCGTATGGTAAACGTATCGGATAAGGATATCACCCGGCGCAGTGCTACTGCCGGAGCCAGAGTCCTTGTAAACGAAGATACTTTTAATCTTATAAAAGAGGGAAGGATAAAAAAGGGAGATGTTCTTACCGTAGCCCAGATAGCCGGTATCATGGGTGCCAAAAGGACTCCGGATCTTATACCCATGTGTCACCCTGTTGTGATCGACGGTTCGGACGTGCATCTAAGTCTGAATGAAGATGATAAAGCGGTTGAGATTGAAGCCACCATCACCTGCACAGGCAGGACCGGGGTTGAAATGGAGGCAATAACCGCCTGCACCATTGCCGCAATGACTGTATATGATATGTGTAAGGCTGTTCAGCGCGATATTGTGCTGACGGATATACATTTACTTAAGAAAACCGGCGGTATCCACGGAGATTACCGTTCTGCTTAAGTATCTGATGACTTCCACGGGGTATCTTCCTATAGCGGTTTCTCCTGTAACCATCACTGAAGAAGCCCCGTCAAGGCAGGCATTATAGATATCGCTTACTTCGGCCCGGGTCGGAACAGGGTTATTTATCATGGAGGATAACATTTCTGTTACGACCATAAAGGGTCTTTTATTTTCCCTGCATATCCGTGAAAGCTTTTTCTGCATCTTAGGAAGCTCCCATAAAGGCATTGTATTTCCGAGGTCTCCCCTTGCTATCACGATCTCATCACAGTGACCCATGAGATCCTCTGCCCGGTCCACACCTTCTTTATTCTCGATCTTTGCATACACCCGGATCCCCTCCGCTCCCGCTCTGTTGCAGGCTTCCCGAAGATCTTCAAGATCTTTCCTGTTTCTTACAAAGGGCTGCATGACCCCTGTAATACCGAGATCCCGCGCAGCTTTCAGATTGATCAGATCATTTTCCGTAAGTGCGGGCATATCAATATGAGTGTCCTTTATAGCGATACTCTTTCTTGATGTCAGGGTGCCGCCTCTTTTAACCGTGAGAATAGCGTGATCCCCTTTATTCTCCTTAACTTCCGCAAGTATCTTTCCGTCGTCAAGGAGGACCTCTGCGCCCTTGCTTAAATAAGAGATGATCTTCAGGTCAACAGGGATCCCTCCGGAGCCCAGTATAAATTCACTGTTGTTTTCAAGAATTACCTGTGTATCAAAGGATCCTGTCCTTATTTCCGGTCCCTGCATATCTATCAGTATCTTTGGCTCTACCCCGGCGTCATGAGCAGCATCTCTCACCATTTCCACTTTTCCGGCATAATCTGAAAGCATGACATGGGACAGATTTATCCTTATCCCTGTCATGCCTTCAAGGAACATTTTCCTAAGGATATCCGGATCTTCACATGAAGGTCCGAGAGTACCAAAAACATCTGTTTTTTTATTTTCAGCTTCCATTATCGCTCCGGTTACAGTACCAGCGTCAGATTATCTGTGCATTCGACATCTGCCGAAAAAGTTTTTTTATCATTGTCCGCCCCTCAAATAAGCGCTTTCTGGTAAAGCGATACAGCATACTGTATTTCCAGCCTGCCCGAATAACCGGTCTCTTCCCAGGATGACATTATCCTCTCTATCACCCCGTTCGTATCCCTCTCGATAAGGAATGGAAATACTACGAAATACCGGTTATGCTGCCACCGAAGTATGATGTCGGTCCTTCTGAGCGTATTTTTAAGTACTGTCCCGAATTCAGACACCATCTCTGAAAAGATCACACCCTTCTCATCCGATGACAGTGAAAAAAGGATCCTGGTGGCCGCTCCGCCGTAGCGTTTTAAGTATCTCTCTATAAACCGGTAATTCCATGAAAAAGCTTCCTGACCGAGGAGCATGGCACCGTTTGCTTCGCCACGTTCGGACATTATCTGTATCACGTGGGAAAGCTCACGTTCGAGATCCTGCTCCTTTTCCTCGCCAGAAAGATTGGGATCATATATCTCATAACCGTGTTTTCCGTTCCGCTTTGCTTCATAAAGAGCACTGTCGGCGTACTGGAAAAGTATCTGGTAATCGTTTATCTTTTCAGAAGAAAAAGCCCCTCCGATCGAGACTCCGAGCGGTATCCCGTGATCCTTCCCCATAAGATCCGCACTTTCCTTAAGGAACTCCTCATTTATCCTTCCTGAAAGGGAATTGACGTCCTCTTCTCTGGTAAGCCCCGAAAAATACAGCATAAATTCATCGCCGCCGATCCTGCATGTAATATCATTATGCCTGGTATTGTGTCTGACAACATTTGAAAATGCCACAAGCACCCTGTCCCCCATATCGTGGCCGTAAAGGTCATTTACCAGCTTAAAATTATCAAGATCAAGGATCAGTAAAGCGCCCGGATCATTCCTGCATACCGCAGAGACCCTGTCCGTCCCGCTTGTCTTATTTAGGAATCCCGTCAGTTTATCAAGGGTGGCTTCTTCCGTAAGGCTTTCTATAGTCTTACTGTTTACTATGGTGTTCTTTATCCTCTTTATAAGGATATCTTCATCAAAAGGTTTATGAATATAGTCGGAAGCCCCGGCTTTAAGCCCTCTTCTCTCCGTTTCACTGCTGTCTTCACCCGTCAGAAAGATAACAGGGATCTCAGGTCTCCCGTTCTTTTCTTCAAAAAGCCTGAGTGCCCGGTAGGTCTGGAATCCGTCCATTTCAGGCATCAGAATATCCAGTATTATGAGGTCCGGCGAATGATCTTTTATAAATTCAAGCATATCGGCGCCTGAGCGCAGACAGCTTACGCGCATATCATGAGCGCGGAGAAGATTTTTTGCATTTGTAAGACTTAGCGGTTCATCGTCTACAACAGCTATCCAGTAACCCATTTCACTCCATACCGGTCAATCTTTCAACAGATTTACCATTGCTTTATAATCGTACCTGTTAAGAGCATCCCTGAGCTTTTCATATAATTCCTTACTGTCTTCAGGGATGCTGTATGCGTCCATTTCTTCAAAAATACCGTCAAGTATGTCGCAGTCCATGTCAAGAGCTGCATTCTTTATTTCCTCAAAGATCGTTATCATTAAGTCCTGATCAGCTTCAGGCTTGACTTCTTCAGCTTTATACTCTGAAAGTACCTTTGCCAACGGACTCTTAAATTCACTGTATTCGTCTATAAACAATCTATGGTGAGCATGGATATAAGCGTTATCCCCGGCTTTACCGGCATCTTCCAGTCTCTGCGCTTCCTCACCGAAATGAACAGCTCCTATTATCCTTGCAGAGCTTTTAAGAGCATGCACCTTAATGGTGTAATTATTCAGATCATTCTCATTATAAAATCTGTTTAATTCCCAGGTTTTCTCGTCCATGGATTCATAGAATATCCTAAGGAGAGAAATATATGCATCCAGGGTTCCGCTGTTCTTTATTCCGGTCTCAACATTTATGTGGCTTCCTGCGAGTTCCGAGATCACATCCGGCACATACTCTGTACTTCCATCTGTTCCGGCCTTATTATTGCCCTCGGTCTTCACCTTTATCATTTCCGGAGGCAGATACTTCAGCATCATCTCCTCCAATCGGTCAGGCTCAATGGGTTTTGTGAGATAATCATCAAATCCCGCTGATATATACTGTTCCCTGGCACCTGATATGGCATTGGCTGTAAGGCATACGGCAGGAGTCGTATTATTCTTATCATCCTTATCTTCTTTTATCTCATGCAGGGTCTCTATTCCGTCCTTTTCAGGCATCATATGATCCAGGAAGATCATGTCGTACTTATTTTCGCTGCAAAGAGTAATTCCCTCATCTCCGCTGTTCGCAGTATCTATCCTTACCCCTGTCTGCTTTACGAGGCTCTTAAACACCATAAGGTTCATGGGATTATCATCCACCACAAGTACCAGTGCATCGGGTGCCCTGAATTTCTCATGGTATTTATCCTTTTCAGCAATGTGTTCCCTGTATGATTCCTCATAATCCCCGAGAGGCTCCCAGGAGATGACTTTCTGCTTTATAGAAAATCCGAAGCATGATCCCTCTCCGTAGGTACTTTCCACCAAAAGATCCGACCCCATCCTCTGAAGGAGGCTTTTCGTGATATTCATTCCGAGTCCAGTGCCTTCAATATTGCGGTTCCTGCTCTCTTCAATACGTTCAAACTGTGTAAAGAGCTTCTGAAGATCCTCTTCTTTTATACCGATACCGGTATCTCTTATTGATACGGTGAGCATAATGCTGCTGTCATCATCATCCACCCTGTTAAAACCAATATTAAAAGATATACTTCCCTTCTCGGTATATTTCACCGCATTTGTAAGGAGGTTTGAGATTGCCTGTTTAATACGGATCTCGTCTCCGTTCAGGTGCTTCGGAATATCCCCGTCGAAGTCAGTTTCGAGTATGAGCCCTTTATCTTCAACCCGGTTATGTATCATATTTATAAGATCTTTTATCATGGACGAAAGATCATAGTCCACCGGGATGATCTCCATTTTCCCGGCTTCGATCTTGGAAAAGTCAAGGATATCATTTACAAGACCCAACAGACTGTTTCCTGCGCCTTTAACATTCTCGGAATAAGTGAGGATAGTCGGATTGTCGCTTTCCCTTAATATCATCTCATTCATTCCGAGGATCGCATTGATGGGAGTTCTGATCTCGTGGGACATATTCGCGAGGAAATCGCTCTTTGCACGGTTTGCCACTTCTGCTTCCCTTATCTGCTCTGTAAGGGTCGTAGCCATGGACTGAAGCGTCCGCGACAGCACACCGATCTCATCCTGACTCTCTATCTCAAGCTTATTATCGAAATCACCCTGATTATACCTCTTGGCAGCTTCCGTTATCTGCGCTATGTGATCTGTAATGGATTTGATCAGGAAGTAGCAGATCACGCCGGTGATCATCAATATGATGATAAGAATGATAACATACAGTGTTATCGTCTTATATTTCTGCTCTTTCAGCTGCCCCTCATACCAATCCTTACTGAAATCAACGCCGATGATCCCTGCAACATTACCGTTTGAATCAAAAACCGGGCTGTAGGCACTGTAAAATCTACCCCATCTGTCAAGATAGGGCTCACTGTCAGCTGCCGGGGTTCCCTTACTGGCAGTCAGGAGCGCCTGTGTGATCAATACTTCCGAACCGAATTCAGCAGGGTTCACTATGGCAGGGTCCACCGTAAAAGTAAATCTTCCGTCTTCCTCTTCCCTGATACCATATACAAACTCCGATTCTATGTTATCCCGGAAGACTGCCAGGGCATTATATATAGCCTGATATTTCGGAGTATCCACGTCATCTTTCGTAAGTTTTTTTAATATATCCCCGTCAACAGACCCGGAGGCACAGTTAGCGATATCAAGCATTCTCTGTTCAGTTGATTTTCTTATGGATTTATCCGCCTGAACCAGCGAAACAGCACAAAAAGAGCCGGAGGAAATAAAAACCGCAAGCAGAACAATAAGCCATATTTTTGAAGAAAGACTTTTATGATTTTCTGTCATATAGCCGGATCCATTTCAAAAAAACAAGCAAACGGCATCAGTATATACAATGTCGTTTGCTGTAGATTTTACCCGAAAACAGCGGTTCTTTCAACAATAGTGTTAAATACCCACTCAGATAAGTTTAAGGAACATTTCATGGACCCTTGAGTCTTCCGTCATTTCAGGGTGAAACGCAAATCCAAGCTGCTTTTTATACTTTACACCCACGGTATTATCATCCATCTTTGAAAGGATATCAACCTCCGGTGATACAGCGGTGATATATGGAGCTCTTATAAACACTTCGGGAAAATCCTTTATATCCCCTACGCTCCCTCTGGTCATAAAGCTTCCAAGCTGTCTCCCGTATGCATTTCTCTTTACCGTAACGGGAAGTGTAGATAAATGCCTCTCATCCTGACCCTCTATTTTTTCAGAAAGAAGTATAAGCCCTGCACAGGTTGCAAGTACCGGAAGTCCCTTTAATATCTCATTTTTTATAGTATCAAACATACCTGTCTTACGGATGAGCTGACCCTGCACGGTGCTTTCTCCTCCGGGCAGGATGATACCGTCAATACCGGAAAGATCCTTTTCCTGCCTGATCTCCACACATTCCGTACCCAAGGCCTCTATGATCCGCCTATGTTCTATAAAAGCACCCTGAACGGCAAGCACACCTGTTTTCAAAAGATCATATCCCCCTTTCTTCCATAATGAGCTTTATCTCGTCCTCATTGATGCCTACCATAGCATCTCCCAGATCTTCCGACAGCTCTGCAATAAGCTTTGCGTCTTCATAATTTGTGACAGCCTGAACTATGGCGGCTGCTCTCTTTGCGGGATTTCCGGACTTAAATATCCCGGATCCCACAAATACACCCTCTGCTCCGAGCTGCATCATTAATGCGGCATCTGCGGGTGTAGCCACTCCTCCCGCTGCGAAATTGACAACCGGAAGCTTTCCCTTTTCACGCACTTCCAGAAGAAGTCCGTAGGGTACCTTTAGTTCTTTAGCCTCTTCATACAGCTCATCTTCCGATAATGAAGTAACTTTCCGGATCTCAGAATTCATCTTTCTTATATGACGCACTGCCTGTACAATATCTCCTGTTCCGGGTTCACCCTTTGTCCTTATCATTGATGCGCCTTCCTTTATGCGCCGGAGCGCCTCACCCAGATCTCTGGCACCGCATACAAAGGGAACTTTGAATTTCGTCTTATCTATATGGTAAACATCATCGGCAGGGGTAAGTACCTCGGACTCGTCGATATAGTCTATTTCTAATGCTTCCAGCACCTGCGCTTCGACAAAGTGTCCTATCCTGCATTTAGCCATTACAGGGATACTTACTGCATTCTGTATTTCCTTAATGAGCTTCGGATCACTCATCCTCGCTATACCGCCTGCCGCACGTATGTCAGCCGGTATCCTTTCCAAAGCCATAACAGCCGAGGCTCCAGCCTTTTCCGCGATCTCTGCCTGCTCTGCCGATGTCACATCCATTATCACTCCGCCCTTAAGCATCTGTGCAAGGCCTTTATTCAATTCATACTGTGTATCTTTCATGTGTTGCTCCTCCGTTTAGATCCTTCGCTTCGCTCAGGAAGACATTGCTTCGCTCAGGAAGACATTGCTTCGCTCAGGATCATTTATATTGTGTTTTATTACGAAAAATCCTATAATAGATCTGGTCATATTAAAATCATCAAATCAAATTTGTTTTTTATGCCAGTTTAGGAGGATCAAGATGATCACTTATGATTTCGAAGAAGCAGGAGAACCCCTGTATATATTCCTCTATAAGTCAATAAAAAAGGATATTTTATCAGGAAAACTAAGGCCCCATGAGAAGCTTCCGTCCAAAAGGACTTTCGCCAGAAATAACGGGATCAGTACCATTACGATCCAGAATGCTTATGACCAGTTGATCAGTGAAGGCTACATCTACACTGTACCAAAGAAGGGATACTATGTTTCGAGTCTTGATAAAATGGTGCATCAGGATCTCAAAGCAAAAGTGAATTACAATATACGTATTCCCTCTGATGAAGACTATGAATTTGATCTTTCCAGTAACAGGATAAATCCCGATAACTTTCCTTTTTCCATATGGAACAGGCTCTCCCGCGAGATCATGAATGACAGGAAGGAAGATCTGATGAAGATCTCTCCCACTGCCGGAGTCCGTGAATTAAGAGAAGCCATTGCCTCCCACTTAAAGTCCTTTCGCGGTATGCTGGTGGACCCCGACCAGATAATGATCGGATCAGGTACGGAGTACTTCTACGGACTTATCGTTCAGCTTTTGGGCCGTGACAAGGTCTATGTGATAGAAAACCCGGGATACCGAAAGCTCGAAAAGATATACAGAAAACAGGATATAGAAAGCAGATTTGCTTCACTTGACGAAAAAGGAGTCACGGTGGATGAGCTTGAAAAAAGCGGGGCTGAGGTAGCCCATATCTGCCCGAACCATCACTTTCCGACAGGCATCACCATGCCCGCCAGCCGGCGCTATGAGATCCTCTCCTGGGCAAACTCGGATGAAGGCAGATACATAATAGAGGATGACTATGACAGTGAATTCAGGATCACCGGAAAGCCCATTCCGCCACTATTCTCCATAGATGCCTGCGAAAAAGTGATATATATCAACACCTTTTCAAAGACCCTGTCACCAACCATCCGGGTGAGCTACATGGTTCTTCCCGTGCATCTTGCCAATCTTTTTTACAGGACCATGTCATTTTACGCATGCACGGTTTCCAATTTCGAACAGTATACTCTTTATAAATTTATTTCTGACGGGTATCTTGAAAAGCATATTAACCGTATGCGGCTTTACTATTTGAGGAAGAGAAAGAGGATCATGGATATCATAAGTATGAGCGGTCTTTCCGACAGATGCTCCATGATCGAGAATGATTCCGGCCTACATTTCCTTATCAAGATAGATACCGGGCGAAAAGACAGCAGTATAAAGAGGAAACTTAAAGAGCACGGGATCAAGCTTAATGCACTGTCAGAGTATTATTTTACAGGCGAAGGGGAGCAGCATTTCTTTATAGTAAATTACTCGAACCTCGATGAAGAAAAGCTTAAAGGTGCCCTTAAAGCTGCCGCGGAAATCAATTGGAGCCAAAGATGAAAGAGAATAAAAACTACGTCTATATCCTGAGATGCTCTGATGACAGCCTGTACTGCGGCTGGACAACCGATCCGGAGAAGCGCTTAAAAGCCCATAATTCCGGCCAGGGAGCAAAATACACCCGTTCCAGAAG
>CACZBM010000039.1 GCA_902779445.1 uncultured Lachnospiraceae bacterium
GGAAAAACTGTCACTGATCAGCTCTTTCAATAATCCTTAAGATATTCCAGTATATCCATGGTCCTTGCGGGACATCCGGATACATGACTTGTGAATAAAGCAGTGCAATTGCCTATTCCCGGGCAGGAAAGGGTCTGTCCCCTGTATCCCTGTCCTATGGCAATATTGTTATTTTCAAATTTAGTTATCTCCCCACTGTCCCTTAAGCGCATAAGAGCCTGGATGAGATTCGCATAACAGGATGAACAGGAATCCTTCTCCTTAACGACCTTTGCAAGTTCCTGCACGATCCTTGAGGGCGAAGGAGTCGTTTTAGTCTCTGTCCTGTTTAGCTCTGTTATCTCTGCCTTTTCAATCTCATCGCTTCCAACACCCAGTTCGGCTGAAAGCTTTATGTACGAGATCTCTTCAGGGTCATATCCCATGAGGTTTGCGATATAGGAATCCGTTAGCACGGGATCCTTGCAGCAAAACATCCTGTTCATTCTGACAGGATTTCCCCCTTCTTCAAAATCCAGATCTCCGCAGATACCGTCAACAATGCAGAAATCGGCCTTTATTATCTTATTTAAGATGGCAATGGGCTTATGAAGCCCAAGGGAATGAAACCTTCTTTTTTCACGGTCGGATATTATACCCTTCATGTTTTTAAGGGCACCGGTAATAAGCGTCTGGCAATGTCCTTTCAGAACCGGGATATCGATAAGATAGTCGAGTTCAAGTGCTGTCTTACTTATCTCTATCTCTATTCCCCCATACTCCTTCATAAGAAATTCGTCTGTCTTGGTGTCGATAAGCCTGACTCCGTACTTTTTCGCCATATCCTCAAAGCCCAGCTTCTTAAAGGCTTCTTTTGTGGATGCTCCGGTCCAGGCTCCTTCCAGTATGGTTATATCCTTAAATCCTTCTTTCTGAAGATAGACGATAAGGGTTTCCACTATCCCGCCATGGGTGGTGGCACCGTGTTCCGGAGGAGTTGGATTAACAAGATTCGGCTTGATGCCTATCCTGGCATTCGCCGGGATATCATCCCTTAAGTTTACTGCGTTCAACAGGGAGAGGGTCATTTCATCCGGTCTTTCACCGTATACAACAGTTATTCTGTTATCTTGCATGTAAAACCTCCGTATATTAGAAAGATCCTTCGCTAACGCTCAGGATGGAAAAACGTCCGGTGGACGTTTTTCGGGTACGTTTTCGAGCACTTTGTGCGAGAGTACCCCGTACAAGAGATCCTTCGCTGGCGCTCAGAATGACAGCCAACGCTCAGGATGACTATAATCAACAGGATCCCCCCTGCTCACAACTACTCTGAATCCTGTACTTTCAACTCTTTTTTCAAGGCATCTTATACATTCTGCCGCCTCTTCCCCGGTACAGATCTTATTATCATAGAGAAGATACTTCTTTCTCACATTTACGGGTGAAAGATTCGGCATCAGAACATTTGCTCCGGCCATTATCCCCTTTTCCCGTCCCATGGGATCTACGGTACCAAGAGCAGTAGTAGCCGGCAGCAGAACCTCCGGCAGTATCAGGCGGACTATGGATAAAAGGCGTAGTGTCATTTCCGCTGAACCCGCTTTATGATCCGCATATATTGTATCGTGGTGGGGGATGAACGGACCCATACCCACCATCTCTGGCTTTAATTCCTGTATAAATCTTATATCCTTAAGAATATGCTCTGCTTCCTGCCCGGGAGATCCTATCATCATCCCGCATCCAACCTGAAATCCTGTCTCACGGAGATCTCTTAAGCACTGCATCCGGTGGTCAAATGACATATCTTCCGGGTGAAGGCTCCTGTAATGATCCCTGTCCGCTGTCTCGTGGCGGAGAAGGTATCTGTCAGCCCCCGCCTCACGGAATCTACGGCAGCTTTCCTTTTCCCGTTCTCCTATGGACAGAGTGACTGCGCAGTCAGGATGCCTTTCCTTTATCGCACTCACTATGGATACTATCATATCATCTGTATAATAAGGGTCTTCGCCCCCCTGAAGGACAAAGGTCCTGAATTTAAGATCATACCCGGTATCACAGCAGGACAGGATATCATCTTTACTCAGGCGGTAACGTTCGGCTTTCCCGTTATTTCTCCGGATACCGCAGTAATAACAGTCATTCCTGCAGTAATTGGTGAATTCTATTAATCCCCTTAAATAGACGTCCTTTCCGTAATACTCCTCCCTAACCCTTACGGCTCTTTCCGATAGAAGTGTATCTGTTTCCGGATCAGCACAACTGATAAGGGTCAGAAATTCATCGTCACTTAAGTCCCTTGTATTTTCAAGTTTTAAGATGAGATCTGTTGTGTTCATATATTTCCTCTTTAGATCCTTCGCTTCGCTCAGGACGACAACGTGTATCGTCATCCTGACCCCTGTATTCGTCATCCTGACCCCTGTATTCGTCATCCTGACCCCTGTATTTGTCATCCTGACCCCTGTATTTGTCATCCTGAGGGCGCAGCCCGAAGGATCTTTTTCATTATAAACGAAGAGCCCCCACTTTCCCAACTAAATAAAAAAGATTATACTGTTTTTATGACTGTTAAAATACTTATGATCATCGGGATCATGATCTTACTGCCGGTACTGATCATTTCCTTTAAGAAAAGGCCCTTTGCCTGTGTCAATATTTTTATAACAAGTGTTCTCTTATTTCTCCTTTCGCTCATCACTCCTCCCGGAGTGCTTTTCGTGCCTGTCTCCGTCTTATGCCTCTTTATGTGTGTAAGTGATATATCTCTTATCCTGCATGAGGGTTTCAGAAGAAAATTCATTCCTGATCTTATATTTTCTTTTGTTTACCCTGCAGCTTCGTATTTTCTGCGTGTCAGAGGGGATTTTCTTGCCTTCATGCCTCTTCCCTTTCTTACTTTCCTGCGTCTGTTACTTAACTACGGAGAATGTATCATCCTCGCTATATGTATAATGGGCTATACCGTACTAAAGATAAAACCCGGCTATGATAAGGATTTTGTCATAATCCTCGGGTGCTCCGTAAGCAGAAAAGGGATGTTGAGGCCCCTGATCAAAGACAGGACAAACCGGGCCATGCGATTTGTGTGGGAACAGGAGTGGAAAAACAACAAGAGTGCGCTTTACGTTCCTTCCGGAGGTCAGGGAAGCGATGAACCCATAAGTGAAGGCTCTGCAATGGCGCTGTATCTTTTAAGCCACGGTGCGGAAGATGAGGAAGTGATAGCCGAAAAGAGATCCAGAAATACCCTGGAAAACCTTCTATTTTCAAAATCCATTATCGATGGCATAAAAAAAGACGCAAAAATTGCCGTTGTAACGAATAATTTTCACGTCTTAAGAAGCGGTATGCTGGCATTTAATGAAGGGATCGATGCCGATCTCATAGGCTGCAGTACCGTGTGGTACTTCTGGCCAAATGCTTTTTTCAGGGAAATGATAGCAATTCTTTTTTATTGTCTGAGAGCCTTCATTTCCTTCTTTCTATAGTACATTGCTTCATCAGCCCTCTTAAATACCGAAGCTACGCCCCTGTCCCTGGAGGGTTCATAGAATGCAGCACCGATGGCCGCGGATACCCTTTCCCACCTGGGAACTGATTCATCCTTTTCCAGAACTTCTATCTCGTGCTCAAACCGCTCCCTCAGCTCATCATAATGCTTCAGATCATGTCCTTTCAGGATGACCGCGAATTCATCTCCTCCTATACGAAATACAGGGGAGTGGTCAAATATCATGCAGACAATGTGGCAGAGCCTCTTTATAGCCATATTTCCCTGCTCATGTCCATACGTATCGTTTATCTTCTTAAGGAAGTTAAGGTCTATCATCGCAATACCGAATTCGCTGTTACCTTCCTCCAGCGATGCTTCAAGCATCAGAACTTCTGTATCATACGCATTTTTATTTCGTATACCGGTAAGTGCATCCCTGTTGGCAAGAGCCTGCATGCTGTTGGCTTTTTCCTTGGTCTCAGACAGCTCCCTCGTGGTCTCCCTCAGGCTCTTTATATAGTTATCTATCTCAAGGATCATTGCCGAAGTCTGGTCTGCAAGATCAGCTATCTCATCCTTTCCTCCCTCGTCGGATTCAATAAATTTGGCAATAGCGGGATCCTTCTCATTTGAATACTTCCTGATATAATCAGAGAGCCTTGTGATCTTTGAAATGTAGCTGTTATTTATGAAAAGAAGCACGACAACCACGCAAAAAATGAGAACAGTAGCGATACCGACTATCTCCCGGATGGTATTCATGAGTATTCCGTGATTCACATCTTCCACGTCTATCTCGGTAATTATGAGCCCCATCTTTTCCCCGTCGATTATAAGCGGTACGTGATATGAATAGGTATGTCCCCAGGCATTATCCCACTCCTGAAATTCATTGATCTCTTCCCCGCTCTCCCATATCTTAAGCTCCACCTCCTGTTTATGGTGGCTGTGCTCATAATGATCCCCGAGATGGAGGTACTTGCCTTCGGAACCGTCCCTTTCAACTCTCTCCGCATCCAGGATATAATAGATGTCATAGTCGTAGGGATCCCCGTACCTGTCAATGGTTCCCGGCTTTGAAGGCTCAAGATCGATATAATAGGCATATGTAAGATTGAAATCCTGAGCTGCCTTTTCAAAGGTCAAAAGATAGAATTCATGGAGATACTCAAAATACGCTTTCTGAAGCTCGGGCGAGAGTTCCTTTACCGTGATATCCTTTCCGAGAACCTTTCCGGATTCTGTCGAGTAAAGAAGCTGGTAAAACTCCTCTTCTTTGGTCTTATATTCCGTAAAGTCAAAAGGAATTTCCATATCATGATAATTCTCCATGAAATATTCCTGATACAGTTTGAAATCATCGCCTCCCATAAGGACGAGGCTCTCCAGATAGTGTCCCACCTGCTTAAGCCTGTCCTGGCACTGTGCCTTATATGAACCCATCTGGGAAACGTATGTCATAAAACCACTGAGCACAAGGGTAACTATGGTAAATATCAGAAATACCATTGCAAATCTGAACAGCAGTCCGTCAGTCTTTTTTCTCATACGCGCCGTACCCCCCCCGATTTTTCTATAGGTCATATACCGCATCTCCTTATTCCTTCTTTGGCATCTGAAAAATCTCCGGCCTTTTTATAATACTCTCTCGCTTTTTCAAACTCGCCTCTGACTTCACATATCACTCCTGCATTATACCATGCCATATATGAGGCGGTTCCTTCCGTGCCCGATTCATCGAGAAGGGTACAGGAAATAAAAGTTTCAATAGCTTCATCAAATCTCTCATTATTCATGAGAAGCATGGCATACATGAACATGAAGTCAGCATCTGTACTGTATCTTAATTCACTCCTGTATTTCCCGGCTATCTCCAGCCCAAGGTCTGCATGGCCCGTTCCTATCAGCGCATATCCGGTAAGCTCTATTAAGTCTGCCATATATTCCATATCCGGGTCGGGCTTTAATTCAAGAGCCCACAGAAGGTTCTCCGACGCCTCTTCCTTCATCTTGACAGAAAAATAGGTCTTGCCAAGCTGGTAGAAAAGATAGGGATCCTCCCCGTTTTCGGATATGGCTTTTTTTAGGAGTTTTATATTTCTCTCTGCCTTTTCCTGCTTCTGTTCTTCACTGAGATCATAGCCGTCGTGAAGGATATGCAGGGTTGTTTTATAGGTCTTGTAATCGTTCTTGTCTTCACGGTTCTTCCTTACAAGCTGCTCATGGATACAGCCTTCATATTGGAATTCTCTCCTGTCAAAGAGCCTGTTCACCCACTCTTCGTAATTGACCTTGTATCCCTGTTCATTTATAAAGGTGCTGGTACGCCTTATCCTGCCTACAGCATCCGGGTATTTTTCGTGCTGGGAAATAAGAACTTTTACATCTCCTATCATACCCTCGATATACTCATCGGTATCCAGGATAAGTATCAGGTCATTTGATGCCATAAGGACAGAGTCATTCTTCGCAGCCGCAAAGTCATCACACCAGGGAAATACGTTTACATTCTTCGTAAACTCCCTCGCGATCTTCATGGAATCATCATGACTCCCTGTATCGGTTACCACGATCTCCGCTTCCGGAAGATGCTCCTTCACCGCTGAAAGACATTTCTTCAACTTCGTACCCTGATCTTTGGTAATGATGCATACTGACAGATTCTTATAACTCATTTCCGACATTTGCAGCGAATTCTCCTACTGTTCTTTCAAATACATCCATGCTTTCCCGCCTGGTATCAAAGGCCATGAGCCTCTTAGTATATTCAAGACTCCTCATCTGCATGAGGATCGGATTTTCTTCATAATCCGGGAAAAAGGTCTTAACCGTGTACTGCATATCCTTTACGGTTTGGGGATCGTATTTTAATCCCCGGGGAATGTTTATGAGAAATGACCTGTTGAAATAATTCTGGATGAAAAGAGCTTCCGTAACCTCAGGTTCCCTGCCAAGATACCCTTTTTCCTTCAATACTCCGTAGAGTTCAAACCAGGTCTTTGCGTTATCATCCCTGTGTTCCATCCTGTGGGCCAGGTTATAGACCGTGCTCTCAGTATTTTCAAAATATCTGTGAAGTTCTTCGTTTAATATGTAATACCTGCGTGCAGAAAGAAAGGCAGGGATGGTAAAGAGGCTCTCTTCATCAAAGACTCCCTCGGCATACCTGAATCCGTTATTGTCTATAAAACTCTTTTTATATGCCTTATCCCAGCATCCCCTCATTGTGAGACCGCTAAACAGGAGCTTTATAAGATCCTCTGTCCCGTCGATCTTAAGAAGAGTGCTTCTCTCCCCGGTCTCATAGTCAATATCATCCTTTGAATACCCTCGGGCGGTTCTGGAATAATACCCTACGATATCGGCATTACTCTTAAGTGCTTTTTCATAAATATGCTCAAGAGCCATGGGTAAAAGCCAGTCATCCGAATCCAGGAATACCACATACTCTCCTGAGGCATAGGTAAGTGCTATGTTCCTCGCAGCCCCCTGCATTACATGTTCTTCCAGCGGTATAAATAAAAGACTTTCCGGATAGCTTTTCTCAAAGACTTCTATCCTGCCTCTTGTGCCGTCCGTTGACAGGTCATCTACCGCAATGATCTCCAGCTCATCTATCCCGATGGTCTGTTCCGATAGGGACCCAAGGCACCTGTCTATATACTTTTCCACGTTATAGCATGGGATGATGACGGATATTTTTTTCATATCACTTTTTCGGATTTCCTTTTGGAATTCTTCACTGCATTTCATATTTTTGTCATTCTGAGGGCAAAGCCCGAAGAATCTCATATACGGCCGGAGAGATCCTTCGCTTCGCTCAGGATGACAAAATAGCTCAGGTTGACAAAACGGCTCAGGATGACACCTAGATCCCACCCGGATTAGCTTTACAGACCTCAAGCCACAGCCTGTTATATTCTTCGATATTACTGTCATCCACCTTCATATCCAAAAGCTTAAGGGAATCTCTATATAACTCCATACCCATAAGCGTTGGATTTGATCTGTAGTCCGGAAACAGCTCGTGTACCGTATCCTGCATGGCATTTACAGTTTCAGTATCATATGTTATTCCTCTGGAGGCTGCGAATATAAAGGATCTTATGTAATAATTGATCACAAAGAACCATTCCACCAGCTCATGCTGGGAATCCACGCTTCCGTCTTCCTTCAGCACTTCATATGTGGCCATCCAGGTTTTGGCATTATCATCACGCCTTTTCATATCTTTCATAAGGTTATATGTGGAACTGATGGAATTCTGAAAATACCTGTGGAGATACTCATTCAGCTCATATAACCTTGTCATATGCATATATGCGGGGGTTGTAAAAAGACTCTCTTCATCAAATACCCCCTCTGCAAACTTTAAGTCAAGCTTCTCAACAAATTCCCGTAAGAAAAGTTTGTCCCAGCATCCGCGTAGCAGGGGTGAATTTCCCTTTGAGAAATAGTGAAGCCTTTCTTCCGGAGTATTGATAACGATCATCCTGTCTTTTACGCCGCTTTTCGTATCGGGATCGTCATTTTCAGGATCACCGTAGACCTTTTTTGAAAGATAGTTTACCACCTCTGCCCTGTTCTTTTTTGCTGCTCTGTACAGCTTATCAAAGGCTGAGGGTACAAGCCAGTCATCCGCATCCAGATATGCTATATACTCTCCGTGGCAGTAATCCCGTGCAATATTCCTTGCCGCCCCCTGCATCACATTTTTTTCCAAAGGAATGACACAGATATTATCCGGATATTTCATTTCCCACAGTAAAAGCTTTCCGAGGGTAGCATCCTTTGAAGCGTCATTAACTAAAATGATCTCCAGAGAAGACATTCCTATGGTCTGTTTTTCCAATGATTCCATACACCTGTCGATAAACATGCTCACGTTATAACAGGGTATTATGACGCTTATCTTGATCATTATCCATCCTCGGGTATATCCCGAAAAAAGCCGCTTCCGGGGTATTATAGACTGTTGCCCTTATAATACCACAGAAACGGCTAAAATTCAGCAAAACTTTGATGGAAATGCTTATTTATTAATTGTTCTGCTTCATAGACTTTATCGGGATATTTGCATAAAGCGCCGGAACGGTTGCTCCTGCTGCCTTATCTTCTCCTTCTGCATCCACCTGTGTGATCTTGATGTCGAGTCCTTCCTGATCTATCTCTACATACTTTGCAAGTACCTGGATAATGTCATTTTTGATCCTCTCCATTATCTCAGGATTAACAGCACTCCTGTCGGATACAAGCACCATCTTGAGGCGGTCCTTCGCAATCTCGCTGGTCGTCTTTCTCCTAAAAAAATCCATAAATTTCATGGTGTTTCTCCTCCTTATATCAACCTTTGAACAACTCACCGATCTTTGCTAAGAATCCCTTCTTTGCTTCAAGATTGAGGAAAGGAACATCTTCACCCATGATCCTCTTGGAGACATTCATGTATGACTGGCCTACGAGTGTATCATCTCCCGCAAGAGGAGTACCTGTATTTGTTGAAACGACTATCTTCTCGTCATAGGGGATCACACCGATAAGATCGATGGAAAGAACCTCCACAACATCTTCTGCAGTCATCATATTTCCGTGCTTAACCATGTCCACGTTAAGTCTGTTGACGATAAGGCGGATATTCTTGATCTCATTTGCCTCTAACAGACCTATGATACGGTCAGCATCACGTACAGCGGAAACTTCGGGAGTGGTGACTACCAGAGCCCTGTCAGCTGCCGCAATGGCATTCTTGAATCCCTGCTCAATTCCAGCCGGGCAATCCAGAATGATATAATCAAAATCCTTTCTGAGATCCTCTACAAGAGTCCTCATCTGATCCGGTGTAACCGCATCCTTATCCCTTGTCTGGGCTGCAGGAAGAAGATAAAGACCATCCACCTTCTTATCCTTTATTAGGGCCTGTGAGATCTTGCAGTTTCCGTCAACCACATCCACGAGATTGTATACGATCCTGTTCTCAAGCCCGAGAACGACGTCCAGATTACGGAGTCCTATGTCTGTATCTACCAGGACAACCTTCTTATTAAGCTTTGCAAGACCTGTCCCCAGATTAGCTGTGGTCGTCGTCTTACCAACCCCGCCCTTACCGGAAGTTACAACAATTACTTCTGCCATTACGTTTCTACTCCTCCTAAAAAACTACTATTTCTCAGTTCTTGTCATTAAGAAATGCACAATTCTCAATAAACTCCCTGTCATAAGGTTTTAAGAGAATATGTCCGTCTGTTATCTCTGCCACCTCGGGACCGTTATCAACGTGTCTCACGCTGTTGAAAAGACCGGTCTTTGAGAAATCCACCGGATCCTGATCCTCTGAAATAGCCAGCATGTCCGCGATCCTTATCTGGAGCGGATCCATGTTCAGAGCCATTACAAATGCCTTACTGTCCCCGTATACTCCGGCTCCTGCTGTTCCTGTAAGTGTTCCGATAACAAAGATGCTTCCGCCCGCCGTTACACTGGCTCCGTGCTTTACATCACCCAGAATGATGAGGCTCTGCTCTGCTTCGTAGCTCATGCCCGAACGGAGAGATCCGATATGGATCTCGGCATTCCTGCCATCTATCCCTGTGAGGGAAGCGAGCTTGCTCTTCAGCTTTTCGTTCTCCTCGGTAAGGGAATCTATCTTTTTATCCTTTTCCGCTTCGGAAAGGGCATTTTCCTTGTTGATCCCCTCCTGAAGCTTCTCTGAAAGCTTTTTATCTTCGGTAATAACGGCAGTTATTCTGAGCCTGGTCTTTTCCTTTATCACATCCAGGATCTTTCCCGCTTCTTCTTCGGAAACATCCCTTCCCTCCACCTTCAGAACCAGCTTTGAGGTACCGAAGAATGATGAGGCAGATTCAAATCTTTCTGCGATCTGTGGCAGAAGATCTTCAAAAGACGGCTCTTTGTCCAGTTTAAGGACGATTCCGGATTTCACTCCCTTTATCGTTACATGCTGTTCCATTTTACCACCCTCCGCAATTATCGACACGCTTCAATATCATACACCAACACAGGAAATTTTTAAAGTCCTCCCGTAAATCTCCTTATCCTGTCCATCTGGTCATTCATTCTCTTCATTGCCGCATTGTAGATCGCTTCACCGCTTCCGGTCTCGGAAAATGCTGCATAACCCGCTGAAGTGTATATTGTACACGGCATGCCTTTTATTTCCTTGATATTCCTGATATCGCTTGTAATGGCCTGTACAAGGATCTGCCCCTCCTCAGGTCTCTCCACCTGCTTTAATACTATGAAAATATCACTGCCCGGTCTGGCCGTCACTCCGGATACACCTATCTGCTTTTTGATACGGTCGGCAACAGATCTCATCAGCTCGTTTACATATTCCTCTCCGTATCTGTCATGAAGGGTCCTGTACTGATTGATGTTTATGGCAGCCATAACGTAATCCTTATGGTTGTCCGCATAGGCTTCGGAATACTTTACCGTACAGTCCATAAGTCCCATTGTATTCAGGACTCCTGTCACGGGATCCGTGAATAATGCGGATTTCAAGGATTTTTCTTTTTTAACAACATCTGTTATGTCCCGAAAATATCCCACGAGGCCGACGGTTTTCCCGTCTTTACGTATCGGGGCTTTATTTACGACAATGTCCCTGTTCTTCCCTCTGGCAATACATTTTCCAATGGAATCCCTGATGACTTCGCCGTTCTTTATGACCCTTTCCTCATCCTTCCTGAAGGGTTCGGGATCCACATGCCAGTTCAGGTCTTCATCGGTCTTTCCGATTACATCACCTGCGGAATCGAATCCATAGTAGTCCAGGAATACCTTATTTACTCCCAGAAACCTCCTGTTGATATCCTTCCAGAATAATCCCACGGGGCAGCCGTCCAGTACGCTTTTCCATAGATCTATGTCCGTGATATTATCCTCACCGTACGATACTTTTTCTCCCACTCCCGTGGATACAAGGGGACTTAACTGCATGAGAAGGGCAACCTGCTTATCGTCCACGTCCTTTGTGCAGATAAGGAACTTATTGTTTTTACCTGTATTTCCTGCGAGGACTATGTACTGCTCCTTCCACGCATAGTTTCCGCCTGCATTCTTAAACCGGAAGCATCCTGCTATAAAATTCCTGCCGGAATTACCAATCCTGTCACCCAGTGTTTTGAAATCAGCGAACTGTCTGTATCTCTCCCGGTCTTCCACATATATTTCTTTTTCCACATACCTGTCTATATTCTTCGTATAACTGTCACTGTCATATTTCTCGGTGAGTCCGGTCTCCATATGGAGTACCCGCACCTTATTCTTCTTATGATTCAGCTCCATCACCCTGTCAAATACGGAATATATGGAATTAAGCGCATTATTTATCTTTTCCAGATGATTGACTTTAGGGTTCAGCGACAGATTATCCATATAGAGCTCTACAGCATCTGAATCTTTACAGCTGTCTATGATCTTAAGCTTCGCAATACAGTAATTTCCGTTCCATACGAGATCCACCACCTGCTCTGTATCCTGCTTTTTGGCATTGGAAAGCATGGCATTAAACTTTCTGTTCACCTCCGACTCAGGATCTGCACATATACTCTCAAGCGTCATAAAATCAGGGATCCCGAGGCTCTCCATATTCTTACGGTATTCATCATTGGCATACAGGAAATGAAAATCTCCGTCTTTAAATTCAGCAATGGCAAAGGAGCTGTCGATCTTTGCCTGAAAATCCGTTTCGCTGACACGGTCATAATAGCCCTTAAGACTTAAAGGCTCAATGGAAAGGCCCTTTTCCTTAATGTAATTAACCATATCCCAGTAAAACATGGGTTTTCCGAAATAAAATCCCTGCAGTTTCTCACATCCCATTGAGAATAGGAAATTCACCTGATCCTCATCCTCCACCCCTTCTGCTATTGTCCTGATACCGAGAGACTTCGTCATGGAACAGAGGTAGCCTATAATGGTCCTTGCTCTGTTGTCCTTGCTCCAGAGCACACGCATGTCTAATTTTAATTCGTCAAAAACGTAGTCTTTAAGGATATTTATGGAGGAATGTCCGGAACCGAAATCATCCATTATGATCTGATATCCCAGATCATGCAGGGTCTTCAGCTTATTTCTGATAAGCTCCCTGTCATGTGAAAGGATACTCTCATTGATCTCAACTCTTATCATCTCCCGCGGAACCTGGTTTTTCTCGATCTCGTCATTTAGTATGCCGATGATATCGCAGAGTTCAAAATCCAGCCATGAAAGATTGAAGGAAACAGGAATGACGGGGTCGTTTCTGTTCACACATTTATTGTAGTGGGCACAGACCTTTCGTATGATAAATGTATCCAGCTTGTGTATAAGCTTATACTCTTCAAGGATCGATATGAACTGTTCCGGCATAAGCAGCCCGTATACCGGATCATCCCATCTTGCCAGAGCCTCTTTTTCACAGATCTCCCCCGTGATAGTCCTGACTACGGGCTGATAAAAGATCTTTATATCTTCTTTCTCGATCGCTTCATCAATATGTTCTATCACATACTGTCTGATGTCCTTAATCTCCGCCATATATTATCTCCCCTTAAAGCATTAGGCAAAAAAAGCAGTAAATCTTCAATACCTTAAAGACTTACCGCTTTTCTTTACTCAGAAATTATTCTTTTCTCAAGCCCCGACAGCCTTATTGATCGCATCCTGCATCAGGCAGAAGTTAACGATCCCAAGACCAAAGATTGAAAGAACAAGGAAAAGGATCGGTGTGGAAGCTCCGGGCTGGTTCTTAATGGTATCAACTCCTTCTCCCATCTTATAGCACCAGTAAAAGCTATAAATACCACACGTTATGATACTGAAAAGGATGACCATTCCGCCGCTGGTAGCGTTCTCGTTTCCTGAAAGGGAATTGATGTCCTCGTTCAGGCAATATATCCAGTATAATGAATAGATCCCGCAGGTAACAATAGAAAGGATAATACATACAACGATGTTTCTTGCTGTTCCGCTTCCACCGGTATAAGTCTCATAAGTCTGCTGATATTCAGGCTGCCCGTATGAGCTGTTATCAGCTGTATTATTCTGATTGCTCTCTCCTGCGCCTGCGCCCGAAGTTACATTAGAAATATCTGAGCCGCAGTTAGGACAGAACTTTGTTCCCTCATCAACGTTAGCTCCACAATTTGGACAATTCATTTCTTTCCTCCTAAATCATACTTTCTTTGGAAATTATCATCTTATTTACACAATTATTTTAGAATAATATCATATTACAGTGAAAAAGCAAGTTAAGTTACACCTATTGTCCAATATCATTGCTTCCGGCCGGATTTCAAGATACAATATCAGGAAGAAACGGGGGATAAAAAATGAAAAAATACTTGTTAAATAAGCTCCTTACGGCAGCACTCATTCTCTTGTCCGTTACGTCAGGACTTCCTCCTGTCCCTGCTTACGCAGAAAAAAGCGTTTCCGGTGACATATCCTCCAGGCTCATACAGGAGGGAGGCATTCCGGATAATGATGATATCGCGGACTATTCCACCCTTGATCACTCAGGCAGTGATCCCGATTATTCCCGGGCTGCCAGTATGATCGAGGCTGCGATAAGCGGTTGGAACGGCGGTTCCTCCGTAAAAGCCGATATTACAGGCTGCCGTATCCCTTCGGATAAACTGCCGGGACTCCTTTCCGGCGTGATAAACGATCATTCCGAATACTTCTATGTGAACGGCACCTATAGCTTCACGGAAGACTCCGACAGCAATGTGAAGAGCCTTTCGATCGGCATTAAGGATGACTGCTCTGTGGATTCCTCCTCTGCTTTCGATAAAAAGGTTGATGAGATCCTGAGCGGTGTTGATGCAGGGTGGACGGACATTCAGAAAGCAATGTATATCCATGATTACCTTGTAACCCATGTAAAATACGATCTTACCTATAAAAAATACAGCGCTAAGAATGCCATATTAGACGGCTATGCAGTATGCCAGGGATACGAACTGGCATACAAACACCTTATAAATAAACTCGACAGCCGTATGAAATGCGGCTCTGTAATAAGTGAGGAATTGGATCATGCCTGGAACTATCTCACCATCAATAATAAAGAATACTTCGTTGACTGTACCTGGGACGATCCGCTCGCTGCCGACAACAGCGGAAATTCGGTATATTTCTATGAAAATTACTGCATGCACTCAAACTTCCTCCGGAACAGGGACGGTATGGTTTCTACTGGACACCTTTCCACTGACTGGAAAAACGATTCGGGAAAGAATGTCTATGCTTCGATAAGGACCGGGGATGATTATAAAAATGCTTTTTGGATCAATACTGAATCTCCGGTTCCCATGATAGGAAATACCGGTGCGTATGCCGTTGCCCCGTCTTATGATTCCGGATCGACTGCTGTACAGATGTATGCCTTTGATTTTAATACCTCGACCTCGAAGAAGCTTACAGAATATCAGGCAAACTGGTATGTGTGGGGAAATGAAAACTCGTGGTGGGGCTCCGGCTACACTTCTTTATGCTCTGTCGGAAATTACTATACCGCAACAACCCCCGTTGACATCCTCCTCATCAATTCGTCGACAGGTGATAAGAAAACCATATACAGTCTTACAGCCGATGAACGTTCAAAAGGGTATATCTACGGCGCCGGTATTGAAAACGGTATATTGACTTACCATCTTCACACGAGTTACTTAAGCAATAAGACCGGAGAAGGAACAGTGGACCTCAGCATGTACGACAACAAGGGAATGCGTGTGGTCCTTGACCGTCCCTTTGTTACGATAAGCGTAAACGAAACCGTAAGCCTCAATGCCACAGTTTGTCCGGTCAGCACCGAAGATAAGACCGTGACATTTACAAGTGATGATGAAGCGATCGCAAAGATAAGTGATGCAGGGGTCATTACGGGAATATCCCCCGGAGATACGATAATAACGGCAACTGCCCGGGCTGGCGGCAAAAGTGCTTACTGCATGGTTACCGTAAAACAGGATGATAACTGCACCGTGACCTTTAAGAAAGGTAATGATGTGATCCATGAGGAGACTGTCACTGCCGGCGACATGGTCAAAAATATCCCTCCGGATCCCGTGGGAGACACTGCGTTTACCGGCTGGTATATCAATAATAAGACCTTATGGAACAGAGATATCCCTGTAACGGGAAATATGACGCTCACCTCCCGTTTCCTGCCTGCCGCGGTATCCGGAAACACCTCTTCAGGTATGGATACCTCACTGCAGTTATCAGACGGAGATAAGGTTTATCTCACAAAGGGACAGAAATACACCCTGAATTCTGATTACTCCTGGACTTCATCCGGTCCGGATATATTGAAGATAGATGATCAAAATAAGGCTTCCGCGAAAAAAGGCGGAAAGGACATCATCCTCACCGGTGAATCGGTTTCCGGAAATTCCGGAAAGATCACCTGTAATGCTTTTATCGCGGATCCTATCCTCACGAAAAAATCCGTTATCCTTGTCGGTGAAACAAAGAAGCTTGAACTGTCCCTCGGAGGCGCCGAGGAGCATTATAACGTGGTATGGCAGTCTTCGAATCCGTCTGTGGTTTCAGTCGGAGACGGAGTCATTTACGGCTGTCAGAAGGGTAGCGCAAAGATCACGGCATGGGTGAACGGCAGGAAGCTTACTGCAAGCGTTAAGGTGATCGAGAAAGAGAATATCAAATCGATCAACACTAAGCTGATCACGCTCCAGCCGCTTCAGACAGTCTCCCTCAAATTTGCGGATAATTTTAAGATAAAAAAAGCGGAGTGGAATTCGTCACTTTCCCTGAATGAGATAAAGAACAGATCGAACAAGATCACTGCATATCAGAACAGCGTGGTCCGTATCGGCACAAACGGAAAGCTGACCGCCGTCGGTCCGGGTAATGCCGTGATCGTTGCAGAGACTGCGGCAGGTGAAAAGAAGCTGATGGTCAAAGTACCCGCTCCTTCTCTTCGGACAAACTATCTCATGTCAGGTAAGAGCAGATCCCTCTCCATTTCGGGTATGAAGCCGAAAAATGTGGAGTGGCACTCCTCTGCGGATTCCGTCGCAGGTATCACAAACGGAAAGATCATTGCCGGAAACACTGCCGGAATGGCGACTGTGAGCGGTAATTATAACCCGTACGAAAGCGTGAACGGTTTTGATTACACTGTCAGGGTTTATTCGGAGAATCCCTTCTTCCGCCTTATCGGAGCCGGAGAACTGAGCCCGTCCGGCCCGTCCGGCACAGCCTATGATCTTAAGATCCGGAAGGGCAGCGTATGCCTTATCAAAGGGGAGGGTATATATGAACCGGTAATTTTCGTAAGCAAAAATAACGATGAGGTATTTGCTGACGAGTCAGGTGTGATATATGCAAGAAGCGCCGGAAAGTCCGGGACGAAGCTCACCGCAAAGATAGCAGGCAAAAATTATACGTTCAATGTGACCGTCACTGAATAAAACCGGTCCCGCAAAGATATGGAATGCACACTTTGTCCCCGCCGCTGCATGGCGGACAGGGAAACTACATACGGGGTATGCGGTACGGGTCTAAAGATGCAAAATACGGATGGTACAGATATGATTTCCGCTTTGGAATACCGGTATACGAAGATGATGAATTTATAGCCCAAAATTAGTTATATATAGCTACACTTTTACCTAAAATAAAATGCGAGGAACACGCTTAAATACAGGCTTTCCTCGCATTTTGGCTGTCAAAGATGGGAAATTACTTGTCAAGACAAACTGAAAACGGCCCCCGTTTCTTTATCAGTTCAGTCAGCATTGGGGTCCCAATAATCATATATTGTGCCGAGGAAGGAATTAAAGTTGGTGTGGTCATCAGCATCCCTGAAATACTTATCATCATTAATAAGCGGATTATTGACTATCACTGTTCCCGTATAATTTCCCTGTCCGGTCAGAACAATATAATTACCTGAGATTTCAGCATGAAAATCCTTCTTAAGATTAGGTTTATCAGGATTGTATTTTTTATCTATTTTTAATTTCTTTGAATATGTGCCCCACTTATCTTTATTGATATCATATTCAAGCCTCGGACCAAAAAGAGAGATCTTCTTTATTGTGTTACCCTCGATCTTCAGATTGCTCTTCAGCATTTTCTGCCTGTATTTTTCTGCTTTTTCAAGGCCTCCATCATCGGGATCCGGGTCAATATCCGGGATATAACCGGTTTTCCCGAGGAAGGTTGTCTCCGCATACCTGATATCACAGGGAATTATATTGAAACTGATCGAATTCTTTTTAAAATAATCGTTGAATTCTTTAATGAAATTTGGGTCGAGCCCTGATTCTTTTCTAATTGACAGTGTAAAACTCGGAATCTTAGGTTTTTTAGAATTCAGATCCGGTACATCCCTGTTATT
>CACZBM010000040.1 GCA_902779445.1 uncultured Lachnospiraceae bacterium
ATAGAATGGGGGTGAAATGAAAGACATAGTGAAATCAGAGAAAACATACTGGCATCCGGCGTTTTTCGGAGCCACAAAGTGGGAATTAAAAGAGAATAAGGACGACCTGTTTTTCGATTCTGAGTATCAACTGAGCCAGCAGGCGTTGGAGATGGATCTGCTTGTAATTAAGAAGGATCCATCCGTGGTAGTCAAGAATGAGATAGGTAAACTCTTTAAGCAGTTCAATGTTTTTGAGTATAAGGGAAGCGGGGACTCATTATCAATCGATGATTATTACAAAACGATATCCTATGGCTGTCTGTATAAAGCACTTGGTGGGCATGTGAATGAAATACCGGCCGAAGAGCTTACGCTGACCATGATTCGGGAGGCCTATCCAAGGGAGTTATTCAGGATACTTGAAGGATCCGGAGTAGAGATCACGGAGAAATATAAAGGGATATATTATCTTACAGGGAAGGTGCTCTTTGATACACAGATCATAGTAACAGGGGCTATGGACGGGAAAAAACATCCCGGGCTTAAAATATTATCAAAGAATGCTAAGGAAGAGGATGTAAGGATGTTTCTGCAGGAAGCGAAACAGGCAAAGGAACCCGGGGAACGGAACAATATAGATGCGGTTCTTCAGGTGAGTGTTTCGGAGAATGCGGAGCTATTTGAAAAGATAAGGAGGGATGAAAGGATGTGCCAGGCGCTCAAGGAGCTGATGAAAGAAGAGATAGAAGAGGAAAAGAGAGATACCGTATTAGGTAACATTAAGGAACTTATGAAAAACATGAAATGGACTGCAAAGCAGGCAATGGAAGCATTGGGAATACCTGATGCAGATCAGACTAAGTATTCCGCTATGCTCTAAACTCTACAGAAAAACAGAATAACAACCAACAATGAAAGCAGTAGATCCCTGAGATTTGCTGCTTTTTCATTTGTAAAAATTCTGCCATCAAACAACATGGAAAAATGTCCGGTGTAAAATAAAGTGCTGCCCTTATCGCATAAATGACCGGGGTATTGACATAGTTATTAAAATGTATTAGCACTCACTATTGACGAGTGCTAACAGATGTATTATAATGCCTGTAAATCAACGATAAAAGGTTGTTTACAGGCGTTTTTATTATCAGGAAACGGAGGTGACATCATGAATATAAGTAAATTTACCCAGAGTTCAATGGAGGCTATAAATAACTGCCAGAAGGTTGCGATGGATTACGGCAATCAGGAGATAGATGAAGAGCACCTCCTGTATTCGCTTCTGACAATAGATGATTCCCTTATCTTAAAACTCATTGAGAAGATGGGGATCGATAAACAGAGTTTTATTAAAAGATCAGAGGAAGCGATTGAGAAGAAGGTAAAAGTTCAGGGCGGAGATCCATATGTAGGCCGTGACTTAAACAAAGTCATGACATATGCGGAAGATGAGGCTAAGAACATGGGGGATGAATATGTTTCGGTTGAGCATATTTTCCTTTGCATGATCAAATATCCGAATAAGGAGATCGCTGAGGTATTCAGGGAGTATGGTATCACGAGAGACCGTTTCTTAATGGCACTGCAGGAAGTCAGGGGAAATCAGAGGGTAGTGAGCGACAACCCCGAAGGTACCTACGATACTCTTTCAAAGTATGGTGTAAATCTGGTTCAGAGAGCCAGAGAAGAGAAACTGGATCCGGTTATCGGCAGGGATTCGGAGATCAGAAATGTCATCCGCATTCTCTCCAGAAAGACCAAGAACAATCCGGTCCTCATAGGAGAGCCCGGAGTCGGAAAGACAGCGGCAGTTGAAGGTCTGGCCATAAGAATAGTCCGGGGGGATGTTCCCGAGGGCCTGAAAGATAAAGAGATCTTTTCGCTTGATATGGGATCTCTCGTAGCCGGAGCAAAGTACCGCGGAGAATTCGAGGAAAGACTTAAGGCTGTCCTCAATGAGATCAAACGCTCCGATGGCAGGATAATACTGTTTATCGACGAAATACATAATATCGTTGGAGCAGGAAAGGCTGAGGGCAGTATGGATGCCGGAAATATGCTGAAGCCCATGCTTGCAAGGGGAGAACTCCACTGTATCGGCGCCACGACTCTCGATGAATACAGGAAGTATATTGAAAAAGACGCTGCTCTTGAGAGACGGTTCCAGCCTGTAATGGTGGATGAACCCAGTGTGGAAGATACTATTTCGATCTTAAGAGGTATCAAAGAGCGCTACGAGGTGTTTCACGGTGTGAAGATCAATGATTCAGCACTTGTGGCTGCCGCAGAATTATCCCATAGATATATCAGCGACAGGTTCCTGCCTGATAAGGCTATAGACCTGGTGGATGAAGCCTGCGCATCAATAAAAACAGAACTGGATTCCCTGCCGGAAGAGCTGGATGAACTGAACAGGCGTATAACCCAGCTCCAGATAGAGGAAAACGCTCTAAAAAAAGAAAATGATAACCAAAGTAAGAACAGGCTTTCCGAGCTTCAGAAGGATCTTGCGGAATTAAAGGATGAATTCAGTAAAAAGAAGGCCCAGTGGGATAATGAAAAAGATTCCGTATCCAGACTGTCGTCCTTAAGGGAAGAGATAGAAGCTGTCAGGAATGAGATAGCTATCGCCACGAGAAATGGTGATCTTGCCCATGCTTCTGAACTGCAGTACGGGAAACTTCCGGGACTCTTAAAGACTCTTGAGTCTGAAGAAAAGAGAAATCAGGATAAGGATTTTGCAATGGTGCATGAATCAGTTACAGACGAAGAAATAGCAGATATTGTGTCAAGATGGACTGGAATTCCTGTTTCAAAGCTGACAGAGGGCGAAAAGAGTAAGACCCTGAACCTTGATAAAGAACTTCATAAAAAAGTGGTGGGACAGGATGATGCGGTTATGAGAGTTACAGATGCCATTATCCGTTCTAAAGCGGGCATCAAGGATCCTACAAAACCCATCGGTTCATTCCTGTTCCTCGGTCCTACCGGTGTCGGTAAGACAGAACTCGCCAAGGCTCTGGCGCTATCACTCTTTGATGACGAAAACAATATGGTCCGTATCGATATGAGTGAATACATGGAGAAGTTTTCAGTGTCAAGGCTTATAGGAGCGCCTCCCGGATATGTGGGTTATGACGAGGGAGGACAGCTTACTGAAGCGGTTAGAAGGAAGCCCTACAGCGTGGTTCTCTTTGATGAAATAGAGAAAGCTCATCCTGATGTGTTTAACGTGCTGTTACAGGTTCTGGATGACGGACGTATTACTGACTCAATGGGGCGTACAGTGGACTTTAAGAATACTATCCTAATAATGACCAGTAATATTGGATCAGATAGCCTCTTAAACGGGATAGATGTGAACGGCTCCATAAGTCTCACAGCCCAGGCGGAGGTGAATGCCGCACTGAAAGAACAGTTCCGGCCGGAATTCTTAAACAGGCTTGATGAGATAATAATGTTTAAGCCTTTAACGCGGGATAATATAGGCAGGATAATAGATCTTATACTTGATGATACCAATAAGAGGATAGCTGCCCGTGAGCTTAAGATCTCACTTACGGACAAGGCACGGGAATTCATAGCGGAAAACGCTTATGATCCGGTATTCGGTGCGAGACCCTTGAAGAGGTACATGCAGAAAAATGTTGAGACACTTTCTGCAAGGCTGATACTTTCCGGGGAAGCAGGAGAAGGAAGTGTGATAGAGATCGACGCGGATGACGGAGGATTAAATTGTAGTGTAAAAAAGACTTAAATTTTATTGATGCCCGGCAGGATTTTCTGTATTGAAAAATCCTGCCGTCTTTGCTATTATGAATCGGTTATGTTTTTTGCTCAGATGAGCAGTATTAGTAGTACGGAAGGAAGTATTAAAAATGAAAGCTAGTAAGAAAAACGTCTTTATTTTTCTCATTATTCTGGCTCTTCTCATTCTGCTTGCTGTCTTCGGTATAGGAGATCAGGTAAAGAAGGTACAGGATATGCGTTTCGGAATAGATATCCGGGGCGGTGTGGAGGCTGTTTTTAAGCCTGAGACCACGGAAAAAGTAAATGACAGTGATCTGGAGTCCGCAAGAAGTATTATCGAGACAAGACTTGATAATAATAAGATCACAGACAGAGAAATCACGATCGACAAAGACGGGAGCTACATCATTGTCCGTTTCCCCTGGAAGTCTGATGAGACAGATTATGATCCCGAGACTGCCATTAAGGAACTTGGTGAGATGGCTTCCCTTACTTTCCAGGATCCCAGCGGAAACATCATGGTGGAAGGGAAAAATGTCACCAGTGCCAAGGCTGAATCCCAGAATGATAACGGAGTAACAGAATATGTTGTTTCCCTTATTTTTGATAATGAGGGAGCGAAGAAATTCGAAGAAGCTACAGGCAACCTTGTAGGCCAGCAGATGGGTATCTACATGGATGACGTGCTTATCAGCAATCCCGTGGTACAGACCAGGATATCCGGTGGACAGGCGGTCATTACAGGTATGGAGAACTATGAGGAAGCAAAGAACCTTGCAAATAAGATCAACGCAGGTGCACTTCCTTTTGCCCTTGAGACAAAGTCCTTCAGCACCATAAGCCCGTCTCTTGGACAGAATGCCCTTCAGGTTATGATAATGGCAGGAGTAATCGCATTCGCTATCGTATGCCTTTTCATGCTTATTTTCTACAGACTGCCCGGATTTGTGGCCTGCCTTACACTCCTTTTACAGACAGTGCTGCAGCTTCTTGCTATATCGGTACCCCAGTTCACACTTACTCTGCCGGGAATCGCAGGTATCATTCTTTCAGTAGGTATGGCGGTGGATGCCAATGTTATCATATCCGAACGTATCTCAGAAGAACTTCAGAAGGGTGAGACCATAAGGAGTGCGGTGAGACGCGGATATCAGAAGGCCTTTACAGCAGTCCTTGACGGTAATATCACTACCGCGATCGTTGCAATAGTTCTTATGATCTTCGGCTCAGGAACCATGCTTTCATTCGGATATACATTGTTAGTCGGAGTTATAGTTAACTGCTTTATCGGTGTGAATGTTTCAAGATTCGTCCTTGCATCTATCGTTGAATATGACGCATTCAACAAGGAGAAGTTCTTTAAAGAGAAGAAGGAAAAGAAGAACATTCAGTTCTTCGAAAAGAAAAAGATGTTTGCTGTCATCACGATCGTTCTCTTTATAGCAGGAGCTGTCCTCATCTTCCTGAGAGGAGTTAAGCTGGATACCCAGTTCACAGGCGGTACGGTTCTTGAGTATACAATAGATAATGCAAATGTTGATACAGAAGCTATAGCAAACGCTGTTAATACAGCTATCAACAGAAATTCAACCGTTCAGGTTTCAAACAGCCAGGCCGGAACCACAATCGTGGTTACCCTTGCAGGTAATAATGGTCTCACACCCGACGAGCAGAGTAAGGCAGGAGAAGCCATAGGAAAGATACTGAATATCAGTGGTCTGGAACCCAGCCAGACTTTTGCTGTTGAACCCTATGTAGGTGCCAAAGCACTTCGCAATGCATTAATAGCTATCGTCATTGCTTTTGCAGGAATACTGCTCTATGTAGGATTCAGGTTTGCAGCCCTGTCCGGACTGTCAGCAGGCCTTACAGCTATCATTGCACTTCTGCATGACGTATGTATCGTGCTTTTCGCATTTGTGCTCTTCGGGATTCCTCTTGGAAACTCTTTTGTAGCTGTTGTGCTTACGATCGTCGGATACTCAATAAACGATACGATCGTTGTTTACGACAGGATCAGGGAGAATAGGAATATGAATCCCAACACCTCTCTTCCTGAGCTGGTTGATAAGTCAGTGACGCAGGTACTGGCAAGATCCATTAATACGTCAGTTACTACGCTTCTCTGTATCCTGGTGATCCTCATTGCGTCTGTAATGTACAGGATCTCTTCGATCTATCAGTTCTCACTTCCTATGGCAGTGGGTCTTGTTTCAGGATGCTACTCATCGATCTGTATAGCTGCTGCTCTTTGGGCCAGCTGGAAAGCTAAGAAGTCTTGATGAATTATTTAATAGTTTTTGTTATTTCAATGGTGCCCCTGATAGAACTCAGGGGCGCCGTTCCCTTTGCAGTAGGTTTTCACAATGCGGATCCCTCTTTTAACTTGGTGATAGCCTATGTGCTCATAATCCTGGGAAATATGCTGCCGGTACCGTTTATCTATCTCTTTGCGAGGAGGATCCTTGAATGGGGTCAGGATAAGCCTGTTATCGGCGGATTTTTTACATTCTGCTTAAAGAAAGGTGAAAAGGGCGGAAGAGCGCTTGAAGCCAAGGCAAAGAACGGGCTATATGTAGCGTTAACGCTATTTGTGGGTATCCCCCTTCCCGGAACCGGCGCATGGACAGGAATGCTGGCGGCGAGTCTTCTTGATATGGACTTTAAGAAGAGTACGCTTGCGGTGCTTTCGGGGGTATTGCTTGCGGGCATTATTGTTGGAATAGTGTCTTTTGGTGCATTTGGGGCGATCAATCTGGTTAGATAAAATGTACGATCTTAATCACAGTTGGTACAGGACGCCATTTCTTCGCGCTCAAAAGTTCTAAGCTCAAGCCTCTTCTTATAAGCAGCCTGATTCTGCGGAACTCGCTTCGCTCAAACAGTCCTCGAATCAGGCTAATCGAAGAGGCTTTCACTAAGAACTTTTGGCTGATTGCTCCGAAATAGCATCCTGCCCCAACTGTGCCAATGTAATTCAGCCAGCGTCATTCTGAGCGAAGCGAAGAATCTATAAGCCTTTATCGAAAAGATCCTTCGCTGGCGCTCAGGATGACAAAGAGCTATTCTGAATATCCCCGAAATCACCACACAGGAGAGAGGGGATGGGGGAAATAAAAAATTATGATACCTAACGATCCCATAATGTTACTAAGCTACATAAATACCCAACTCCGTGACAACTACCCATCTCTTACCGATCTCTGCACCACTCTCAATGTAGACAAAGAAGAGATAGAGAAGAAACTCGAAGAGGCGGGATACAGATATGATGCAGAAGCTAATACATTCAAGTAATGGCAGTGAGTTGCGAAGGGGGATCGATGCGATTTCAGGCCGTAAAAAACGTCGGTCCTTGGGTAGCGTTTTTTGCTACCCTAGTACCGTTACGTTTTTTCACGGAACGAGAGTGTCCTGAAATGTATCGATAACCCCGAAGCAACGTAGTGGCTTACTGAATATCAGGTTGCAATTGATGTGGATGTATTGATAAATGAGGTATTTTCATGGATCTCTTTGACTACATGAAATCCGAAAACTTAAAGAAGGAATCCCCTCTGGCGTCCAGGCTGCGTCCGGACACGTTACAGGAGATTGTAGGGCAGGAGCATATTCTCTCGGAAGGGAAGATGCTCTATCGTGCTATTAAGGCGGATAAACTCTCATCCATCATCCTCTACGGGCCTCCCGGCACAGGGAAGACCACCATCGCAATGGTCATTGCAAACACCACAAAAGCAGGTTTCGTACAGCTGAATGCCACAGTATCCGGAAAAAAGGATATGGAAGAAGTGGTTAATAAGGCTGAATCGGATCTCGGTATGTATGGCAGGAGGACGATCCTATTTGTGGATGAGATACACAGATTCAATAAGGCTCAGCAGGACTATCTCCTGCCGTTTGTGGAGGACGGAACTATAGTCCTTATCGGGGCCACCACTGAGAATCCCTATTTTGAAGTGAATGGGGCGCTCCTTTCCAGATCACTGATATTCGAATTAAAGCCTTTAAGTAAAGAGAATGTGAAGGAACTGATCCTCAGAGCTGTAAGGGATGATAAAAAGGGAATGGGTTCCTATAATGCGGCAATAGATGAGGACGCAGTTGATTTTCTTTCAGGGATCTCAAACGGAGATGCCAGAGCTGCACTAAATGCCATAGAGCTTGCAATGCTGACCACTGACAGGAGTGAAGACGGCAAGATACATATAACGCTTGAAGTGGCTGAAGAGTGCATACAGAGAAAGGCTGCAAGATACGATAAGAGCGGCGACAATCATTATGACACCATTTCCGCATTTATTAAGAGTATGAGGGGTTCAGATCCGGATGCTGCAGTGTATTATCTGGCAAGGATGCTTGATGCAGGAGAAGATATCAAGTTCATATCTAGGAGGATCATGATATGTGCATCGGAAGATGTGGGTATGGCGGATCCCATGGCGCTTGTGGTCGCTACCAGTGCGGCTCAGGCTGTAGAAAGGGTCGGACTTCCGGAGAGCAGGATAATACTTTCAGAAGCGGCGGTCTATGTGGCGACGGCTCCAAAGTCCAACGCTTCTTATAAAGCCATAGGAGAAGCCCAGAGAGTGGTGGAATCCGGAGTAAGCGGACAGATCCCGAGACACCTCCAGAATGTTCATGCTGACTCTCACGGGGAAGAGAGGGAACAGGGGTATCTCTATGCTCATGATTTCCCGAATCACTATGTGAAGCAGCAGTATCTGCCTTATGAACTGGATGGACATGAGTTCTATAAACCCGGGGATCTGGGATACGAAGTAAAGATCAAGGAACACATGAAAAAAATAAAGGGATCTGCAGATAAATAGTTTTTGACTAAACAAAGCAAAACGTATATAATTTTAGAAATTTTTATGCATTAACGTAACAGAGTAATAAGGGAGAGAATCACATGGCAGATAATTTTAGCGCATTACTGGACACTATAGACGGACTGGTGTGGGGAATACCACTTATAGTACTGATCCTCTTTACCGGATTATTACTGACAATAAGGCTTAGAGGGGTGCAGTTTATACACCTGGGAGAAGCTTTTAAGCTCATGTTCAGGAATGATAACAGCGGGCAGGACGGAGAGGTTTCCAGCTTTGCTGCACTCTGCACTGCACTTTCCGCCACCATAGGAACCGGGAATATTGTGGGCGTGGCAACAGCCATAGTCGCAGGAGGACCAGGGGCTCTTTTCTGGATGTGGGTCGCTGCTATTGTTGGAACCGCAACCAAATTTGCAGAGTGTATGCTCGCCGTAAAATACAGGAGCGTGGCAGAGGACGGACATATCGTTGGAGGTCCCTTTTATTATATTGAAAAGGGAATGGGAGAAAACTGGAAATGGCTCGCGAAGACCTTTGCTTTTCTCGGAATGATCTGTGCGGTGATGGGAATCGGAACCATCACCCAGATAAACGGGATCACAAGTGCTGTTAAAGGATTTTTCGATCCTAATGAAGCCAATGTTGTAAACATTTTCGGACATCCCTACTCCATAGCTATAGTGGTATCCGGAGCTCTTGTAACATTATTTGCAGCGCTTGTCCTTATCGGTGGTTTAAAAAGAATATCAAATGTGGCACAGGTAGTCGTTCCTTTCATGGCTGTAATCTACATTGCCTGCGGTATTGCCATAATCCTCTTGAACATCACAAAAGTTCCTGCCGCCCTTGCTGAAATAGTACAGAGTGCTTTTGGAATGAGGGCCGCAGCAGGAGGTGCTCTCGGTGCAATGATGATGGCAATGCAGAAAGGCATTGCAAGAGGAATCTTTTCAAATGAAGCCGGAATAGGTTCAGCACCTATTGCAGCAGCTGCGGCAAAGGTGGATGATCCTGTACAGCAGGGTCTGGTCAGCATGCTTGGAACTGTTATTGATACCCTTATCATCTGTACAATGACAGGCCTTGCAATAGTTATCACCGGATCCTGGAATGTGGGACTTGAAGGCGTAGCTGTTTCCACAAGGGCTTTTCAGAAGGGACTTCCGCTTCCCGAACAAGCCGGTGCTTTTATCCTTATGATGTGCCTCGTTTTCTTTGCATTCACCACGATACTTGGATGGAATTATTATGCAGAAAGGTGTCTTGAGTATCTGACCGGTGAAAACAGTAAGGCTATCACAGTATACAGATGGATCTATATACTTGCGGTATTTATCGGCCCGTATCTCACGGTTTCAGCAGTCTGGACTGTAGCTGATATATTTAACGGATTGATGGCACTTCCAAACCTGATCGCACTTATCGCGTTAAGCGGTATTTCAGCAAGGGAAGTGATGAGATACAGACAGAGACACTGAAGGTTTCGACTATGTCATCCTGAGGGCTTCAGACCGAAGGATCTGATAGAGATTCTTCGCGTCGCTCAGAATGACAAGCGTACTCATAGAATGACACAGATATAAAGGAGATATATGACTTCTATACTTGAGATCGGAAAAAGAGCTAAGGCTGCATCTTTCATAATGGCAGAGATGAGCGATACCGACAAAAGGGACTGCCTTTTAAGAGTTGCTGAGAGTATCGTCGATAATGCCGACAGGATAATCGACGAGAATAAAAAAGACGTCGTTCTTGCGGAGGAAAGAGGTACCAGCCCTGCCATGATCGACCGCCTTAAAGTGGACTTAAAAAAGATCGAAGCCATGGCTGAGGGTGTGAGACAGGTCGCGGAGTTACCGGATCCCAATAATGAACTTTTGGAGACCGTTACAAGACCCAATGGCATGATCATTGAAAAGAGAAGGGTTCCTATCGGTGTCATCGGAATAATATATGAGTCGAGACCGAATGTTACGGCGGATGCTTTCGCGCTTACTTTCAGATCCGGAAATGCCTGTATACTCAGGGGCGGATCCGATGCCATTAATTCCAACACTGCTATAGAGCAGGTGATAAGAGAGGCTCTTTCTAAGAAAAAGCCGGGAATAGAGGAATCTGTTCAGCTTATAAAAGATCTGAGTCATGATTCTGTAAATGAACTAATGAAGATGAGGCAGTATGTGGATCTTCTGATACCCAGAGGAGGGGCAGGTCTTATCAACAATGTTGTAAAAAACAGTACTGTTCCCGTGATAGAAACAGGGGTTGGAAACTGTCATATTTATGTGGATAAAGACGCGGATCTGAATAAGGCTGTTCCCATAATCGTAAATGCCAAAACCCAGAGAATGGGAGTATGCAATGCGGCGGAATCCCTGGTGATACATGATGCCATTATCGATAAAGCGCTTCCTCTTATCTATGAAGCCCTTCATGAGAAAAATGTGGAGCTCAGGGGTGACAAGAGGGTCATGGAGATCCTTAATGACTCCAAGGACGTTGTGAGCGCCACGGATGAAGATTATGGAACAGAGTATCTGGGACCTGTGATCTCTGTTAAAACAGCTTTTTCACTTGAAGAAGCGATATACCACATAAACAGATACACGACACACCATTCGGAATGCATTGTTACAGAGGATAAGGAAGCCGCGGAGACTTTCTTAAAAAGGATAGATGCAGCCTGTGTGTATCATAATGTTTCCACCAGGTTTACGGATGGATTCGAGTTTGGATTCGGGGCTGAGATAGGCATCAGCACCCAGAAGATCCATGCGAGAGGTCCCATGGGATTAAATGCTCTTATGTCATATAAATATGAGATCAGGGGCAACGGACAAGTGAGACCTTGAAATATGGAATAGATTGGTATAAAATCTCTTAGAAAAAATCGGAAAGGAAGAATGAGAAATGGCGCAAAAGAATCTTGACTGGGAAAATATAGGGTTTTCTTATATTAAAACTGATTACCGTTATGTCTCCAACTATAAGGATGGCAAATGGGATGACGGACAGATCACAGAGGACTCTACCATTGTGATGAGTGAAGACGCCGGAGTTCTCCATTATGCGCAGGAGTGCTTTGAAGGACTGAAGGCATACAGGACAGAAGATAACAGGATAGTCTGCTTCAGACCCGACCTCAATGCAGAGCGTATGGTTGATTCAGCTACCAGGCTGGAGATGCCTCCTTTTCCTAAGGAAAGATTTATAAAGGCTGTTGAAGAAGTAGTAAAAGCAAACGAGGACTGGGTTCCCCCTTATGGGAGCGGTGCAACTCTTTATATCAGACCGGTTATGTTTGCCACAGGCAATGTTATCGGAGTTAATCCTGCAGATGAGTATCAGTTCAGGATCTTCTGTACTCCCGTAGGCCCTTACTTTAAGGGTGGGGCAAAGCCTATTTCCATAAAGGTCAGTGATTTTGACAGGGCAGCTCCTCACGGAACCGGTAATATCAAGGCCGGACTTAATTACGCAATGAGCCTTCATCCTATTGTAAAGGCACATGAAGAAGGATTTGCAGAGAACCTCTATCTGGACGCAGGTACCAGAACCTATGTGGAAGAGACCGGCGGCGCCAACATCATCTTTGTTGATAAGGACGGAAATCTGGTAATACCCAGGTCTTATACTGATTCTATTCTTCCTTCCGTTACACGTCGCTCTATAGCCTATGTTGCAGAGCATGTTCTGGGACTTAAGGTGGAAGAGAGACCGGTTAAGCTTGAAGAAGTCAGTTCGTTTGTGGAAATGGGCCTCTGCGGTACAGCAGCAGTTATAAGCCCTGTTGGAAAGATAACCGATCATGGCAAGGTTTACGAGATTCCCAGTGGAATGGATGAGATGGGACCCGTTATCAAGAAGCTTTACGATACACTTACCGGTATTCAGATGGGTCATATTGAAGGACCTGCCGGTTGGGTACATGAAATCAAAAAGTAATAATACATAGGGATTCCTTCGGGAATCCCTTTTCTAAGAGGTAAGAAAAGGTATTTGGGCGGGAATGGGCCCTACAGGAGGAAAAAATGGCAAGATGTATTATGTCTCCGCTGGATATTACGGTGGAGGAGCTTGAATCGCTTATGGATACAGCAATGGACATAATGGGAAATCCCGATAAATATGCCCATGCATGTGAAGGGAAAATACTGGCGACTCTGTTCTATGAACCCAGTACAAGGACCAGGCTTTCATTTGAAGCTGCAATGCTGAAGCTTGGTGGAAAGACCCTCGGTTTCCACTCTGCGGATTCTTCATCAGCTACAAAGGGTGAGACCGTGGCTGATACCATAAGAGTAATGTCACAGTTTGCAGATATATGTGCCATGAGACATCCCAAAGAAGGTGCGGCACTTGTAGCAGCAGAGAAATCGGGGATCCCGGTGATAAATGCCGGCGACGGCGGACACCAGCACCCTACTCAGACCCTTACAGACCTTATGACCATAAAGGCTCTTAAGGGGAATTTTGAAAATCTGACTGTGGGAATGTGCGGAGACCTGAAGTTCGGACGTACTGTTCATTCACTTATAAAGGCTTTGGTGAGGTACGCTAATGTGAAGTTCATCTTTATCTCACCAAAGGAGCTTATGATCCCGAGCTACATAAGGGATGACCTTCTCATTCAGAACAATATTGCATTCAGGGAAGTGACAAAGCTTGAGGATGTGTTGCCTAGTCTTGATATTCTCTATATGACAAGGGTTCAGAGAGAGCGCTTCTTTAATGAAGAGGATTATGTAAGACTGAAGGATTTCTATATCCTGGATAAGAAAAAGATGGATCTTGCAAGCCAGCACATGCTGGTTCTTCATCCACTTCCCAGGGTTAACGAGATCTCATCCGAGATAGACGGGGATCCAAGAGCCGTTTATTTTGAACAGGTGAGATATGGAATGTATATAAGAATGGCACTGATACTGAAGTTACTGAATGTGAATGTATAAGGAAGGATAAAAATATGGCAGAGCAGGAGAGAACCCAATATAAGCTGCACGTAGGAAAGATCGAGGAAGGCTTTGTTATCGATCATATCCAGCCCGGAAACGGGATGAAGATATATCGCGATCTGGGGCTTGATAAGCTGGACTGTGCAGTGGCTATCATAACCAATGCTATAAGCATGAAGATGGGAAGGAAAGACATGATAAAGGTGGAGACACCCTTGAGGAAGTATGACCTTGATATCATCGCTTTTCTGGATCATTCAGCAACGGTTGACATAATTCAGAACGGGGAGATCATTGAGCGGCCCAGGATGGAACTTCCTAAGGAGATAAAGAACGTGATCTCCTGTAAGAATCCCAGATGTATCACCAGTACAGAGAGAGAGCTTGATCAGATATTTGTACTTACTGACCCAAAGAGCGGTACTTACAGATGCAGATATTGCGAGACAAAGTGGAGTGATAATTAAATCCATGCATATAGTATTACATCAGCCGGAGATACCGGCAAATACGGGAAATATAGGGAGAACCTGTGTCGCGACAGGTTCTTCTCTTCATTTGATAGAACCTCTCGGTTTTATACTGAATGATAAGACTTTGAAAAGAGCCGGGATGGATTACTGGAATGATCTCGATGTTAAGAGGTATATGAATTATAAAGATTTCCTCAATAAGAATCCGGGATCCAGAGTCTGGATGGCTACTACCAAGGGTGGGATAAGTTATACAGATGTGAGCTATTCGCCGGATGACTTTATCATGTTCGGCCGGGAAGGCGGCGGGATCCCTGAGGACATTCTATTCAGCGATCCGGAGCACTGCATCAGGATCCCGATGGGTCCCGGCATCAGATCGCTGAATCTTTCAAATTCAGTGGCTATTGTGCTCTATGAGGCATTGAGACAGACAGGATTTGAAGGGTTAATGTGACTCCCCTTTGACTCACTGAACTCCCGGCAGGAATATCTCCGGTGCCACCGGTCCGTCCACACTCTGATGATAGCAGGTGTTATCATCAAAGGCCCGGAAGTATACATACCGGCTTGTTACGTTGATCTCTGTATAGTTCCCCGGCAGTATTATCTCGGGGTCAGACCCGTCAAGACCCGTTCTCATTATAGCGGGATCACTTCTGGAATTTTTCTGATAGTAGATATATCCGGCATCCGAAGCTATATTGTAGCAGTCCACCCGTTCTGCAGTAACTCTTTCTTCTGTATCAAGACCGCCGTTAAGGGGGCGTCTGTATAGCTTGTAATTATCCGAAACCTTCATGTAGTAGAGCATGTTGTGAGACTCATCTATAATGGGATTCCAGATATCTCCTTCAAAAACAGTGGTATCCGTGCCGGTTTCCACATTATAGGCGTGGAAGTCGTGATCCCCGTCCTGGCCTGCGTAGAAAAAGCTGCCATAGTGATAGAGGTAGGGGATGATAGTTATGTCAGTCAATGTTTCCGGCTTCTTATTCTGGATAGTTTTTCTTGATATACCAAGAGCTCCGGTTTCATTATCCTGAAAGCAGTAATATACGAAGTTATCTATGAGATTTACCATGATAACAGGTTTTTTTAGCATACATACGGTTTTCTCCCCGTCCTTTGTGGAGCGGTAAACCCCCAGATTACGGGACAGAAATGCCAGATCCCCGGCATCATTATGAGAGATCTGATAGTAGTAGAGATAGTCCCCGGCTGAATTGATGAAGGCCGCGTTACAGTTGACGATGAGTTTTACATCGCTTTCATCACTGTTCATGGAACACAGCGCACCGTTCGCGCTGTAGTTATGGAAGTATACCTTTCCGTCTTCCTCCATGAATGTGCCGTAATTTAAGAGGTTACCGGGAGTGTTTCCCCTCGTTCCCTCCGGATTATCCTTTATTTTCCCTATAAACCCCGATACTATGATAAGGGCTATGATAGCGCCCAGTATGAGGATCGTTATTATATTACCTTTTTTTGTCATATTTTGATCAAATACGGATTATTCCGTGCTTCTAATCATTTCCAATGATGAAACCGCAGATGTCCTTATCTATCTCTTTCAATCCGTCTCCTGAAACCATAAGCGGGCACTCGTGGCCGGCATTGACCGCAGTAACACGCCCTGTTGAGATCTCATAGATCCCGAACCAGGCAGACAGAGTAAGGTCATCCTCATTGTAACGGGACAGACGGTTATTTACCACTTCAATGATCTTTGAGGGCGGCAGACCGTAGGAAGCTATTCGGAAGGAATCTCCGACGCCAGTCGGCTGATACATTAGCCTACCGATAAATCACAAAACAGAATACCCTGGATAGTAGGCGGCCCCTGATGACCGT
>CACZBM010000041.1 GCA_902779445.1 uncultured Lachnospiraceae bacterium
TATGATCGCATTCAGGATAAAAAATATCAAGCAATTCATGAACCTTCTTTTTACCACTGATGTCTTTGATGGATTCACATTGGAAGACGGTGTGATAAAAACATATCTCACCTATTCCCTGGACGGGCTTTATGAAAAAAGCTTCTATGATGAAGATGACCCCGTAAAGGATATGAGCTTTTGTGACGGCTATACCCCCTGGGGTCTTGTACGCGCTTCATGCACGGAACTTATACGGGGAAAACACACCCCGGTTTTTATGAAATTCGTTCTTCACGGGCCTGTTACAGATTTCCCGGATCTCCCTGATCGTCAGAATATAAAAGCTCTTCTCATAATGATCAGATTCGAGAATACGGGGCTCACTCTCACAACAGGCACTTCCCTCAACACCTTTTCCATGAGCCACGATGCAGACAGATACTGGGATTCACATGTAAGAGAGCTGCTGATTAAGGCGAGTGTTGAATTTGAGGAGATGTAATGAATCCCTTATTATTCGAAAGAGATTCTTCGGGCTTCGCCCTCAGAATGACACCAATCTTTTGTCATCCTGAGCGTAGCGAAGGATCTTTGAATGATAATTACACTATAATTTTATTCCCTTCAACAGATCTCCAAGTGATGTTGTGACCGGGGCACTCTTAGGAAGCTCGAATACCTCCTCTGCCTCTGCTGCAGCTTCATCTGCTGCCACAGCCTTCATGGAAAGAGATAATTTTCCTTCCTCTGCCTTTGTGACCTTCACCTTTACCCTATCTCCAACCTTGATAACTTCTTCCGGAGACTTGATCCTCTTTTCAGAAATCTGTGATACGTGAAGCAGACCGGAAATCCCGTCTCCCAGGTCCACAAATGCCCCGTAAGGCTGAATAGTCTCAACGGTTCCTTCGTATACACTGCCAACGGTTATAGCAGAATACTTTTCCTGCCTTTCTTTTTCCGCTTTTTCTTTTAAGATCACTTTTGCGGAAAGTACCAGCTTCTTTCTGGCGCTGTCACAGGTAATGACTCTCACGTTCAGTGATTTTCCAAGCCACTCATCCAGATTTTCCACAAAATCCATGGAGATCTGTGATGCAGGTATGAATCCGCGGATATTGTCGATATATGCGATAAGTCCGCCGTTAACCATTCCGCCTATCTTAACCTTGATCTCTTCCCTATTCTTGTACAGTTCCCTTACATGGGCCCAGGCTTCAAGTTCTTCGGCAGTTTCTTCGTTCTCCACCTTTCCGCTCATGACATCCTCTTCCTCCAGCTTTTTCAAGGATTCATTAAGCTCCTCTTTGTAATCGTCCATTGTTTCCGCCACTTTTAATTCCTCCTTATTTTACAACCGGCATTCTGCTTGCGTTACATGTCAGGTAGATTACCTGATTCTTTCTGGCAAAATCCTCGGTCATTTTCATAGCCTTTTCGAATTTATCTTCATCCATGTTATTCATAACATCATCTATCACCACACAGGGTCTGTCATTTTCAAAAAGGGCATCTATCAGTGCAAATCTGGCACAGAGATATATTATATCACGTATTCCGCTGCTTTCCGACATAACAGAATGCATATTCCCATAGCTCTCCAGACTTATATTAAATGAGCTGTCGAGAACCGCGCCGTCATTCCGGATACCCGCCTTACTAAGATACTCTGCGAAATTACTCTTTAGCTTGTCCATATAGTGTCCGGACAGACTCTGACGTGCATCGCTTAAAACGCTCATTGTCCGCTCGATAGCTTCAAGCTTCTCTTTATCCGCATTTCCGGATTCCTCCAGTCTGGCGATCTCGCGCCGAAGTACATCCGGGCTTTCATTTGTACGGCTCAGAGTATCTATCTCCTGCTTGAGATCGGTTTCTTTGGCAAACACTGCTTCAAACTGTTTTCTCTTTTCGGTGACTCTGTCCTGAAGTTCTGCGAATTCATTCTTACTCATATTTACGCCGATATGCCTTATGATCAAGAGTACGACTCCCAGAATAAAGAGTCCGCCTCCCGCTGCCGCAGCTATATATCCGTAGAAATAATACAATGGCAGGTACATAATAGCGTAGGTTCCTGCACCGGCTGCAGCGAGCCCAAGCAGTATAAAGATGATACCGAATACCATCATAACTGCTCTTCCGCCTCCGGTCACATTTTTCTGGGCAAGATCGGCAAGTTCTCTTTCCGCTTCTTCCCTTTCGTTCTTCAGATCGTCTTTTTCCTTTACGATCTCTAAGAGCTCATTTTTTTTGGCAGTGGTTTCATTTTCACTTTCAATTGCCTTTTTAAGGCGGATCTCAAGCTCTGCCTTTTCTTCGGACTCTTTATCGATCTTCCCTCTGCCGCCGGTCTTCTTTAATTCTCTTCTCGCATCATTTAAGATCTTCATGGCACCTTCGAAATTATTCATATCACCGCCGCTTTCGAAGAACCCAAGAAGCCTTGCATTCACACTGTCATCTGTTCCGGTCGTGAGATCATTGTGCGGTATATATACACTCCTCTCATATCCATAGGCATCTATTCCGAAAAGCTCTTCTCCCAGATTTTCCGAAAAATCATCTGAGAGCGCTCCCGAATCCAGGTCAAGAAGATCGAAAGAATCATCCTTCTGCTTCTCTCCGAAGAACCTTGTCACCCGGTATTTCTTCCCGGAAGTCTCGAATTCCACATAACCTCCGAAATTACCGCCCTGCCAGGGAGTCAGGTTCTTTCGGTAATCCTTTTCATCATATTTTGAGGACACCTTACTGCTTTCAAGGCCGTAAAACATAGCCCGGAGGAATACCGCAAATGTGCTTTTCCCCCAGCCGTTCTTTTCATTAAGAGAATTAAGTCCATCATTCAGGCTGCACTTCATATGATGGAGAGATCCGAAATTTTCTATGTAACAGGATATGATCTTCATATGATCCGGCTTCCTCCCAATGCTAACGTTCCTAATTTTATAACTTCCTGCTTTTCATTTTCAGGCCATTCCTTTTCCATGACCATCCTTATGAATTCACCCTTCAGTGAAACATCATACTGCGTACCGGCGGTCTCCTGACCCGTATACGAAGTGTCATCCACTATCCTTACGGCGTAATAATCATCCGAATATTTTTTACTTAAGAATCCAATATTGATATCCGGAGAAGAATTACCCGTGAGTACGATCTTGACGAGGTCATCTGCCGGAATACTCTGCTTCTGCAGGGCATCGGATATCAAGAAGTCCGCGTCTCCGGTTCCGTTAGCCTCAGTGATATCCACCTCAACCTTATGGATAGTCCTCTTGGATGCCTGCATAAAAATAGGCTCCATTATACCGTTTATGATATTAAGCCGGATAAAACCCTTTTCTCCGCACTCGTCAAATCCTCTTCCTTCGAGACATCCGGAATAGCAGTATCTTCCTCTGCTTCCAAGAGATCCCTCCTTTAGTTCATGAAAATGCCCGAGTGCGAGATAGTCAATGTTCTTCCCTTTCCAGGCATTCGGCGTGATCGTCCCGTGGTAAAGAACTATATTGTAATCCTCGGGTGACAGGTTCAATTCCCCGGGATCATCCGCAGCAGTGATAGTTATTTTCTCACTGTCATATCTATATGTTCTGGTGTCTGAAAAGGTCTTTAAGTTTTCCGGAATAGCCGACAGCTCGCGTAAGAATGCATCCTTCTCATGATTCCCGGCCACATAATAGAAATCTATATCTCTGTTACCGGTTATGCATTTTTCCACAATATCAATGGTGGCGGGACTGATACGGATACTATCGAAAAGATCTCCAACAATAAGGATAGCTTTAATGCTGTTTTTAGCAGCGTATCTGACCATCCTCACAAAAGTGAGAAGTATCTCATTTCGTCTTTCTTCCTGCTTCTCCTTGTCCGGCAGTCCGGACATGACCGCATCTAAATGAATGTCCGAGCAATGTATCATTTTTATCATTAGAGTACCCCCTTAAGGCATTCCGAGAATATAATAAACCGCAGCTGAAGCAATACAGAATACTACAGTTACAAGCGTGACAACATATCTGAATATGGTTCCCTGTGCTTTCATTTCATAAAGTCCCGGGAGCATCGCCGCCGGAACTACTATCCAGGCGATATACCTCATATCCTGTGAACTGAAATTCGGTACGGTAAATATCAGTCTCAGCATAAACAGTATTCCGGTCAGGATAAGTATAACCCAGAACAGACGTACCGGTACACTCTTTATTATATCATCCCTGCAAAAAATGCGGAAAAACAGGATCACGTCGGTAATAAATAAAATGACCCCCGTAAAAAACAGTATCCAGGCAAAGAAAGTTATCTTTTCACTAACCTGTGAAAGATCATATTCCCCCGTAAGGCTTGTCTTGATAAGACTCAGGAAAATATTGTATTCGTCATAGGCATCGCCGTTCTTGATCATTGAGGCGAAGGGCGTTCCGGTCCTCACATCAAATATCCTGCTTAAGATACTGTGGTCTGTCAGTTCCTCACCTACTTCCGGCATGTATGTCAGCGGAACTTTGAAAAGGATAAGATTACGGATCGGGAATAACAATCCCAGCGGAAATACTATGATCCCGAAAAGGATGTATTGGAAAAGACGGTTAGCTATACTTCCCTTATTCTTTATCTCATCATAGAGTTTTGCCATCATCAGAAAAGCAATGGCCGGCGCTGCGAGAACTCCCGAGAGCTTCGCCATCATCGACAGTCCGATCATAAGCGCCGTCAGCATCAGCTCCGCAACGCTGTCCCTTTTATACCACTTTAATCCGTAATACACAGCCATAATAAGGAACATGTGACTCATCATATCATTATTTACACTGCCTGAAAGCAGTATCATCAACGGATGAAAGGCTATCAGCGCTTCCGGTATATGAAGGTTCCAACCTTTAAGATCCATAAGCCGCAGTACTCTGAAACCATAAAATACGAATACAAGGCTGTATATCAATGTGAGTATCTGGATAGTCTCACATGCCCCGTCGTAGTTCATCCCTCGCAGAAGATTAATCTTCAAGAGAACTGCCGCAATGATATGGTGGAGTAAAGGCTGAAAGAAACCCCATCTCTTTGTGGGATCAAAATCCGGAAGCCTGCCGTTTTCCATCAGGTATTCGATAAGGGCTGCCTGTCCTATCCCCTTGCCGTTCCTGAATCCGATGACATCATGCTGTCTTTCGAAAGTCCGGGTATATGTAATATAAAAGATGTGAAGAAAAGCAGAATTCAGAAAGAGATAGAGAGACATGCCGGGAATCTTTTCCTTTATCCTGTTCCCGGTCTCTCTGAAGGCATACTTTTCATAAATCAGGGAAATGACCGTGCAGAAACAAAGAACCGCGATCACTAACAGAGCATATTCCCTTCTGCTAAGATTCGAAAACATCAGTTGAACATCACCACTTCTTCCACCGGTTTATCAGCGTTTTCAACTGTATCCGCCACAAGGAAAGGTACAGGTCCGTCTACCTCAGGCATTGTAGCTGCCCTCACTGTGGCGGTTACCATGCAGAATTCCTTTTCCTTTAGCTCTCCGGTTTTCTCATATCTGCACTGGAATCCCACAAACTGGATATCGGCTGCGCAGCATGTCATAGCGAATCTTCCGGGTACAAATACATCCTTCTCCCTCTTCTTCGGGAAATATACCTGTCCCTTGAATTTCACTCTCTTACCGACATAATTATCAAGATGATCAAAGGCATCGATATACCATATGCCGAAGTCATCATCTTCTATCTCTATAACAGGTGAATCAATATTGTAGGGAAGTTCTTCTTTTATATTGTTATTTATGGTGCCGTCGGTCATCTCGAAAATAACCTGGGCCCTGCGGTTCTTGGCTCTGGCCGTGCGTTTAAATCCTGCAAGATCCATATCGGATGTACATCTGTTAAACAAAATAAGATCCGCATAGGTAAACTGATTCAGCATGAGCATCTTCATGTTGTTCAGATGATCCTGATACGTGGAAGCATCCACTGCTGCTATTCCCTCTCCTACAAGCCAGTTCTCCGGGAGAGCTTCTATAACAGTGTCCTGATCCCACATTCCGTTATACTCTATCAGCACCCTGTCCGGCTTCATCTTCCTGTCTATCTCCATGAAGCGTTCCATGGTGATCTCATCCTGTGATCCTATAGTGACCACCTTGAATTTATTCTCGAGAAGCAGATCCTCATCCACTTCCTCGATACCTTCTTCGCACATGATGTAAACAGTCCTGTTCCCATCCCGGAACTGGCCTTCCTTCATGGTCTCTATAATGAAGCTTGTTTTCCCGCCTTCCAAAAATCCAAAGAAAAGATATACGGGTATTTCTTTCTTTCTGAACATTTTGTTTCCCTCATCAGTCAGCACTGCGTGCTGCCAGCTTACCGATAGCAGCCGTGCTCAGCACGGCTATACGCCATTCAAAACATGCCACTGGCATATTTTGCCCCAGAGGGGGAAGCCAATTATTCTTAATTACAATGAGAATAACGCTCTGAGTTTATCTTCTATAATGCCGGAACCGATGACACAGATACGCCCGGTATAATCGGCACTTCCTCTTCTGATCTCATATTCTCCGGGAGTAAGGTCGAAATGGATCCACTCTCCACCGTCCTTATCGGGAACATATCCTTTGGCGCGAAGTACGATACCGAACTCTTCACCCTCTTTCAACTGTTCCAGGATCGATCTGATCTCATCTTCAGTGAACTTATGGGATGTTTCCTCACCCCAGCTCTGGAATACCTCATCAGCATCATGATCATGATGGTGGTGATGATGTTCATGATCATGATGGTGCTCATGGTCCTCGTGATCATGGTCGTGGTGGTGATCATGCTCATGGTGATGATCATGCTCATCGTGGTCATGATGGTGCTCGTGTTCCTCGTGAGGCCGGGACATTATCTCCTCAATAAGGGAATCTACCAGGGTATGTCCCTTCTCCATTGCGGACAGTATCTGATCTCCCGTGATATCATCCCAGGGAGTCGTAATGATGACTGCGTCCTTATTGTGTTCACGGAGAAGCGCATTAAGCTCATCCAGTTTTTCCTGCTTTACCAACTGTGAACGGCTGATGATGATAGTGCCTGCAGTTTCAATCTGGTTATTGAAGAATTCACCGAAATTCTTCATGTACATCTTTGCTTTATTTCCGTCTACCACTGTCACCATGCTGTTAATGGTCAGTTCTTCTTTGTCAGCGTTTTCAACAGCTCTTGCAACATCGGAGAGTTTTCCCACACCTGAGGGTTCTATTATTATCCTGGCGGGATGATATTTCTCGACTACTTCCTTCAGGGCTTTGCTGAAATCTCCCACAAGAGAGCAACAGATACATCCCGAATTCATCTCGGTTATATTGATGCCTGCATCCTTTAAGAATCCGCCGTCAATACCGATCTCTCCAAATTCATTTTCTATAAGCACTACCTGTTGTCCTTTAAAGGACTCTGCGATCAGCTTCTTAATGAGCGTGGTTTTTCCTGCTCCTAAAAATCCTGAAATAATATCTACTTTTGTCATGATTTATTTCCTCCTTTTCCCTCATCCGTCAGCACTTCGTGCTGCCACCTTCCCCCAAAGGGGGGAAGGCTGGTTATCGCTTCTACTTTAAGGCTTCTCCCTCTGGGAGAAGCTGTCAGCCGTCAGGCTGACTGATGAGGGTATCGATCACTTCATATATCTCTTCTCTTCCCGATTTATCCAGGAATGAGAAAGGTATCACCTTCACATGAAATACATTTTCAAGAGCCCGTAATCTCTTCATCTTTTCCTGTCGCTTAACCTTATCTGCTTTCGTGGCGATTATGACAGGATCAAAGCCCGACTCCTTCATCCACTCAAACATCATAAGGTCATCACCATTGGGATCGCGCCTTATATCTACTAACAAAAATATGGCTCTTAAATCCCTGGAATTTCTGAAATATCCTTCGATCATGGGGCCCCAGTCGGATTTAAAATCGCTATGTACCTTCGCATATCCGTAACCGGGAAGATCCACCAGATAGAACTCTCCGTTAATATGATAGAAGTTCAGTGTCCTGGTCTTTCCCGGTGTTTCTGATACCCTCGCAAAATTCTTGCGGTTCATAAGGGCATTTATCAGTGAGGATTTGCCTACGTTACTACGCCCAGCAAAAGCTATTTCGGGCTGTCCTGTTTCGGGTATGCTCCCGGTAGTGACACCTATCACTGTCTCCAGGTCTACATTTTTTATTATCATGACTTTTTGACCCTTGGCATCTTTACAAGAGCGGCCTCAAGAACTTCCTCAATTCTGGAAACATAAAGGATGGAAAGCCCCTCTGTGATCTCCTCAGATATCTCGGAAAAGTCCCTCTTATTCTTTTCGGGGACCAGTACTGTCTTCATCTTCGCATTTTTGGCTGCAAGAAGCTTTTCCTTTAATCCGCCTATGGGAAGCACATTTCCACGGAGGTCGATCTCTCCTGTCATGGCAACATCTCCACGTACCGGTGAATCTGTTGTCACGCTGAAAAGCGCTGTTGTCATTGAAACACCCGCGGAAGGACCGTCCTTCGGAACAGCGCCCTCCGGAATATGCAGATGGAAATCATGGGTCTTAAAATACTGGGCACCCTTTCCGTATTTCTCGGTCATACTGCGTACAAGAGTGTAGGCAATATTTCCGGATTCCTTCATCACATCTCCAAGCTGTCCCGTAAGGGTCAGCACTCCCTTTCCGGGCATGGCATTAACTTCTATTTCCAAAGTGACTCCGCCTACCGAAGTCCAGGCAAGTCCCCTTACAATACCTATCTCAGGTTTTTTCGCCTGATCTTCGGGAAGGTATTTTATCTTTCCCAGAAACTCTTCCAGATTCTTGTCTGTTACCGTGAGCCTCTTTTTCTCCTCTGAGTAAACTATTCTGGCCGTCTTTCTGCAGATCTCACCTATACGTCTTTCAAGGCTTCTGACTCCGGATTCCCTGGTATATGATGTGATCATTCCTCTTATGGCCGGATCCGTTATCCTTAAGTTACTCTTTTTCAGTCCGTTCTTCTTTAACTGCTTATTTATGAGATGTTCTTTTGCGATATGGAACTTCTCGTTTTCCGTATATCCCGAAACCTCTACCACTTCCATTCTGTCTAAAAGCGGAGCAGGAATGGTATCAGTTGTATTTGCGGTAGCTATGAAAAGCACGTCCGAAAGATCCAGGGGCACTTCAATATAGTGGTCCCTGAAGAATTTATTCTGCTCTGAATCCAGTACTTCAAGAAGTGCCGAAGCAGTAGCTCCCTGGTATTCGGAACTTATCTTATCTATCTCGTCCAAAAGGATCAGAGGATTCCTGACATGGGCATGCTGCAGCCCCTTCGCCAGTACTCCGGGCATGGCCCCAACGTAGGTCTTTCTGTGTCCTCTTATCTCAGCCTCATCCCTGACTCCTCCAAGAGAGATCCGTATATACTTTCTGTTAAGCGCTTCCGCGATGGACTTGGCTATGGATGTCTTTCCTGTTCCGGGAGGACCCACAAGCAGTATTATAGGTGCCTGTCCCTTTTCTGTCAGATTCTTCACCGCCAGGAATTCGAGCATCCTCTCCTTTACCTTTTTCAGGCCGTAATGATCCCTTTCAAGGATCTTTTCCGCATTGTCGAGAGACTTATTTTCTTCAGATACCGTATTCCATGGCATGTCGAGAAGAGTCTCGATATATGCCTGCTCTACGCCGCTCTCGGAAGAACCGGAAGGAATATTGATAAATCTGTCTATCTCCTTCTCGATATGTTCCTTTACTTCCTCAGGCGCGTCCAGTTTTTCAAGCGAATTCTTATATTTATCCGCCTCGGTCTCCGGAGTATCGTCTCCCAGCTCTTCCCTTATATATCTTAACTGCTCCCGGAGCACATAATCCTTCTGGTCCTTCTCTACCTTTCCGTTCACCTTTATGGCAAGCTCGGACCGGATCTTCGCAACATCCAGCTCTTCCTCCAGAATGCTGCATTCCTCATTAAACCTTTCAGAGTACGGGCATGCTTCCAGAATGTGCTGCTTCTTTTTATTGTCGAGTGGAAGATTTGCAATGATGGCATCCATAAGGTCGCCCACATCCTCGATCTCCAGAAACTGTGCGCGGAAAGTCTTTCCTGTCCTAGGGAAAAATGAAACATACTCCCAGAACCTCTGCAGTATCTCTCTCTTCATGGCTTCGGCCTGTTCGGGAGTGAGATCGTTCATTTCCTCTTTATCAAAGACTTTTACCGACACCTTACGGTATTTCTTTGAAGCGATAAAACCGGCGATCTCCGCCCTTTCCATTCCTTCCACCATGATGCGGAAGATATGGTTAGGCATCTTCACTACCTGCCTCACATTCACAAGCGTTCCGATCCTGTTGATATCATCATTGGTGATCTCTGTCTTTTCCGGATCAATGGCAGTTGCCACCATCAGCTCCTGAGTAGAGAGCATGGCTTCATTAACAGCATTCAGTGATATCTCTTCCGACACATCGAAATGCATTATGACATTCGGCATGATCGTCAGATCCCTGAGCACTATGCATGGTATCTTTTTTAGTTTGGTGTTTTTCTTTTCTCTCATGACTGTAAATGTACGAACAAGGGCGGAAGCTCTGCCTCCACCCTTTGTTTTAAGCTTGATTCTTAATTTGCTTCTTTTTCCTCTTTATCGTAATGGACTTCCAACGGTTCCGCTGTACCTTCCACTGCTTCCTTTGTAACGATGATCTCCCCTATGGAATCATCTGAAGGAACACTGTACATGACGTCCATCATTACCGATTCGACTATTGACCGTAAGCCTCTGGCTCCTGTCTTTCTCTTAAAAGCCTTATCAGCTATGGCCTCGATCGCGCCCTTTTCAATGGTGAGCTTCACATCATCCAGTTCCATGAGCTTCACATACTGCTTGATAAGTGCATTTTTCGGTTCGGTCAGTATACGCACCAGCGCATCTCTGTCCAGGTTATCAAGAGCGACCGTAACAGGAAGACGTCCTATAAGCTCGGGGATAAGACCGAATTTATTCAGATCCTCCGGAAGAACTTTGTGGAATGCTTCCCCTGTATTCTCTCCCTTTTTGAATCCGATCTCCGCATTGAAACCTATGGACTTTTTATCAAGTCTGGTCTCGATGATGTTATCAAGACCTTCAAAGGCTCCTCCGCAGATGAAGAGAATATTTGTCGTGTCAATCTGGATAAGTTCCTGATGAGGGTGTTTCCTGCCTCCCTGCGGTGGAACAGATGCGACAGTTCCTTCCAGTATCTTCAGTAGTGCCTGCTGGACTCCCTCTCCGGATACATCTCTTGTGATGGAAACATTCTCGCCCTTTCGGGTTATCTTATCTATCTCATCTATATAAACAATGCCAACCTGAGCTCTGTCTATATCGTAATCCGCTGCCTGGATAAGCTTTAAGAGGATATTTTCCACATCCTCACCCACATATCCTGCCTCTGTAAGGCTGGTGGCATCGGCAATGGCAAAAGGCACGTTCAGCACTCTCGCCAGTGTCTGGGCTAAAAGCGTCTTTCCAGATCCTGTGGCTCCCAGCATCAAAATGTTACTCTTCTGGAGTTCTATATCCGATTCTTTATTTGAAAGTATCCTTTTATAATGATTGTAAACTGCAACAGACAGAACCTTCTTTGCCTCATCCTGTCCGATAACATAATCATCCAGGAATTCGTGAAGTTCCTTCGGCTTTAAGAGATTTATCTCTGTCTCATTACCAAAAGGGATCTCTTCCAGTTCTTCCTCAATGATATCTGCACATATGGCTACACACTCATCACAGATATAAGCTCCGTTGGGACCGGCTATCAGCTTTGTAACCTGATCCTGGGTCTTATTGCAAAAAGAACACCTTACCTTGCTATCATTCTTTGCCATTTATTTATCCTTGCTCTTAGCCTTCTCAGCTTCTTCGGCAGCTCTTCTGGAGACAACGATCTCATCTATAAGACCATACTCCTTGGCTTCCTCAGCAGTCATCCAGTTATCTCTCTCCGTATCCTGGGCCACCTTTTCAACCGGCTGACCTGTGTTTGCGGAAAGGATCTGATTCAGCTTCTCCTTTGTCTTAAGGATCTGCTTCGCTGTGATCTCGATCTCTGTCGCCTGACCTTTGGCTCCGCCGGAAGGCTGATGGATCATGATCTCGGCATTGGGAAGAGCCAGTCTCTTTCCCTTTGTGCCGCCTGAAAGGAGGAATGCTCCCATGGAAGCAGCCATTCCGAGGCAGATGGTCGATACATCACACTTGATGTAGTTCATTGTATCGTAGATCGCAAATCCCGCGGTAACTGATCCTCCCGGGGAATCAATATAGAAATGTATGTCCTTATCAGGATCTTCCGCTTCAAGAAACAGCATCTGGGCAACCACCAAACCCGCTGTCTGATCGTTTACCTCGTCTCCAAGGAAAATGATCCTCTCTTTTAATAATCTGGAATAAATATCATAGGCTCTCTCGCCTCTGTTGGTGGTCTCAATGACTGTAGGGACTAACATCTTAACCCTCCTTGGCTTCTGAAACAATAAGATCTACTGCCTTCTGCATCTTAAGATCCCTCTTCATGTTGTTTGCTTCCTCTTCACCCATGAGATCTTTGAGCTTATCGGGCTCCATCTTATAGTTGTCAGCCATCTTCTTTACTTCTTCATCAAATTCTTTATCGGTAACTTCGATACCCTCGGCATCCACAATAGCCTCGAGCACGAGACGGCTGGTGATATTTTTCTTAGCCTGCTCTGTCATCTGATTCTTAAGTCTGTCGATCGTCATGCCTGTATACTGCATGTAAAGATCAAGTGACATTCCCTGGGAAGCGATCCTGCGGGCAAAATTATCAACAAGATTTTCTGCCTCGGTATCGATCATCGCATCAGGGATATCCATCTTGGAATCATCTATGATGGCCTGAATGACTTCATCTTCTTTCTTGGCCTTTGCTTCGTTTTCTTTTCTCTCTTTTATCTTCTTCTTGACATCGTCTTCGTATGCCTTTACGGTATCAAATCCCTTATCGGATACGTACTCATCGTCAAGCTCCGGAAGCTGCTTCTCCTTAATGCCCTTTACCTTTACCTTGAAAAGCGCCTTCTTGCCTTCAAGTGACTTCTCCTGATATTCATCGGGGAAGGTAACATTTACCTCAACATCATCTCCCACATTGTGTCCGATGAGCTGGTCTTCAAAATTGTCTATAAATGAATGGGAACCGATGGTAAGTTCATAGTCTGTTCCCTTTCCGCCGTCAAATGCCTCTCCGTCAACAAATCCTTCGAAGTCGATCACTGCAATATCCTTGTCCTGGATAGCACGGTCTTCAATATTTACTATTCTGGAGTCACGGTCTCTTTCTTCGTCGATCTTCTCCTGAATCTCTGCCTTTTTAACTCTGGTGTCTGCCTTTGAGCACTTAACACCCTTATATTTACCGAGCTCAACAGGGGGTTTTAATGCAACCTCTGCTGTAAAGATGAAAGGCTTATCCTTTTCTATCTGTGTAACATCGATCTTAGGACGTGAAACCACATCCAGCTCTTTATGCTCATCCAGTTCTTTCTTATATACTTCAGGGATCAGCTCATTAGCTGCATCTTCATAGAAAACACCTGCTCCGTACATTTTCTCGATAAGCTTTCTCGGAGCCTTTCCCTTTCTGAAACCGGGAACAGATATCTTACTCTTCTGCTTCATATATGCGCTCTGGCAAGCTTTTTCAAAATCCTCTGCTGATGCTTCAATAGTAAGCTTTGCCATATTGTGCTCTAGATTCTCAACCTGTAAACTCATTTTTTCCTCCAAACATAAATGTAACTGATGGTAAAGCGAAAACTTCTTACCCTCATCCGTCAGGCTACGCCTGACACCTTCCCCCAACGGGGGAAGGCATATTTATTCATAACTATGGGATTATAACATAGCATCATAAAAAATTCAAAACTGAATCTTACCTAATATTTCTTCCGCCTTTTTCCTGTCAATAAGGCTCTCGATTACAGCAGCGCCAAACTCAATGGCAGCGCCCATCCCGCGCGCAGTCACAAACCGACCGCTGATGACCGCCTTTTCTCCTGCAGCGATCTCTGCGCCCTCAAGATATTCTTCATTTCCCGGGAAGCAGACAGCTTTCTGACCTTTTAAGAGTCCAAGCCTACCAAGGACCCTGGGTGCCGCACAGATCGCTGCAAGCTTCTTCCCTTCGCTGTCAGCCTTCTTTAAAAGATCGAGGAGCTTTTCACAGTTTTCCAGGTTTTCCGTACCTTTTCCTCCTCCCGGAAGAAGGAGCATATCCATTTCATCATAGTTTACTTCATCAAAAAGCCTGTCTGCTTTTATCACGATATCATGACTCGCCAGAACTTCCTTACTGTCACCTATGGAAACAGTTGTCACATCTATCCCGGCTCTCCTGCACATATCTATGGGAGCCAGTCCTTCTACTTCTTCAAATCCGTCTGCCAGAAATACTGCGATCTTTTTCATTTTGTCCATCCTTTCGCCATTACGGCATTCTTATATTTCGGATCCTCCGTCACATCTTTTCCGAACCACTTTGGAGGATCATATGCTTTCGCATCTTCAAGAGATTCAAACTCAACTTCTGCTACCATCAGTCCTTCGTAAGGGGCATCAAAAACATCGAGCTCGATCTTCAGGCCGTTTTCGATCGGGATCAGGTACCTCCTTTTTGAGATCAGTATCCCGTCCTTTTTTTCTCTTAAATGCTCATATGAATCCCGATCCAGAGGAAGGTTATATTCGGTCCTCGACATCGGGGTATCGGTGCTGTCTTTTCCGGAGCTTTTATATGTCAGATAGTATTCGTCATTTTC
>CACZBM010000042.1 GCA_902779445.1 uncultured Lachnospiraceae bacterium
TACCGGGGATAACATCAAAGAAATGTGCGATTATTTTGGCTGGGCTTGCTCAAGCATGGCACTGCATTACAGCCGGAATATCACGGATGATGACTCAGCGTTCCGTTCAAGTCTCGCTAAAATGGCGCATCGCGAGGACTCCACCCCTTGAAAAGCCGCGTAAATACCGTCGGGAAACATCACGCCCATACACGGGCGTGATAAGTCGGTCGCCGCAATTAAATCGCCTTCGGCGATAGCGGCTTCCTCGCACCACCCGCACCACTTGACACAAAAAATCGAAATGGCCGCAAACGCCGATCATATCAGCATTTACAGCCATTCTTTTCCCGGAGAAGGAGGGATTTGAACCCTCGCGCCGTGTTACCGGCCTACTGGTGTTCGAAGCCAGACCCTTCAGCCACTTGGGTACTTCTCCATTACACTTGCATTTTAAGTGCAACGGTATTATAAAACCTTATAAAGAAATACGTCAACATTTACCGGAAGGAAAATGCCATGAAATACAGAGCAGCGATTTTCGATATGGACGGGACTGTGCTGGATACCGTTGGGGATTTAAAAGATGCAGTAAACTATACGATGGAGCGTCTTGGGAAGAAATGCGATTTTACTGATGCAGATGCAAAGCTGCTGTTTGGAAGCGGTGTCAGAGTAGCCCTCATCAGAGCATTTGCTGTGATAAACGGAATAGCGTCAGGTTACGACCTCTTAAAAGTCGGGACAGAAAATGATGATATTTCAAAGCATATCGACATGGAGGAAATCGCAAGAGCGGAGGCTATTTATAAGCCTTATTATTCCTCTCATAATGATATTAAAACCGGAGAATACCCCGGTATCACCACCCTCCTGAAGGATCTGCGGAAAGCCGGAATACTCACCTCTGTGGTATCTAATAAACCGGATGATTCGGTAATATCTCTTTCAGACAATCTGTTTAGCGGTCTCTTCGATATCTGTCTCGGCGAAAAGGATGGTATAAATAGAAAACCCGCACCGGATATGACTCTTAAAGTCCTTGACGAACTCAATGTAGAATGCAGGGATGCCGTATATATCGGAGACTCTGAAATAGACCTGTTAACAGCTGAGAACTCCGGACTCGATTGTATAGCAGTGAGCTGGGGCTTCCGCTCCAGGGAATTCCTTAAAGATCACGGAGCAAAAATCATTGCAGATACAGCCGGGGATATAAAACATATCCTGTGCGGCTGACCCCACTTGACAAGAATATATTTTAGAAATATCATTTGAAATCATCAGGGACAACGGCGTCTCGGAGGTATCTCCGGGGCGCCTTTTTTTATTTTCAAACGTATTGGAGTACCGTGTAGGTAATCGTTTGGAAAGGAGAAGGGAATGGGCGCATTTGACAGGATACTTTCCGGCAATCCGGATCTGGATAAGGTACTAGACAACATCCGTCTCGGGGACAACGTAGTCTTCAGGGTTTCAGATCTTGAGGAATTCCGGTACTTTATGAAGCCTTATGTTGAACAGGCTATAAATGATAACAGAAATCTCATCTACTTCAGGTTTGCGAACCACGAGCCCCTTGTAGACGAAAGACCCGGAGTAAAGATATACAATATCCCTCTTTCCCATCTTTTCGAAACCTTCACTGTGGAGATCCATAATATCATTGAAAAAGAAGGCAGGGATGCTTTCTATGTCTTTGACTGTCTCTCTGAACTGCAGACTGCCTGGGCAACCGACCTCATGATGGGTAATTTCTTCAGGGTTACATGCCCTTTCCTTTTTATCCTGGATACCGTTGCTTTTTTCCCGATCATCAGAGGAAAGCACTCTGTCTCTGCCATAAATAAGATCAGAGATACCACCCAGCTGTTTCTGGATGTGTACTCAGATCAGGATAATATCTATCTCCGTCCTGCAAAGGTATGGAACAGGGATTCGGAGACTATGTTCCTGCCACACATCTGTAAAAAAGATACTAAAGAGATCCATCCTGTGCAGGACGGAGTAATGTCCAGCAGGTTTTATTCTATTCTCAGAAAGAACAGCCGACCCGGAGATGAACAGTTTACTGATTCCTGGGACAGGTTTTTCAATAAGGCTGCATCAGCCTATGAAACAGACCAGAATATGGATAAATACTGCGACCGTATGTGCAGCGTAATGATGACCAGAGACGAGAAGCTGCGTGATCTATTAAAACAGCACTTTTCTCCGGAAGACTATTTCGATACGAGACATCATATGGTAGGTACCGGGATGATCGGCGGTAAAGCATGCGGCATGCTTCTCGCCCGGGCTATAATCCGTAATAACGCTCCCGAAATCCATAAGGTCATTGAAGATCATGATTCCTTTTTCATTGGTTCCGACATGTTCTATACCTATATAGTCGATAACGGCTTTTGGGCTCTCCGGATCCGTCAGAGAAGCGAAGCTGAATATTTTTCACTTTCCAAAGAATTTGCCACAAAACTCATGGAAGGACGTTTCTCCGATGAAATGGAAGCCCAGTTCATGAATATCCTGGAGTATTACGGCAGAGATCCTTTCATTGTTCGATCCAGCAGTATTCTGGAGGATGGCTTCGGAAATGCCTTTGCCGGGAAATATGAATCGGTATTCTGTATCAACAGGGGTGAACCCTCTGAACGGTTAAAGGAATTTGAGGATGCTATCCGGACAGTTTATGCGAGCACCATGAGTCTGTCTGCCCTCGATTACAGAAAGAGAAGAGGCCTCGATAAAAAGGATGAACAGATGGCATTACTGGTTCAGCGTATCTCAGGGTCATACTATGGCCAGTATTTCATGCCCTGTGCTGCCGGTGTAGGCTATTCCTACAGTCCTTATAAGTTCCTGAGTTCTACCGATCAATCCGCCGGATTGCTGAGGCTTGTAATGGGCCTTGGCACAACTGCCGTTGACAGGATAGACGGTTCCTATCCAAGACTTGTGAGCCTGGATAATCCGGAGGCCACAAACTATACGACTATTGCAGAAAAGCACCGTTTTTCACAGCGGAAAGCCGAGGTCGTGGACATGGAGGGCAGATCCTTAAAACTCGTGGAAGCTGAAGAACTGTTTAAGAATTTCCCCAGGTATCTCCTGAATTCATTGACTGAACATGACTACGAGGCTGAAGACTATCTCAGAAATACCGGACATCCCCGTGATATACGCTTCGTGTCCTGTAAAGGCATTGTTTCAAACAGGGATATGATGGATCAAATGAAGAACATGCTGTCGGTAATAGGCCGCGAATACGGACAGGCAGTCGATGTGGAATATACGATAAATATCGCGTCCGACAACGAATATACCATAAACCTCCTTCAGTGCCGTCCGCTAAAAACTTTTAAGGAAAATAAGGATATTTCTCTTCCTGAAAACACCGATGAGAGCCAGGTTCTTATCGAAAGCCGGCATTCCTCCATGGGATTATCCAGAAATGAAAAAATAGACCTGATCGTTTATGTGGATCCTGTAAACTACTACAATATGCCCTATTCTGAAAAACCCGGCATTGCTAAAGTGATCGGAGGCATAAACTGGGACAGAAAAGAAACTCCCGGCAAAATGGTCCTCATCGTTCCCGGCAGGATATGTACTTCCTCCCCGGAGCTTGGAGTACCTACAACATTCTCGGATATCAGCAGCTTTGAAGCTGTCTTTGAGATCGAGGAAACAAAGGCCGGTTATAATCCCGAACTGTCCTATGGAAGCCACATTTTCCAGGATCTGGTGGAGCAGGAAATACTGTATTCCGCTGTATTTGCTTCAAAAAAGGATACCGTCTTTACCCCTTCGGTCCTGTTAGGTCTCGATAATATAGAAGACCGGTATGATCCCAAAGGGATGTTTTCTGACATCATAAAAGTATACGATACTTCTGACCGCAACCTGAGGCTGTATTATTCCATGTCAGGGGAGCACCTTCTGTTTCTCTTCGAAAACCCCTGATTTTCTTTTCTTGCACAAAATGACGTTTTGTGCTATATTCTCTAATGTTCTCGCCGGCGTGGCGGAACTGGCAGACGCCCGGGACTTAAAATCCCGTGGGTAGTGATACCCGTACCGGTTCGATTCCGGTCGCCGGCATGAAAAGAGGGGAATTATACATTCTTCTCTTTCTTTTTGTGTGTAAAGGAGGTCACTTATGAAATATGATGTATTGATAATAGGGGCAGGACCCGGCGGTATCTTCTCTGCATACCAGCTGGTGAAAAACAACAAGGAGTTAAAGGTTGCTGTCTTTGACTCCGGGCATAGCCTGGAGAAGAGAAAGTGTCCTATAGACGGCGATAAGATAAAGAGCTGCATCCACTGCGAAACCTGCTCCATTATGCAGGGCTTTGGTGGAGCAGGAGCTTTCTCAGATGGAAAATATAATATTACCAATGATTTCGGCGGTACTCTCTATGAGCATATTGGCAGGAATAAAGCTCTGGAACTCATGAACTATGTGGATAAGATCAACCTCTCCCACGGTGGAGAAGGAACAAAGCTCTACTCCACATCAGGTACCGCTTTTAAGAAAAAGTGCATGCAGAATAAACTCCATCTTTTAGATGCCTCTGTAAGACACCTTGGTACCGATAAAAACTATGTGGTACTGGAGAATCTCTATGCCGAACTGAAGGACAGTGTTGACTTTTTCTTTGACACAAAGGTTGAAAAGATCGAAGTACTCGGCGCAGAGAGAGAAAAGACATCTCCCGAGATCACTGAAGAAGAGAAGATCAACACAACCGGATACCGTGTTTTCTTCAGTGGAAGTGCTGAAAAAACCCTCGGCGAAACTTTTGCGGACGGGGAGAAATGTATTATCTCCGTAGGCAGAAGCGGCTCAAAATGGATGGAAAGCGTATGCGGGGATCTGAAGCTCCAGACTCTTTCAAACCGCGTGGACATAGGTGTCAGGGTTGAGCTTCCCGCTGCCATTTTTGACGATATCACGGATGAACTGTATGAAGGAAAGATCGTTTACCGTACAAACCTCTACGAAGACAAGGTACGTACTTTCTGTATGAATCCCCACGGTATTGTAGTAAGCGAAAACACAAACGGCATCGTAACGGTTAACGGTCACAGCTTTGAAGACGAGAATAAGAAAACTGAAAATACCAACTTCGCTCTTCTGGTGGCAAAGCACTTCACCGCTCCCTTTAAAGACAGTAACGGATACGGTGAAAGCATTGCAAGACTCTCCAACATGCTGGGAGGCGGTGTCATAGTACAGCGTCTCGGCGATCTGGAAAGAGGCCGCAGAACCAATCAGAAGAGGATCGACGAAAGCTTTGTCCGTCCCACATTAAAGGCTACTCCCGGTGATCTGAGCCTGGTACTGCCGAAGAGAATACTGGATTCCATTATAGAAATGCTCCATGCCCTTGATACTGTGGCACCCGGAACTGCAAATGAAGACACCCTTATTTATGGTGTAGAGGTGAAATTCTACAATATGGAAGTGGTTCTGGATGAAAATCTGGAGACTGATTACAAGAATCTCTTCTGTATAGGAGACGGAAGCGGTGTTACCCACTCCCTGTCCCATGCATCAGCAAGCGGTGTTTACGTAGCTGATCTTATCAGCGGAAAATCCTGAATACGGCTTCTGATATCTCATCATAGGTAGAAAAGAAGGTTCCCTGTATCATCTCACGGGATCCTCCGCCCCTGCCGTTTAATTCTTTATTTAATGATCCTGCAAGGCTTTTCAGGTCATGGCTTTCACTGGCCATGACATACTGAAAGGCCTTTTTTTCATCATCTACAGGTGCGAGGAGCACGGACACTTCTGCTTTCCCAGACTTATTCAGTCTGTCACAGAACTTCCGTAGTTCGATATTATTCATGTCCTCTTCCAGATCGATTATTATGCCGTCTTTTGGAACAAGGCTCTCTATTCGAAGATGCGCATATTTTTCATTAAGCTTTGCTATTTTTTCTGATTTTTCCACCGACTCATCCATAATCCGTTTTACAGCGCCGGTAACCTCATTTGGCTTTACTGATAACAGATTTTTGATATCCGTGACATGGGTAAGTTTCTCTTCATAATCATAAAGGGCTTTATCCCCGCATACCATCTCTATCCTGACCCCGCCCTTATAGCGGATCATAGACAGAAGTTTAATAACACCGATCTCTCCGGTTCTTAAAACATGAAGACCACAGCAGGCACAGCTGTCCGTATCTTCAATATTAATGAGACGTACCTGTCCCGTTAGTTCCTTCTTACTTCTGTAATAAAGTGTATCCAGCGATCCTTCCGCCGGGAAAAATACCTCTACAGGCAGATCCTGCCAGATAACCCTGTTTGCTTTCCTCTCGATCTCCATTGCCTGTTCCCAGGATAGTTCCCCTGAAAGGTCGATCGTCAGGACATCTCCCATATGAAACCCCACGTTCTCATATCCGTAGGTCCGGTTAATGAGTCCCGAAACAATATGTTCACCGGTGTGATTCTGCATGAGCGAAAACCGGAAATCCCAGTCTATGACACCATGAACTAATGTTCCTGCCGGAATTTCTTCCCCGACAAGATGTACCACTCTCTCCTCTTTATCCCTTTGAACATCTATAACCTTTTGTTTACTCCCGTTATACTCAAGGAATCCCCTGTCGCTTGGCTGCCCTCCGCCTTCCGGATAAAAACAGGTATCGCTTAATATAACTTCAAACCCCTTTTTCACTGTATTGCAGGATAGAACCTCTGCTTCAATTTCCTTTTTATAAGGATCCCTGTAAAAGCTCTCACCGAATTCCATTTTTCCCTCCAATGCATAAATCCACCAGTCCGTTAATAAGTGCCGCCAGCCCCCATACTATGATGAGATTAACAGGAAATGACCACGGAAACTTTACCTTTAGTCCTATCGTATATCCGATGATCCCCGCGTTAAAGCACTGCACCATGTATATATAAAGGGCCAGAGTTCCGGCATATCTGATCACGCTGTATATTTTTTCTTTACCTGTGAAAAATTCTTTTATGCTGTCCTTTGCCAATACGCCTATTGCCAGAATGAAGCCTCCGGCAATGACCGCTGTGATCCCCGGTAATACATATGTCAGATCAACTGCCCCTGCCATCATCTCTTTTCCGGTGAATTTGAAATACTTGGAAACCATATAGAAAATAAAGGAAAGAACCGTACCTGCGGTGATCCATCCCGGTATACCCCTCTTTCTCTGATCCAATAATATTTCACGGAGGACCGCCCCCAGGATTATTGAAAATCCGCCAATTAAGTAATATCCCTCCATTTTATCCGCCCTGAATACCCATATGATAAGAATGGCGAAGGGTATGATCCACCTTACATACCCAGGGCTTTTTATATAGAAAAACAGAAGTATATAAAAAACGAGGATGGCCGTTACAAACCAGTATAGTGTGGGATAGATAAATACCGTGAAAAGCTGTACCGGATCTTTCAGGGAATAGAATCCGGTCAGATACGACAGGATATAAAACAAAACCAGAACAGGAAGTATCTTTTTCAGCCGCTTCAGATACCACGGCAAAAAATCTCTGATCCCGGTTTTCTTTATAGAAGGATAAAGCGCGAAACCGCTTATAAGAAAAAAGAGTTCGTTCCCCATGTCTTCCCCGAAAAACGTCAGGAACCTGAATTCTCCGGGAAGAATGGTATTGCAGTGATACAAAAATATCATGAGACACGCCGCAAATCTCACGATATCTATGATATGCAGGCGTGTCTCTTTATTGTCCGATGTTTCTGTTATAAGAGGTGCTTCAGTTCTCACATCTGTCCTCTCGGATTCCATACCAGGTGCTCCCACTGCTCTAACTGATCTTCAGTCATGAAACCGTTAGAGGTTCCCATGTAGCCGATCTTATTCGCAGCAAAGAGAAGCGCCTTATGGATGGCAGCTTTGCTGTCTCCGGTCTTCTGGTAATAATGCAGAAAACAAGCAAAGAATGCATTTCCGGCTCCTGCTGTGTTGACGATATGAACACTCTTAACTGCATTGTAATGGACTATGAAATCTTTATTCTTGTCATAGATGATAGCGCCCTGACCGCCCTGACCCAGGATAACGATCTCGGGATCATATTTTGCAGCCATACCCTTTACAAATTCATAGGGTTCTTCGTCAATGGAGTTGTCGTTAAAGAAAATAATATTGGCGTTCTTCAGGAAGTCTTCATTGTAGATCTCCTTTTCACGCTTAAAGGAGTGGATCTTTACAGCCAGCAGCTTATCATTATCTTTTGCCAGGGGAATAAAAGGCCTGCAGAAATTAACATTTGAGAGGACCATCATATCGCACCCCGGTACCAGAGGTTCCACTATGGTCATGTCATATTTAGCATCACGAATGTCCTTCAGGTCCTCGAAATGCTGCTTTTTACGGCGGGCATCATAGAGAAGCACTTCCTTCGGTGTCTCTTTTACGATAGGAAGCACATAATCCGTGGGCAGGCTCACTTCCCTGTCAGAAGGATTGAATATGGAAAGATCCTGATTCTCACCAACTACAGTCATGAACTCTACTTCGTCGCCAAGCCATTTAAGCGCCAGGGATTCATTGAATGCATCTCCGCCGGCGGAAATATAAATGGTATCCGGCTCTCCGGTATAAGGAGTGAACTCGATCGGCAGCTCCTTTACCTTTACTATGGTTTCCAACTGCGTAATGCCTGCTACAATGAATTTGCTCATACCCGTACCCCTTCTTAAGTAAAAGCCCAGTGGCTTATCTTTATAATACCACCGTAATTATAACATTCTTGTCAGATTACTGCACGACTTCTTTTCTTAATGGTATGGAGTCTGTTGCTCCGGGTCTTGTAACTGTAATAGATGATGCTTTTGCTGCCATTTCAAGACCTTCCGGTACGCTTAATCCATCTATTATCGAAGATATAAAGTATCCGGTGAAAGTGTCTCCCGCTGCAGTGGTATCTACCGCTTTTACCTTAAAGATACCCTGGCGGTATATCTCATCTTTATGGCGGTATATTGATCCTTCAGATCCGAGAGTAAGCACTATCTTTGCTTCCGGAAATTTCTTAACCAGTTCTTCAAGGATCTCATCCGGATCCTTCTTTCCTGTGATCTGCTCACCCTCTATCTCATTTAAGAGGAATAAGGATATCTTGCCTAAGTCACATTTTTCAAGAGAGCTGTCATAAGGTGAAGGGTTTAAGACTATCATCATCCCCTTCTTATAAGCTTCATCGATTATGTGATCAAGGAGATTTACCTCGTTCTGAAGGACGAGGATATCTCCCTTTTCAAAGTCTGACAGGACTTCGTCAATGTATTCTTTTGTGAATTTCCGGTTAGATCCTCCGAAAAGGATAATGGAATTCTGTCCGTTCTTATCAACCTGGATTATGGTATGTCCTGATCTCCCGGGGATCTTCCTGAGATATGTGGTATCCACGTTGTTTTCAATACACTTGTCTATAAGGAGCTGTCCTTCCTCACCCACAAGCCCTGCGTGATATACCTTCACCCCGGCTTTGGCAAGAGCAATTGACTGATTAAGTCCCTTGCCTCCGCAGTTTTCCATCACATCACCCGCAGGCTCTGTCTCTCCCGGGATAATGATGTGGTCCACAGGATATACGTAGTCGATATTAAGTGATCCGAAATTCAATACTTTCATGCTTTATTCCCCCATTCTGCCTTTACCGGCGCTCCTTCTTATGCAGGAAACGCAACCCCTGCCCTCAAAAGCACATTCGGGTAAGGAGTAAACTCTGCAGTTCTTATGGCAAACTTGATATGCTTTGTACGCTCTTTTAATTCCGTATGTGGAATAAACTCATGCTCTATTCCGGGCATCTTCTCTTCCATATACGTTAGAAGTTCCTGATTCTTCCCATGGATCTCCTCTGCCAGAGTATAGTACTCTACCACACACTCATCCAGAACAGCATCCATTACCTGCTTAAATGTAGGTACGCCTCCCACAAGTGCGAGATCCACGATCTCAATCCCCTTCGGGATCGGCATACCGCCGTCACATACCATAAATACATCTTTGTGGCCAAGGCCTGCGATCAGTCCCGCAAGCTGGACATTGATTATTCCTCGTTTTTTCATGCTTTATACCCCTGTTTATTTTACTTTAAATACCTTCACATTATATATGAAGAATAGAAACCGTGTAAACGGAACTACTCATCCGTACACCCACTCCGCTTCTTCTTTTGTAACGCCCTTTGACAGGGCAACGACCGAAGAGGCTTTGTCATATGTAAGCGGATTTCCCTTAATATCCGTAAGAGAGCCGCCTGCCTCCAGTAAAATAGCTGCACCGGCTGCATAGTCCCAGAGACCAAGCCGGAGCTCAAAGAACATCCCGGCCTGTCCAGCCGCAAGTCTGCAGAGGTCAGTTTCCGCACTGCCTCCTCGCCTGATATCTATGCTGTGACGCAGGGCTTCCCTTCCAAGCACAAAAGCTTTATCCGAAAGGTCACTGTAATAAGGGCAGGTCCCCATAATTATAAGTGTATTTTCAAGCGGTTCTTCTGAAGAATGAATGGGAGAATCATTTAGGAAAGCACCTTTTCCTCTTTCTGCAGAAAACATCCAGTCGGAATAAGGGTTATATACTACACCGATATAAGGTTCGCAGTCCTTTAGGAGTCCGATACTTACGACGCTCTCATTCCACCCCTTAATGAAATTTGTAGTGCCGTCTATGGGATCTATTACAAAGGTAAATCCTTTACGGTATTCATCCTTAAAGATCTCCTGGCCGTTTTCTTCGCCGACGAAATTGGCCTCCGGCAGCGCCTCCGTAAGCTTTCCATACAGAAATTTCTGTATTTTGGAATCATATTCCGTAACGAAATTCCCGTGTCCGGATTTATTCTCTATCTTCAGGTTCCTTATTTTTTCAGAACCATCCAGCATAATATTCCCGGCTTCACGGGCTATATCGCATATTCTCTTTAAAAGATCACTCATCTCTATCCTCTTTCTTCAGCTGCAATAATATATCTGGTCTAACGCGGCTTGATCATTAGATTCTCTGCGATCTTTGACGACTTGGAGAATTTCAGCGTGGAGTAGCCTATACACGAGAAGACCACGGCTCCCACAAGATTAACCAGCAGATCCTTCATGGTATCAAGGATCCCGATGTCCAGATATCCCCCGCTTACTGTATAGGTTTCTCCGGAAGCGGTATGGATCACGGTATCAGTGATACCGGCCACGTCTATAGGGGTTCCCATATTCGCAGGGTCAAGGGTTACCGATCCGAATTCCCGGACTATAAAATCCTTCTGCATATCAAGGAAAAACAGCTGATCCATAGTGAATTCAAAAAATTCCCATAAGACTCCCACCGTCATCGAGAAGCAGAAAGCCACCAGCGTAAGATAAAATGGTGACAGGTTTACATTTTCGCTCCCCCTGTTTAAAAGGTAAATAAGGGAAAAACCGATTGCTGCACACAGGAAACCGTTCATGGTGTGAAGCATAGTGTCCCAGCCATGTATCCTGACATAATAATGGTTTACTTCTCCAAGTATCTCGGCTGCAAAGATAAAACTGAAGATTATCACCTGGAAAACCGGCGGGATAGTAAGTTTCATCTTGTCCTGCAGGATCGCAGGTACAAAAAACAGGATCAGTGATAATACGCAGAGCATGGCGCTCTGGTAATTTCCCGTGATAAGGCAGCGGATAAGGGTAAGTATTACCATTATCCTCAATATGGTGTAAAAAATAAAAGTCTTGCGATTCTCTTTATATGAATCAATAAGTTTTTTTCTGTACTCTCCGATCTTCATAACTTAGTTTTCCTCCCGTGTCGAATAATTATACTCCACGGAAAATAATATTGCCAGAAAAACGCCCTCATCCGTCAGGCTAACAGATGAGGGTTCAATAATGATATTTCTATATCTCTTCGATAAAAACATCGATGATGCCGCCACAGACTTCTCCCTCAAGGGAAGCTGCATCAGCCGAAAGTGTAAGATGAAGGCGCTCCGGCTTAGGATCCTGAGATGACAGCATTTCCCTTGCTTTAGCTATTATCTTTGATTCAAGCAGCCCGCCACCGATAGTGTTTACAATGGTATCCTCCAGGATCAGCATTTTCGTACCGGCTTCTCTTGGGGCACTGCCCTCTTTACTGATTATGGTGGCAAGGATCTTTCGTCCCGGAAGAGGTTCCTCATGTCCAGAGCCATTAACGGCTTTTAATATGTCCTTGGGAACAGTATAATCCTTCTTTTCACTCTTAACCTGAATGATCTCTGCCATGATGGAAACCGCGATCTCTTCCGGAGTCTCCGAACCGATCTTTAACCCGATGGGGGAGTGGACATTTTCCATAACTTCTTTATCAATACCCTCTTTTACAAGGTTCTCTTTAACTACGGCAACACGTCTCGCAGATCCCATCATCCCAACGTATGCATGAGGCTTACTGCAGATATGCTTTAAGCATACCTCATCCCAGCGATGGCCTCTTGTCACGATCACGTAATATGTAAATAGGTCGCTCTCAATCTGCTCCAGAGCATCACTAAAAGGGGCCGGTATCACTTCATCAGCCCCCGCATTAAATGCCTTGTCCACAAACTCCGGACGATCATCAATAGCCGTCACCTTAAATCCCAGCATTTTCCCAAGACTCACTATCGGCATCGATACATGACCACATCCGCATATCACAAGCTTTTTTTCGTGACCTACGTATTCTGTATAGATTTCAGTTCCATCAACACTATGAATACCGCTGTCTGTTACGGAAATAAGTTCCTCTCCGTGAGACTTGATAAATCCGTTCTCGTTTGAAAGAAATGTAAATCCTCCGGAACAGATAACCGCTTTTTCTCCGATATAATCTCCGCTCAGTACAGTCACTGCCATAGATTCAGTATTAGGATCACAGTTTTCTATTGCTCTGAAAAAATCATTCATTCATCGACCCCCACCATAACCGAAGTTGCCTTAATAACGGCATATGCTTCTTTTCCGGGTTTCAGATCGAGCTCTTTGATGCTCTTTACTACACCCTTTAGCTGGTTTCTTGCGCTTAATTTCATTTTGATTCCTCCTTTTTCAATATAACAGGTCTATACAAACGGGCATTACCCCCACTCAGCTATTTTAGAAACAGGATATCACTTTCCTTCAATTGTAAATAGTCGGGAAGCCCTTTTTTATCAAGTTCCTCCCACATATTCCGCTGAACAAACCATGTGATCACAGAATCCCTGTCATATTTCTCCCGCTCAGGCTTCACATAGTAATTCTTCTCAAACTGAAGCTCGGCTTTGGAAGAGAGTTCGAATCTTATACAGTTTTCTTTTCTTTCCCCCCAGACCGGCACGAATTCGTGGGCTCTATAACCTATAAATGTAGTGTCTTCCGGGATACTTCCTGATAATTTCAATGTGATCCCCCAGTCTTCAGCCCTGAGGGTATGATCATCCAACACCATTACCGACGAAAAATTCTTGCATCCCGTCAGTTTCGCTGCAGACCTGGTTCCGGGATTTCTGAAAATTTCCTTTGTATTCCCGTGATTGATAACCCGGCCCTGATCTATTATAAGGAGCCTGTCACTGAATCTGTATATCTCATCTCTGGAATGGGATACCATTATAACAGTTCCTGTATAGCCGGAAAGCATCTCCATAAGTTCTTCCTGCATACGGTCTTTAAGATAAACATCAAGTGCCGAAAAAGGTTCATCCAGCAGTATCACATCCGGTTCATATGCCATGATCCTCGCAAGCGCCACACGCTGCTGCTGACCTCCGGACAGCTCGGAAGGAAGTCTTTCTTCCAGGCCTTCCAGGCGAAATTTGGCGATCATCTCGTTCACGCGGATCTTTGTCTTCTCTTTATCTTTAGAGTGAATTCCGGCAGCAATATTCTGCGCTACAGTCATTTTAGGAAACAGGGCATAATTCTGGAATAAATACCCCACCTTTCTCTGTTGCGGCTTAATATCGGTCTTTGAAGAAGAGTCAAAGAGCACCCTGCCGTCAAGAAGGATCCTTCCCGAGTCAGGGCGCTCAATACCTGCTATGGATTTTAATGTCATGGATTTTCCGGAACCGGAAGCGCCGAGGATACCTATCCTTTTGGAATCCTCGGTAATATCAATGTTTAGATCAAAGTTTTCAAGATGTTTTTCTATTTTTACCGTAAGAGACATTTCATTTTCTGCTCTTTCCTGTGGTTATCAAGTTCATGGCAAAAACGGCAAGAAAAGCGATCAGCATTACTATCGCTACCCATATTCCTCCGGTAGCATAGTCCTGATCCTGCATTACCATAGCTATCCTCTGTGAGATTGTGGCGGTTTTACCGGGGATATTTCCGGCCAGCATGGATGTGGCACCGTATTCTCCCAGTGCCCTTGCAAAGGTGAGAATAGTCCCGCTTGCTATCCCGGGACCGGCTGTAGGTATCAAAACGCGCCAGAATATCTCTAGATTGATATCTGTAAGTTCAAACGCCGCCCTTGCATTTCTGTACATAAGAGGAAAAGCAATGACTGAGGCGGCAATGATACACCCCAGCCAGCTCTGAACCACTTTAATGTTAAAATTGTCCCAGAGAAAGATCCCAACAGGTCTTCTTTTTGAAAAAATGAAAAGAAGAAAGAAACCTGCAACCGTAGGCGGAAGGACCATTGGAAGCGTGAGTATTCCATCGATCACCGCTTTCAAGGAGGGCTTCAGATCCATAGCCTTTCTCGCAGTATAAATCCCGGCAAAGAAGCAGATCACTGTTGCTACTATGCCGGTCTTTATAGATATCCATAAAGGACTCCAGTCAAGGCTGTTTATAATTGAAATTATGTCAGACATACATTTATTCTACATCAGTATCGAAATAATACTTCTCAAATATTGCCTTTGCTTCTCATCATTTACAATCTGGGCGATAGGATAGATCACGTTTCCCGTAAGATCATAGGGAACTTTTTCCAATATCTCAACCTTGTCCTCAAATCCGTATGTATCAGAAAAATAGGTTGTGCCCACTTCGCATGACCCTTCGGTTACTGCTGCAAGAACCTTTGATACATTGGACTGTTCAGAGATCTCTACTCCGCCCAGCTGCTCTGATACTTCCTGTGTGGTGATCTTTGAAACATCGTCCACTTCCTTGAGCATCCCGGCATTTACCATGGCCTGGCGGGTATACTTTCCGGCGGGAACAGATCCGTCAGCAAGCGCTATTGAAGAAGCATTTCCTATATCCTTAAGACCTGTAACTTTTGTGCCGCTGTCCTTTAATGTAATGACACATACCTGGTTATTCACCACGTTGGATCTGGTACCCTCAACCACCAGTTTGTCATCTTCTTCGAGGGTATTCATCTGCTTCTGGGCTGCTGAGAAGAATACATCACACGCATAGCCTTCTTCGATCTGGGTTAAGAGAGTGCCGGATGAATCTGCATTGTATGTGATCTTCACGTTAGGGTGCTGTTCATTATACTTTGCAGCTACCTCCTCCATTACAGTGCTTAAAGATGCAGCTATGAAGACCTGGATCTCTGTGGAAGGCGCCGCTGTGCTTCCGGTGCCGCCGCAGGCCGTAAGACCCATTACAAGTGCTGTTGCCAATAAAATTCCCAAATACTTTTTCATGATAATATACATCCTCCTGTATAATACTCATTGTCCTGACGAGTATATCACGGCGAATTGTTTTTGAAAAGCATTCGGTTGCTTTTAGTCACTCAATTCTTTCGGCAAATATTTCCCTATACTTTTTCAGAACCGTCTCATTCATTTCCGATTCCAGTCTTTCAAATGATGCGATGATCTTTTTTCCTTCTCCTGTAAGAGCCGAACTTCCTCCATCCTTTCCGCCCTGCTGTCTTTCAACCATATCGCATCCCAGTTCTTTTTCGCAGTCATTGATGATCTTCCATCCCTTGCTATAGGATATCCCGCATTTCTTACATGCTTCTCTTACACTTCCAAATATCTCTATCTGTTTAAGGAACATAACCGCATTTCCGTCAAGGAACTCTTTATTACCACATATTTTTACAGATATCTCCGGCCTTAAGAGCCTGGCATTATGCAGCTTTAGAAGCTTCTCATAGTCTTCTTTTGTATCAGCAGCCATCACCGCTCCGAGATCATTGACCGATATTCTTAGAAGATTCCCTAGTCCTTTGGAAACAAAGCTCCTGTAAGCACCTTTCATGCCATCTTCGCCATTGTACTGAAGAGCATATTCAAGCGCCTTGCTGCTAAGAAGTATCGGATGCCCGTATCTCCCGTTACATCCGGGAATTATAAAATCGGCATTTTCCGCATTCGCCATTTCATCAAGTACCGTATCAACAGTAAAAAACGGTACGTCCACGGGGCAGAAAAAGACATGGCTGCACCTATCCTGCATATACCTTAGCCCTATGAGGCCTGACTCAAACATTTCAGAGGTCTCATAGTCATCATTCCGGATAAATACGACACCCTGGTTTTTAAGCTTCTTTTCAAGCTCCTTGCCCCGGTGTCCGGTGATCATCACAATGTCATTAACTCCGGCTCTCCGGAAATTCGTGACCACCCTTTCTTCAAACTCCATATCCCCGGGTTTTATCAGATCATCAAATATTTCCCGACGCCTGGATATTCCTGCCGCCACAATAACGGCTCCAAATCTTATATGCAAATAATGCCCCCGATCATATGATCTTTATGCCTGCCGCATACTTCCCTGCAATATGTCTGTCATCTCCGAGATACATGAATCTCTCGATACGCTCGACTACTGTAATATCCTCTCTGGCTGTGTGTATAGTCTTATCGTCGAGTATAAGTGCATCGAAAGAATATCCCTTTTCAAAGCTTCCTGCTTTTCCGAAGAATGCTCCGCCGCCCTTTGTAGCTATATAGAAAGCCTCCGTAAAGGTAAGGGGCTTAATATCCCCGTCAAAAAGCCTGTTTCTCAGTTTCGATGCATAGATCGCATTACGGAGAGCTGCGAACATGGAAGTCGTGGAGCCGCCTGAAACATCACTGGCGAGACCCACGTTCATGCCAGCTTCAAGGTACTTCTTTATCGGTGCCACTCCTGAGCAGAGATTGATATTTGACTCCGGACTATGGGCCACAAACACATTGTTTTTCTTCAATATCTCAGTCTCATGCTCATCACTCCATACACAGTGAGCCATGATGCACGGAATATCAGGATTCATGATACCGGCCTTTACATAGCTGTCTGCATAACAGGACGTATCCGGCTCCAGCTCCTTAACCCATTCTATCTCAGAAAGATTCTCGGAAAGATGGGACTGTACCGGCGCCTGATATTCTTTTGAAAGTTTGGCAAGTCCCTCCATCAGCTCCCTTGTACACGACGGTGTAAATCTGGGCGTGATAATAGGAAATGTATGGTCAAACTTCTTTGCCTTCTGTTCTTCCAGCCATTCTCTGGTGGCGCTTAATGATCCTTCCGTGGTTTCTACGTAGTAATCAGGGACATTCCTGTCCATATTTACTTTTCCTACATATGTTATAAGGCCACTTTCCTCAAACATTTCCATGAGTCTCAGCGTGGCATCCTTATGAGCAGTTGCAAATACACAGGCCCGGGTGGTAGCTCCCGATCTCAGTTCATCAACAAACATCCTGTATGCCTTCTCTGTATATGAAAGATCTTTGTATTTGGATTCTTCCGGGAAGGTATAGGTTTCAAGCCAGGGCAGCAGCTCCATATCCATACCGTTTCCCCTGTTCTGATACTGGGGAGCGTGAATATGAAGGTCTACAAATCCGGGTATTATAAGTTTTCCATTTGTCTCTATGAGCGGAAGATCCTTATACTCTTCAGGGATCTTTTCAAATACCCCCTCTGAAATACCGTCCACACAAACGACATATCCATCCTCAAATGTAACCATCTCCTTCGCGCTTTTACAGTAAACAACAGTCCCGTGGAGCGCAAAACTCTCTTTGCTTTTTCCCATGATGCACCTCCGTGTTGTAATATTGTACATTTTTTATATGATCATTTTGTGAATTGTGCAAAAAATTCTTCTTGAATCATACAAAAAGTTAGAAAATTTTGCAAGTAGTATAGACATTTGAATATTAAGTTGTTACAATAATTTCAGGCGTAACTGGAAAGAAATTGTGCATTTTTCAGTTGCGTTTTATGGTTTTATTACATCCTTTTTAGGAGAAACGGAGGCAGAATTTATGGAGAATTTTTTTAAGCTGAAGGAGAGAGGGACTGACGTCAAGACCGAGATCATGGCCGGCGTTACGACCTTCATGACAATGGCCTACATACTGGCCGTTAACCCGTTCTTCCTGTCAGAAGCAGGAATGGACTTTGGAAAGGTATTCGCAGCAACTGCAATCGCATCTGCGATCGCAACCCTGATAATGGGGCTTCTTGCAAACCTTCCCTTTGCACTTTCAGCAGGAATGGGACTTAACGCATTCTTTGCTTACACAGTTTGCCTTGGAATGGGCTACACATGGCAGTGGGCTCTTTCCGCTATCTTTGTAGAAGGTATCATCTTCATCCTTCTCACATTCTTCAATATCAGAGAAGCTATCGTAAACAGCATCCCTACTAATCTGAAGAAAGCTATAAGCGCAGGTATCGGACTTTTCATCGCTTACATCGGTCTCAAGAATGCCGGCATCATAGTTGTAAATGACAGCACGGTTTCAGCCCTCAGTGCTGACTGGTTCAGAGGACCCGCAGGTGTTGCCATCATCGGCCTCATCATTACAAGCATTCTTCTCGTAAGAAATGTTAAGGGTGCCCTTCTTATAGGTATCGTTATTACAACCCTTGTTGGTATTCCTTTTGGAGTTACCACATATGCAGGCGGATCATTCGTTCCCTCTGCTCCTTACTTCTGTAACTTTGCATTCGGAGAGATCACTGCAAACGGCAGATCCCTCTTTGACTTCGTTGTAGTAGTATTCACATTCCTTTTTGTAGATATGTTTGATACAGTCGGAACACTTATCGGATGTGCCGGAAAGTCAGGACTTATCAAGGAAGACGGAACCATTCCCAACGCAAAGGAAGCTCTTTTCGCTGACGCTGTAGGAACAACTGCAGGAGCAATGCTCGGAACATCAACCATCACCACTTTCGTAGAAAGTGCAGCCGGTGTTGCTGAAGGCGCAAGAACCGGTCTTTCAGCAGTTACCGTAGCAGTTCTCTTTATTGTTTCTCTGTTCCTTGAGCCCCTCTTTGGATCGATCCCCAGCGCAGGAACAGCTCCCGCTCTTATCATCGTTGGTGTTATGATGATCACTCCTATCACTGAGATAGACTTCAGCGATATGTCAGAAGGAATACCTGCTTTCCTTACCGCTATCTTCATGGTATGTGCATCCAGCATTTCAGACGGTATCATGTTTGGTATCCTTTCATATGTAGTATGCAAGCTCTTTGCAGGAAAGATGAAGGACCTTCCTTTCACAACATGGGTTGTTGCTATACTGTTCCTTGCTAAGATAATAGTCGGGACGTTGTAAAACCGGTATTCTTGCAATTTAATCAAATGTCACTAATATCCCCTCTCTGGCACATGACCGGGAGGGGATATGTATAGAGAAAGAGGTTGTTATGGACAAAAAAACCCTTAAACACTTGATCGATGTAGCCTCCGGAAGAGAGAGCGCAGATCTGTGTATAAAAAACTGCCAAGTGATCGACGTCTTTAACCAGAAAGTGATCGCCTCCGATGTTTATATAGCAGACGGACTGATCGCCGGATTTGGCGGTGATAATTTCCCTGCAGCAAAAGAAGTATTTGATGCTGAGGGCAAATATCTGGCTCCGGGACTTATCGACAGCCATGTACATATCGAATCCAGCCACCTTTCACCTGCGGAGTTTTCCAGGCAGGTTGTACCCCACGGAACGACCACGGTAGTTGCAGATCCCCACGAAATATGCAATGTGTGCGGCGTGGACGGCTTCGACTATATGCTTAAGGCATCTGAGAATATCGCTCTTCAGGTATTCCTCCAGTTTCCTTCCTGCGTTCCCTGCACTCCCTTTGAAAATGCCGGCGCTATATTAAATGCACCGGAGATACATTCCCGCATCGATAACAAGAGAGTCCTCGGCCTTGGAGAACTCATGAATTTCGTAGGCGTCTGCAATGCAGAAGATGATATCCTTGATAAGATAATGGAAGCTAAAAATGCAGGAAAGATCATAGACGGTCACAGCCCCGGCATCACCGGATCCGTGCTGGACGCTTACTCAGCATCAGGAGTATGTAATGACCACGAGTGTTCATCACCTGCGGAGCTCGAAGACAGGATATCAAGAGGAATCTATGTATTGTTAAGACAGGGAACTGTCTGCAGAGATCTCTTAAATCTCCTGCCCGGCGTAAATGAGAAGAACTACAGATTCTGCCTGTTCTGTACGGATGACCGCCAGTCAGCCAGCCTTATTGAGGAGGGACATATCGATAATAATATGCGGCTTGCCCTGTCAACAGGCTTTGATCCTCTCTCTGCTATCTGCATGGCAACCATTAATGCATCTGTATGCTTCGGCCTTCACGACAGAGGAGCTGTTGCTCCCGGAAGAAGAGCAGATCTAATATTATTTAAGGACTTTGAAAACTTCAATGTGGATGATGTCTGGATCGGCGGTAAGCACGTCGCTGAGCAGGGTAATTATCTGGCAGACGACCCCCATGTAAAACCCGAAAATGTCAGCGGCAGGATGAATGTAAAGGATTTCTCTGCTTCAAGGCTCGTTATGCCCTTAAAGTCATCGAAGGTCCGCACCATAAAACTGATCCCACACTCTGTAGTTACAGACGAGGGAACTGCGGAAGTGTCCCTTGACTCTAATGGAAACTGGATCAGAGATGATCAGGATATTGTAAAGATCGCGGTTGTGGAAAGGCACAAAGGAACAGGAAATGTGGGACTTGGTCTTTTAGAAGGCTTTGGACTTAAAGGCGGAGCAGTGGCCACCAGCGTTGCACACGATTCCCATAATATCATTGTCGCAGGTGATAATGATAAGGATATGGAACTCGCCGTTAACCGCCTTATAGAAATGGGCGGAGGCATGGCTATCGCAAAGGAAGGAAAGATCCTGGACAGTTTGGAGCATGAGATTGCCGGGCTTATGACAGACCAGTCAGGCGAGATCGTGGCTAAAAGACTGAAAGAGCTTGATCAGATCGCCAGAAAAGAGCTTTCGATCAACGACACATCCGATCCTTTCATGACTCCCTGCTTCATGGCTCTTCCGGTAATCCCGGCAATAAAGATCACAGATATGGGACTCTTTGATGTAACGAAGTTTAAGCATGTAACGGTAGAAAAATAAGTAGTATCAATGTCATTCTGAGCGAAGCGAAGAATCCAGATCCTTCGCTAACGCTCAGGATGACACTTTGTTTACTATTAAAAATCTATTTCTTTTCCAAGCCTTCTGTACATTACCTTCTTCACGGCACGAAGTATGTTCTCATATCCGGTGCAGCGGCAAAGGTGGCCGGAGAGAAGCTTCCGAAGTTCTTCATCTGTGTAAAGCTTCTTTGCATTGAGGATCTCAACTGTAGTCATAATGAATCCCGGTGTGCAGAATCCACACTGAATAGCGCTCTCTTCTACAAATGCCTGCTGTACGTCAGAAAGTGAACCATCGGGAGAAAGGAGACCTTCCAAAGTCTCAATCTTTTTTCCCTCGGCCCAAACTGCCAGATAAATACAGGAATTAAAGGCTTCACCGTTTATAAGTACATTACACGCCCCACACTCTCCTACTTCACATCCTTTTTTCACGGAGGTCAGACGGTACTCATTTCTCAGCATGTCGGTAAGGGAAGCCCTGACATCCACCATTTTCTCAACTTCCTTGCCGTTGATATTGCAATGGATCAGTTTATATTGAACACTCATTTCATCTCACCTCCCGCTAATTCAACCGCTTTTTCCAGCGCTCTCTCTGCCATTTCCACAGCAATATGCTGGCGGAATGCTTTACTTGCTCTCCAGGAATCACGGGGATTAATATCATCTATAACCGCATGTGAGAATTTCTTTGCAAGTTCCTTTGTAGGTTCTGCACCATTTGCAACTGCTTCAGCACTCGGACACCTCATGGGTACAGGACCTGCTACACCGTAGGCGATACGGCAGCGGTCAATGGTCTTCTTGTCGGTAGAAAGCCTGACATTTACGCTGCATCCGAGGGTTGCGATCTCCATGGCGTTTCTGAGGCCATACTTTATATAGTGGCCGTATGTATTCTCGTAACTTGTCTTAGGAATTAATATCGCTGTCTGGATCTCGTCAGGAGCTATATCAACCGTACCAGCCTTTATATAGAAGTCCTTAATAGGCACACGGCGGACACCCTTTGAACCCGTAAGCTCTACGATCGCCTCCCATGCATGAAGCGTGGATGCGGAATCTGCAGATGTTACACCGTTACAGGTATTCCCTCCGATGGTACCTATGTTTCTTATCTGTGGTGATCCCACCTGATCTACAGCTTCTCCCAGTACATTACAGTACTTCTGGATCAAGGGATCCCTTGTAATATGTGAAAAACTGGTAAGTGACCCGATGCGAAGGTTCTCTTCCTCATCCAGGCTCACGCCTCTCATATCATCTATCATATAGATAGAGATCAGCTCTTTTCCTGCCCGCTTTCCTTCTCTCATCTGAACCAGGACATCAGATCCCCCGGCGATTATCTGTGCTTCAGGGTGCTCGATACGGAGCCGGATAGCGTCTTCAACACTCTGCGCTTCATACAGCGCCTTCATATCATACATTCTTTATGCCTCCTCTCGCCAATCGTCTTTAATAAGTCCTGCCTTCGTAAACTCTGCGAACAGCACATGCGGGTTAATAGGATTATGGTCAATAGCAACTCCTGTTGCGTTCAAAATAGCATTACGTATTGCAGGTGCACCCGAACATGCCGGAGGTTCCCCGAGAGCCTTTGTACCAAACGGTGAGGTGGGCTCGGGATTTTCAATAAACTGGGCTTCCAGATGAGGGTGGTCCATAAATGTTGAAAGCTTATAGTCCAAAAGATTTCCGTTTAAGGGCTTTCCGGTCTTCTGGTCGAAGATAAGCTGCTCAGATAATCCGTATCCAATAGCCATTGACATACCACCGTGAACCTGAGCTGCTGCCAGAGCCGGATTGATAAGCTTACCGCAGTCATGAACGTTAACTATATTCTTTACGGTAACTTTACACATGGGGATATCCACTTCCACTTCAGCGAAGGTACATCCAAAGGAATATGCATTATTCCTGAT
>CACZBM010000043.1 GCA_902779445.1 uncultured Lachnospiraceae bacterium
GGGGAGATCATGTCCGTATATACAAATGATACGGATGCCATAAGACTCATGATCAGCCAGGGTATTCCCAATATCATTTCCGCAATGTTTACTGCGGTTGCCATTATCGCAGCCCTTCTTTTCCTGAATATACCGCTATCACTGCTGTCACTTCTCATGGTTGGGCTCGTTATGGGAGTAAGCATGAAGATAATAGGCTCGGCAAGGGGCTATTATACAGAACAGCAGCAGAACTTAGGCAGCCTAAACGGATATGTGGAGGAGATCATAAGCGGGCAGAAGGTAGTAAAGGTTTTCCGCCGTGAGAGGATATGTGAGGAGGAATTCCGGGAGATCAATGAACGCCTTCGTAAGAGTGCTTATCAGGCTTCAAAATATACGGGGATCGTAAGCGCAGTTAATATGCAGGCCGGGAATATAGTTTTTTACTTCCTTTTCGCAGTTCTTTGCAGTATCTTCGTGATAAACGGATGGGGAGGGATGACCATCGGTAAGACTATTGCCTTTCTCTCTCTTTCCAAGACCATGAACGTACCGGTGGTACTGGCATCCGGACAGATCTATTCCTGCGTGACGGCCCTTTCGGGAGTGAAGCGGATATTCGCCCTCATAGATGAAGAGCCTGAAGAAGACAAGGGTACAAAGGAGATCGGGGCAAAAGACACTAAGGGGAAGGTGGAATTAAGACATGTTGATTTTTCATATGTTCCCGGAACACAGATCCTTTATGATATAAACTTAAGCGCCGAACCCGGGCAGAAGATAGCGATTGTGGGAAGTACAGGATCGGGAAAGACGACTATCACGAATCTCTTAAACCGGTTCTATGATCTGGATAACGGGGAGATCCTGCTGGACGGTACCGATATCAGGGAATATAAAAAAGAAGATCTCCGGAAGCTTATAGGCATAGTGCTCCAGGATACCCATCTGTTTACCGGGACGATCCTCGACAATATACGTTACGGTAATCCATCACTCACTGATGAAGAGTGTATGGAGGCTGCTAAGAGAGCAAGAGCAGATGATTTTATTACGAGACTTCCTGACGGCTACCATACGATCCTTAAGCGGGATGCCGAGAATCTTGCTGAGGGTCAGCGGCAGCTTCTGAATATCGCAAGAGCGGTGGCAGCGGATGCACCGATCCTTATCCTTGATGAGGCTACGAGCTCCGTGGATCCCGGAACTGAGAAGCTGATCCAGGAAGGTATGGATAATCTCATGAAGGGGCGTACTTCATTCGTGATCGCACACCGCCTTTCCACCATAAAAAACAGTGACTGCATCATAGTGCTGGATCACGGAAAGATACTGGAAAGCGGGAACCATGAAGAGCTTATGAAGAAAAAGGGTGCTTATTACAAACTGTATGAACATATTGCGTAGGCGATGTCATTCTGAGCAAAGCAAAGAATCTCTGAGATCCTCGGGCTGAAGCCCTCAGGATGACAGTATTGAAACAAGGAGGAATAAAGAATGGACGGAGTAAGGCTTAAAGAGACCGGGAAAAATACGGTAGTGATATCATTTGAAGGACGTATTTCCCGTGAAAATGCGGAAAAAGTGGGAGAAGATCTCACTCATATAAGAAGCGAGAATAATGAAGAACAGCTTGTTTTCGATTTTGAAAAACTCGGATATATTTCCAGCGCGGGACTCAGGGTACTCTTAAAGGCCGCAAAAAATGAAAAGAACAAGATACAGATATTCAATATTCCCCTGGAGATATATGACATTCTGGAAGATACCGGGTTTGTCAGGATGTTTGAAACACATAAGGCAATGAAGAAATATTCCCTTTCGGATTTTGAAATGATCGGACAGGGCGCAAACGGGGAAGTGTACCGTGTGGATAATGAGAATGTCATAAAGGTTTTCCAGAAATCTGCTCCCCTTGAGGAGATAGACAGGGAGCGTACTCTTGCCCAGGAATCCCTTCTGGCGGGAATACCCACAGCTATATCTTATTCAGTGGTCATGGCGGATGACCGCTATGGCATCATGTTTGAGATGATCAATGCGGACACCCTTTCAAATACGCTGAAAAACAATCCGGACAGATATGACGAGCTTGCAGAAAAGTACGTAAGCCTGTATAAAAAGATCCACGAAACTCCGGTGGATAAAGAGTGCTTCCCTTCGATTAAGGAGTTATACAGAGATATCATTACAGAATGTGAGCCCTGGTATACACCGGAAGAGATCGCTAAACTCCGGGCCCTTGTGGAATCAGTGCCCGACAGGGATACAATGATACACGGTGATTACCACCCGAATAACGTGATGTTTCAGGATGATGACCTGATCCTTATTGATATGGGAGATGTGAGCTACGGCCATCCCATCTTTGATTTCCTTGCAACGGCTGCGACACAGGTGAATCTGGTGAAGCTTTCACCCGAATACGCCGAGATGCACACCAGAATGCCGGTAGAGCTTATTAAAAAGACCTGGGACAGGCTGATAGAAAAATATTTCGGGGAGTATGACAAGGAAGAGAGAACCAGGATAGAGGAGCAGATCGCCATGTTTTCCAAGCTTAAGGTGGCTATGGCTCCGCATTTCGGAAGGGGAGCATCACCTGAGATCATAAAGGCGAGCATTGATGATGCGAAGGCAAACTTCCTTCCGGAAATAGATAAACTGATCGGAAAGGTAGACTGGTAATGAAAAAGATAGTTTTTTATTCAAGTAACAGTAAGCACAGGGATAAGAGCAGTAACTGCACGGTTTATCCCAAATGGGCAGAGCAGTGGGATGAAATGGCTTCCCGCCATAGCGACTGCGAGGTAACCCTTATAGTACAGCTGAATGGCAGGTATTTTCTGGACATTAAGGACGGCGAACTGGTGAAGAAGCCGTCGAAGGTGAATGTAAAGGTACTTCCCATGGAGGCAAAGCTTCAGGAATTCATTGATGCGGTAGCGGAAGAAAAACCGGATATAGCTGTGGCGATGCCGGGGCCGGTGAGCGGCTATGACTGGAACGGGCTCAGGGATGCCTGTATAGCGGAAGGACTCAGGAAAAAGGGTATCGACACCATCTGCTACAGTGCCGATACGGCTCTCGACTGCTTTGATAAATGGCGTACCCATCAGGTAATGAAAGCTGCAGGTTTCCGTATCCCGGATGCCATGTATCTCCATTATGAGCTCTTTACCACGGACAAGCTTGGGGACGCCTGCACAGGAAACGTATATCAGGAGTATGTCCTCTGGGAGATAAAAAATATGGAGATGCCTCTCGTCATAAAAAGTACAACGGGATCATCTTCAATGGGGATCTATATAGCAAAGAGCTATGAGGACGCAAAGGAATATCTTCTTTCGGACAAGCTTACGGAGGACGTGATCCTTGAACAGTTCCTTAAAGGAGAGGAATACGGCGCGGAGGTTCACGGTGACAGGGGAGAGTATTATGTGTCACCGCCTTTCAGGATCTTCAATACGGTACCCGGGCAGCTTAACGACCCGCTGGGAGCTACCACATTAAAATATGGGCCAATACTGGATCCGGACCTTCATATCGAGGAAGTCCGCTCGGAGCTTAAGAGGCTCGCAGAGTTGATGCAGTTTTCGGGTATCATGGAAGTGGATCTTGTCCTGGTAAAGAATGAATGGTATATCCTGGAGATCAATAACCGGTGGTCCGGTCTTACCACACTTATAACCGCATCCCAGAACCGTCTGCCCTATGACGTATATATGGATGAGGCTGTGGGGGCGGCTAAGGACTATAACAATATAGATGATCTGACTTTTGCATGCCAGTTTAAGATGCCAAAAGTGGAAGAGGAACTTTTGCAGGAGATAGCTGCAGAGCCCAGTATGAAGAGCGTGATCCAGTATGAAGTACGGCTTCCCGGAAAGGATATTTTCTGGTTCAACGATGCTGTCACAGGCGGCTACGGTTCCATGGAGGAATTATTAGAGGGCTTTGAAGCACTTCAGAGAAAGTACCCGGATCAGATCCCGGAAGAACTTGCAAAAGCCTTAAGAGATAAAGAAAGGCGGTATTAGGAAATGGAAAATATTGTAATAGTCGATGCCTTTTCAACTGGTGTTAATTTTATTGAAGACATAATGAACCGCGGATTTAAGCCCGTTGTCCTCTGGTCAAAGAGAAGCGGCCATATTTTTGACTTAATGGCAGAGGTGCGTAAACCCATAGAGCATAAATTTAAGGATTCTGCGGAATTTATCGTGGAATGTGATACCTATGATGAGACTCTGTCAATGGTAAAAGCTCTGGCACCGAAGTTCATCCTTCCCGGAGCGGATCTCGGGGTGGAACTTTCTGTCAGACTGGCAGCAGACCTTGGTCTTCCGGGAAACAGAACAGAACGTCTTCCTGCAATGACCAATAAATTTTTAATGCATCAGAAGCTTATCGAACACGGTGTCAGGGGTATCCGCGGAAAGATCGTCCATAACTGGGATGAAACTCTTGAGTATTACCGCCGGGAAGGCTTTAAGGGCTGTGTGCTGAAGCCCTACCGCGGAGCCAGCTCTGTTGATGTGCGGATCTGTGACAGCGAAGAGGAGCTTAAAAACGCATACGATGAAGTCTTCGCCGAGGGTAACTATATGGGAGGCGAGGAAGAAGGGATGCTCCTTCAGGAAAGAATAGTGGGAACGGAATACATCGTAAACACTGTTTCCTACGCCGGCCGTCATAAGATATCTGCCCTGTGGAAGCACTCCAAGAAAAAGGTTGCCGGAGGAGGGATGGTATATAACTACACGGAGACCCTGAGCCGGCTGGAAACAGGATGCACATCCCTTATCCGTTATGCCTTTGACGTACTGAATGCTCTGGGAGTGGAATACGGAAATGTCCACAGCGAGTTTATGATCGATGAAAAGGGACCTGTCCTCATAGAAGTAAACTGCCGTCCCATGGGAAGCGATATGTCTGCCGAGTTCCTGGATAAGATCTGGGGACACCATGAAACAGATCTTGCTCTGGACGCCTTTCTTTACCCGGATGCATTCTGTAAGGAGACAGATGCTCCATTCCGGCCTCTCGCAAAGGGCTTGAAAAAACACCTGATCACGGATAAAGAAAGAGAGATCCTGTCAGCTCCGATCCTTCCTATCATCAGGAGGCAGAAGAGCTTTGTTAAGGCACGTCTCGGCAAGGCTGTATCTGACCGTCTCGCGCGTACCGTGGATCTCGATACCAGCGCAGGGGTAGTTTATCTTGCGAATGAGGACGAGCGCCAGCTTATCCGCGACCGTGATTTCCTGGAAAGGGCAGAGACCAGGTATTTTGAAATGTTATTTACCGGTGGGAAAAGGAGCGAGGCTGACCGCCCGCAGTTTCTTCCATCCATAAGAGAAGTGATACTCGAGCTGCAGCCTGTTGGCTCTGTTCTCCTCTGCTCAAATGAGACAAAAGAACTTCCCGGTGTTTCAGTCGTAAGTGAAGATACCCTTCCCGATGCCACGGAGGGCTTTTCTTACGCTATCCTTGACCTTGCATTCCGGGAAAATGAAGATCTGGAATCCATGGCTGAGACATTCTTTACTCTTGCGGATAAGGTAAAGGCGAGCGGACGGATAATAGTTCCCGAAAATACATACTGGCATTTCCCCTGCGGAGCGGAATCCATAGAGATCCTTTCTGAAGCAGCGGGACTTTTCATTGAGGCTCCGACTAAGGACATCAAAGGAATAGTCATGGTGAGCAGGAGGTAATGCCATGCTTTTGATAAAAGATTATGACAGGGAAAGAAATCATAGATTCTTAACCCACGGACCGGATGTATTCCATAAGGCCCTGCACTGGGTACTAAGGGGAGAGACAGTATTCCATGTGAAGGATCCTGAAGGTCAGGACTATAACCTGGAGTATGTTGAAAATCAGAAATGGGCTGAAGCGAGTGAAAAGTATCCGGACTCCCCGCTATTTCATCAGGATCCCCTGTATCCGCCCTATCTTATTTATGACGAAAATGATGGGGACAGGCTATGTTTTGACATCCTTGAAGGATTTGAGAGGGTTTGGTTTGAGGAAGTAAATGAGTACACGGTGGTGCTCACGGGAGTGATACTTAAATATACTTCCCTGTCCGTATCCTTTGCAGATAAGAGGATATTCAGGTTTTTTCCGGAGTCAGACCGGTTAAGTGTGACGGAAGATAAACCTTCAGCAGAAGATAAAAAGACGTTGAAGGTTATACGTGATTTTTATCCGTCAGCTTTTATATGTGATTTTTATACCATGGATCAGGTGGTTCTCTTCCACCATATCTTTGTACTGCAGTGGCTTACCGACCTCCCGCTGAAAGCCGGATCAGGAGAGTCATCTCCAGTGCGCTACGCAGAGATAGTCGTTGCAAGGTCTGAAGGCATCGGAAGCGTTCTCACGGTTTACGCAAGGACAAAGAGTTTCCTTCAGCGTTTCGGACTGGAAGTGACGCTGCAGCCCGGAAGTTCCAGATATGCGGATCATATCATAGAGAAGTATTTTAATATCCGGATGACACCGGAAGATGCTGATGAAACAAATACTGTGTATATCACAAATTACTACGGGCTTCTGTTTACAAAGATGCTCCGGTATTCACAGGGTAATGATTTTGATATTAATTCGCTGAATCCTAACTTTGTGGAAGAAATGAAGGAATACGGAAATGCAGTCCTCAATGATAAAAAGATGCTTGGGATACTGCTCAGGGGATCCGATTATATCGCATCAGGCATGAGCGGAGCCAGTGCCCCCGTTACCGTAGAATCAGCTCTTCCGAAGATCAGGGAGTGGATGGATGAAGGTGGATATGACGGCATCTTCCTCGCCACCGAGGATCAGGATATTTTAGATAAGATGAAGGACGCGTTCCCGGGGAAGATCCGGGCAGTCTCACAGGAGAGATACAGTATCACAGACTTCCAGGAAGAGGGTGTCACCACCATCAGTGAACTTGACAGTAAGAGGCATCCCGGAGACGACTATGACAACTTCCTTGAGGATTCCACAGCAAACTATTTTTACGCGCTGTACCTTCTTTCGAGATGTGAGTCTTTCATGTATTCAGGCCAGTGCGGAGGGATAGTTATGACAAAGTCCCTTTGTGAAAAGGGTTTTAAGCGTATGTGGTGTTTTGCGGAGAATAAGGAGATCAGGTGACTATGGCTGGTATAAGACATATTAGTATTCCGAATCTTCATAATCTCAGGGATCTGGGAGGGTATGAGGCGGCCGGTGGATGTATGACTGCCTGGAACCGTCTGTACCGGTGCGACTGCCCTTCGGAGGTGACTCAGGACGGATGGCAGAAGTTCAGGGATCTCAATATAAAAACCCTTGTTGATCTCCGGAGCACCTTTGAAGCTTCCGAGAGTCCCGTGAAGGCACCGGGAGACTTTGAGTATACTGACTGTCACTTTTTCTATGAAGAAGAAGGGGCGGATCTTACGGGAGAAGCGGGAAAGAAGTTCCTTCAGAGTTTAAGCATGGATTACCGGGTAATGACGGAGAATTCTTCAGACCGGGTTGCACTGATACTTAAGACCATACTTGAAAGCCTTTCCAAAGGTAATACTGTATTTTTCTGCACGGCGGGAAAGGACAGGACAGGGATCATTGCGGCGCTTATTTTAAAGCTCTGTGGTGCTTCCGATGAAGACATCATAGCTGACTACTGTATTACGGAAGTATATAATGCTGCGGTCATTCAGGCAAAGCTCGATTCCATTCCCAAGGAGATAATGGAACAGGTATCTCCGGAGACTCTCTCAAGGGCAACATATTCAAAGCCTGAGGTGATGAAGGAATATCTTGAATGGCTGGACGGATATGATCTTTTAACGATAATGGACGAAAAGGGGTTCACGTATGAGATGCAGGAGGATCTTAAAAATATCCTCATCACAGAAAGGTGACGTAAAACTATTCAGAAAGCCGCTTCCGGAACCGCAAGTGACAGCTGATAAACCGTAAGACACAAAGTGACTTGATAATGGATCAGACAGATAAAACGAAAAAAAGAGAATGGAAAATACTGTACCTCGTTGGGATCGTAATGGCGGGGTTTGTTTTTCTTACCATGACTACGCTGGTTATGATACTTTGGACACAGCAGACCACGGTAGTCGGAGGGATACTGGGGAGTACCCTTTATAATGTCAGCAACCGCCTTGCTACCGCCATTGAAAAGTATGAATCTTCTCCCTGGCTCCTTGACTACTGGGAAAATAACGAGGACAGCCTTAACCTGGATCCGGGACAGCTGAAAGATAAAGACAGCGAGCTGTATAAGGCCAGGGAAAGAGCTCTGACGAAAGATCCCTACGGGTTCACTGCAGAGCAGGCAGAGTGTCTTCCGGATGAGAAGCAGAAGCTCTTTGCAGAATACTGCTATATCATGCTGGAAAAGGAGTTCGTGACCTTTGATAAGGCTGAGATTGACGTGATAAGCTACTGCTTCCGCCCGGAAAGTGACAGTGTATATACGTTTTTTTACTACGAAAACCATGGGGAAAAGACAGATTCTCCTGCTCTCGGCCGGAATATAGATCTGCCGGATAATTGGCAGCTCGACCTACAGGATGCGGAAGAAAGACTGGAGACAGGAGAAAAGATGTTATCTTACACTTCCTGTGACGCTTCGGGGAATGATATTTTTTACGTGTTCCGGCCTGTTAAACATAACGGACAAACAATATGCTATGTGATATGCAGCATAAACTGGAGCGATATTGACCGCATTATACTGAAAGCCAGCACTGTGGTAGGTATTCCTGTTGCTGCAATACTCCTGGTCTTTGATGTGATCCTTTTGGTCCTGCTGTACAGAAAGATTGTCCGCCCCACAGGTATCCTGCAGAAAGCGGTGAGGACATATACAAATACCCGGAACAGTGATGATATCAAAGAGGGACTTCAGAAACTGATCGGGAATAACGATGAATACGGGAGGCTTTCCGTAGATATCTCAGAAATGGCAGATAGTATAGACCGCTATGTTTCTGAGAGCGAAAGGACAGCTGCAGAAAAGCAGCGGCTTACTACCGAGCTCCTGACTGCGGAGACCATTCAGAAAAGCCAGCTACCGGGGGTATTTCCGGCTTTTCCGGAGAGGTCTGACTTTGACCTGTATGCATTGATGGATCCCGCGAAAGAGGTGGGAGGGGACTTCTACGATTTCTTCCTGGTCGATGATGACCATATTGCGCTTGTCATAGGAGATGTCTCGGATAAAGGGATACCGGCGGCGCTTCTGATGATGGTATGTAAGACCCTGATCCGGAGCACCCTTTTACAGGGTATGCCGCTTGAAGAAGCCATGGCCCATGTTAACAGACAGATATGTGAGACAAACGCAGCTGAAATGTTCGTTACCGTATGGCTGGCAGTTATTGAGCTGTCCACCGGCAAGGGAAAAGAGATAAATGCAGGGCATGAGAAACCGGCATTACTGAGGTCCGGCGGAAGATTTGAACTTGTAAAAAACACTCACGATATGGCTTTGGGATACCTGGAGGACCAGGAATTTACTCCCCACGATCTTGAGATGCATCACGGCGACACACTCTTTGTATATTCAGACGGAGTCCCGGAGGCTACTTCCGTAGACAATGAACTCTTCGGAGCTGACAGGATGCTCAGCGTCCTGAATGAAGATCCCTCCCTTTCTCCGGAAGATGAGATACGCAATCTTAAGAACAGTATCGAAGAATTTGTGGGTGAAGCAGAGCAGTTTGACGACATAACGATGCTATGTTTTACTTTTAAGTAAATATGAGGGAGGATCCAAATATGAAAAAACTTATAACGGTTATGACTCTTATGTGCGCTTTGGCTTTCACCGGATGCAATAATAAAACTGCCGCAGTTAATGCAAGCACTACCCCGAGGGAAAAGCTGTCTCTTGAAGCAGAGAACTCACCGGAATGGGTAACTGCGCTTGATCAGGCAAAGGATGCAAAACAGCTTTTCATAGTGTCTGCTGTAGGAGATACCACTGCCTGGATATCCATGCATGAAAAGGATAAGGATGGCAGCTGGAAGATGATAATGACAACACCGGGCTTTATCGGGAAGAACGGTTATTGTGATGATTCCGAGCATGCTGAGGGCTGTGCGCAGACTCCGCTTGGCACATACCATTTCACGAAAGCTTTCGGAATAGCCGATGATCCGGGATGTGCCATGCCTTATACGAAAGTAACTGAAGACACATACTGGTCCGGTGACCAGAGGGAAGGCATGCATTATAACGAGATGGTCAGTATAAAGGATCATCCTGATCTTGATGTGGAAAACAGCGAGCACATTATTGACTATACATATCCATACCAGTACTGCCTGAACATAAGCTTTAATGAAGAAGGAACTCCCGGCAGGGGTTCTGCGATCTTCCTTCACTGCTTCGGTGACAGAAAGCCCTATACCGGCGGATGCGTTGCTGTTCCCATGGATCAGATGTACTTCATAATGAAACATGTATCACCTGACTGCGTGGTGGTCATTGATACAATGGAAAACCTTGGTGCAGAGTTCAGCCCCGGTTCCGTTGCACCTGCGCCTGCAGGTATCCCCGGCACTTATGTGCAGACTGTTACGGAGGAAATGGAAGGCGAAGATGTTACCTTCCAGTATAAGGTAACTCTCTACGAGGACCATACCGGCATTCTCAATATGCAGGATGATATTCCGGTGATATGGGATGAAGCAACGATAAAGGCCAAGGACGGGGGCGTTACTTATACCTATACGATAGAGGGAGATAAACTGATCATTGATAATGACGGTATAAAGCTCGAGTTTATTAAGTCTGAATAGATCATGAAGATCTTACATGGTAACTGTTCGGTACAGTCACTTGCGGAACCGCAAATGACTTTTGAGCCTTATCACCGTCTGTCTCTGTCAATAAACTCCATGAAAACTATGGTGAGAAAAGCAAACACCAAGGAGAATGCGGCGAGGTGCCCCCAGCAGGATATGAGATTATCTGCGGTAGAGACATAGGCTGCATTCTGGGTCGCTTTCCCGAGTTCCGACAACACCCTGTCTTTTAAGCCGTTTTCTTCGATCATCCTCATTACATCAGAGAGCTTCATAATGCCGCCGAGGTCTACGTTTCCGGCAGCTACCATCCGGTTCCAGATAAGGACAGCCGGCAGATCGTTATAACGGGCGAGAGCGCATAGTCCCTGTGTCCCCCATTTTGATATCATCATATCCGTAACGTCTTTCAGTATGTCCGGGATACTGAAGTATCCTGCAAACACGAGCTGTACGATGAGCATAAACGGCATCACCGTCATTGCAGTAGTGGTGGTATGAACCAGTGCGGATATCATGAGAGCCAGGATATCTGCGGAATATGTGATAAGGAAGAGCGTAATGAAAAGCTCGGCGATAAATCCGTCAGGAGTAGGCGATATGAGTCCGCTCTCCGGGAACTGAACCCCTGAGAATTTACATACTGCAATCGTGATTGCCGACTGGGCAGCGGACAGTAACATCTGAAAGATGAGGTGCGCAGACACATAGGAAGTCATGTGCAGTCCAGCCCTGTGTTCTCTTTTGATAACGGGACGCTCGCGGCAGATAAGCTGGATCGAATTAAAGAATCCGTTCCAGATACATACGCAGGAGAGGGCAAAGGCACCCTGAAGAGTTCCCTCCATTGTCAGGAAAAGTCCTTTTCCGACGACCATTGACACCATTCCCGCTATAACTGCCGCCATGGGAAGTACTTTCCAGTCATTTCTGAAAATGAATATCCTGAAAAGCTTGAATAAATATATGAAGGTCTGCCCGATATGTCCGGTATATTTATAGTCTTTTGTCTCTTTTGTATTCATATTCACACCGCCTGTTCAGTGATCTTCCGGGAGTATTTTCCGATAAACTCGTCTGCCCTGCCTTCGCCGCCTTCATCCTTCTGATTGATGGAGAGCAGTATCTCCTCCATGGACTTTTTACTGAAGAATTCATAGGACTCATCTATGGAACCGTAAAAAGCAAGACGTCCTGTACGCCCGGAATCTTTGGCAAGGACTATCACGTCATCAAAGAGATCGATAACCCTGTCGGGAGTATGTGTGATGACGATTACGATCTTTCCCTCGTCAGCTATGGAGCGTAGGCTTTCAAACAGTTTCCTGGCCACTATCCCGTCCAGACCGGAATCCGGTTCATCCAGGATGAAAAGAGTGGGGTCGGATACGAATTCCATGGCTATGGACAGTCGCTTTCTCTGTCCTCCGGAGAGTTTTTCCACCAGACTGCTCCTCACGGAATGCAGACCGAATTTATCCAGCATTCCGGATATCCGTTCCCTTCTTTCCTTAAAGGGGATATTTTTCGGAAGTCTGAGCCCGGCAGCATCATTTAATGTCATATTGACGGTATCTCCGTCCCTCATAAGATCCTGCTGAGGCACAAACCCCAGATCATATTTCATACTTTCGTAATTGGTGTAAACGTTATTGCCGTTCAATACTACTTCGGCATTGGCTTTTTCGTAACCTGTAAGTGCATTTAAGAACGTGGTCTTTCCTGCGCCGGAACCGCCGAGAAGCAGTACCATATGTCCGGTGGGGATGGACAGGTGGATATCTTTTAAGAGTACTTTCCTGCGGAAGAAATCAATGACAGTCCTGTCTGTAAGGTTAACGGTGAGACCTTTTTCTATGGTATCAACCGTGGCACCGCTGATCTCTGCGCCTCCGTGACCTTCTGCATCAAATGCCCGATGGGACGGCTGGAAATTCTTATTGTATCCCCATATAAGAGATATGAAGGGAGCGAACAGCGCCCAGAGGATGGTCCATCTCCTAGGTCTTTTGTAGAGATCGCAGAATGCCATATAGATACGGATGCTGTAGAAAAAAGAGGAAATCAAGAGGGCTAAGTATATGAAGATGAAGGTAAACCACATCGCCGATCCTTCTTCAAAACAAATATATATAAGCTTGCATACAAAGGAACAGGCGGAGAGGATAAAGAAAGTCTTTCCCTCTTCTTCATGCTCGGCTGTGACAGCCAGCTGATAGTCCCTTACGCCCGGCAGAAGTGCATACCAGCCCTTTCTGCCGCTTTTCTTAAACAGTGCATAATATCCGAATATCATGCAGAGCTGGTGTATTAGATCGGATGTGAGTGAAAAAATATCGGAAAACATATATATACCCCCTCGGGAAGATAAGATCCTTCGCTGCGCTCAGGATGACAATGTCATTGTGATATTTTAGCATATTGTTCGGGATAAACATAGATTCGTTGGTTGAAATTGCTTATCTAAATGCGGGATTTTGAATTGTGTTTAGTATTTATTTATATTTTGTTGTGTATTATTTAATTTTTGTATTGCATTTTTAACAAATACATGTTATAGTGTCCTCAGTTGAATCGAGGTGCCTATGAGACGAGAGAACATGGCTATATTCCAGCAGAAGGCTGCTGCTTCATAGTTGTTGTTCTCTGTTTTTATTTAAACAGTGCGCACCTCACATTAGGATCACATGGAGAGTTCCTATTATCTGTACGTTAGGAGGTTCGCAAGATAAGGAGCTTATGATGCACAGGGCATTTGTGGAACAGGTTGAAGACAACCCCATAATCGCAGCTGTTAAAGATGACAAGGGACTTGAAATATCACTCACAAGTGAATCCAGCGTGATCTTCATCCTCTACGGGGATATCTGTACTATTCCGGACATTGTAAAAAGAGTACATGAAGCCGGCCGGACCGCGATGGTTCATGTTGACCTCATTAACGGCCTTTCCTCCAGAGATGTGGCTCTGGACTATATTAAAACCAGTACTGTGGCCGACGGCATCATTACGACAAAGAGTGCGCTGATCCCTCACGCGAAAGAACTCAATCTAAATACTATCCTCCGGTACTTCGTACTGGACAGTATGGCTCTCATCAATATTGAAAAGGGAGCTAAGCCCGGCGTACCGCAGCCTGACTTCGTGGAATTTCTTCCGGGGATAATCCTCCCGGAGATGATCAGGAAGATCAATTCCATCAGCAAGGTACCGGTAATTGCCGGAGGTCTCATTTCAGACAAGGCAGGGGTAATGAACGCACTTTCCAACGGGGCAGTGGCTATATCCACTACGAATCCTGAGGTCTGGTTTATGTGACAGATCATTTTCTATAAGGGGTAATCAATAATCGAGAAGGTTTTTAAAAGGAGGTAACAAACATGGCAAAGTATGTGATGGCTCTGGATGCGGGTACGACCAGTAACAGATGTATCCTTTTCAATGAAAAGGGCGAGATCTGTTCAGTGGCTCAGAAAGAGTTTACACAGTATTTGGGGCTACCTATCAGGACATCGCTGCAATCGGTATCACCAACCAGCGTGAGACAACAATCGTTTGGGAGAAGGCTACAGGAAAGCCTGTATATCACGCAATCGTTTGGCAGTGCCGCAGAACTGCAGACATGAAGCAGGAACTTATGGACAAGTATCCCGGAATTGATAACTCAGCTTACAACAAGACCGGTCTTGTATTCGATCCTTACTTCTCAGGAACAAAGCTTCGTTGGATCCTTAACAACGTAGAAGGTGTTCGTGAGAGAGCAGAAAAAGGCGAGCTTTGCTTCGGTACCGTTGATTCATGGCTTATCTTCAAGCTGACAAAGGGCAAAGTACACGCAACAGATTATTCAAATGCTTCCAGAACAATGATCTTCAACATCAACACAGTTGATTGGGATGAAGAGCTTTGCAAACAGCTCGAGGTTCCTATGTGCATGCTTCCTAAGGCACTTCCTTCCAGCAGCACAGAGTACGGCGAGTCCGATCCCGAGTTCTTCGGCGGCCCTATCAAGATCGCAGGCGTAGCAGGCGACCAGCAGGCAGCTCTGTTCGGACAGACATGCTTCGAGTCAGGTATGGCTAAGAACACATACGGAACAGGATGCTTCATGCTGATGAACATCGGCACAAAGCCTCAGTTCCCTAACAACGGACTTCTTACAACAATCGCATGGGGGCTTGACGGCAAGGTTGAGTACGCTCTCGAGGGTTCAATCTTCGTAGCAGGCGCAGCTATCCAGTGGCTCCGTGATGAGGTTAAGCTGGTTGATACATCACCTGATTCCGAGTACTTTGCAACTCAGGTTGAAGATACCAACGGATGCTATGTTGTTCCTGCATTTACAGGACTTGGTGCTCCTTATTGGGATCCTTACGCACGTGGAGCTATCGTAGGCCTTACACGTGGTGTTAACAAGAAACACATCATC
>CACZBM010000044.1 GCA_902779445.1 uncultured Lachnospiraceae bacterium
ATAACCTACAAAATGTAGGTGCAACAACCTACAAAACCGTTTTGCAATAACCTACATTTTTATTTTGCAACTTTCTGCAAAAAGGGCTTGCAAAAAACATTTGATTTATGCATGGAGAAAATGACGTTTTATACAGATTATGTCCTAATATCACAAGCAGTACGCCGATACCCTTTGCGGCATTTATCCACGATTCTTGTTTATGATGCATATTTACCACACTCCTGAGCTCATAAAGAATTTCCAGTAAGCGTTCATAATTATTAGCAATTTTAGACCGTAATGGTCTATTTTGCAAGAATCGATAATGTATTTCTTATTCTAAAGACAAAACTATAAATGTCTTGGAGAAATCATGATGAAATATGAACGTATTAGAAACTTGCGCGAAGATATGGATCTGACACAGACCTCATTGGCTGATTACCTGAATGTTTCTCAACGGGCATATTCAAGATATGAGAACGGTGAACGAGGTATTTCAACAGAAATGCTGATAAAAATTGCTGACTACTATAATACAAGTACCGATTATCTTCTGAATAGAACTGATACAAAAGAGCCTTATGCCTGATATGTGGTCACATGTCCATCATATCATATACCCATCATATCATATATAATAGCAATATGTATAATATAATAGATATTTGTCAAATATACTTGACAATATTCCGCTGATGTTATATCATCCTTCTGTGCCGGACAGAAAGTCCGGAAAGGAGGATGATATGTTTTTTTACAGATCTATAGGACTTCTATGTGGAATCCTGGTTGGAGTTGTATTATGTGTTGTATTTTTTCGTTATGCAAATACGGATAAAAAGATTAAAACAAATTATGACGAGAGACAGGAAGGTATCAGAAACAAAGCATATAAGTATGCCTTTTATACAGTTCTTTTTTATGAAGCATTATTGCTGTTTCTTGGAGTAGGAGATATAAAACTTCCCATTCCTTCATATGCGCTGAATTTTTTCGGAATAATCCTTGGATGCACGGTTCTCGGGGTTTACTGCGTATTTAAAGACGTATTCTGGGGGATGAACAATAACAAAAAACGTTATTTTATTGTTTTTACCTTATGTATTCTATTAAATCTCTTTTCGGTTATAGGTTCTATAATCTCCGGAATGTTTATAGTTGATGGTGTTATGAGCTTTGCGGCAGTAAACTTCATGGTACTTTTCATGTTTGCGATCCTTTCAATCGCAATGATCATTAAAGCAGTAAAGGATAAGGGTGAAGAGACATGAAGAATTTACGATTAAAATCCGCAAGAGCTGCCATGGACCTTTCGCAGGAGGATCTTGCAAAGCTGTGTAATGTATCCCGTCAGACCATCAGCGCAGTTGAAAAAGGGGACTACAATCCCACCATCAATTTATGTATTTCGATCTGCAAAGCCTTATTGTATAATTTACAAAACCATTCATATTCCTTATACTAGTGCATAGAACTGTGGCAAAATGAATAATGGGGTATGAGGTATGAAAATAAGTATCGTAACACCGGAAAATATTCTGGATTATTGGTCTATCTTAAGTTCTGATGAAGTCTTCGGAATAAATGACAACAGATTAAACTGTTTTGTTATATCTGATGAAGATGGAAATCCGGCCGGAAAGATGACTGCCCGGATCTTTCCTGAATATATCAGGTTAGATAGTCTGTTCATTTTTCCGGAATTCAGACACAAAGGTTTTGCCACAGCACTTCTTAATCTCTTAAAAAACAGGCCCAAAGAAGCCTTTCTTCCGATCCGCACCTTTTTAGAGGACGAAGAGGATATCCGTGCTTTACTGGAAAAGTCCGGATTTACGGAAGAAAAATGTGACTACAGCATATTCACATTATCCTTAGGCGATTTTCCTGATGCTAACGGCCTGATCAAGAGAAAGTTCCCTGATGTATCACTTAGTAAGTATAAATTATTGAGGATGGATCATGTGCCGAAACAGAAGCTCCGGCAGTTCATCCTGAATTCACCTCATGATGAACTGTACCTGTTTCCTGATAAGACACTTGATCTTGATCGTTTTTCAGACGGAAGCATTATCTGTGAGAAAGATGGTCTGGTGGAAGCTGTTTCACTTTTAGAAGAGACCGATGACTATACACAGTTTACCTGGACTTACGGAAAAGACAGCCTCGCGATTCTTATATGCATGGCTGCAGCCCGTGAAGATCTTCAGGCAGAATACGGACCGGATTATCAGATACGGTGTGTTTGCTGGGATGAAACAACACTGAAAATATATCAGAAGTCCTTCACAAATTATGAACTAAAACAGATAAAGATGTACAGGTTTGCCGGATAAGGAGAACAATTTATGAGTGATGCCAATGTATTCAAAGAGAAAGACGCGCAACTAAAAAGTTTCGAATATACTGCAAATGCGGATCTGCAGCAAAACCAGACAGAGCTCGCCTACAGGGATCTGAACTCATCCTTTTTCAATCTTGATAAGGAGCAGCATAAAAATAAAGAGTTGGACGACTGGAAAAGAGCTCACAAAGAGAAAAAGACAGCGATAGAGCGCGCCTGGCATCAGAATGCCGAGACACAGTACAAGGAACTGACAAAAGGTGCTACCGGTAATAAAAAAAGCCGGACTTACTACAGAAATTACTCTCTGAAAGAGCTGGAGATATTTATAAAGCAGAGTGACCGCGGCGGCAATTCAGATGAATATAATAATGTCGCAACGAACCTCGAGCTTTATAACAGGATTATGGAAAAAGGAAATCCGCTGGAGGGATTCGGGATTCTTCTACGTCTTAAAGAAAATGCGGATATTTATGTTGGTTCCAGAAATTCTCCTAGCAGCACCAAGGGAAAGATAAGAAAGGCCATCATATCTGTAATAGCTGAAAAAACTGCCAAGCTCGTTGAAGAGCAGAGAAATGAATATAAGACAAAAGCAGATACATTGTTTGCTGAAATTCAGGACAGTGATGTTACAGATGAAAAGGTTAATGAAGCCTTTAAGGCTCATTATAACCTGATGTATCAGGTATTAAACGGAAATATCGAGCTTAGCCCTGAGGAACTGGCAAAACTTGATACAAACACAGAGACAGTATTAAAAAAAGTTATGGAGCAAAAGGTAGACGAATCACAGGGTAACAATATGTCGACCAAATTCTTTAACTCCCTGGGATGGTCCTCCAATGATGCACGCTTAGTAAAAGAAGGTGATCTGGAAGAAAACGGTAAGGAATACAGGAAATCCCCGTTAAAGAAAAAAATGTATCATTCCATAAATCCTTTCGGAGAAAATAAGGACGCTGTAGATGCAGGCAAGCAGCTGGCCGGAGTTAAGAAAAAGGATAACCGTTTATTTTTTGGGCTCGGGCGTTTTGGAAAAGGCATCTATACATCAGCCAGAAATGATGATCCGGAGGCAACAGACCTGAAGGCTGAGAATAACAGCTGGGGATATGGGGATCAGATCGGGGCGGTCCAGGCAGTTATGATGATAAACGAACATGCGCGTATGATCAATTATACTGATTTTATGAAAAAACAGGAGAAGGTGTTTGACAAAAAGTTTAAAAAGGTCAGCAAGCTTCTTCAACAAGAGCAAAGCAGCAAGTCCGGTTACAGAGATTTCCTTACTATGAAGGCTGCATTTTTCGGCTACAATACGCTGAAAGATCCGGGATGCGGTATAGCCGGTGTTGATTATTATGTAACAACAGACAGAAAAGCCCTTTCCATTATAAATGAACTGAGGGTACGTAAAAAGGAAAACGATACGAGTTTTGACGAGGTCGGTTACGTGAATCTCGAAAAAGAGGCATAAGGATCAGGAGGTAAAGCATGTATAAACTCACTACCGGTGATTTAAGACTCATAGATGAATCTGTAAGACCATGGCAAATGACTATATTTCCTGTTCTTGAAAAAATGGAGGAGCTTCCCGGGGAGGTAAATGAAGCGATCAATAACCTCTCCGTACAATACAGGAAAGAGCTGCAGGATTTTTACTGCGCAGCGATGGATAAGAACAGCGGAAGCCTCGCTGACCCCATTTTCCGGGAATTTGATGAAAAATGGGATAAAGATCATCCAGAATTCTATGATGTCGACAGACTTTTTGAAAAGGCCGGCGCTGCAGATAAAGAAAGAGCTGCAGAAGAGCTCAAAGCCGCAAAAGAATTTTTTGGTCAGTAAAGCTTCTTCCAAATAAGGGGGAGTGGTTTATATAATATATGGAAATAAGCGCACTTGAAAACGTCACATCTTTCTTTGTTTCGATCATCGGACTTCTCGGTTGTCTTTTCAGATATATCGAAACTCCGCGGCGGGGATGGTTGTATTTATCCCTGTTTTATCTGTCATGCCTGATGAGCGATTACTACTGGGCCATATATTATCTAGTGATGCATACGAATCCGGAGGATAGTCCTGCATTCGCAAGCCTGGGATGGAATATCTCGTGCCTGTTTCTCTATATCATCATTCTCCGCATCCGGAATCCCAAAACAAAAAAATTCTTCCACCCTGTAATGCTGATCTCAATTCCGGCGTTTTTCGGGCTTTTTATTCTCTGCAGCCGTAACGGAGAGATAATTAATGATCTGTGGCAGTGTCTGGCAGCTGCGTTTGTTTCGTTCGTTACCATCAAAGCACTGGCGTACTGGTTCATTAACTGGAAGAACGGTGCACATTTCCCGCATTTTAATACGCTTCTCCTTGCCTACATTATTACCCAGTGTGGTATGTGGATATCTTCGTCCTATGATCAGAGTAATGCGAAGATAAATCCGTATTACATATTCGTGTTTGCAAGCTTTATCCCCCTCCTTCTCTTTGCGGAGGGGATGTACAGGGATTTTATGGCTGAGGGACTAAAGATCCCGAATAAAAATTCATATGAATTCAGGCTGCAGGTAATACTGCAGGCGGTGGTTTCCCTTATAATCGTAGGCAGCTGTATCGGTGGATATGTTACCGCCTCGATCATCAGGGACACTTTTCCTTCTAACGGGGAAATCGGATACACAGGCGCAGTTGTGGGTGTCACCCTGTTTTCCCTTTCTGTTTTCATGGTACTGATGATCCTCACAGTTATCGCGGTGGTTGCTTTCAGAAACAAAAAGAAAACAGACGATAAGTCGGGATCCTACATAGAAAAACGGAGTAAATTCAATCTTGTTTTTACACTGCTCGTTACGCTCATTCTGATGACCATCATCGTAGCGTATAACGCGAAACTATTATTCAGCGCTTCCGTTGAGAAGATCTACGCGGAGGGTCAGGAAAAAGCCGAATCCAATGCCAAATATCTGGAGAACTATCTTCAGATCCTGGAGTCTTCACTTTGGACCACGGCGGACACCGTGGACATGATGATAAGAAAAGGGGAAACCCAGGACAACATCCGGGAGTTCCTTCTGGAACAGACCACTAACAGGAAAAACCAGTTTGATAAGGATTTCACCGGAATGTATGGATATATCCGGGGAGAATATATGGATGGAACAGGATGGGTCCCTCCCGAAGATTATGATCCCGAGACAAGGGGATGGTATCAAACTGCGATCGATGCAGGCGGAGAGATAAAAATAGTCTCACCATATATCGATGCCCAGACACATCAGGTGGTTATAACGGTCTGCAAGCTCTTAAATGACGGTCTTACAGATACCCGTGAAAAGCGGAATATTGTTGCCCTCGATATGTATGTCGACCATATTCAGGATACAATGCAGGATCAGAATATTGGCGGCAAAGGTTATGGCATGATAACCGATGGGGAGGGCATGATCATTGCCCACAAGGATCCCGAATATAACGGAAAATACTTACGTGATGTATACGGAGATACCCTTTCGGATTCTGTCCTGAACTCAGGAGATGAAAAGGTCAACGCTTTAATAGATGGTGAGCACTGTACGCTCTTTATCAGTCCGGTGCTGGGACAGTGGTATGTGACAGTTGTGATTAGTGATTCCGAGCTTTTTGAAGAGCTTCGGTCGCAGATCGTCGTAAACATTTTGATCTCTCTGGGGATATTTGCCCTGATCTCCCTTTTCTACTATCTGAGTTACAGGAACGAACAGGCCTACAGTAAAAAGATGGAAGAACTTAGTATCAGCCGCCAGAAGCAGGAATATGAGGCGGAAGTGCTCCGTCTTGAAAAGCTGGCGGCAGATGAAGCCAATAAGGCTAAGGGCAGCTTCCTTGCCGATATGTCCCACGAGATAAGGACTCCTATTAACGCGATCCTCGGCATGAATGAGATGATCCTCAGGGAAGCAACCGATACGGGTATCCGGGAATACGCTAAAAATATCAATACTTCAGGAAAAAACCTGCTGCAGCTGATCAACAGTATTCTGGACTTTTCGAAGATCGAAGACGGAAAAATGGAGATCGTGCCCGTTCGTTACAGCGTGAGCGAGATGATAACCTATCTTGTGAACTCTATTTTGGAAAGGGCACGTGGAAAGGGATTAGAGTTTATCGTCAATGCGGACCCGGCTATGCCCTCAGAGCTTTATGGAGATGATGCCAGGATAAATCAGGTAATAATGAATCTCCTTACAAATGCGGTAAAATACACCCATGAAGGGTCAGTTACCCTTACCATGGAAGCTGCAGAGAAAAGGGATGACGAACTTCTTCTCCGTGTTACGGTAAGAGATACCGGAATAGGGATTAAAGAGAGTGAAATGGGTAAGCTCTTCGAGTCCTTTGAAAGACTGGATGTAGTGAAAAACCGGAATATAGAAGGTACCGGACTCGGAATGTCAATAACCACAAGGCTTTTGAAACTAATGAACAGTGAGCTCAAGGTGGAAAGCACATATGGGAAAGGTTCTGTCTTTTCATTTGAAATCTGGCAGAAGATTGAAAACAGTACACCTCTCGGGGACTATAAAATGCTTGAGTCCGCAGATATTTCAGCGGATATCTACAGCGAGGATTTCCGTGCTCCGGGTGCCCGTATTCTCATTGTGGATGATACCCGGATGAATATTATCGTGGCTACCGGGCTTTTAAAGAATGCCGGGATGAATATCGACACTGCTATGAACGGCAGGGATGCCGTTGATCTGACTGATAAAAACGCATATGATGTCATCCTTCTGGATCAGCGCATGCCCGGAATGGATGGTACGGAGACTCTGAAAGCGATCAGAGCATCAGAACACGGGAAAAATGAGAAAACTCCGGTTATATGCCTGACAGCCGATGCTATCACAGGCGCGAAAGAACGCTATATTGCGGAGGGCTTCACGGATTATCTTACAAAGCCTGTAAACGGACACTCTTTGGAACAGATGCTTATTAAATATCTTCCAAAAGATAAGGTGTCCGGCGGAGGGGCAGCTTCTTCGCCTCTTTCAGAATCCGGTATTGATACGGATGCCGGCCTTGAAGCTTTTAACGGTGATAAGGAATTTTATAATTCGGTTCTCGCGGAGTTTGCCCTGGATCACGATGAACGTTACAACAGACTTCAGGATTATTATAATAAAAAAGACTGGAACAGCTACAGGATATCTATCCATGCGTTGAAGAGTTCTGCAAAAACCATCGGGGCGCTGGAACTCTCCGATATTGCACTGGGGCTTGAAAAGGCCTCGGGTGAAGGCAATATAGAAAAGATCGAAAGAGACCATAAGAAAGCACTGGAGCTCTACGATAATACCGTTGCCGCCATAAAGGAAAGCGTAGATATCGGGAAATATGCAATACCGCTTGATATGGAGGAATAGGCATATTTTCGTGGTATAATGATACAAACGCCAAAAGTCCAAATGGCGTTTGAATTTATTCAAAAAGCCATTTGACTTTGGGCGTCAAACAATATGGAAAAATGTCCAGTGGACATTTTTCGGGCACGCTTTGATGCGCTGAGCGCATTAGTGCCCCGTCGCAAGTAGCAATTTACGTAGTAAATTAGCAGATTGCGAGTATTGTAGAATTGCGAGAGTTGCTGAAAGCAACGAAGCAATTCGTTGTATCTACTTATAGGAGGGAAGGCTATGCGTGTATTATTTTCAGAAGGTGTGGTAAGAGAGGTTTGTTCAGCAGAAGTAAAGCCCATGGATGTGGGTGACGGAAATGTGATGGGAACGGAGATCGACTTCGTGCTCTCACCCAATGGAGACAGAATGCAGTTCGTGTATAAAGATTCTGTTTCCATGGAGATGGCCGGAATGATGGCTGTTGAGTTCGTAAAGCAGCTCTATACATACGGAATGGCTGATTTTTCAGACCAGCCGGTGGAGCAGCTGTGATCTGAGTACTCCGGTACTATTTCTTAAGATCCATGCCTGCTTTGACAAGGCGGAACATGCGGAGCGCTGCCTCATAATACAGGGATTCCGCATTGGCAAGCGCTTCATCGAGTGACATTGGAGCGTTTATAGTAGTCATAAGGGATGAGATCCCGTATTCACAGATATCAAGAGCATTCCGGCCTAAGGACCCGGAAAGTCCGAGGACCGGGATGTTTTTTTCTTTTGCGCGGAGTCCCACGCCCTGCATAACCTTTCCGAAGCAGCTCTGCCAGTCAGTTCTGCCTTCTCCGGTAACGACAAGATCAACCCCTTCAAGGCGCTCATCAAAATGGATGAGGTCGAGAACCGCTTCAATGCCGGACTTCATGGTACCATTTAAAAATACAAAGAGAGCTGCGCCAAGTCCTCCGGCAGCACCGGCTCCTTTTATACTGTCGCAGTCAACTCCGAAATCTTCTTTTATTATATCCCTGTAGTTGCACATACCGGCCTCAAGGTTGTTGAGGATCACAGGGGTAGCACCCTTCTGGGGACCAAAAGTGTGGGTGGCTCCGTCTCTGCCGCAGAGGGGATTATTGACATCACACATCACAGTGATATTACATTCCTTGAGGCGGGAGTCCAGCTCAGAAGTATCAATTTTACAAACCTTTATAAGATCCCGTCCGAATCCCGTTAATTCAATGTTATCTTCATCAAGAAAACGAACTCCCAGAGCCCGGAGGCATCCCATGCCGCCATCATTAGTAGCAGATCCGCCGATCGCGATAGAGAGATTCCGGTAACCTCTGTCCAGTGCGCGGAGAATAAGTTCACCTGTGCCATAAGTGGTGGTATTCATGGGATTCCTTTTGTCAGGAGGAACAAGGGTGAGGCCGGAAGCAGCAGACATTTCGATGATTGCCCGGTCACCGTTAAAAACACCGTAGGAAGCTTCAATGGGTTCCATTCCGGGACCGTGAACAGAGCAGGTGACAAGCTCACCTTTTTCAGCTTTTATTACAGTGTCAACTGTGCCTTCGCCGCCGTCCGCCACGGGAACACCGGATGTTTCACAGTCGCCGAAGACTTCATGAGCTGCTTTTGTAAGGAGTTTTATTGTTTGTTCACTTGTAAGACTTCCTTTGAAGGAATCCGATGCGAAGAGTAAATTCATGGCCTTTCCAATTGTCCTCGTAACCCGCATCCGCTGGAGAGGAAGCGAAGAAAAAAAGTATTTTGTATTAACCTTTATTGTAGCAGAAATATTGGTTTACGTGGTAATGGCTGTTCTTTTCAATTTTTTATCTTTATGTTTGTTATAAAAAAAGGTAAAATACAAAATCATAAGTAATTATGTAGGAGATATTGTGATGGCGGATCCGAGACAGATCATTAAAACCGATATGATAAATATCATAAAATACAGCGCCAGGTATGAAATGGCGCTCCCTGAGGATTCCAAAGAGGTCCTGAGGCTTGTCGGAGCAGATGAAAATGCTATGACGAGCCCCATAGGACAGCTCTATACGGAAAGACTTTGGGAAATGGTTGTCGGAGCCGATCCAGCGGAAAAGACATGTTTATTCTGTAAGACCAATCCCACAGAGGATGGAATAATCTGCGCAAACTGTATGAAGAGATATTCCGGGGACCGCCTGACATTTTATAAGAAGCCGGTGGCTCCTCCGGTAGAAGACCAGGTGGTACCATCTATAGATGCTCCTGTTGAATCAGAACCGGAGATCCGGGAGGAACCGGTAGTGCCTGAAGAAGCTCCTGCAGAAGAGGGAGCACCGGCGCTTGAATTTGTAGAGGAAACTCAAGAAGAGCCGCTGGCGGCAGAGCCGGTTCCCGAGCCTGAACCGGAACCAGCGCCAGTTCCAGAGCCCGAGCCTGAAATACAGGAAGAGGAACCTCTGGCAGTAGAGCCGGAACCCGTTCCTGTGCCGGAACCCAAGCCAGTTCCCGAGATCGAGATTCCTGCAGTGGAGCCCGGATCCGAACTTGAACCGGAGCCGGTACCAGCGTTAGAATTCGAGCCCAATCAAGAACCCGAGCCCAATCAAGAACCCGAGCCGATACCTGAAGTGGAAATTCAGGAAGAAGAACCGCTGACAGTTGAGGAAGAGCCTCTGACGGTAGAGCCGGAACCGGAAATCCAGGAAGAACCTGTAATTCCAGAGGAACCTCCGGTTATTCCTGAGCCTGAAGTCCAGGAAGAAGAACCCATAGCTTTAGAGCCGGAGACCGAGCTGGTTCCGGAGGAAAAACCTGTCATAAAGAAGGCAGCACCCGCCGCAACAGAGGATCTTGGTTATTGTCAGGAGTGTGGCGCGAAGCTTCAGTATGATGTCTGCATAGTCTGCGGAACCCCTAAGGGTGAAGGAAGTAATTACTGCGGTTGCTGCGGAGCGAAGAGACGTATAGAGGAGGAGCCGGAAGAAATTCCCGCACCGGAAAAGAAAGAAGCGCCCGAAAAAGTACCTGATAAGGATCCGGAGAAAAAACCTGAACCAAAACAGGTACAGCCGGGTTCTTTGGTATCTGATCTCGAAGCAGAGCAGAATTATCAGGCTGAAATAATAAAAGAATTAACTTCCAGAAACGAAAAGCCGAAAAAGACCTTTGAGTTTAAGAAGAGATATATCGTTATTGCAGTTGCAGTCCTGGCTCTTTTAATAGGCATTATTAACGGACTTACCGGAAAGGGCAATTCCGGAAGCGGTTCAGGAAAGTCTGTCACGGAGAGCAATTCAGGCAGCCCGGAGGATCAGTACGCAGAGAGATGTAAAGAGGAATACTCTGCTTATATCACAGAGGTTTCAAAAGGAAAGACCAATTTCACGGTTGGTCTCACCTTTGATGGAGAGATGGACTTCGATAAGGGTAAATACAATAAGTACACCATAACCTTTGAAGATGAAGAGGAAGGAAATCTCTACGTTCATTCAGACGGAAAAGAAGTAACGGATGTGCTGGCTGTGACCGGAAAGGGCGGAGATGCGGCAACGGTACTTCAGGTTGCTGCCGCAAAAGCCGCAGATCCTTCACTTACATCCAATGAGGCATTATCCACTGTTTACGCCGCAATGAATAAGTTTAATGAAGATATGGAAAGTGGCGGAACAGAGGTCACAAAAGAGAAAAAGGGTGATTTTAAATACACCTTTGCAACAGCTGACGGAATAATAACGCTCTCAATCGAGAAAGATTGAGTGACATTTTCAGGGCATAAAAAACGCCACCGGGTGAAACCTGATGGCGTTTTTCATTTGTTCAGTCTGTAAATACGTGGGTCTTAAGGCGATCCATAGCTTCATGCAGGAGGCTTTCCGGCAGTGCTACATTTAGCCGGATAGCATCTTTCCACGCAAATCTTCTGCCATCCTGATATTTGACGCCCACATCCCAGCCGGCTGTCAAAAGTTCATCCAGGCTCATGCCTTTTTTCTTTAGGAATTCGCTGCAGTCCATGAACAGCATATAGGTTGCTTCAGGCATTGTTACTTTGCAGCCGTCAAAATTCTCATTTATAAAATCTGTGGCGTACCTGCAGTTCTTTTCCAGGGTCTTACAGAGTTCACCAAGCCAGGTATATCCTTCGGATTCGTATGCACCGATTAAAGCGTGCATGGAAAGCACGTTCATTTCATTATAGTGGGTCATCTCACCGTGTTTAACGATCCGCTCTCTTAGAACAGGATTGAATATTATATGATAGCTGCCGATAAGACCCGCCAGATTAAAGGTTTTTGAAGGGGCATAAACACTGATTGTCCGTTCCTTTGCATCCTCATTTATCATCAATGTGGGAATATGCTTTTTCTCTCCCAGAATGATATCTGACCAGATCTCGTCACTGATCACCAGGCAGTTATTTTCACGGTATATTTCCATTGCCCGTTCTATTTCCCATCTCTCCCAGACTCTGCCGGTGGGATTATGAGGAGTACAGAAAATGGCGAGATGGATATGGTTTTCCTTTAGTTTTTTATCCATATCATCAAAGTCCATGCGCCATATCCCGTTTTCATCCTTAAATAAGGGACTGAAAACACCTTTTCTTCCGGTATATCGAAGATCTGACAGGAATCCGTTATAGGTGGGGCTGTGAAGGAGGATGCCGTCTCCGGGTTCCGTGAGGACATTGATAGCTGTAACTATGCAGCCGTGTACGCCGTTTTCATAGCCGATATGTTCGGCTTTCAGACCTTCGTACCCATGAAGGGTATTCTGCCACTTGATAATGCTGTCAAAATATGCATCAGATGGAAGGAAGTATCCGTAAAGCGGGTGGCGTATTCTTTCGCTGAGAGCTCTTGTGACAGAGGGGCAGGTTTCAAAATTCATATCTGCGACCCACATGGGGATCTCGCTGAAACCGTTCTTTGCTTTCTCGGGTGCTATACCCCAAACTCCCGTGCCAAGGCCGTCAAAGGCTGTGGCATCTTTTCCCGTGCGGTCTATTATTTTGGTGAAATCGTATGTCATGTTGGTAGTTACCTTTCTTACTTTAGAGGACAGTCTGAGGTCAATCTATGATGTCATTCTGAGGTCAATCTATGATGTCATTCTGAGGGCTTTGCCCGAAGAATCTTTGAGAGATCCTTCGCTGCGCTCAGGATGACAAAGGCGTTAAGTAGCTTAGGATGACAATGGCGTTAAGTAGCTCAGGATGACAATGGCATTATATCGTTCAGAGCGACACTGATATTATATATATTTTATAACAGTTGACAATAGCAATTATAAAAGGTATTCTTTTCAACGATTTAATACGGTAAACTGATGAAGCGGCGAGGGGGCATTATGGAGGGAAAAATGATAAAAGAAGCAATCGTAAAGATCGTAAACAAAGAGGACCTTACATACGACGAAGCATACACCGTCATGAATGAGATCATGAGCGGTGAAACTTCACCCACCCAGAATGCGGCATTTCTTGCTGCTCTTTCCACGAAAAGCGCAAGGGCTGAGACCACAGATGAGATAGCAGGATGCGCAGCAGCCATGAGAGCCCATGCGACACAGGTGAAAACCGGAATGGATGTCCTGGAGATCGTGGGAACGGGCGGAGATAATGCAGGAAGCTTCAATATCTCCACCACCGCAGCACTTATAACCGCAGCAGGCGGAGTAAAGGTTGCCAAGCACGGAAACAGGGCTGCTTCATCATTATGCGGAACCGCTGACTGCCTTGAAGCGCTGGGAGTCAATATAGAACAGAGTCCTGAAAAATGTATTGAGCTTTTAAATGAAGTGGGAATGTGCTTCTTCTTTGCTCAAAAATATCATTCTTCCATGAAGTATGTAGGCGCTATCCGTAAAGAACTGGGATTCAGGACCGTATTTAATATCCTGGGACCCCTTACTAATCCTGCATCTCCCAATATGCAGCTTCTTGGCGTATATGATGATTATCTGGTGGAGCCTCTTGCACAGGTACTTGTAAGCCTTGGTATCAAGAGGGGAATGGTGGTATATGGAACGGACAAGCTGGATGAGATCTCTCTTTCATCATCTACAAAAATCTGCGAGATAAAAGACGGATGGTATAAGACGGCTGTCATCAATCCTGAAGACTTCGGATTTACGAAATGTACCAAAGATGATCTTAAGGGCGGCACTCCGGAAGAAAATGCGAAGATCTCAAGAGGACTTCTTAATGGCGATAGGGGACCGAAGAGAGATGCGGTTCTCTTAAACGCGGGAGCAGCCCTCTATATAGGCGGAAAAGCCGACAGCATGAAGGACGGTGTAAAACTGGCAGCGGAACTCATCGACTCCGGAAAAGCATCGGAAACACTGGATAGATTCATAGAAGTCAGCAATAGATAGGATCCTTAAATGAATATTCTGGAAAAGATCGCAGAACATACAAAGATCAGGGTAGAGAAAGCTAAAGAAGAAATATCCTTTGAAAAAATGATGGAGCTCGCCTATAAGAAGGAAAAGGGAGATCTTCCCTTTGAAAAGGCTCTTAAAAGCGCAGGACTGTCTTTTATATGCGAGTGCAAGAAAGCTTCGCCTTCAAAAGGCATAATTGCTGAAGATTTTCCCTACCTCAATATTGCGAAGGACTATGAAGAAGCGGGAGCAGACTGTATTTCCGTCCTTACAGAGCCTGAGTGGTTCCTCGGAAAAAATGAATATGCCCGGGAGATCGTGAGAAACGTTAAGATTCCGGTGATAAGGAAAGACTTCACTGTGGATCCCTATATGATATATGAAGCGAAGGATCTTGGCGCATCAGCAGTACTGCTGATCGTTTCCATTCTTTCAAAAGAGCAGCTGGAAGACTACCTTAGAATATGCAGGGAACTTGGATTATCAGCGCTGGTGGAAACTCATGATGAAAAGGAAATAGATATTGCTCTTTCTGCAGGAGCAGGGATCATAGGCGTAAATAACCGGAATCTCAAGGACTTTTCCGTGGACAGTTCCCTTGCAGGACGTATGAGAAAGATGATCCCGGAAGATAAGGTATTCGTATCCGAAAGCGGGATCAAAAGTGAAAAAGATGTCCTTAAGGTAAGGGATTCCGGAGCAGACGCAGTCCTTATCGGCGAAATGCTGATGAAGGCAGATGACAGGAAGGCAACACTGAAGCACCTTAAGGAGATAACCGCGTGACCCGGATAAAACTCTGCGGATTAATGGAAGAATCTGATATAGACTGCGCAAATACCCTTATGCCTGACTACATAGGATTTGTGTTTTACAGTAAGAGTAAGCGCTATGTGGATAAGGCTACGGCCGGAAAACTGCGAAAGAAAGTTGCCGGGTATGCGGATGAAGGGATGATCGATATTATCCAGCTCCACGGACATGAGGATGACAGCTATATAGAGGAACTAAGGACGCTTACCGATAAGCCTGTTATCCAGGCATTCAGGATAGATTCGGAGCACAGTCTGGAAGCAGCTGTCAAAAGCACGGCGGACCATATTTTGCTGGACTCGGGAGCAGGCACGGGTGAGACCTTTGACTGGTCCCTCTTAAAAAAGATAGACAGGCCCTATTTTCTGGCAGGAGGCCTGACACCGGAAAATGTTAATGAGGCAGTAAAGACCCTTGATCCTTTTGCAGTAGACGTCAGCTCGGGTATAGAAACCGGGGGGAAAAAGGATCATGAGAAAATGAAGACTTTTACGGAAGCAGTAAGGAGTGAAGCATGACAAACGAGGCCGGAAGATTCGGTATACACGGAGGGCAGTATATTTCAGAGACACTCATGAATGCTGTTATCGAACTTGAGGAAGCTTATAACAAATATAAGAACGATAAAGAGTTTAATGAGGAACTTACAGCGCTTTTCAATGAATATGCCGGGAGACCGTCGAGACTCTATTACGCGGAAAGAATGACAAAAGACCTCGGGGGAGCAAAGATCTATCTTAAAAGAGAAGATCTTAATCATACCGGAGCCCACAAGATAAACAATGTTCTGGGGCAGGCCCTTCTCGCAAAGAAAATGGGTAAGAAGAGGCTGATCGCCGAGACAGGCGCAGGTCAGCACGGAGTGGCAACTGCCACAGCTGCAGCCCTTATGGATATGGAATGTGTGGTATTCATGGGGGAGGAAGATACCAGAAGACAGGCATTAAATGTCTACAGGATGAAGCTTCTCGGGGCAGATGTCATTCCCGTAACAAGCGGAACCGCCACTCTTAAGGATGCGGTTTCGGAAGCCATGAGGGAATGGACAAAGAGGATAAGCGATACCCATTACTGCCTCGGGTCTGTCATGGGACCCCATCCCTTTCCTACTATAGTAAGAGACTTTCAGGCTGTTATCTCTAAGGAGATAAAGAGCCAGATACTTGAGAAAGAGGGTAGACTGCCGGATGCGGTACTGGCCTGTGTGGGAGGAGGATCCAATGCCATAGGGAGCTTCTACCACTTTATAGAGGATAAGGAAGTCAGGCTTATAGGATGTGAGGCAGCGGGCAGAGGAGTAGATACATTTGAGACAGCAGCCACCATTGCAACAGGGAAGCTTGGTATATTCCACGGGATGAAGTCGTACTTCTGCCAGGATGAGTACGGGCAGATCGCTCCGGTTTACTCAATTTCCGCAGGACTTGATTATCCGGGTATAGGACCTGAGCACGCATTCCTTCATGATTCCGGGAGGGCAGAATATGTACCGGTTACAGATGAAGAAGCGGTATGTGCCTTTGAATATCTTGCAAAGGTAGAGGGTATCATTCCTGCTATTGAGTCAGCCCACGCGCTTTCTTATGCAATAAAACTTGCGCCGGCCCTTGGGAAGGACAAGATCATTGTAGTGACTGTTTCAGGACGCGGCGACAAAGACTGTGCTGCTGTGGCGAGATACAGAGGGCAGGAGGATATACATGAGTAATATAAAGAAAGCATTCGAAAACGGTAAAGCCTTTATCCCCTTTATTACATGCGGGGATCCGGATATAGAGACTACGAAAAAGTGCGTTATTGAAATGGTTAGATCAGGTGCGGATCTTATTGAGCTTGGAATACCGTTTTCCGACCCTACAGCTGAGGGGCCTGTTATCCAGGACGCAAATGTAAGAGCCCTTTCAGGCGGAATAACCACGGACAAGGTATTTGATCTCGTGCGGGATCTAAGGCAGGAAGTGGATACTCCCTTTGTTTTCATGACATATGCAAACGTGGTCTTTTCATACGGCAGTGAAAGGTTCATATCTACGTGCGGCAGTGTAGGGGTAGACGGGCTCATAATTGCAGACCTTCCCTTTGAAGAAAAGGAGGAATTCCTTTCTGTCTGTCATAAGTATGATATAGATCTTATTTCGATGGTGGCGCCCACTTCCGAGCGCAGGATCGAAATGATCGCAAAAGAAGCAGAAGGATTTCTGTATATTGTTTCAAGTCTTGGAGTCACCGGTGTTCGGAGTGAGATCACCACTGACCTTAATTCTATAGTTGAAACAGTTCGTAAAAACACGGATATCCCCTGCGCCATCGGCTTTGGAATATCCACTCCCGAGCAGGCCTCTAAAATGGCGGCTATTTCAGACGGAGCAATTGTAGGATCTGCGATAATAAAGATGCTTGCAGAGTATAAAGAGGCAGCTCCCGCTAAAATAGGGGAGTACGTCAAGTCTATGAAGTCGGCAATTTTATCATAAAACAGTCACATCTCATTATAAATATACACCACATTGCATAAAAATAAATATTCCCCATAAAACCTATTGACATACTAGGGAATAAGAGTTAACATATTTCCCATCAACTCACTATGAAAAGCGACGGGAGTGGGAAATATGGGAAATTCACATGAAAAACGAACCTGGAATGTTTCTTTTGAGACCAAGTGCCAGGGAATGAATCTGAATATTCAGGACAAATATCACGCCATAAGTTTTCCGATTTATCAGACCGCCACTTTTTCCCATACGGGGCTGGGTGAGAGCAGCGGATTCGATTACACGAGACAGAGTAATCCCACGAGGCAGCAGCTGGAAGCGATCCTTGCAAGACTTGAAAACGGCAGGGGAGCCTTGGCTTTCAGCAGCGGGATGGCTGCCATAGCAGTGCTCTTCGAGATCTTCAAGCCGGGAGATCATGTGATCGTAGACGCGGATCTGTACGGCGGAAGCGTGAGGATATTCGATAAGGTCTGTAGAAAGAACGGAATGAGCTTCACTACAGCGGACCTTTCCACAGAGAATGTTGAAAAATATATCACCGGTGATACTAAGGCGGTATATCTGGAGACACCCACGAATCCCATGATGCATGTGACAGATATCGAAAAGCTTTCGAAGATCACGAAAGAAAAAGGGATACTGCTGATAGTGGATAATACCTTCCTTTCCCCTTATTTCCAGAATCCTCTGGATCTCGGAGCAGATATAGTAGTCCACAGCGGTACAAAGTATATCGGCGGACATCACGATACTATCGGAGGGTTCCTCGTAGTAAATGATGAGGAGCTGGAAGAAAAGCTGAGATACCTTTCAAATACCATAGGCGCTGCAATGGCACCCTTTGATTCCTGGCTGATGCTTCGGGGTATAAGGACGCTGGCAGTGAGAATGGAGAGGGCAGAGAAAAATGCGGGAGCAATCGCTGAATTTCTGAATAAAAGTCCTTATGTAAAGAAGGTTCTGTATCCGGGACTTCCGGATCATCCGGGACATGGGATCATGAAAAAGCAGGCCAGAGGATTCGGTGCCATGATCTCATTTGAAGTAAGATCTGCGGAACATGTGAGATCCATACTTAAGAATGCCGAGCTGTTTTACTTCGCAGAATCCCTTGGGGGAACCGAGACACTTATAACCTATCCTTTGACACAGACACACGCAGAGGTGCCGGAGGAATTAAGGGAGAAAAACGGAATAAATGACAGACTTCTCCGTCTTTCGGTAGGTATAGAAGGAGAAGAGGACCTGATAAAGGAATTGGACCGGTTATTAAAACTGGCAGAGGAAGAGACAAGGTAGAAAAATGCTGGAGATAAAGGATATTAAAAAAGCATTTGACGGGAAAGAGATACTGAAAGGCATCAGCTTCAAGGTGCATGACGGAGAGATAGCGGCTCTGATCGGTCCCAGCGGAACCGGAAAAACCACGCTGCTACGATGTATCAACTTCCTGGAGAGAGCAGACAGCGGAAACATCACTATCGACGATATTTCCGTGGATGTGAAACAGGCAAAGAAAAAAGACATATTGGAGATCTGTCGTCACAGCGGAATGGTATTCCAGTCATATAACCTCTTCAGGAATAAAACGGTTCTGGAAAACGTAGCGGAAGGTCTCATCGTTGTAAAAAAGAAAACCGGAAAGGAAGCGGAAGAGATTGCTAAGAGGGAGCTTGATAAGGTGGGAATGCTGAATCACCTATCCCAGTACCCTAGCCAGATATCAGGCGGACAGCAGCAAAGGGTTTCTATAGCAAGAGCGATGGCGATGGAACCGTCCATACTGTTAATGGACGAACCCACATCAGCCCTGGATCCGGAGCTTTCCAAAGAGGTGCTTGCCACTATCAGAAAGGTGGCGGAACAGGGAGTACCGGTACTCATTGTAACTCATGAAATAGATTTTGCGAGAGAGGTTTCTCATAAAGTGATATTCATGGAAAACGGCCTGGTGGTAGAGGAAGGCACACCGAGAGAGATCTTCCTCGAACCGAAGGAAGAACGCACAAAACAATTTATAGCAAAGATATCCCCTGCGGATTATCAAATTTAACAATGTGATTTTGAGCAATATAACAATGTCATCCTGAGCGAAGCGAAGGATCTTATAAAAGGAGGAGCAAAGATATGAAAAACTTTAAGAAGATCACAGCAGTAGCATTAACACTTGTAATGGCAGCAGGACTTACCGCATGCGGAGGAAGCGCGCAGGCTGCAACTAAGGACTCCGGAGATGTAAAGACCATAAAAGTTGCACTGGCACCGGGATTCTATCCCATCACATATGCGGATGACAACGGTGAAGCGGCAGGATATGACGTAGAGGTGATAAAAGCCATTGACGAGCTTCTGCCCCAGTATGAATTTACATTTGACATCGTGGAAAAAGAGACCATGAACGTAGGTGTGGAGACCGGAACATATCAGGTAGGAATTAATTCCATGTTCAAGACTCCCGAAAGAGAGGAGATCTATCTCTTCCCGGAGACAAATATGGGATATACGGCGGTTGGCGCTATCTCAAAGGAAGGCGGAGACAAGATCCACAGCTTTAAGGATATATATGACAGAGGACTTAAGCTTCATCCCACTAATGCCAGCGGAACCATTGCAAACGTCATAGCAGACTGGAATGAAGCAAATCCCGATGCACCCCTCGATATAGAGATCGTTTCAAATGTGGACAATAATGAAGCCCTGAACGCAGTAAGATCCGGTGAGTATGACGCATATATCCACCTTCTTCCCGTTATCAACCTTTGGGGAGAGGAGCTCATAAGCGGACTGCAGATCTCAGATCCCCTTGATGTGGTACCTACTTATCCCATCATCAATAAGGACGAGGCACAGCTTAAGGACGATATCAACGAAGCACTTAAAAAGCTTAAGGAAGACGGCACGCTTTCAAAGATCTCAAACGACACCTTTGGATATGATGTTTTCGAACTGGCTAAGTAATACGGCATACGGTAATAAAGGCTTATGGAAAGAGAAAGCTTTCATCTGGATTTCATGCTGGAAATCCTTCCCAAGTTGATAGAGGTACTGCCGCTTACCATCATGATGGCGGTATTCGCCATCGTGATCGGCTGCCTGTGGGGTCTTCTTCTGACCTTCTGCAAGGTGTCAAAACACCGTAAGATCGCAGGACTTATCGATGGGATAACCGTTATAGTAAGGGCGGTTCCGGAGGTGGTACTCATATACATCGTGTACTTCGGACTGCCGGAACTGTCAAAGGATCTTTTCGGGTATGATATGGGAACATGGGAGAAACCGGTATTCGTGGTCCTAGCTCTGGCAATTGAGCTTTCGGCATCATCCAGTGAACTTTTCAGGAGTGCCTATAACTCATTGGATCCGGGACAGCTGGAAGCGGCTCATGCTCTGGGAATGACCGGGACACAGAAATTCATGAGGATCATATACCCCCAGGGATTATTCGTGATATTACCGAATCTGTCGGGTCTCTGCCTCGGGATAATACAGGCGACTTCTCTAGCCTATACCCTTGGGATAATGGATGTCATGGGAAAGGCAAAGGTATTGGACTCCAATGCTTTCAGCATGAGTACGTTTGAAGCCTATCTCCTGGTGGCCTTAATTTACTGGGGATTAAGCTTTATAGAAGGATGGATATTTAAGGTACTTGAGGCCCGTATGGGCAGAGGAATGCGGACGGTAGCTTCCGGAGCATAGAGCAAGAGGGTAAGACATGTCGCTGGATATTAAATTTATAAGTGAAACATTTCCGGAAGTATTAAAAGCGATACCGGTCACGCTCCTTATGACGGCACTGCCCTGTATTCTGGGAGCGGTACTGGGATTTTTCGTGGCCCTTATCCATATAAAGAAGATCCCGGTTATAAATCAGATCCTGGAGATAATAATCTCTTTTTTCAGGAGCGTGCCCATCATCATCCTTTTATTCTGTTCATACTACGGCCTGCCGAAACTTATTAATTTCTGTGTGTACGGCGGGGAGAGAAGGATCGGTACCACACAGATATCGGGGCTTGTAACGGCTCTCATAGTCTATACCATCTTCAGCACGGCTTACATAAGCGAGCTCATAAGAGGTGCGCTGCAGTCCGTGGACCTTCGGCAGATGGAAGCAGCCCATTCCATAGGAATGACTAAGTTACGGGCATATGTGAGGATTATTATTCCTCAGGCCATAATGGTGGCTATGCCCAACTATTTTAACTTCGTATTGAATACGCTTAAAAATACTTCCCTGGTATTTGCGATCTCGGTAATGGATATCATGGCAACCGCAAAGGTGGCAGCAGAAAAGGGATACAGATTTATAGAAGCATATGTAATGGTAGGAACAATATATGTGGTCCTCGGAGTCGTGCTGGCAGCAGCATTTAAGAAGGTAGAGAAAGATTCAAAGGCACATATGGGAATCACGGATTAAAGACTAACTATTAGAAGTCAAGAAGAAATAAATGTTTTTTAATCAAAACGCAGAAATGCGATTTGTGTAGTGGCTGGGACTTATTTCCAGCAATCA
>CACZBM010000045.1 GCA_902779445.1 uncultured Lachnospiraceae bacterium
CGTGCCAGTGCAAAACATGCCGGTGGCATGTTTTGAATGCCGTTAAGATGCGCTATGCGCATCTGGCATCGGTCACGCGTTTAGCACGGACCGAGTCGGCAGACGAGACGCGAAGAATCTCTTAAATATAGATCCTTCGCTAACGCTCAGGATGACAGGGACTTTATCGCCAAGGATGATACAGATTAGAAAATAACAGGAGAAAAAAATGAATACCAAAAAAATATCATCAACCTACGAATTACTTGAAAAACGTGACATAAAAGACCTGAATTCTGTGGGATACCGGTTAAAGCACAAAAAGACCGGTGCCCGCATCATGCTCCTTGAAAACGACGATAATAACAAGGTCTTTTATATCGGATTCCGTACTCCGCCCTTTGATTCCACGGGTTCTCCCCATATCTTGGAACACTCCGTCCTCTGCGGATCAAAGAAATTCCCTGTCAAAGATCCTTTTGTAGAGCTTGCCAAAGGGTCACTGAACACATTCTTAAACGCCATGACTTATCCGGATAAGACCGTATATCCGGTTGCCAGCACCAACGATAAGGATTTTAAAAATCTTGTAGACGTTTATATGGATGCTGTGCTGCATCCCAATATTTACGATAGAGAAGAGATCTTTAAGCAGGAGGGCTGGCACTATGAGCTTAATTCTCCCGATGAACCTATCGAGATAAACGGTGTAGTCTACAACGAAATGAAAGGTGCTTATTCATCTCCGGATGATGTTCTTTCAAGAGAGATAAATATGTCTCTTTTCCCGGATACCCAGTACGCAAAGGAATCCGGCGGTGATCCCGAGTGTATCCCTGACCTGACTTATGAGAGATTTAAGGAGATGCACTCAAAGTATTACCATCCTTCAAACTCATATATTTATTTATATGGAGATCTTGATATGGCGGAAATGCTTGAATACCTGGATCACGAGTACCTTTCGGCGTATGAAGAGAGTAAGATCGACAGTGCTCTTAAGCTTCAGAAACCATTTAACGCTCCATGCTGCAAGGAAAGATCATATTCCATTACAGAGGATGAGCCTTTAACTGAGAACACCTATCTTTCCCTGAATTTCGTGACCGGGACAAATCTGGATCCCGAACTTTACATTGCTTTCCAGATCCTTGAATATGCGCTTTTGGATGTACCCGGCGCACCTCTGACCCAGACACTGTTAGACCGCGGTATAGGTAAGGATGTTGAAGGAAGCTATGACAACAGTATATACCAGCCTGTATTTTCTGTTACCGTAAAGAATTCAGAGATTGAAAAAAAGGATGAATTCATAAATACGGTAAAGGAAGTGTTAACTAATGAAGTAAATAAGGGGATCGACCGTCAGGCTATCCTTGCTGCCATTAATTTCTATGAATTCAGGTACAGGGAAGCTGATTTCGGTGCCTATCCAAAGGGCCTGATGTATGGTCTGCAGAGCCTTGACAGCTGGCTCTATGATGATGAGAAACCCTTTATCCACATAGAATCCAATGATGTATTTAAGAAACTCCGGGAGCTTTCTGAAACCTCTTATTTTGAGGATCTTATCAAAAAGTATTTATTGGATAATACGTTTTCGTCACTTGTTATATTAAAGCCCGAAAGAGGCCTTACTTCCAAAAAAGAACAGGCTGTTGCGGAAAAACTGAAAAAGTATAAAGAGAGCCTGTCTAAAGAGGAGATTGACAAACTTATCTCAGATACAAAGGCCTTAAAGGAATACCAGGATACTCCCAGCACCGAAGAAGAGCTCCTCAGTATTCCCTTACTAAAGATATCCGATATCGGAGTGAAGGCTGAAGAATTTACTAATGAGGCATCAAAGGAAGACAATGTGGATTACCTTTTCCATGATGTATTTACAAATGGTATCTCTTACCTAACCTTTGCTTTTGACATCAAATGTCTTCCGAACGAACTGATCCCCTATATGGGTATATACAAATCCCTTCTGGGACAGTTAAATACTGAAAAGTACTCCTATATGGAGCTTAATAACGAGATAAATCTGAACAGCGGAGGTATTGATTACTCCGTAACAACAGTAAAATCCCTTAAAAAGCACGGCGATTTCTCATCATTCCTTGAGATAAAGGGAAGATACTTAAAGGATAAGACTGCTTTTGCCTTTGACATTATCCCCGAGATCCTCTTTAAGAGTGATCATAAAGATAAGAAAAGAGTTAAAGAAGTAATTTCCATGTTAAAGAGCCGAATGTCCGACAAGATGATATCTGCCGGTCATTCAACTGCAGCTTTAAGGGCACTTTCGTGCTTCTCACCTTCCGAGAAATTTACGGATCTTTTAAGCGGTATAGGCTTTTATGATGTCGTTAAGGATATTGAAGAAAACTTTGATGAGAGATTTGATAAGCTTATCGAAAACATCGATAAGGTGCGCTCCATCATATTTAAGAGGTGCAATCTTTCGTTTGATCTTACCGGAGACAGAGAAACCCTTGAATTTATTAAGAAGAAGGGCACCGATTTTGCAGGATCTCTTTCAGATGAGAATAATGACAGCGCCGGATTTACTTTTGAACCCATTAAACGTTCTGAGGGTATAAGGACCGCTTCCCAGGTACAGTATGTGGCGGAAGCAGGGGATACTTTTGCCAAAGGCTTAAAATACACGGGATCCCTTAAAGTATTAAAGGTCATCATGGGCTACGATTACCTGTGGATGAATGTCCGGGTTAAAGGCGGTGCCTACGGATGCATGAGCGGTTTTACGAGGACCGGCGACTGCTACATGGTGTCATACAGAGACCCTAACGTTAAAGAAACCCTTGATATCTTTGACAATGCTGCAGAGTACATTAGGAACTTTAACGCATCCGACAGGGATATGACAAAGTATATTATCGGAACAGTTGCGGATCTCGATACTCCACTTACTCCAAAGGCGAGAGGATCAAGGAGCAGAGGAGCCTATATTTCCGGTCTCACCTACGAAGAGATACAAAAGGAAAGAGATGAAGTATTATCCTGTAACGTGGAAAAGATCCGATCCCTTGCTGCCTTTGCAGAATGCATTTCCCATTCAGGGTATTCCTGCACATTAGGCTCAGAAGAAAAGATAAACGTAAACAAAGACTTATTTAATGATATCAGGACATTAAATTAATGAGCGAAGAATTCAGATCCGGATATGTGGCAATTATAGGCAGGCCGAATGTGGGTAAATCCACACTTATGAACCATATTCTGAATATGAAGCTTGCCATTACATCGAGAAAGCCGCAGACTACCAGAAAAAAGATGATGACCGTATATACAGAAGAGAGGGGACAGCTTATCTTTCTCGATACTCCCGGTATCCATAAAGCTAAGACCACTCTCGGAGAATATATGGATAAAGCTGCTATCGGCACCATAAACGATGCAGACTGCGTACTCTGGCTTGTGGAACCCGATGTTTTTATCGGCGAGGGCGAAAAGGCCATTGCAGAACTTCTCGAAAAATCAGGTGTTCCGGTGATCCTTGCCATAAATAAAACCGATACTGTAAAAGATTCCAGAATACCTCCGGTTATTGAGGCATATTCAAAGCTTTTTAATTTTGAAAAAATAATCCCCATTTCGGCAAAGCACAGTACGGGCAAGGATGAGCTTCTTTCTGCCATATTTAAGCTTATACCGGTTGGAGAGCCTTTTTACGATGAAGATACTGTAACTGACGAGACAGAAAGAGATATCGTAGCAGAACTGATACGGGAGCAGATCTTAAGGAACTTATCCGATGAGATCCCCCATGGAACGGCGGTTGAGATAGACAGTATGAAGGAAAAGCCCTCCTGCACCTTTATCGATGCCACCATATTCTGTGAGAAAAACAGTCATAAGGGCATGATAATCGGAGCCAAGGGTCAGATGCTCAAAAAGATCGGTACCGGAGCCCGTATAGAAGCAGAAAAGCTCCTGGATAAAAAAGTCACATTAAAGCTCTGGGTCAAAGTCAAAAAAGACTGGAGAAATGATGAAAAAGGCATCAGGGCTTTTGGATATGACCTACGTAAATTATGAAGCTGTCGGCGTAGCCGACTGATGAGGGTATATTGGATTTATTAAATCTTCACGGAATAATCTTAAAATCCGCAGACTACTCTGAATATGACCGGAGACTTACTGTTTTCACCCTTGAACGCGGAAAGATAACTGTATTTGCACGCGGTGTTAAAAGACCCGGTAACCGGCTTATGGCATCTACAGAACCTTTCTGCACCGGTACATTCAGGGTTACGGAAGGGAAGAACGCTTATAATCTGAGGGAGACTGAGATAGATAATTATTTTGAGGACCTGAGGATCGATCTTCCGGCCTTTTACCTCGGCACTTATTTTCTGGAATTTACAGACTATTATTCAAGGGAAAATCTGGAGGATAAACCCCTTTTATCCCTTGTCTATACTTCACTCATAGCTCTTTTAAATGACGGATTCGATAATGATCTTATAAGATCCGTCTTTGAGATAAAGATAATTTCCATAGAAGGGGAACTTACAGACCCTCCCCGTGACAGGGAATTTCTTCCGGGGACCATACATGCGTTAAGATTTATTGAGGCTTCCGTGCCGGACAAACTCTATACCTTCAAGGTAAATCAGGAGATCCTGTCAGAGTTAAGAATTCTTTCCGACTACTTTATGAAGACCTGTGTCCATAGAGAGTTCAGTTCCCTCAAGGTGCTTGACGATTTAATGACACCCTAAGACTATTAAGCTGTGTCATTCTGAGCTAAGCGAAGAATCTATGTTTACATTTATTTTTATGGGAAGTATAATCAAAAAGTATGTGAAATCTATGGAGTTTACTGATGAAAAGTAAAAAAGTCAGGCGGAAGCAGTCCAGGAGACAGCGTAACCGGCGCTTTAAGGCATATATCGCCAGATTCATCGCTTTACTGGCAGCTGTTGCCACACTAATACTAATCATATACGGTATTATTAAACTCTTTTCATTTCTGGGGGGAATTTTTGATAAAAATAAAACCACAGCGGATGACGATAATACCGTTCATAACGTGATAGTTATCGATAAAAAAGGGTCTCTTACCGAGACTTCTGTAGAAGACTTCGATACTTCGGAATATGATGCCGAGGCCCTTGAAAAGATGATAAATGACACCATCTCAGACTATAACGGGTCCGGCGGGGAAAGAATAGTCCTTAAAACCCTGGATATCAGAGACGGAAAAGCCCGGGCTGTGATCTACTACTCGACAGCTGAGGATTATGCTTCCTATAACGGGAAGACCTTTGTTATCGGGGATGTAGAGGATCTTGATATCACAGGGGTTACCCTTGCGGATGACAAGAACACTGTCCTTACCCATGACGATATTAAGAAAGTCAAGGGTAAATACGTTCTCTTAAATGACGATACCAGGATCTCTGTTCCTGATAAGATACAGTATGTTTCCAGAAATGTGGAAAAAACAGGTAAAAAGACAGCGGATGTTAAAAAAGCTGGAATTGACAGCGTAATTATTTATAAATAAAAGGAGAGTTATTATGGAAAAAACAATGGACAAGATCGTTAACGTTTGCAAGGGTAGAGGTTTTATCTATCCCGGGAGCGAGATATACGGCGGTCTGGCCAACACCTGGGACTACGGCAATCTGGGTGTTGAGTTGAAAAATAACGTTAAAAAGGCATGGTGGAAGAGATTCGTTACTGCCAACAAGTATAATGTGGGCGTTGACTGTGCGATCCTCATGAACACCCAGACCTATGTGGCATCCGGTCACATCAAGAGCTTTTCCGATCCCCTTATAGATTGTAAAGAATGCCATGAGAGATTCAGGGCAGATAAGATAATCGAAGACTGGTCAGCCGAGAATAATGTAACTCTTGATTCATCGGTTGACGGCTGGTCAAATGAGGAGATGATGGATTTCATCAGAAAGAATTCCATTCCCTGCCCGACCTGTGGAAAGCATGATTTTACCGATATTCGTCAGTTTAACCTGATGTTCAAGACCTTCCAGGGTGTTACCGAGGACTCCAAGAATACCGTTTATCTCCGTCCCGAGACTGCCCAGGGTATATTCGTAAACTTTAAGAATGTTCAGCGTACAAGCAGAAAGAAGATCCCTTTCGGTATCGGACAGATCGGAAAATCCTTCAGAAATGAGATAACTCCCGGAAACTTCATCTTCAGAGTACGTGAATTTGAGCAGATGGAGCTGGAATTCTTCTGTGAACCAGGCACTGACCTTGAGTGGTTCAAATACTGGAAAGAGTACTGCCACCAGTTTCTTCTGGATATTGGACTCGATCCCGAAAACCTTCGTACAAGAGATCATGATCCTGCTGAGCTTGCTTTCTATTCAAAGGCCACAACTGACTTTGAATTCCTCTTCCCCTTCGGATGGGGTGAACTCTGGGGCGTAGCTGACAGGACTGACTACGACCTTTCCCAGCATCAGAATACCTCCGGTGAGGATATGAGTTATTTCGATGATACGAAAAATGAGAGATACATTCCTTATGTCATCGAGCCGTCTCTCGGTGTAGAACGTTTATTCCTTGCGGTTCTCTGCAATGCCTATGATGAAGAAGAGCTGGAGGGCGGTGACATCAGAAACGTTATGCATTTCCATCCTGCCCTTGCTCCCGTGAAGATCGGTGTCCTTCCCTTAAGCAAGAAGCTTAATGAAGGTGCAGAGAAGATCTTCGACGAACTCAGTAAATCCTATAACTGCGAGTTTGACGACAGAGGAGCCATCGGTAAGAGATACAGAAGACAGGATGAGATCGGTACTCCTTACTGCATCACCTATGACTTCGATTCCGAAACAGACAACGCAGTTACCATCCGCGACCGTGACACCATGAAGCAGGAAAGAGTGGCTATCGCAAACCTTGAAGAATACTTCAGGAATAAATTTGAGTTTATCTGATAATATCTGCCTTCCCCTTGAGGGGAAGGTGTCAGCACGAAGTGCTGACGGATGAGGTGTATTATGAATATAAAAAACAACCCACATCTCAGACGTAATGCTCAGTCCCTAAGAAGAGCGATGACAAAAGAAGAGCGTAAACTATGGTATGAGTTTCTAAAACCTCTTAAGGTCACAGTAAATCGTCAAAAAGTAATAGGGCGATATATCGTTGATTTTTATATTGCAAGTTGCATGCTTGCTATAGAACTTGATGGTTCCCAACATTATGAAAAAGATGGTCTACAAAACGATATAGAGAGAGATCATTTCCTCCGGAAAATGGGAATAAATGTTCTAAGATATTCAAATCATGATGTTAATTATCATTTCGATGAGGTATGTGAGGATATATTGAAAACAGTTAATACACCTCATCAGTCGACTTCGTCGACAGCTTCCCCTCAAGGGGAAGCCTTTAATTCAATAGAAAGGTAATAGAGTTATGAAACAATTCACTTCAAACGAGCTTCGTAATACCTGGAAGCAGTTTTATATTGAAAGAGGTCATAAGGATGTGGGAGCAGTATCTCTTGTCAGTGACGGTTCCACAGGCGTTATGTTCAATGTGGCCGGAATGCAGCCCCTAATGCCCTATCTTCTGGGGAAAAAACATCCTCTGGGAACCAGACTCTGTAACGTTCAGGGCTGCGTCAGAACAAATGACATTGATTCTGTTGGCGATAAGAGCCACGTTACATTCTTTGAAATGATGGGATCCTGGAGCCTTGGAGATTACTTCAAAGAAGATCGCTGCAAGTGGAGCTATGAACTTCTGACCGAAGTGTTCGGCTTTGACGCAGATCACCTTGCCGCAACAGTATTTGCAGGTGACGAGAATGCACCCAGAGATGAAGAAGGCGCTCAGTGCCGTATAGCTTCAGGATTTAAGAAGGAAAATATCTATTATCTCCCTGCCGAAGATAACTGGTGGGGCCTGGAATACGGTCCCTGTGGTCCAGACAGCGAAATGTTCTATATTGCAGACCGTCCCGACTGCGGTCCTGACTGCGGTCCCGGATGCAGCTGCGGAAAGTACACTGAGCTCGGCAACGACGTATTTATGCAGTATGAAAAGCATAAGGACGGAACCCTTACTCCATTAAAGAGTAAGAATGTGGATACAGGATGGGGTCTTGAAAGAAATCTTGCATTTTTGAACGGAACGAAAGATGTTTATCTCACAGATGTATTTTCACCTGCAGTAAAATTTATAGAAGAAAAGTCAGGATTTAGATATGACGGGGACGAAAAGACCACAAAGTCTATCCGTATACTGGCAGACCATATCCGTACTTCAGTAATGCTTATTGGTGACGAGGCAAAGCTCCTTCCTTCAAATACCGGAGCCGGATATATCTTAAGAAGACTCATCCGCCGCGCGGTAAGACATGCAAGAGCTCTTAATTTAACCCGTGATGATATCCTTTCAGCAGCAGCTATCTTTATAGATAAGATTTATAACGAAAGCTATCCCAACCTTGTAGCAAACCGTAAGTTCGTCTTGACCGAGCTTGAAAGAGAGATCGTAAGGTTTGAGAGCACTCTTGAGAACGGAATGAAGGAATTTAAGAAGATCCTTGATAAAACAAGGGCTGATAAAAAGAACGGTATCAGCGGGAAAGATGCTTTCTATCTCTATGATACCTACGGATTCCCTAAGGAACTCACAGTTGAGCTTGCAGGAGAAGAAGGACTTAGTGTTGATGAAGAAGGCTTTGCTGCTGCTATGGAAGAACAGAAGCAGAAAGCAAGAGAAAACCAGAATTTCTCTGCAAAGCTTGATACGGCAATTAGCCTTTTTGACTCACTTGATGAGAGTATTTCAACAGAATTTACAGGTTATACAGAGACCAGCACCAGTGGCACTGTTCTCATTCTTTCAAACAGTGAAGCCCTTACTGATTCACTTAAAGAAGGAGATGAAGGTACCATCATTACCGATAAAACTCCTTTTTACGGAACAATGGGAGGACAGGTCGGAGATACCGGTATCATCAAAAATTCCGACGGTTCAGAGTTTATTATTTCAGAGACTATCCATGTAGCAGGCGGCAGGACAGCCCATGTAGGTAAGGTTGTTTCAGGTACATTTAAGAGATCAGACAAGGTTTCTCTTGAAGTAGATATAGAAGAACGCAACAGGACCTGCAGAAACCACTCAGCAACCCACCTTTTACAGAAGGCTCTCCGTATTGTACTCGGAGATCATGTTGAACAGGCAGGATCCTATCAGGATACCGGAAAGACCAGATTTGATTTCAGCCATGACAAAGCCCTTACAGAGGATGAGATCCGTAAGGTTGAGGATCTTGTGAATAAGGAGATCGCAGCTGCCCTTCCTGTTGTCACTGAAGAAATGACTATGGAAGAAGCTAAAAAGACCGGTGCCATGGCTCTCTTTGGAGAAAAGTACGGTGATATCGTAAGAGTAGTTAAAATGGGCGACTTCTCCGTTGAACTTTGCGGAGGAACCCATGTTTCCAATACGAGCCATGTTGGTATCTTTAAGATCGTTTCTGAAAGCGGTATCTCAGCAGGTGTCCGCAGGATAGAAGCTCTTACCGGCGATAATGCAAGAGCATACTATATCGAAGAAGAAGACAGGCTAAAGAATGCCGCAGGACTTCTAAAGACTACACCCGCTTCCATAGCTGACCAGATAAAGAAACTTCAGGACGAATTAAAGGCTTTAAGGAGCGAAAACGAGTCCTTAAAGAGCAAGGCAAACAGCGAAGCACTCGGCGACACCGAAGCAAAGGACATCAAGGGCGTTAAATTCATCGGTACATCTATTAAGGATGTGGATATGAACGGTCTCAGGGAGCTTTCGGACAAACTCAAGGCAGATATCGGTGAAGGCGTAGTCGTCCTTATTTCTGAGGCAGGCGGCAAGGTAAATATGGTAGTTGCTGCAACTGACGGGGCACAGAAGAAGGGCGCTCACGCCGGAAATCTTATCAAGGCTATCGCAGGACTTGTAGGAGGAGGCGGAGGAGGACGTCCTAATATGGCTCAGGCCGGAGGAAAAAATCCCGCAGGTATTCCTGAAGCGCTTGCTAAAGCAGAGGAAGTTCTCGCAGAGATGATAAAATAATCATTATGTTAAAGATAATATTCCGGGGGTGATATTATGCATCCCCGGAATATTACTTTAATACATTGGTGTCATTCTGAGCGTTAGCGAAGAATCTATTAGAGATCCTTCGCTGACGCTCAGGATTGCAAACAGGAGATCACCCATGGAATTAAAGAAAAATAAAAGCATCATATCCGTATATAACGATACCGGGATACTGGAGCTTTCCTATATCAGGAATAACATTGTTCATGTGAGATACGGGAAAGATTTCTTAAAAGAAGATGATTCACTGATCCTTGAAGATCGTGGAAAAACTGTCGATGAAAGTGTCAATATCTCTTCTGAAAAGATAGACACTTCCCTTTTTATATACGGTGGAATTGTGGAAGCCACAATTTCCGATGATCTGAGTTTAACATGGCAGAGATCCTCCGATAAATCCCTTCTTCTCCGTGAAGGCAAAAAGGAATTCATAGAAATTCCTGTGATGAAATATACAACCGGAGATGAAAAGCCAGTAATCAACAGGGTAAAAACCGTAGACGGTGAACGGAATTTCATCGAAAACCTGAAAGAAATAGAAGACCATAAAGCCTGGCAGGGAAGACTTTATTTTGAATTTGCTGATGACGAACATATCCACGGCCTCGGCCAGGGCGAAGACGGTATATATGATTACAGGCATCACGTTCAGTATCTTTACCAGCATAATATGCGTATTCCTATGCCTGTTATGATCTCTGATAAGGGTTACGGTATCCTCTTTGACTGTACATCCCTTATGACCTTTAATGATACGGAAACCGGATCATATATGTATTTTGACACTATTCCCTGTCTTAACTACTATTTTATCTCAGGAGAAAACATGGATGAGATCATATCCGCCTTGAGATTTTTAACAGGCGATGCTGCAATGGTTCCCAAGTGGTCATATGGCTATATTCAGTCAAAAGAGCAATATTATACCGCGAACGAACTGTTGGAAGTTGCAGCTCATTACAGAGCTTTAGATATACCTATAGACTGCGTAGTTCAGGACTGGAATACCTGGGAAAAAGATAAGTGGGGAAATAAGATCCTGGATAATGAACGTTACGGGAATATGAAGGAGTGTTCGGATAAGCTCCATAATATAAATGTACATACCATGGTCTCAGTCTGGCCGAATATGAATTCAGGTACTGAAAACTATGATGAATTCATGGAAAAGGGTATGCTCTTAAATGATCTGGCAACCTATGACGCATTTGATGAAAAAGCCCGGGAAGTATACTGGGATCAGGCAAAACGCGGACTGTTCGATCAGGGATTTGATTCCTTCTGGTGCGACTCTACAGAGCCATTTTCCGGACCCGACTGGGGCGGAGAGATAAAAAGAGAACCCTGGAAACGTTATGAGATCGTCGGAGACGAGCATAAAAAGTACCTTCCTCCCGAAAAAGCCAATGCTTACGCTCTTATGCACGCAAAAGGGATATTTGAAAACCAGCGGAAGACCACAGAAGAAAAACGTGTTCTTAATCTTACAAGATCAGGATACTTAGGGGGCCAGAAGTACGCATCTTTCCTATGGTCGGGAGACACCTGTGCTTCATGGGAAACCCTGAAAAAGCAGATAACCGAAGGCTTAAATATGTCTATTTCAGGCTATCCCTACTGGACTCTCGATATCGGCGGTTTCTTTACGGTAGGAAAAAAGACAGAGAACCGGGGATGCGGCTGCAATAATGATCCCACTCCCAAATGGTTCTGGGTCGGAAAATATGATGAAGGTGTTAAAGACAGAGGATACTGCGAGCTTTATGTAAGATGGCTTGAAATGGGAGTCTTCATACCGATGTTCCGATCCCATGGTACAGATACACCAAGAGAGATATGGAACTTCGGGAAAGAAGGCGATCCATTCTATGATGCTATAGCTTCTTCCATCAGACTCCGTTACAGATTAATGCCATATATCTATTCTCTTGCGGGATCTGTAAGGCTCTCATCTGATACCATTATGAGAAGCCTTCTCTTTGATTTCCCTGATGACAAAAAGGCTTCTCTAAATCATCAGGAGTTCATGTTCGGACGGAATATGCTCATCTGTCCTGTTACCGAGCCCATGTATTATATTCACGGTAACCGTGAGATAGATGCTGAAAAGACCTGGAACTGTTATCTTCCAGAAGGAACAGTCTGGTATGACATGAGGGATAATAAAAAATATACCGGCGGTCAGACAGTGACTGTATCAGCAGAGTTAGAGAGCATTCCCGTATTTATCAGGGGCGGAAGCATCATTCCCATGAGAGAAGGTCTTTCCTATGCCATGGAAGAAAATGACAATCCGCTTGAACTCCATATCTATACTGGTTCTGACGGCGAATTCGTATACTATGATGATGCCGGAAATGATTACTCTTATGAAAAAAAGGAATACGAAACAGTAAGATTAAGCTGGACCGACAGTTCCCGTGTGCTCACCTTATCAAGCAGAGAAGGCAGCTTTAAGGGTATGATCAAAAACAGAAAGATAAAATTGTTCATTAACGGCCAATTTTCAAAAAATATAGATTATACCGGTGAAGAATTAAAAGTTTCATTATGAAAAAGAAGAGTATCCATACCCTCCTCTTAAGAGCGCTACTCCTTTTATCGATAATGACTCTAACTGTTACTTCTGTCATATTCTCGATAATGCAGTACAGGACTCTTAAGAATAACGCCACAAACGATATGCAGAGAAGCTGCAGATCCATAGCATTAAACCTGGGTCAGAAGGTTCATGAGATGGATACGATCCTCCTTTATTCCATTGCATCCTCTGAACTGAAAGACAGCTTTAAGAGGTATCTTGAATCCGATACTTCTTTTGAAAAGTTCCGTGCGAGACAGGAGCTTGGCGGTATCATGATATCCCTGAAAGGTTTTGATTTTTCAAACAGGCAGCTTAATATCTACGATACAAAAGAGGGCGGATACGGAGTCGGTAACTATAACGGAGAGCTGAAGGGAAAGGTTTCCGAAAAGAACTGGTATGAAAAGGCAAAGGCCGCATCAGGGAAAAAATATATCTATGCACCTGCACAGGATGTACTGGTTTCAAGGAGTGCGGGACTTGACGATAAGACCCTTTATTTTTCTCTTATAAGGCTTTTTTACGGGGCCTATCATACGCCTCTCGGGTTTATGGAAGTAAAGACATATTATGACGAGATCTTTGAACCCCTTCGGAATGATATACTCGCGCTTCAGCCCGTGATCGTGATCTACGACTCCGACGGCCGCCAGATCTATCCGGAACATGCAGAATATCCCTACTTTAATTACCGGGATGAAAACGGAAAAGAGATCATAAACTCATACACCGGTAAAAGGCAGTATCTATGCTTTTCAGAGAGCGAAGAAAACGGCCTTACAGTTGCAATGGCTGTGGATGATGAAGTATTCATGGATCCGGTTTACAGGTCTTTTATCCCTATAATCCTCATCGTAATACTGACACTTATAATCTGTATTATTCTCTCGGCTATGCTTTCAAGGCAGATGAGCGATCCCATAAGGCAGATTTATGCCTTTTTATCCGACACAGATAAGGGAGCGTATTCGAAGCTTGAGCTTTCAGATTCCGGTGT
>CACZBM010000046.1 GCA_902779445.1 uncultured Lachnospiraceae bacterium
CTTAGATCCTTCGCTTCGCTCAGGATGACACATCATTGTCATTCTGAGGGCCTAGCCCGAAGAATCTCTTAGATCCTTCGCTTCGCTCAGGATGACACCGTTCAGCTCTCCGCCTCGGTGATGGAATAGAATTCAAAGTTTCCCCCTGAATCCGGAGATACAAAGGAGTACATCAGATCTCCCTTTCTAAATGTATATACGTATACCTTGTAGTTGTTGTCATATTGATTCACAAAAATATCATCACTGAAATTCTCCTGGGAGGTGGTATCAACCGGTCCGTTAAAGGCATATTTACCGTCATTAAGCGTATTTATTGCCATTACCTCCGGGAAGATGACATTGGAATTTCCTTCATACTCGGGAGTACCGAATATCTTTTTAAGACTCTCCAGATTGCCCGCACTGGCATTTCCTGATCTGAACTTATCAGATAAAACATAAACCGCCTGGGTCTTCTCGGAATCATCCGCAGCTCCGCCGTCACTTACCATCTGGCAGATCACCCGGATGTCCTTTAATAACATCGCAGTTCCCTCGTCAAGATTTTCGTCGGATTCATAGAGGATCTGCTTTCCTAAATACTTTTCCTTTATCTCTGTCGCATTCTTACCCAATAACTCACTGTAAACAATATCGTCAGATGAAAAAGCACCCTCATAGATCTCATTCGATCCGCTGTCGTAGAGCCTGCCATCTCCCTCTTTCATGCCGGAAACAAACTGTCCGTCATACTCGAGACTGCCGTCTTCCCTGTAGAGCCTGCCGCTTCCTTCGTAAATATTCTCGTGGAAGTTGCCCATATAGTGCATTACGCCGTCTTCATAATACTGGCTTCCGCTTCCTTCGTACTTATTCTTCTCGAAATTACCGTTATAGAGAAGCACGTTATCAGGTGAATAGAGTTCTCCCTGGCCTGTGCAGTATCCCTTCTCCACATTTCCTATGTAAGCGATATAGCCGGATTTTCCCTTTATGCGGACCCTGTTCTTTGCAAACCTTAAAAGAATGGAATTGTAATCATAGGTCCTTAAGCCTCCGCTTGACCCGAAGGCTGAGAAGATCTTTGTGGAAGATCCGATATACCATATACTGAGGACACCGATCATTACTATTAATGCGTAGGCGAGCTTCTTACTCACCATCCATCCGAAGATGGTGTAATAATCGTCCTTGTGCTTCGGTCTGACATCCAGCATTCCAAGGAAGAAATCCCTGATGCCGCCGATGATACGGGTACGGATAAAGTTCCAGCTTGTCCAGAGTCTCAGCTTGGAGACGATGGAAGCGAACCTTGATTTAATTGTCGAAATTAATACAGTTAATAATTCCGGTCCCATATTTTATTCCTATCCTTAATACCCTCATCCGGATTATCTTATAACTGATGCGGGCATCATATCTTAATCATATTTAATCCTACCAAACTCAGGATCATCTGTGCCCTCATTTAAGTACCTCTCGCTCTCGAAAAGATACCATCTGGTGATCTCATCCTCAGGGCATTCTTTCAGGATCTCTGTAAAGCTGTTTCTGGCAAGATAAAAGTCCTTATTGTAGAAGAGCTCCAGTGTTTCTTCAAATTTATCCTTAAGAGAAAGCTTTAACTGCCTCTCCCTTGCAGGGCAGGCATCCAGCGCTTCATAAAGGTCTATCCTCTCATCATCTTCATCGATCTTTATATAACCTATGAATCTCAAAGGCTCGGGATTCTCCTGATCCTTAACCCAGGCAGTGATCACAAGAGGCACATTCCTCTTCATGAACCACTCGGCATAGGCCTCCATGTCCTTGGCATACCTGGATGTAAGGTATGTTAAGCACTTATCATTTATGCCGGCTACTCCGTACATAAATGAGGTGATATACAGGAAAATGGAAACCGTGCCGGATTCAAGATCCGTATCATTTCTGTGCATGAACTGTACAGCCTTGCTCACGGTGTCATTTGCGCCCTTAAGGAACAGGAACTGTAATAGCGACAGGTTGCTGTCATGGGATACCAGGATGCCTTCCCTGTCTCCCACGTAGTTATCCATAAAGGAAACAACGTTACTCAATGCCTTTATCCTTCTCTTGCCGTAGTCACTACCCTCTGTGCATACGAGCATCAGGGTTCCGTCGCCCGTAGTAACATCACCGTTCTTCACATCAAAGATGGAATCCTTTGCCATGATGGTCTCGATATCCTTCGGTGCAAAGCGGTAGTATGCTTCAAAGATCCTGAACCTCTCGTAATTGACGCTCTCGATCCTCTTTCCTATTTCAGAAAGGGAATTCCACATAGACTGTGTATCCGTAGCAGAATCGTGGGGAACTATGACCTTGGTCTTTCCAAGTGCCACTTCCCTTATCTCCTGCTCGAAATGCCTGAGATCCGCATTCTGGAAATAGAGAATTACTCCGATAAGGACACTCGATACTACAAACAGTACCATAAAGAAGATCATGAGCTTTCTGAAATCAGCCCATACTCCGATGAAAGGATCATCTCCGGAAAGTATGCCTACAAGAGCGTAATCATGCTGGGCAAGATCATCCTCCGTAACTCCCACCACAAGTCTCGGAACATCATCGATCTTCACATTGGTAGCGTAGTATCCGTGAGGAGAAGTCTTCAGCTTCTCCGGAACCATGCCTGCAGTATCACCGAAGTACCAGTCTAACGTAATAGCGTTATTGCCCCAGGCATCGATAAGAACCTTTCTGTCCTTTAATCTGACAAGAGACACATCATTAAAAATAAGTGAATTACCGTCTCTGTCCACGAAATGCTTCAAACTGTCATACATGGTGGAATACTGGGAACTGTTATAGAAATCCTTGTCATCAAACTGGACATCCTTAAGATTCCCGAGAACATCCAGCTCACCCTGAAGGGAAAGTATGGCAAATCTGGTGGCCTCACTCTGGGATGCATCCTCATACTTTGTCTGTATAAAGAAGAAGGAGGCTGCCAGCACGATAAGGATCGTAAACTCCCAGACAAGGAACATGTAGACCACCCTGTTTTTCCTGTTTATCAGGAAAAATACAAGGAATAACAGAATGAACCATATGATGAGTCCACCGAGCCAGTAAGCTATATAGTTCCCGTAGAGCTCCATCTGCTGTCCGAAACTGAAATGGATCTTGTCAACAGCATCCTTAACCCTCTGATCCGGCAGATACACACTCGACTGGGGATCCCTGTCAGTTTTTATGTTCAGGACACCATCGACATAAAGGGCATCCACTATGGTCGTACCATTATCTACGCTCCTGTATAGGATATTCTCCGGCTCCTCCATATCCGCAAGCTTTTTCTCCGAGCGGACTCCGTCCAGAACCGGTGTAAACTTCACATCCTTAAAGTCATCCATAGGGAGTTCATATACATTCGCCCCGTCATCTTTTATTGTTGTCAGATATAAGCTGTCCACATCAGCCGAAAATCCCGTACTGATCTCGTCCGCCGGGATCAATATGTCATCGATCTGCCTTAATGGATTGAGCTTCGTATCCATTTCCACGATATTGTAGACAACACCCATGTCATCTTCTTCATATATGATGGTGTAAAAGAGCCCGTACACCTTCCCACCATATACGATAAGATTGGAAAGACAGTTTTCATAGACTTCCGGAGAAGACATTATATCCTTTACCTTCCCGTCGAAGTCCATATTGTAGACCCATCCCTTGCCATTCCAGTTCTCACCGAAATAAACCCCGTTTGTAGTGGCAACCCCGGAGGTGTAGCTATTGTATTCTATATCATGGGAAAGCTTTGATACCCTGCCTGAAAGGATTATCAGGGATACAAGAACACTCAGTATGCAGAAACATGTTACAACTCTTAATCTTAGACTCATTGAAGCAGGCTCTCCGTCCCTATATTTTTGAAGCTATTGAAAAACAGACGTAAAAACGGGATATCTCCCCACATAAAATGCGTTAAGAACAGCACGATGGCTATTATCATCAGTATTAATGAGATCCAGAAGATAATACCGAATATCCTGTCGAGATTCCTGTAAATAAGGCTCTTTATCCTGACAAGGATACTCTTCTTCTTTACCGAAGCAGAAGCGATCATTATGTCCCTGTATATCTCTGTAAAGCGGCTGTAGCTCCTGTTTGCAGTCTTTCTCTTTAAGAGCTCATAGCTGACATTCTTCTGATCCGCTTTACTGCTTAATATATCAAGGATAATGAGCGCACACTCCGAGGCACAGTCCCTCTCTCCCTTGTGCTCATCCAGCTCTGTAAGATCGATATCATATGAGAGAAAGATATTCTCATCCCTTGTGAGATTTATCTTCCTCTGGGAAAGAATGAGGAATAAAAGGGGATAGGGAAGATATGACGCAATGCAGGAAAGTATAAGGTTCGTGGAAATATTCTCACACTGCGCCAGGGTATAGGCATCTCCAACGAAAAAGGAGTCGAGAGGCCTCTCTGCCCTGTAGGGGAATACCAGCATGTAATCCTCTTTTACGGAAAAACTCTCGATCAAGGGGGACTCATCTGAAGGAGGCATCACGCGGAGTATGTTTAAGAGTTTCCGCACGGTCTCATGTTCCTTAATGAGCAGTAAGAGATAGAGGGAACCATCCTCTTCCCGGCTGTTCCTCGCTATGTAACATTCATTCACCTGTGTTTTATCTCTGACGGAAACTACTTCGTAGCTTACCTTGGGTGAATAAAAAATCATTTACCGTCCCCTTTTACCGGAAGAACATCACTTAAGTCTCCCTCCGGCTCATCCACCATCTTCTTCTTAACGATAGCATATGCATAGGTGCATATCACAGGCATATCCGTGCAGTAGATCCTGATCTCATATACACCTTCCTTTGAAGGAGCCGTGTAAATACCGTCAGAACTGATCTCACCGCTTCCGGGAGCTGTGAGTTCATAGGTTATGCTGCTGTTACGCATATTGTTGAATCTGACACCGAAGTAATGGGTTTCCTTGGTGCCCATGATGACAGTGGGTGTATCCACACTGATACTCTTGTCGTAATAATCGTCGGAAACTTCCACATCCTCCCCGGCTGGGAATCTGATGGCTACCCATCTGAAGTTCAGCACAAGGTAGTCTACTGGCTTTAAGAGCCTTACTGCCACTACAAAGCTACCCTTGTCATTAAGTACCTGCACTGCAGTCTCCACATCGGCCATATGGCGTGTCTGTGAATTAAATAGCTCGGGATTTCCGAATACTGTGCTCTTATGGGCTGTTCCGGCGCCTTCGCTCACGTTATCGTATCCCACTTCCACATAGACATTTCCGTTTCCAAGGCCGTGGGTCACTTCTCCTGAATACCTGATATCTCCTTCTCTAGCATTCTTACCGAGAGGGATCTCAATGGTTCCGGATGCAATATTCGTAAATTCCCTGGGAGTGCTGACAACCGCAGGAGATTCTGCAGCTTTCTTTTCTACGGTCTGTCTCTTGATATCCGCTTCCTTTACATAGTATGAGAGGAAACTGTTCCTTAAGAACTCCTGTGCAGGGGTCACAACATAGTGCTTTACGTCTAATTCTTCGATATCTTCTATGATGTAAGCGCTCTCAGTACGCATTAGGCGTATGTCCGCAAGCTTAATAGCATTGTCGCTAAGGCTGAGAGTCCTCATTTCCAGATTGATCTTACCTGCCTCACGGCTTACAAGCTCTAAGGGAGAAGCACTGCTGAGCCTTATCCTTATGGAAAAGTTCTGGGCTGAATTGATCGCATTATCGTCTTCAAACACTGCTGCAGAGCCGCTCCGGAGTATAACTTCCGTGTCCAGAAGCTCCGTATCCATCACCTGGACCCAGTACTCTTTAATAATGCTCTTTCCTTCCGCCAGGGAAACATCCTCGACACCGATCTCTATCTCATGCTCTCCGTCAGGAGTTGTAAATGCAGGAGTTTCCAGAATACCGTGGCAGCTTAAGCGAACATCCGCAGAGCTCACCTTCTTTATCTCCAGAACAACCTTTATGTTCTTCCCCTTACATGCAGTAGTGGGAAGCATTACCTGTCCTATGAAATTTTCACTCTTAAACAGGGTTTCTCTTGACAGGAATTCTGTCTCCAGATCGTATGCAGATGAACCGTCATCATCCTTATCCGTTACGAAAAGTTCATACCCTTCAGAGATACGGTTAAATTCGTACTCGTTCTCGTCACTCTTATGATTCACGGAATAGACACTGTGAACGTCCTGCTCCTTATACCTGACTTTCAGGCTCGCCACATTTCCTTCCAGTTTGTCGAATCCCTCTATGGCGGACAGCTTTTTAACGACCGAGCTGTCGATCACTATTTCGTGACCGGCCCCGTCAATGGCTACACCACTCTCCACGAGGATCGACACATCATCCAGGCTGAATATACCCATTCCGCAGATGATGCCGGTTCCATACATCATGGAATTCTTAAACCTGGACTTATTGATGTGGTAGTTCTGTTCCGCCTGGAAGTCTGCACTTGTCAGCATCTTCCCAGGGTAGTAACGGTTCCTTTCAAAAGGATACGGTTGGCTGTTGCTCATAGATTTTCCTCTCCTAAATTTTATTTAAACCCTCCTGTCATCCTGAGCGTTAGCGAAGGATCTGTATTTAAGAGATTCTTCGCTCCACCCAGAATGACACCGGAGCTTAACTTAACGTCATTGACTTCTTACCCCTGCTGCTCCTTCTTCTCCGGCATAAACAGTATCGCGCCGCAGAGTATGAGACTCAATATCGTGATCAGCAGTAACCACCAGTGATTATTACTCTTCTTTGGCGGGTCTGCCGCCTCGGAGACTACAAGATCGCTGCCGTCATCTGATGTATTCACAAGAGCTGCCGCACTCTTCTCCGTCAGTGCATCGCCCCTAATGACAATAGTGTAGTCGGAAGCATGGGTGAATTCAAACTCTGTATTTCCGTTTCCGTCAACGTCTTCGGAATCAATGAATTCAAGTGACCCCTCTTCCTCATTATAGTAGTAGCGGTTAGCATACATTCCCGCATTTTCTTCTCCCACATTAAGGCACATGATGGCTGTGAAGCCGAATTCTCCGTCATATGCGATGGAAAGATTCTTGTGGGGATAAACATCCGCCACCTCATTTACAAGCTTGGACGGGATATTCTTCGTATCCGTCTTCACCTTGAAGTCGATATCGTCAGGTACCTTGTCACCTATGGACATACCGTTAACCGCCCATATCACATCATCACCCATTTCAAAGAAGCAGGTGATATCCCTGCCTTCTATGCTGTTTAAGGCAGTGGCGGGAACCACACTGGAACCGTTCATGTCGATATGGATCTCAGCGGGTGCCTCGGCCTTGCCGGTCTCTCCCTCGATCTTATCCCATCCGCTGGTATTCTCTTTGCCGATCTGGATACCCTCAGTAGCATCCTCAATATAAGGGATCCTGCTCTTTATCTCGGTTTCCTTCTTATCATCGCTGTCAGCCTCTTCGCTGCTGTCACCGACACCGTGTTTCTTCGAATTGCTCTCTCCCAGCTTATCTTTTTCAGCGGCTGCCTTGGCTGCAGCTGCCTTCTTTGCTGCTTCGGCTGCAGCATCAGCGGCTGCCTTCTTTTCGTCCTTCTTGGGTTCTTTCGTGGTAGTGCTGCATTCCTTGATATCGCTTAAGTTGCCGCACTTATCCTCTATCACGCAATAGAACTTATATGAAGTATTAGCGGTAAGTCCCGTAACTTCCACGTTTCCGTCTTCGGCCTTCCTTCCGCTGCTCTTTACATTATCCTTAGTGGGCTTTGAATCGGTCTTCTTCTTCGCCAGCACATAGTAATAAGCAATTCCGCTTTCCTTATCTTCGCCCTTTACCTCTACAGTAGCCTTGGTATCCTCAGGTGTAGCCTTGGCGCTCTTCGCCTTGGGATCTGTTGTATCATACCATACGCCCTGAGTAGATACATATCCGGTATTTCCGGCATTATCAGTGAACTGCGCATAGCAGTAATTAAGCTTATTCTCTATGAGCGCAGGTTTCGAGCCCTCGTTATACTCGGTCCAGTTGCCGCTCGCTGCTTTCTTTATAGCGTTTTCATCACCGTAAAACTTATCTGTGAAATAATACTCTGTCTTATTGATCCCTGCGACCGTGGAATTCTTATCGGCTGTGATCGTAACCTTCTTACTGGAATCATTGGTATATCCAACAGTCTTTGCCTTGGTCTGAATCTTGGACGAAGACTTATTCAGGACTTTTATTGTACCGGTGGGTTTTCCGGAACTGAAGTTTACCGGACCAACGGTCTTTGAGCTGACTACGCCGTAATAGATCTTTGTGGTATCTGCTACATACTTAAAATAAAGATTCTTTTTCTGCGCTTTTCCATTTCCTGTCCAGGTATATGATTCCTGAAAAGGACCGTTTGCCGAATCAGAAACAAGATAACCGCTGGCGCTGATATCAACTGTTCCCGGATACCAGTCCGCAGGAGAAGTAGACCCATTGTACTTTACAGTTATATCCTTTCCAAACTCATATGCCGTTAATCGATTTATGGCCTTATTTGAAGAATATGGCGTCAACTCCACCGGATTATTTACCGAAGAACTCAAAACAAACCATTTTCCATTTGCCTCTATGCCATAAATCTTTGTATTCTTAGGAATCCATAAATATGCTTTCTTATTTTGATCAGTATATAGATCATCCGTTCCGTAAGTTATGGTAGCACCATCATAACTAAACACTCTTGTTATTTTCGTGTTTGCACTCTCCGTAGCAAGATCGATGACATACAATTCATGTTCTCCGCCAACGAAAGTTTGTGTTCCTTTTGCCGCATCGGTAATATTAAAATTAACACTTCCTCCGGTTATTTTTATGTTTGTGTTATTCGCCGGAGTATTATCTATGAATGAATATGGAAAACTGTGAGTTCCGCCGGATATTGTCAATATATCACCTGTTCCACCTGAATATTGAGGACCGCTTGTAACATTGACAAACCCGCTTTCAATAGAAACATCACCGAATATTGCTTTACTTGAACCATTCGCAGTAATATTCAATTTATCATTTACGCTACCGCTGCCCTTTATTGTGACACGAGGAGTTTTTGTTGCAGCATCCGCATATATTCCACCATGATAAGCAGAACTATTATTCACTTTCAGACTATTATTACCCTTTAATAGCAGTGTGACATCATTATTATCTACATATTCTAAACCGGCTGTCGATGATTCTAAACTCGTATTATTAAGCGTTACAACTAAATTTTTCACGTAATCGTTTATATGTACAATACTTTCAGCATCAGCACCACCAGAATAATTATATTTAATATTATTCAATTCCACACTTATCGAATTTATATCACTTGTTGGAAATATATAAATTCTTTGATTCGCAGTAGAACTTTGGTTTTTCATTGATATCTTTATATCAACATCAGAAGAAGGCACAATATCAACATAACGAGACGTCGAATTATTGGTAACATTACAATCATCAGACGTTTCAATAATATAATCATTGCTATTATCATACGTATGAGCGTAATTCGCTGCCACCGTTCCATAGATTGAGAAATGCTCCGCAGGTGCACTTACCGACTTCTCACTCTTATTTACCTCGGTTTCAAGTTTTTCTGCGCTTGTGAGTCCGTCGTCGAAGTGATACATGGTGAGTCCGCCATCTTCATTTGCATTCTCACCATCTACAGATTTGTCGATGATCTCAGCGTTTTCAAATGTGATCCTGGGGACGCCTATGCTGGTATCGGGCTGGATCTCATTACCGTCCTTATCAAGGATGGTTACGTCGAAGAGGATGATATCGAGGTTATCAGTATTCACTGATGCTTCGGTATCGCCGTTTTCAGAGTTTTCACCATCTGCCCTGTCTTTATTAATTATCTCTTTAGCAGTCTCTTCATCGCTGTCACTTAAACGCACGACCTTAAGGGTTGAGCCTGCAGGGAATACTCCTTCGGGAGCTTCCACACGCACGCGCACTCCACCCACTATCATCATCTGGTCAAAGGCTTCCGGCTCTTCTTCTGCTTCATTCTCACTTACAGTTTCTTCCGCTTCATTTTCGGAGACAGTCTCCTCTTCGGTCTCTTCCGCTTCGTTATCGCTTACGGTTTCTTCCGCTTCTTCCGTTGCTTCTTCCGTTGCTTCTTCTGTAGCTTCTTCACTCTCTTCGTAGGAACCGTCTTCTTCCGTAATGGTCACTCGGATCTTCGGTAATTCCGCATCACTCTTTAACCCGTACTGCCTGAGAAGAGGCTCAAATACGAATACATCACCGGCTCTTACAGCCTGGAAGCGGCTGTAGGTGCTTTCATCTCCTATAAGCGACCATGTAACGTTCTTAAGGGTTTTCTCTTCGCCTGCGGAGAGTTCCCTTAATTCATTGTTGTCAGCGTCTTCGTTTCCTTCATTATCATTGCCGCCGTTTTCGTTGTCTCCGTCGGAGCCGGTATCTCCGTCTCTTTCGGCGTCATCATCATCTTCATCCGGTTCTGCTGCATAAACTGTTACAGGAGCGAATACATTGAGTAAAGCATCAAGACCCTCATCCGGTCCTTCGGACCACCTTCCCCCAGTGGGGGAAGGCTCTTCTTTCGCAGTTGTAAAAAGCCTTGTCACAAGGCTTCTCCTTCCGGGAGAAGCTGTCAGGCCGGAGGCCTGACTGATGAGGGCTTCATCCTCTGACCCGCCATTACCGGGTGCAGTTTCAGGAATAGTAGTATCCGTATCACTGTGATCACCACTATTCTCATTGCTGCCGCCGTTATTTTCTTTGTTATCGCCGGGCTGTGCAGCATCTTCATTATTTGAATCGTTATCCCGGATATCTTCGGAGCCGTTATTACCCTCTTCTTCGTTACCGCCACGGGAACCGTCATTCACAGGTTCGTTATCTTCATCTTCCCTGTTTCCGGAGTCACCATTATCAGACTCATCGTCTCCGGGCCTGTTGCCCTGGTCCTCTTCCGACTCACGAGTCTCTCTTGTCGCTTCTTCGCCTTCTTCGTCATTAGAATCTTCCCCGCTTTCTTGCCGGGTATTCCTTTCCTCAAAGGCGCCTTCATTCTCTTTTTCTGTTCCTTCCGTGTCCTCATTACTGTATATGGTCACGTTAAGTTCTGTAGGAAATTCAATGTCATATTCCTCGGATCCTATGGGAAGGTACTGATATGCAATCTCTTCCGGCAGCTCTTCAAAAGCAGTTATCACACTGCCATTTTTACTGTTTCCGGCTTCTGCCACAAAGGTTCCGATATTTATAGATGTGCTGACAAGAGCAGTTGCCATAGCTCCGGCAAAAACCCTCTTTTTAATCTTGCTGAGTTTCAGGAAGTGTTCTTTAAGCATATCTCCAATCCCCTTGCCATTTACAGCTGTGTTAAAGTCGTCTTTAAGAGGGCATAATATCCCCTCTTAACAAATTGTACCGTTCTACAGCAGAAATGTTCAAATAACTGCTGAAATTGTACCATATTTTATTCAAAAAATCTTCATTTTTTTCGCAATTATTCATAAAATAATCAAACTCTGCGATCAATATTTCTTATCGCCACACTAATTTCAGGGATCATCTCTGTCCCGAATATATATACGTATCATTATGTGATCATGGCAAAAAAGGCCGGCAACACAGATGACATTGTCATCCATGCCGCCAGCCCCATTGCTGGAAATCACGCTTCTTAAAGTCAATTGGGACGGTTCCAATGGCATTTAGTTAAGCTCCTTGTCATCCTGAGCGTCAGCGAAGGATCTCTCTTACAGCTATAAGAGATTCTTCGCTTCGCTCAGAATGACACTAACTTAACGCCATTGGGACGGTTCTCGTTGACTTATCAGCCCTCCATTCCTCGTGCTTATAGATCCTTGAGAAATATTCCGGTTTTAACATAGCTTTGATTAAAAAAAGAAATTACTCCACTATGTTTGCTACTATCAAAACCATCAAGGGTATTAACTGAACGTATTGCATGAAAAATCGAATAATACGCTCTGTTCAATGAATTTTTATATCTCCCTCTTTCATACATGATCCTTGCATCTTCAAGATTTTCAAGGCTGGTTTCAAATCTGTATTTTGATAGCTCTTTTACGCTGTCTTCCATAAGACAATGCCATCCTTATCCATGTTTTTATAAAATGGTAATACCCTTCTCCATTCCATATAATTGGCATATTCGATCTGAACAACCGATAACGTTAACGAGAGTTCCAGCTCATAATCAACTACTATATCGATCATGTCGTCATGCATTTTTTCTGAGCTTCCCGCCTTAAGTATTACTGCAATATCCACATCAGAGTCTACAGTCTCTTCACCTCTTGCATACGACCCGTACAGAATGACCTTGTCCAGCGATTCTCCATAGATTTCCCTAAGGCGGGAACCCATTTCTGACAGCGTATTCATTAGTCCCGGATTGCTCTGATTAATCCCACTTCGTTTTCTCCAATTTCTGTAATCCCCGGTTTTTACACGCCTGTCATCAGGATAATCCGCATCTTTCGGAATTACCCACTGCTTCCCTATCTTTTCGCCTTTTAGCTTTCCCGATATAAGCATTCGTCTTACATTACTGGGATCTTTATTATATTTTTCTGCATACTCTGTAACGCTATAGTATTCTGACATAAGCCTCTCCTCGTAATAACATTATCACGCATACGTGCACATGTCAATTTTCTCCTCACTCTTTTCTTTCCGCCTTCATGGCGACTTTTTTGTCATACATGGCTTTATCGGCCTTTTTGAATACGTCATCGACGGTTTTGTCCACGGACTTATCGAACTTCGCGTATCCTATCGCTGCGGATATCTGCTCCCATGGATTTAAGGTCTCGTCATTTTGTGCCTGCTCCAGGCGGGCATTGAAATCGTCTACAAGATTGTCAACATTCTTATAATCCCGGAATTTCAATACCACGATAAACTCATCCCCTCCGATACGGAATACGGGAGAATGTTCAAACACCTCACAGACCAGCATGCAGAGCCTTCTAATGGAGATATTGCCCTTTTCATGCCCGTAGGTATCATTAGTCCTTTTTAAGTAATTGAGATCTATCATCGCAAGTCCGAACTCATTGAAGCCGTCTGCGAGATCGGCTTCCAGCTTGCGGACTTCGTGGTCGTAGGCCATCTTATTCCTGATACCGGTAAGCGCGTCCTTGACAGCGAGCTCCTGCATATTATTTGCCTTTTCTTCCGTCTCCCTTAAGGCCACCTTGGTGTCAAGGAGCGAAGTGATATTTGAGTTCATGTCCGTCTCCATCTGTTTCATGGAGGACAGAAGATCGGAGATCTCGTCATTTGTCTTAAAATGCAGCTCCTCAAATGCGTGGTGTATCACATCATTATTCTCGGAGCAGTAGTTCTTCGCTGTTTCCGAGAGCATGGTAACAGGCTTTATAACGCTCCTGTTAAAGTAGAGAAGCGAAAATATCAGGAGGATAATGGTCAGGCCTATCATAATAAGCGTGGCGGTTACTACGTAGCTCTGTTCCTTTGCCTTGATATCATTCATATCGATATCCACGAAGAGATGAGCGATCACCTTGCCGTTATTCATAACCGGAAAGCCGGAAGTGACGAGCCAGCCGTACACTTCCT
>CACZBM010000047.1 GCA_902779445.1 uncultured Lachnospiraceae bacterium
TAAACGTAATGATAATCGGCGCCGGAGAAGCCGGAAATTCCCTTATAAGAGAAATGAATTCCTCCAGGTTCATCCAGAAAAGCGTGATGTGCGTTATTGATGATGACCGCTCCAAGGTGGGGAATTTTATCCAGGGCGTGAAGGTCGTCGGAGGAAGAGACGACATCATCGAGAATGCTGCGAGATACAATATAGATGAGATAATAATCGCTATGCCCGCGGCTTCCAGAAAGCAGCTGAAAGAGATTCTCGATATCTGTAAAGAGACCAAGTGCGAACTTAAGACTCTGCCAGGTATATACCAGCTGGTGAACGGGGAAGTAAATGTAAGCCAGCTTCGTAAGGTCGATGTAGAAGACCTTCTGGGGAGAGAGGCTATAGAGGTAGATCTCAACTCCATTCTGGAGTCCCTTACAGGGAAAATAGTGTTGGTTACAGGCGGAGGTGGTTCCATAGGTTCCGAGCTCTGCCGCCAGATTGCGAAGCACGATCCGAAGATGCTCATTATTTTCGAGATCTATGAAAACAGTGCCTACGATATACAGCAGGAACTTGCAAAACAGTACCCCGAACTGAACCTGAAGGTTCTCATAGGATCAGTCAGGAATACCCAGAGAGTTAAAGATGTATTTAAGACATATAAGCCTGACATCGTCTATCACGCTGCAGCCCATAAGCATGTTCCCTTAATGGAAGTAAGTCCCAATGAGGCCATTAAGAATAATGTAATGGGAACCTGGAAGCTGGCTCAGGCAGCAGTGGATTCAGGAGTAAGTAAGTTTGTTATGATCTCAACGGATAAGGCGGTCAATCCCACCAATATCATGGGAGCCACCAAGCGTATCTGTGAGATGATAGTTCAGTCCTATAATCACAGGGGCAATACGGTATTTGTGGCTGTCAGGTTCGGAAACGTCCTAGGAAGCAACGGTTCGGTCATACCTCTGTTCCGGAAGCAGATCGCATCCGGAGGGCCGGTTACTGTCACAGACCCCAATATCATACGTTATTTTATGACGATCCCCGAAGCAGTATCCCTTGTTCTTCAGGCAGGTGCCTATGCAAAGGGAGGAGAGATCTTTGTACTGGATATGGGAGAGCCGGTGAAGATACTGGATCTCGCAAAGAACCTTATCAGGCTGTCGGGCTATGTGCCGGGAGAGGATATCGAGATAAAGTTCACGGGTCTCAGGCCCGGAGAAAAGCTCTATGAAGAGATGCTCATGAAGGAAGAGGGCATGCAGGAAACCCCCAATAAGCTCATACACATAGGTAAGCCCATAGAGTTTGACGAAGATGATTTCTATGAGAAGCTGAAACAGCTGGATATCGCTTCCAGATCTGAAAAGCTGGATGTTCATAAGTGGGTCAGGAGTCTGGTACCCACATATAAATACACCCCGGGTACTTATATTCCGGGAGAGACTCATATCGATATGGATAGCGCTCCGGGAATACCCGAGAATGATGAGGACTCGGATATGAAGGTTTATGCGATAAAGAGGAATGATGAGTGATACACCCCATGTACGGTAAGCCCTCATCCGTCGGCTGCGCCGACACCGGTCTCGTCTCCCGACTCGGTCGTCGCTGAACGCTTGACCGATGCCAGATGCGCATAGCGCATCTTAACGGCATTCAAAACATGCCACCGGCATGTTTTGCACTGGCAAGCAGCGACCCCAGAGGGGGAAGGCTTTAGAACGATGGACAGTTACGTGAATAAAAAAAATACTTTTTATATTAAGTACATAAAGAGGTTGATGGATATCGTTCTTTCGCTTCTTCTGTTGATCTGTCTCTCACCGGTGCTTCTCATACTGTGTATTCTGGTGAGGGCCAAACTCGGGAGTCCGGTTATCTTTTCGCAGGAGAGGCCGGGTAAGGACGGAAAGATATTTAAGCTCATGAAATTCCGGAGCATGACGGATAAAAAAGATGAAAACGGAGAGCTGCTGCCGGATGAAGAAAGACTGACTTCATTTGGAAAGAAGCTCAGGTCCACTTCTTTGGATGAGCTTCCTGAGCTTATCAATATATTAAAAGGAGAAATGTCCTTTGTAGGGCCGAGGCCGCTCCTGGTGAGATATCTTCCGAGATACACCGAGGAACAGATGCACAGACATGACGTGCTTCCCGGACTTACAGGCCTTGCGCAGGTCAATGGCAGAAACGCGCTTACCTGGGAAAAGAAGTTTGAATATGATCTTGAATATGTGAGAAATATTTCCCTTTCTCTTGATATAAAGATATTTTTCATGACATTCATGAAGGTACTGAAGAGAGACGGGGTAAGCTCAGGAACAAGCGCAACCATGGAGGAATTTTTCGGAACAGAGACCGACATGTCTCAGAAGGGGTAAACTTATGGGAAACAGCAGAAAACCCATAAATGTGCTGATCCTGTCAGCCGGCAGGAGGGTTGAACTCATTAACTGCTTTAAGAGGGCAAAAGAAAGGCTGAAGATCAAAGGAAGTATCGTGGCTGCCGACGCTTCGGAGCTGGCACCGGCCCTTTACTTTGCGGATATCAATGAGATTGTCCCAAGGATATCCGATAATGACGGGTATATAAAGGCAATAGTGAACATATGCAGGAATTTCAATATTTCTCTTATTGTTCCAACTATAGATACAGAGCTTTTACTTCTTTCGGAGAGAAAGGCAGAGATAGAGGAAACGGGAGCCAAGGTACTTATTTCCGATGAAAGAGTGACGAGGATATGCAGGGACAAGAAAAATACCCAGGAATTCCTGGAGGAGAACGGCTTTCTCGTTCCCCATATGCTGGGGGAGGCTGAGCTAAAAAATCCGGAAAAGCTGACCTATCCTCTCTTTATCAAGCCCAGGGACGGAAGCTCATCCATTAATGCTTTCCAGGTACATAATGCTGAAGAGCTCGGTATGTACTTAAAGCTCATAGAGAATCCTATAGTACAGGAGTATATCGAGGGTACGGAATATACCATAGATGCATTTCTGGATTTTGAAAGCAATCTCATCACAGCGGTCCCGAGAGTCCGTATAGCAACGAGAAGCGGAGAGATTGCCAAGGGAGTCATAAAGAAAGACAGGGAGATCATAGAAGACATAAGGAAGCTTATGGATAAGCTGAAGCCCATTGGCCATATCACCGTCCAGTGTAAGAAGACCAAGAGGGGTATTGAATATATCGAGATCAACCCGAGGTTCGGTGGTGGAGCACCCATGTCAATCATGGCAGGGGCTGACTCCTGCGAAAACCTTTACAGGCTCCTTCGGGGTGAAAAGCTTAAATACACCGAGAAATACAGGGAAAACCTGACATTCCTCCGGTTTGACCAGAGTATCATGCTGAATGAAGAGATGAAACGGGAATATGAGTACGAAGGCAGTTATTTTTGATCTGGATGACACGCTTATTTCGGAAGTTGCCTATGCGGAAAGCGGATACAAAATAGTAGCGAATGTTATCAATAAAAAGTATGCTCTGGATAAAGATGCCGGACAGATATTTAAGGAGCTTCTGGACCTTTTTAATGCGGATCATAAGAATGTATTTAACAGGTTTCTAAAAGAAAACGGCCTGAGTGATGACTGGGACAGTGTTATGGAGCTCGTTGGAGCATACAGGGAGCATCTTCCGGAAATAGAGTATTTTGATGACGTGAGACCGGCACTTAAGGAACTTAGGGAGAGAAAGATCATAACGGGCATTCTGTCAGACGGCTACAGCGTGACACAGAGGCAGAAGATAAGAGCACTCGGCGCTGAGAATGATTTTGACATAATAGTACTTACGGATGAACTCGGAAGAGATGCCTGGAAACCGTCTCCCGAAGGATTCCGGGTGATCGGGGAAAAGTACGGCCTCTCTCCGGATGAGATACTTTATGTAGGTGATAATCCCAAAAAGGATTTTTATCTTTCAAAGTCGGCGGGGATCAAGACTGTAAGGATAAAAAGAGAAAAAGGAGTCTACAATAACGAGAGTTATTATGAGGGTGTAAAAGAGGATCACAGTATAGATTCTCTTTTGGACCTTTTAAGGATCATAGAATAATGAATGTACTTTGCCTTTTTCAAAAATTTGATCTGAACAGCTCCACGATCTATCTGGATCTCGTGAATGAGCTTTCGGACAGGGGACATATTGTAAATATCCTTGCCCTGACATCCGACAGGGAAAAGGCCGGGTTCACCGAAAGAACCGGTAATATCCGGGTGGCAAATGAATTTATCCCTGATCAGTTTCATACGAATAAGATAAAAAAGGGACTGATACAGCTTCTTATCGGGAGAACGATATTAAAGGGAGTTAAGAAGCACTTTTGGAGTGAAAAGGCGGATATCATCATCTATCCCACCCCTCCAGTGACGCTGTCCGGGATATTAAGGCCATTAAAACAGCATTACGGTGCCGTGAATTACCTGATGCTAAAGGATATTTTCCCGCAGAATGCGGTGGACCTCCACATGATGAAGGAGGGAGGGCTTCTTCACAGGCTTTTTAAGAAGATGGAAAGGGAGCTCTACAGAGAATCCGATGTGATAGGCTGTATGTCAAAGGGAAACCTTGAGTATATCAAGAGTCATGAGCCGGAGGTGGATCCTTCGAAGCTGGAGATATTTCCGAATACCGTGAAGGTTATTGAGGTTGAGACTGACAGGGGGGACCCTCATCCGTCAGCACTTCGTGCTGCCACCTTACCGAGCACTGATGCGCTTAGCGCATCAAAGCGTGCTTCAAAATGCTCCACCGAAGCATTTTGCCCCAGAGGGGGGAAGGCAGATGAGCCTGAGATTCAGGAGGATTTCCCTGTAAGGTTCATTTTCGGGGGAAACCTTGGAAAACCTCAGGCCGTTGACTTTTTAATGGGCGGCATAGCGGAATTAAAAGATGACGTAAACGCAGAGTTTATTTTTATCGGATCCGGAACTGAGGAAGACAGGATCAGGAGCTTCATCAGGGACAGGAAAATAGATAACCTGAAGCTCTATAATGAGCTCCCGCGGAGGGAGTATGAGAAAGTGCTGAAGGACGCGGATATCGGTATTGTTTCCCTGAGTCCGTATTTTACGATTCCAAACTACCCTTCCAGGATCCTTTCATATATGCAGCTCTCAAAGCCGGTTTTAGCCGTTACGGACAGGGTCACGGATATAAAGGAGCTGGTAACAGAGGAAGCGCGGTGCGGCTGGTGGTGCCCGTCAGACGACAGGAAAGCGTTTACAGATACGGTAAAGAAGATCGTTTCAGAGAGAGAACTATTTAAGGAATACGGAAAGAACGGAAGAGAGTATCTTAAAAAGTATTTTAATGTGGAGAGGTCGGCGGAGATACTGGAGAGGCACTGTCATTCTGAGCGAAGCGAAGAATCTCAATAGATCCTTCGGGCGAAGCCCTCAGGATGACAAAGAGACAGTGTCATTCTGAGCGAAGCGTAGAATATTAGTGAGATCCTTCGGGCGAAGCCCTCAGGATGACAAAGAGACAGTGTCATTCTGAGCGAAGCGAAGAATCTCAATAGATCCTTCGGGCGAAGCCTTCAGGATGACAAAACACAGGAGAGAAAATGAGCGAACATATTTTTGACGGAAAAACACTTATGATAACAGGAGGGACCGGATCCTTCGGAAATGCTGTATTAAAGCGGTTCCTCAATACAGGTATAAAGGAGATCAGGATCTTCTCCAGGGATGAGAAAAAGCAGGATGACATGCGTCACACCTACAATGACCCTAAGATCAAGTATTTTATAGGAGACGTAAGAGAAGCGGGATCCCTTGAAGACGCCATGCACGGAGTGGATTTTATATTCCATGCGGCTGCTCTGAAACAGGTACCAAGCTGTGAATTCTTCCCGGTGGAGGCAGTAAAGACCAATGTTCTCGGAACGGATAACATGCTTACCGCAGCAATAAGAGCAGGCGTTAAAAAGGTGGTCTGCCTGTCGACAGATAAGGCAGCTTATCCCATTAACGCAATGGGAACCAGTAAAGCCATGATGGAAAAGGTATTTGTGGCTAAGAGCAGGACGATAGATCCGGAAGCTACCCTTATATGCGGTACCAGATACGGAAACGTCATGTGTTCCAGAGGTTCTGTGATACCTCTTTTCATAGACCAGATAAAGGAAGGCAGACCGATCACGATCACGGAACCAAAGATGACAAGGTTCATAATGTCTCTTGAGGAGGCGGTGGAGCTGGTGGTATTTGCCTTTAATAATGCCCACGCAGGAGACATTATGGTACAGAAGGCTCCGGCATGCACAATAGAAGTGCTGGCCCAGGCTGTGAAAGAGCTCTTTAACGCAAAGGATCATGAAACGAAGGTCATAGGAGTCCGCCACGGAGAAAAGATGGCAGAGACACTTCTCACATCCGAGGAGTGCGGAAGAGCTATTGATGAAGGGGATTTCTTCAGGGTTCCTGCAGATAACAGGGATCTGAATTATGATAAATACTTTACCGAAGGAAGAACAGAGAGACCGAAATTCGATACTTTCAATTCGGACAACACTGAGATCCTGAATGTGGAGCAGGTTAAAGAGAAGCTCTTAAAGCTTGATTATATTCAGGAAAGACTTAAAGAGGACTGACGTGGAATGAAGATTCTGGTAACGGGAGCCGCGGGCTTTCTTGGTAAAAACCTGGTATATAACCTGAAAAACAGCAGGTATGAGGACATATTCGAATACACCCTTGATTCCACCGATGAGGATCTGAAGAAGTATACCTCAGAATGCGATTTTGTATTTCATCTGGCAGGTGTGAACAGGCCTAAAGACCCAAAAGAATTTATGGAGGGGAATAGCGACCTGACCCGGAAGATCTTAAGTTTCTTGAGGGCATCCGGAAACAGGGCGCCGGTTCTCCTTTCTTCCTCAATTCAGGCAGGACTAAATAATGACTACGGCAGATCCAAGAGAGCTGCGGAAGAAGCGGTGTTTGAATACGGAAGGGAAGAAGATGTTCCCGTATATGTATATCGTTTTCCTAATCTCTTCGGTAAGTGGAGTATGCCGAACTACAATACGGTGATCGCCACTTTCTGCCATAATATTGCAAGAAATCTTCCTATAAGGATAGACGACAGGGAAAAGGTCATAAGCCTTGCCTATGTTGATGATGTGATAGATCAGTTTTTAAGGATACTGAAGACCGGGATACGTATACCGCCCGGAGAATTTGTGACATTTCCGCCGAATCTTATTTATGAGAGGAAGCTTGGGTTTATAGCAGAAAGGATCGAATCTTTCAGGAGATCAAGGGAAAACCTGATGATACCCGATATGGGAGATGAATTTGAAACAAAGCTCTACAGCACCTATCTCTCCTTTCTCCCGGAAAACGATTTCTCTTATCCTCTTAAGGCCAACAGGGACGAGAGAGGTTCCTTTACTGAGTTCCTTAAAACGCCCGAAAGAGGGCAGGTTTCTATTAACGTGAGCCATCCCGGGATAACAAAGGGACAGCACTGGCATAATTCCAAGAACGAGAAATTCCTGGTGGTCAAAGGAAAGGCTGCCATCAATTTCAGGAAGATCGGATGTGAGGAAGTGGTGACATACCATGTTTCGGATGAAAAGCCGGAGGTCGTGGATATTCCCACCGGCTATACCCATAATATAGTAAACGAAGGTGATACGGATCTTATAACGGTCATGTGGGCAAATGAGATATTTGACCCTGACAGACCTGATACTTTCAGGGAGGATGTGTAGATTTGAGTAAATTAAAGCTTATGACGGTTCTCGGAACCAGACCGGAGATAATAAGGCTTTCAGCCTGCATAAAATGCGCTGATAAGTATTTTGACCATGTGCTTGTTCATACCGGACAGAATTATGACCACACATTAAATGAGGTGTTTTTCCAGGATCTGGAGCTTCGTTCACCTGACTATTATCTTGACAGTGTGGGATCTGATCTTGGTGAGACAATGGGAAATATCATTGCAAAGTCCTACCGTCTTATGAGTGAAGTAAGACCGGATGCGGTACTGATCCTTGGGGATACCAATTCGGCTCTCTCTGCGATAAGCGCTAAGAGGCTGAAGATACCGATCTTTCACATGGAAGCCGGTAACAGATGCTGGGACTGGAATGTTTCCGAAATGATAAACAGGAAGATCGTAGATCATATTTCGGATATCAATATGCCCTATACCGAGCACTCCAGAAGATATCTCTTAAACGAAGGGATAGACGGGAAAACTATCTTTGTAACAGGCTCTCCCATGAAAGAAGTGTTTAATACTTATAAGGACAAGATCGAGGCGTCCGATGTATTAGAGAGACTTGGACTTGAAAAGAAAAAGTATATCCTGGTTTCAGCCCACAGAGAAGAGAATATCGATATCGAGGATAACTTTATGGCTCTAATGAATGCCATAAATGACATAGCTAAGGAATACGGGATGCCGGTGATATATTCCACACATCCAAGGAGCAGAAAGTTTATCGAGAAGAGGAACTTTGTATTCGATCCTCTTGTAAAGAATCTGGAACCCTTCGGATACCTCGACTACAATAAGCTTCAAAAAAATGCTTACTGTGTTTTATCCGACAGCGGAACTCTTTCAGAAGAATCTGCCATGCTGAATTTTCCCGGAGTCCTTATCCGCACATCTACGGAGAGGCCGGAGGTACTGGATAAGGGGACGATCGTTATCGGCGGCATTAAGACAGAAGATGTTAAGCAGGCAGTTACGCTGGCTGTCAGTATGTATGAGAATAATGAGGAAGTGGTGGAGGCAGAGGATTACGCCGACAGCAATGTTTCCGTCAAAGTGATAAAGCTCATACAGAGCTATACAAAGATAGTGAATGAGACAGTATGGCTGAAAGACTGAGGATAGTAGTTCTGAATATCGCAGCTTCAAAGACCGGAGCCCTTTCTGTATTAAGGGATTTCTACAGGGAAGTGGTAAAGGATCCACGGGGAGCAGAATGGTTTTTCATCGTCGGGGCAACGGGACTTATTGAGGAAAATAAGGACTGCCCCGGGATCCATGTGATCGTAAGGAATGACGTAAAAAGATCAAAGTTAAAAAGGCTTTTCTTTGATCATTTAAGCGGAGCTTCTTTTATTAAAGGTCTGGATCCCGACGTGGTTTTTTCCATGCAGAATACTCTTCCTCGCGGGGTTGAAAAAATGAGAACCTCGTCCGGAAGAAGGATACGTTCGGTAATTTACCTTCATCAGCCTCTCGGATTCCAGAAGGTTAAGCAGTTTTCGTTTTTTAACAGATACGAGAGGGAGATGGCACTATACCAGTATCTTATAGCTCCGGAAATAGACAGTTCCTTAAAGAGAGCAGATGAGGTGATAGTCCAGACCCGCTGGATGAGAGATGCGGTATGTGAAAAGGACGGGCTTAGTGAGGATTCTGTCAGGATAGTCACGCCAGATATGGGATCGGTAGATGAATTATGTAAACCTAGGATATCCAGAGACAGCAGCTTATTTCTGTACCCGGCAGGAAGCATGATCTATAAGGATCACCAGTGCATAGTGGATGCGGCAGAAATATTAAAAAACAAGGGTATTGATGACTTCAGGGTTATATTTACCCAGAAATTATCTGAACTTCCGTGGCTGAGACTCCCGGAAAAAGTAAGGGAAAACATAGAATTCAGGGGAATGATCCCCAGGGAAGAGCTGATCCCCCTTTATCAGAAGGCGGTTCTTCTGTTTCCTTCCTATATCGAGACCTTTGGTTATCCGCTGGCGGAAGCAGCATATCTAAATACTCCGGTGATCTCAGCTGATACTCCTTTTGCGCGAGAGATACTGGAAAATGCCGAACGGAAAAGGTTTTTCAGGATCTCATCCCCGGAAGAGCTTTCGATACTGATGGAAGAGTCTGTTAATAAAGGATGGGGAGAGGAGATCGGCAGCCTTCCCAAGGCAGCCGGGAATGAAGCTTCATCATGGAGCAGGGTGGCTGATATATTGATAGGGAAGGCTTGACTGAGAGATATATACAATGTTAAAGATAACAGATTTAAAACTTCATAACTGGTTCTATCCCGTGGTGCTTTTGTCATATGTACTGGCACTGTTTTTTTCTGTTGTCAGGCCGGGGGTGGTGTCGGCAGTTCTGGTGAGTCTGGTGGTTATTGAGACACTGATCGGTTTACATAATTCAAAGATGTGGATCCACGAAGCTTTACATAAATTAGAACGGGATGATAGTTTACATAATGTAAAAACCGAGGACATCATCCTGTCACTCTGGCTTATTTATAATATCCTGTCCGGAATCTGGTGTATCGGCTTTGGCATGCCTGCATTTGTGTATTTTGGTGAACTCTTTACCACAGCACTTCCAATGAGCTTTTATTTCTGCGGCAGGACAGACTGCAGTTCCCGCAGATTTTCGTTGTATTTTCTATTGTCTGTGGCAATTATCGGGATTCTGGGAATTATCCTCTTTATCACAGGCCCGGTATTTTATCTCGATTATCTTTATGATCTGCAGCTTATCTCCAAAGCGGATATCCCTACTATGAGGGTCAGGATGCATTCGGTCATTGGCAGTACCCTTATGGGATTTCTGCCTTCTATCGGAATGCTGGTATCAGTAAGAGCATATATAGATTCAGAGGATAAGGGAAAGAAGATATTAAGCGTCTTCTCGTTTGTCTTTATGCTCTTACTGGCGTTTATGAGTAATCAGAGATCAGCCATGGCAGCGGCCATCTTTATACTGGTCTACTTAAATTTCCTCTGTTTCTTCACGTTCAGGCTGTTTCCGAAGAAATATCTCATCGCAGAATGCATTGCGGCTGTTGCTGTGACAGCCGGATTTTTCATGTGCTTTAACGGAGCATTCATGAAGGTTTATTACAGGCTCATTTCACTCCCCGGGTCCATTGCACAGAGGTCTGACCAGTGGGTGGGAGCAGCCAATAATATGAATAATATCTGGCTAGGAAACGGACTGGGAGCCAACGGTCACAGAGCCATAGGTTTTACGGAACACCTTATTGCAGACGGAGGACTCTCCAAGCTCTATGTGGAGAACGGGATAATAGGAACATCACTTTTTGTATTCCTTATACTCCTGATTTTGAAAAAGGGATTTAAGAACCTTAAGAATACAGCGCCGGAGATAGGGATCATCATCGTGACCCTTATCATGTCCATAGGATCCAATATGATGAGTTTCGCACTTTCAGTGCCCGTTTTATATTACTATATGGGAAGGGCAGTCAGGGAAAGAGAGAGTATATGAAAGTAATAGCGCTATATCTTCCCCAATATCATACTTTCCCTGAAAATGATGAATGGTGGGGCAGGGGATATACAGAATGGACAGCAGTTAAGTCAGCAAAGCCCCTGTTTACCGGACATGTACAGCCGGTGCATCCCCTGGACGGCTATTATGATCTTATGAATGACCAGCCGGATACATTCATGAGGCAGGCGGAGCTTGCAGAAGAGAACGGGATATACGGGTTTTCATTTTATCAGTATTATTTTACCGGTAAGATGCTTATGGAAGGACCGATGGAGATATTATTAAAGCATCCTGAGGTTAACATAAAATATTGTGTCACCTGGGCAAATGAAACATGGACAAGGGCCTGGTACGGACTTAAAGAAAACATCCTCATGAAGCAGGAGTATGGAGGGGAAAAGGAATGGAGAGATCATTTCCTTTATAACCTCAGGTTTTTTAAGGATGAAAGATATATCAAGGTGGATAATAAGCCTGTATTTATGATATACAGGACCTTTGATATTCCGTGTTTTCCCGAGATGAAGGAAAAATGGGAGGAATGGGCGAGAGTTGAGGGATTCGACGGTATATTCTGGATCGGAGGGAAAACTGCCGGAGAAGAAGAGACCCGAAAAGAGCTGTTTAACGGTTACTACTATTTTGAACCCGGATATACCTTAAAACATGGTCTGTCAGGTTTCAAAACTTTTTTATATAATGTCGGAACTTTGACAAGGACAATAGGAAATCGTTTTCTTGAAATGGTCGGATCAGAAAGAAGGATACTTGAGAGAAGGATCCCTGTCAGCTGGATATATGACAGTATTCTTTCCAGAGATTATAAAATGAATGAATATCCGGGGATCATCACTGAGTGGGATAATACCCCTAGAAGAAAACATAAAGGCCTGGTCTATACCGGAGCCTCTCCCGAAAAATTCAGAGATACCCTTGAAAAGCTTGGGAAAAAGCTGCCGGATAAGGATGGGTTTGTGTTCTTAAATGCCTGGAATGAATGGGGCGAGGGGGCCATGATCGAACCCACAGTAGAGAAAGGGGACGGGTACTTAAATGCTGTAAGAGAGGTGGTGAAGCAGTGTCAAAACCATTGATATCTGTCATTTCCATCATTCATATGGTCGGACCCTATTTCAGTGAGTGTCTCCACAGCCTGAAAGCCCTTACTTATCCGAATCTGGAGATCATCCTGGTAGTGGGACTTAAGGAGAAGAAGGAACCTGACGGACATTTAAGGCTCTATGATGACGGTTGTCTTAAAATGGCAGAGGAAGCTGCTGCTTCCGACCGGAGATTCAGGATAATAAGGTGTGTGGCAGCCGGGGTAAGCAATGCGAGAAACCGGGGTCTTGATGCGGCCACCGGAGAATTCATAGGCTTTGTGGACGGAGATGACTATGTCGAGCCTGATATGTACGACAGGCTTTATGATAATATAGTTAAGTACAAGGCAGATATCTCGGTGTGCGGAAAATTCAGAGAATATCCCGGGGAAAGCATAAGGGATGAGTTGAAAGCAGGTCCGGAACTCCTTACTCCTGTGGATGGAGTTAAAATGCTCATGCAGAATAACGGGTTTTTCTTCCATAGCTGGGACAAGCTGTTTAAGGCCGGATTGTTTAACAGAATACGTTTTCCGGAGGACAAGTACCTGGAAGACAGATACGTGATAGGAAACCTCGTTGCGGAATCGTCGGCCATTGTTTATGACAGGACACCTCTTTATCACTTCAGGGTGAGGACGGATTCCATGTCACACTTAAAGAAGATGAGCGAATTAAACTCTGATGCGGATATG
>CACZBM010000048.1 GCA_902779445.1 uncultured Lachnospiraceae bacterium
AATGTATGCAGAGGATTATCTGCCTACAGAGGAACTGGGGATGCGGTATATACCTGCATATAATCATAACAGGTCTGTTTTTCTGCAGGAGCAGTTTATATATTCTGACCTTATTAAGAACGGTCTTTTTCATCAGATGGCAAATGGGTATTTGTATGACTGCACACGGAAGGGCACAGAGCCATCGGATGCAGAGCATGTCACTCTCGCCATGGATCGGGGGAAGGTTGACTCTGAGATCACCGTTATTCATGGTAGGGAAACGGTGGAGAAGCGTCCGGCCTATGAAGAGGGAAAACAGAAGACTGAGGCCATTATTAAAAATAATGAGTATCTGAAAGGACGCGGGATCGCTGTTATTGATGGGGAGAATGTAGATGGAAGCTTTGTACTGCCATTTGTCAATGCTGAGAATGGCATGAAGTATTTTGAACGAATCCTTAAAGAGGATAAGGACAAGTTTATTTCTGAAATGGATGCCTTCGTGGATATTATCATGAAGTCTTCGGATCATGTGAAGGCACCGGATTCTGAAACCGCTGCAAGACTGATGCCGCACGGTCTTTCTTTAAGCGATATTACCGATGATAACGGAGACAGTGGAGTCTGGTTAAAGAAAGGATTCCCGGATCTGGTGCCTTTGAATGCTTTTCATACGGAGAATGGATGGCTCTTTTTTGATCAGGAATTCAGCTGTGAACCGTATCCTGCAAAAGCTGTTATACTCCGGACAATCCATATCGCGTATGCGAAGGTGCACGATATGGAGAGGATCCTTAAGAAGGAATTTTTCTATGAGAGATATGGATTAAAGGAGAGATTAACCGGGTGGAGTAAATTCATAGATGGGTTTATTTACGAATTGAGAAAAAAGGACGTTATGGAACCTTTCTGGCAGAATACTACAGTGCCTTGGGGGTACTTGGGACGTAACAGAACCAGTCTCGGTCACATTCACCTGGATGAGAGAAAGCTTTTCTTTGATGTTTTAAGTGATATTGAGGGTAAAAAGGTCTTTATCTTTGGAACCGGTAAATTCGCAGGATATTTCTGGGATGAATATGGGAAAGACCTGAAGCTAGAGGGATTTATCGATAATAAGATTGGGGATAATATAGAGTTTCAAGGGATTAAAGTTTCATCTCCGGAGATCCTTAAACAATATAACCCGGAAACCGTAAAAGTGATAATATGTATTAAGAATTATGTTCCGGTACTTGACCAGCTTATCAGCATGGGGATAGATAATATCAGTATATATAGTCATACTGTATCAAACTTACAAAGTTAAATGCAAAGAGAAGGAGGTTCTGATCATGGCGGAAATGAATAACAAGGCAATGTATAAGCTGTCCTATGGATTATTTGTATGTACGGCGGTGAGAGGTGACAAGAAAAACGGATGTATTATAAATACTGCGATCCAGGTGGCATCCGAGCCGAATACCATATCTTTTGCGATGAATAAGGGGAATTTTACCCATGACATGATAGTGGAAACGAAGAAGTGCAATATTTCGGTCATCAGTCAGGATGCGGGTTTTGATCTTTTCAGGCATTTCGGATTCCAGTCGGGAAGAGATGTGGATAAATTTGATCCGGATTATCCTGCATCTGACTATAAGACAGCAGAGAACGGTATCCCCTATATAGTGAAGGGCACAAATGCATACTTCTCGCTGAATGTAAAGGATACATGTGATCTTGGTTCACATACTCTCTTTATCTGTGAACCGGCAGCGATGGAAGTTCTTGCGGACACGTCTTCCTGCACATATGAGTACTACCAGAATAATATCAAGCCTAAGCCTGAGAAAGTGGGCACCACTCCTAAGGGTGAGACCGTTTGGCGCTGCAGGATCTGTGGCTATGAGTGGGTAGGGGAGGAGCTTCCTGACGACTTCATTTGCCCGATCTGTAAACACCCGAAAGCAGACTTTGAGAAAATAGTAAGGTGAAGCCTAAAAGGAGTCTCATATGCCGAAGAAAAAGATAAATTACGTACGGCCCGGGAGGGTCAGGCCCACCATAGGGGTGTTTGTGGGAAATTATCATTCATTTCACCCGAGCCGCCTGGTGGAACGCATATGGGCGAGATTAAATGAATATGATGTGGATGCACACTTTTATCTGGGGACTGAGAGCTCCAGCTTTATCAGTGACCCTCATATCAGGGACAATTATTTCGACTATCAGTACAGCTCCCTTTATTCCATAAGTAACGTGGAAGATTTGGACGCCATGATAGTGGGCGTGGGAACTATCAGTATTTTCCAGAAGCAGTTTGAGCAGAACGGAGTATTTACCTATCTTCCGAAGGTGCCGGCTGTATTTATGGAGACTCCCATATTCGGTGAAGAGAAGTCTGTAGTCACCGGAAATTATGACGGGGTCTATGAGATGACGGAACATTTGATAAAGGTTCATAACAGGAAGAAGATACTGATGATCACAGGTCCTGATTATAACTGGGATTCAAATGAGCGGCTTCGCGCCTATAAGGATGCCCTTAAGGATAACGGCCTTGAATTCAGCGAGGACATGGTGGCACATGGGGATTTTTCTGAGAATGTGGATCACCTGGTGAGGGAGGTCCTGGATAAGAACCCCGATGCGGACGGATTCATTTCCGGAAATGATGAGATGGCATATGCCATTTACAGGGTATTAAATGAACGGAATATTGAGATCGGTAAGGACTTCTCCGTTATGGGCTTTGACGATATGGAGTTTGCACGGTACATGGAGCCCGCCCTCACTACCTGCCGGCAGAAAAACTATGAGATGGCCGATGCGGCAGTTGATAAGCTGATAGACATGCTGGAAGGAAGAGCTACAAAGCTGAGCCTCCTCCCTGCAGATGTTATTTACAGGGCTTCCTGTGGCTGTGAATATAATGAGGATAAACGGGCTAAGGATATTCCCATAGAGACCGGGAGCCATATCTCTGTTCAGGACGGAAATGTTTATGAGAGAAGCGCGCTTCTGGACACAGTGATGCGTATCAGGACATCTGAACGGCATAGCTGGATCGGGGCACTTGTCTTAAGAGACCTTGTAGAAGCGGCGAGAGATCCCATGAAATTCTATAAGAACCTGGGAGAAGCCTTATACTATCAGGGGGCTAAAGAATCATACCTTATGGTGAATGAAAAGGGTGTCATTATTGAAAGAGGCGATCCGCCTGCGATCCCGGAAAAGATGAAACTCATGATGCACCAGAAGGGAGAACAGACTGAAGTATGGCATATATATGATGCACCTGAGTCTGTCAGGGGTGAACAGGTTCCCTGGTACAGAAATGACGGCGAGGGTCATATTTTTACTACTTTTCTTATTTTCTCCGGCAAGAAAATATATGGCAGTCTGTCGGTGGAGATACTCCCTGAAGAGATAAGCTTTTACTACATGATGTCTCTTGTGATCGGAACCGCTATCCATTCCCTGGACCTTACCCAGAAGCAGAAAAAGTACAGGGAAGAGCTGCAGAAGAAAAATGAGATACTTGACTATTCCGCGTCACATGATGCCCTGACCGGGCTATATAACCGTCTTGGCTGCACCAACAGAGCGGAAGTTTATATTGATGATAATCCCCACAGGGACTTTATAGTGATCTCTGCGGATCTTGACCACTTAAAGGAGATCAATGACTGCTTCGGACATAAGGAAGGGGATTTCGCCATTATGAAGGCTTCCGAGATCCTGACCAAAGTTATCGGACCCGGCGCGCCTATTGGAAGAATGGGCGGAGACGAATTCTATTCCGTGGTGGTTAAGGATGAGAACCACGTTGGAGAGGATATCTACAAGGGGATAAAGTACCAGTGCGAGCGGTTTAACGCGGTTTCTGGGAAGCCTTATCTCGTGGAGCTTTCTGTGGGATATATGGAAGTTCCCTATGAGGATATGAAGAGCTTAAAGGAGAGCATCCAGAGAAATGTGGACGACCGCCTGTATCTCGACAAGAGATCCAGACGATGTTCGATACAGAGGGATGCTGCGTTAAGCTAGTGTAGGAGAGATCCTTCGCTGACGCTCAGGATGACAAGTCACAGAAAGATGCTGCGTTATGATGGATAAGGAAAAGAGAAGAAAAACGAGATCCAGGTGCCCGGTGTTTTCGCGCTGCGGCGCCTGTAAGCATATTGATGTTCCCTATGAAGAGCAGTTAAAGAAAAAGAAAGATATCTTAACAGACCTTCTCGGGGAATTCGGTGAAGTGGAAGACATGGTGGGAATGAGGGATCCCCATCACTACCGCTGCAAGGTCACGAGAGTTTTCGTACAGGGTAAAGGCGGGAAGATACTGACCGGGAATTATCACGAGGGCAGCAAGGATATCGTGCCTGTGGAAAACTGTCTTATTGAGGACTCTAAGGCAGACAGGATAATTAAGGATATTGCGGAGCTTCTTACTTCATTTAAGATGAAGATCTATAACCAGAGGACAGGCTATGGCAATTTCAGGTATGCCATGGTACGGACCGGGAAGAATACCGGGGAGATAATGGTGATCCTCGTTACTAGGTCCCCCGTATTCCCTTCGAAAAATAATTTCACAAAGGCCTTATTAAAGCTCCATCCCGAGATCACAACCATAGTTCAGAATGTAAATGACAGGACGGATTCCCTTGTCCTCAGTAATAAGAATAATGTGCTTTATGGCAAGGGATTTATCGAGGACAGTCTCTGTAGGATGAAATTCAGGATCTCTCCCGGATCCTTCTATCAGGTTAATCCCCTGATGGCAGAGAGGATATATAAAAAGGCAGTATCCTTTATCCCTGACGGATTTAAGGGCATAGTGATGGATGCATACTGTGGTACGGGTACCATTGGTCTTGTTGCGTCTAAAAAATGTGAAAATGTGATCGGAGTCGAATTATCCGGTGACGCTGTTAAAGACGCTCGCGTTAACGCAAAGATCAATTCGGTTAAGGGATATTCTGTATTTCAGGAGGATGCGGGAGAATTCCTGGAAAGATATTATAATGACGGGGAAAAGGTGGACATTCTTATCATGGATCCGCCGAGACAGGGATCAACTCCTGAGTTTATAGATACTTTGAAGAGACTGTCTCCGGAAAAGATAATTTACGTGTCGTGTAATCCGATCACATTAAAACGTGATCTCGCTCTTTTAACAGAACCCCGCGCCGGGGCACGGGGTTCATATAAAGTAAGATCTATAACAGGGTATGACATGTTTCCGTTTACGGAAAACTGTGAGGCATGTGTTCTGTTATCGAAGTCAAGCGTCAGCGCAGACTGAGATTACAGACGCAGCCGTTCCGGCGAGCGAAGCGAGAGCGGAACCTCCTTGTCATTCTGAGCGCAGCGAAGAATCTGAGATCCTTCGGGCAAGCCCTCAGGATGACACTAAAACGCCCGGGACGACACCAACACCAACACCTCATCCGGTCCTTCGGACCACCTTACCGATGGCAGCCTTGCTCAGCAAGGCTATACGCCATTCAAAACATGCCACCGGCATGTTTTGCCCTCAAGGGGAAGGCTTTGAATGTATCACTTCAGCTTAAACTGTCCCACCACCTCGCTGAGTGAAGCTGCGATGGTGTTCTGCTTACTTGACATATCTGTTACGTTATCGACTACATATCCGACACTTTCAACCGTATCCGATACATTGGTGGAGCGTTCCGCGGTTTCCTGGGTGGATTCTGCGATGTTCTGTATAGCATCGCTCACTTCGCCCATAGCTTCGCGGATCGTCTGTACCATTTCAGCGATCTTTTCAGATTCTTCACCGAAGGCAGCAGCATCGGTTCCATATTGGTTCGCCATATTGATAAAGTCATTATAGTCATTTGAAACCGTAGTGGTCATGAAGGTCAGGAGCTCGTTCGTGGAGCCAAGAAGTCCTGTGAATGCGCCCTGTACTTCGCCGATGGTGCCCTGGATCTTTTCGACCGCTTCAGCTGTATCGAGGGCCAGCTTATTGATCTCGCCTGCCACTACTGCGAAGCCTCTGCCGTGTTCGCCTGCTCTTGCAGCCTCAATGGATGCGTTAAGAGACAGGAGATTGATCTGGTCTGCGATATTGGCGATGGAGTCTGCAAGGGATCCGATCTGGTTAACGACTGCAGCTTTTTCATTGGCAAGACGCACATCATTTTCTCTTGCCTTTGCGGTGTTGATAGCTGCATCATAAGCGTTTCTCGAATTCTTCTCGATCTCTTTGGCTCTTGTCTGGATCTCATCAGCATTCTGCTTAGTCTGGTTAGCCTCTGCAGAAAGGAGCTGTACGGAAGCATTTACCTCTTCAACGGATGCATTGATCTCTTCGGTTGCTGCAGATGCGCTCATCATAGCATCATTAACTCCGCTCATATTGGTACGGATCTGCTCAAAGTCAGTTGAGAGCTGGTCTGCCATTCCGGAAAGAGAGGAGCTTGCTTCGCTTATCTTTTCGGATTCGTCCGAAACCTGGCCGATTACGTTTCTGTTGCTCTCGTACATGTTATTCAGGGATTCGGACATCTGGCCTAACTCGTCGTGGCTCCTTGCCTTTATCTTATCTACAGTAAAGTCGCCGTTTGCAAGATTTCCGGCAAATGCCTTTACCATATCCACACTCTTTGAAATGTTATTAACGAGTAAGAGGATGATGAGGCCGATTATGAGAATAGCAGCGATACAGATGACTGCTGAGGTATTTCTTATCCTGTTTGTAGCGGCAAGTATCTCGCTCTTTCTCAATGTGATGAGGAGCTTCCAGTTTACTTCCGGAACAGTGGAGAAGAAGATCTCATAGTCCGCGCCGTTCTTCTTATACATCGCATTTCCCTTTTCGCTGCCCATAATTGCGGGAGCAGTGGCGGCAAGGGATGCGTTCGGATCGTTTTCGATGGTGGAGCTTCCGTTTATCTTGCTCTCGTCAGCATCATAGAGGAATACTCCCTGAGAATCCAGGAACATTGCCTCGGAATCCTTGCCGAGCTTCATTACCGATACGATCTCCTGGATCTGGGTAAGCTCGGTATCCACGGTTATACATCCGATGTAGTTTCCGCTTGCATCAAATATAGGAGCAGAGCATGTAGCCATAATGTGTCCGCTGGATTCATCATAATAGGGATCGGTGATGACAGCGTCCATTTTGGTCATGGCCTTTGCATTCAGGTAGTACTCCTGAACCGGATAATTATATTCCGCATTGGAATACTCGTCGGTATAGTATACGGAACCGGAGCCGTCCTTCGTCCAGTAAGGACCGGCAAATTCCTGGCCCTGATATACTCCGGGTTCGAACCATATGCCGCTTCCGAGGATTGAGGGATTATCTGTTATTACCTTGGAAAAGATCTCCTCATAAGTAGAAAGGTCGGTATTCTGATAGGTGGCTGCAACCGTACGGGAAAGGGTGAGAGCCGTTGTGCGGAATTCCTGAAGGGTGGAATTGATGCTGTTGATGTTTCCGCCCAGCATTTCGCTCGCCTTTTCTTCAGTCAGGCTGTTGATGTTGTTTCCAGCCTGATTGGTACTTACAGCAGTTACGATGATTAGCCCTGCGAGCACGACGGGAAGGATCCCGAGAAGCATCTTCGCGCGCAGGTTCAGCCCTTTTTTCATAAGCATTGTCTCCTTTTGCTGAATCAAAATGTGTGCATCTTTTACAATAATATCATATTTTGGGGAAGATTTTAATATATTTTGATGGAAAATAATGTAATGTCATTCTGAGCGAAGCGAATGTTATTCCGGATGAAGCAGGTGTCATTCTGAGCGAAGCGAAGAATCTCCCTATATCTTTTGAATAGATCCTTCGCTAACGCTCAGGATGACAGATGGAAAGATCCTTCGCTAACGCTCAGGATGACAGATGGAAAGATCCTCCGCTAACACTCAGGATGACAGATGGAAAGATCCTTCGCTAACGCTCAGGATGACAGGTGGAAAGATCCTTCGCTAACGCTCAGGATGACTTAAAGACAATTTAAACAATGTCGTTGATGGATAACCCTTCCTAGTGTAAAATAGTTGTTATGATTGACGATAAGATTAGATACAGTGACATTACAAACCTGCCGGATTATTCCGATTTCCTGATCAATGCGGGAGATTACTTTGAAGATGCCCTGGATAATGGAAAGACACCGGCTATGGCAGCCTTTACCCTAAGGGGGATAAGGCCGTTTATAGCGCGGTACGGTATCGACGAAGGGAACCGTTTCCTCTATGAATTCGAGGATCTTCTGATCCGCCGCTTTGGCGAAGGGAGATGCACGAAAAACGGTGAGTACTCATATCTGGCATTCATGATGGGAGACGGCGTGGATGAAGCCATGCCGGCCTTTCTTAATGATGTGGGCGAGCTGGATAACGGAAACCGTGTCAGGGTAAAGATCGGTGTATTTAACAGGTTTTCTAAAGGCGATGATATAGAAAGCGCATGTGACAGAGCCAAGATGGCCTGCGACCATAAGAAGCATTCAGGCAGATTCTCCAGCATCCTCTATTTTGATGACAGGATGGAGGAAGAGCTCCTAAACAGGAATTTTGTCTTAAATAATATCGATGACGCCATAAGGGACGGGAATATCAAGGTATATTACCAGATGCGTACCCGCCTTTTAAATAATAAGTTCTCAGGAGCTGAAGCTCTCGCGCGCTGGGAGGATCCAATGAGGGGGTCTGTTTCTCCGGCTGTTTTTATCCCTGTTCTTGAAGAAAACAACCTGACATGGAAGCTTGATACCTTTGTGATCCATAAGATCGCAGAGGACTTAAGGTACTGCATCGATAACGGTATCAATCCTGTTCCCGTGTCATTTAATCTTACCTATGCGGATTTCCTGCTGGTTGATTTCCCAGAGACTGTTAAGAGCATCATCACAGACCATGGTATCGACACCTCACTTCTTATTATCGAGATCACGGAGGAAACGGTCTTAAGGAACACTACCCTCATAAAAGAGGAGATAGAGAAGTTCCACAGCATGGGCTTTAAGGTCATGATCGATGACTTTGGAAACGGCTATTCTTCCATCAATATGCTGAGCGATTTCAGGTTTGATGCCGTAAAGATCGATGTCGAGTTCATGAGGAACTTTAATGACAGGAATAAGAAGATCGTAGAGTCCATAGTAGTAATGGCGAAGAATCTTGGTATCATCACTGTTTCCGAAGGTGTTGAGACTAAGGAACAGCTCACATTCCTTAAAAATATCGGATGCCAGGCTTCCCAGGGGTATTATCTCGGGAAACCAAGACCTCTTTTCTTCCTGATAAAGGAGATCAAAGAGCAGGATATCGGAATGGAGGATCTGGATGAGAGGGAACTCTTTGATAAGGCAGGTCTTGTAAACTTCATTACCGATAAAGCAATGCTCATCATGCGCTATTACAGGGAAAAACTGGAGCTTTTCCATGCCAATGATGAAGTCTTGAAGATCTTATCCCGTACGGGATATTCAATAGAAGATGCTTTTGACAGGATCGCCAATGATGAAGAGAGCGAGAGAGGCATGCTCTTCAGAAAGACCGCCAGGAAGATGTACCAGAGCGGAAGGAATGCGGAGATAAGTTTTTCGGTTCAGGACAGAAGTTTCCGTCTGGAAAACAAGGTTCTCGCATCCAATGAAAAAGGCCTTATTATCTGCTCTTATATCTATGAGTCTGCAGTGGAGGATGTTCCGGCAGAGAATGTAAATGATGACAGTATCTTAAAGGACCTTATTCCCTCATACGATAATATTTATTTCGTCAATCTTGATGAAAATACCGTGAAGGTGATGAAGGCCGAATACGGGCTGGAACTTGCCGGTAATGAGTATAATTACGACACCCTTCTGGGAGGGTATTTAAAGAAGGGTATTGTATTTTCTGCGGATATTGACAGATTTACAAAAACCTTTGAGAGCAGGGCTCTGGCTGAAAGGATGAAGGTTGCCGGGGATAAAAGCTTTATTGATATCTTCAGGATCAAGCTTAATGAAGTGTTTAAGTGGGCATCATTCAGAGTGAATGCTGTACGCGGATCAGACGGGAAAAAGCTGATAGTCTGTCTCACCGCCATAGAACGGTCTGCCCAGGTCGATTTCATGGAAATGGCCAACCGTGTAATGGGAGTTGAAGGCGGATTCGAGAGAATGGGAGACGGGAACGGAGACACAGAAGGGTATAGTTCTGTATTTTTGTGGAATTCCCTTATGGAGCTTTCAGATGTCAAGTATTTCTGGAAGGACAATGAGAGGAGGTTCCTTGGAGCCAGCAAGTCCTTCCTTGATTTCTATGGCATGGAGATCGGGGATATCCTCGGTAAGAATGATGAAGAGATGGGGTGGCACACGGATGATATGCCCTACAGGACAGATGAGCTTAATGTCCTTGAAAAAGGTGTGATCATCAGGAATTCACCGGGGCAGATCTATGCAAAGGGAGAAAAAGTCAATATTCTGGCGACCAAGTATCCCTTATACAGAAACGGTGAGGTCGTGGGACTTCTCGGGTACTTCTATGATACGGACACTGTTTTATCAGATGAAGCGGAGATGGATCATGCCCTGTTTATAGACCATCTGTCCGGCCTCTTAAATCCAAGAGGGCTGCTATTCATAATGCAGGGGCTTGACGATAATTACCGGCAGAGCGGAATGACCTACGCAGCAGCTGCTTTTGAAGTGGCTGAGTATCCGAAGATCTACTTCAAACACGGAAAGGAAGCTGCAGAAGCTTTTTCTATACAGGTCGGAAGGTGCGTTGCGGAAGCATTTGGAAATGATGCGGTTATAGCTAAGACCGGCAGCTGCTGCTTTACCGTATGTATTAAGGGAAAGACCGTGGACGAGGTGAATTCCCTCAATGAAAAGTGTATTGAAGATATAAAGAATTCCGTTTCTCACCCTGATGAAAATAAGGATCTTACAGTAAGCTGCGGTACTGCTTACTGTGATGAGAGGCCCTCGGTTCAGGAGATGCTTAACCTTATGCTTAAAAGGCTTAATGAGAGCCGGAAGTATAACGGGATAGATATTGAAAACGCAGGCAATGAAGTGATGGAAGAGCCGGATATCCACAGAGATCTGCCTCTTCCCATGACGATCCTCCGTCCGGTATATTCCGATAAAGGCGTGAAGGATGTGCGCTATGTATTTGTTAATGACAAGTACAGCGAATATACAGGATCGAGCAGGAGTGATCTTATTGGCAGGGGTTACTGCGAATGCTTTGGATTTAATGATGACACCTGGTTTGCATATGTGGGAAGAGCCGCAAACGGGGAAACAGTCAGCGGAAGGGCCTATATTTCAGCGCTGGGGCACTGGATGGAATTCATAGGGATACCTTCATCAATACCAGGATGCTGCAGTACGATCTTCTGGCCTGTGGAAGACTCCAAGAATGAGCGTGATTTCCTGACAAAGGGACATGCTGCGGATAATGCGATAATAAGGATCGCAGGATACTTAAACGATACGGATGAATATGATAAAGCTGTCCATGAATCATTAAGAGAATTGGGCAGAGTGACCGGAAGCGACAGGGTCTATATCCTTGACGCAGAGGGTATTCCTTTATTTGAATGGTCCATGAGCGGTATCATAAGCCGGACGGAAATAGGTGAAAGCGCCCCGGAGATCGTAATGGACAGGCTCAGGGCCGAGTTCATGGAAGAGGGCTGCTGCATCGTGGAAGATGTGGAAAAAGTCAAGAAAAAGAACCCCAAGGCCTATGATTTTATAAAGAAGTCAGATATCAACTGCTACATATTCGTGCCGTTATATGATAACGACGGAAAGATAATGGGGATACTGGGTTCCGACAACTATGATAAGGACAGCGGCTTCAATGTAAAGCGGCTCCTTAAAGAGGTGTCCTACTTCCTGTCTTCAAAGATGATAGCCTACCGTCTTATGAAGAGACTTAATATCATGAGTAACCGTGACGAATTGACGGGACTCCTGAACAGACACGGTTTTAGGTCTGAGATGGACAGGTATCTCATGGCTCATCCGGATGATCCGTTTACCATGGTGCTTATCGATGTTGACGATTTTAAGATAATCAACGATATGTACGGTCATGCTGCAGGAGATGAGGTCCTTGTGAATCTTGCAGACGATCTTAATGCTATATTTGAAGACAGGGCGATAATCGCCAGAAGCGGTGGAGACGAGATAAGCGTTGCAGTGAAGAAATGCACTGCTGAAGAAGCTGAGCCTATGATCAAAGAACTGTCGAAGATGGAGCACACCTTCTCCGTTGATGATAACAGCTATAACTTCAGGCTTTCCATCGGCTATTCCGAATATCCGGCACAGGCAGATGACCTTTCACTGTTACTTAAGCAGGCGGATGCGGCTCTCTATTCTGTCAAGTCCCAGGGTAAACACGGATTTAAGCAGTATGCGAAGAATATTAAGACCACAAAGCGTCTGCAGCTTGCATTTAACTTAAAGAATGTGGCACGGAATCTGCCCGGAGCGATACTCGTATATACGGCTGATGATGATAAGAAGATCCTTTATGCAAATGAAGAGCTTATCAGCATGTTTGAATGCTCTGACCTGGATGAATTTATCGAGTACACAGGCGGCACTTTCGACGGTATAGTTTACAAGGATGACATCGAAAGGGTTGATGAGGCTATCTGGGATCAGATAAACAATAATAAATATAACGGTAAAGACTATGTGGATTACAGGATAATCACGAAGAAAGGGGTTATCAAGGAAGTTATCGACGTAGGACGGTATGAGGAGAATGAGTTCTACGGAAAGGTCTTTTACGTTATCCTTATCGACAGGGATGAGAGAAAGAGCAGCAAGGGC
>CACZBM010000049.1 GCA_902779445.1 uncultured Lachnospiraceae bacterium
TCATCTGGCTCTATCTTATATTTGGACATAAAAATGCTCCCTCCTAAGTAGTACAAGATTTATATTATTTCTCTTGTCTACCTAGAAGGGAGCATATCAATGATGCGGCATCCCCTTATTTTTTTACTCTTTGACTCAGCATGTGACATCATTTAGTCAGTGTCATCTGGGCGTAGCAGATGTCATTCTGAGCGAAGCGAAGAATCTCTTTAGCTGTAGGAGAGATCCTTCGCTAACGCTCAGGATGACACAGGACTGCGCTCAGGATGACACAGGACTGCGCTCAGGATGACATACAAGATATTATTTTTGTGGTAAAATATACCCCATGAGAAAAAAGCTGCTTGTTTTGATTTTTATCGCGGCCCTTCTGCCGCTTATTATATATCTTATCTGGCACTATAAGACATATGATCCTTATAAGGGATACGGTTCATATTATGACGGTATCTCTATTGACATCAATGGAAAAGGCCAGATGAAGACCATATCAACTTTTACTCCTGACGGATTCCCGGAAGACCACTATGTATTCCTTCCATCATCGGCGGTATTGCCTGAGACCAGGATCTATTACAAGGAGGCGGATGTGCTCATCCTTTCAGCTGAGGGACATGAGGATATCGCTCTTTACTCAGGAGGGAATCTGTCAAATGTGGAGAGGGATCTCATATATCAGACAGCATTCTATTCGAAGTCCGGGGAAGTTCTGGATAAGGGAAAGATGCTTTTCATGCAGTCAACAGACACTGCCGCAGTCTACGTGGAGACCGAGAGCGGCGGCATGGAGAATATCTATAATGATAAAGAATACAGAGAGTATGGAAAGATCTATATAGAGGACAGTGCCGGAAATATAGAATACATGGGAGATCTTAAGTACATAAAGGGTCACGGGAATACCACCTGGAAAGAGGATAAGAAGTCTCTCGGTGTGATGCTAAATGACCCGGCGGATCTCTTTAACATGGGAGTATCCTATAGCTGGGTACTGATGGCTAATTGTCTTGATCAGACCATGTTCGCAAATTCTCTGGTGTATGATATGGCGCGGAATGCAGGTATGCCCTATACTCCGGAACTTCATTACGCAGATCTCTATCTTAACGGAAAGTATAACGGACTTTACCAGATAGTAGAGAAAAATGAGATCGGCGCGGAGAGAATAGATATAACAGACCTGAATACCAAAAACCAACAGGCCAATAATGCGCTGGATCATGGTATGTATGAGGCATATTCAGAAAACCCAAAATCAGAGGGTGAGAGAAAAGGAGTTTGCCTGCCGGTCGATCCGCTTGATATTACCGGGGGTTATATTATTGAACACGACTATGGCGAGAAATATTCCAATGAGGTTTCCGGATTCAGAACGGCTACCGGGGAGAAATATGTTTTAAGAAGTCCGGTATATGCTTCTGAAAAGGAAGTTAATTATATTGCGGAAATATTTGAAGAAATTGAAAAACGGGCTATAGAGGGAGAGGAGCTGTCGGATCTTATCGATATTGAAAGCTTTGCGGATAAATATCTCGTAGAAGAGATAGTAAAGAATGACGGAGCAGGTGCCACCAGTTCCTACTTTTACAAAGATGCAGACAGTGTTGACGGTCATGTTTACGCAGGACCGGTATGGGATTATGACATGGCTCTCGGTAACAGCGGGAGAGGACTCACGGACATTCCGGATCATCTTGATTTCTGCACAAACCACATGCAGCAGACACGGCTCTTTTATTACCTCTATATGAATAATTCTGAATTCAGGGAGACAGTAAAAAAAGATTATCAGGAGAAATTCAGGCCTCTTCTTAAAGAACTCATTGACGGAAAAGTGGATGAATACAGAGAAGTCGTTGACAAGGATGATAACATGGATACGGCGAGATGGAAGAGAGGTGCCAATGAGAGATACGAGGCTGTTGATATTGTAAAGGATTTCCTTAAAAAACGTATGGAATTCCTGGACCGGGTATGGATAAACGATGAGGAAATACATGTTGTTCATCTTTTGAAGGACAGAGGCAGCAGGCATCCATATATCGGGGTTTTGGACGGAGGAACCATGGAGATCCTGCCGACACCCAAAAGCCGGGAGGAAGATACAGAGGAGCCTTTCTGGATGGTACTTGAGACAGGGGAAAGACTTGATGAGGATACACCGGTACATTCTGATATGACACTCATCTCATCTTCTTACTACGAAGAATACAAAGGAAAAGGCGAAGATGGAAGATAACTTCAGGCATGAATACAAATACCTGGTCTCTGAGACGGCTCTTAAAATGCTGGAAATGAGGCTTAAGGGCATAATGAAAAGAGATATCCATGCCGGGGAAAGTGGTAAATACCTTATAAGGAGCGTTTACTTTGATGATATTTATGACACCAGTTTCCGGGAAAATGCTGACGGCATGGACAGGCATGAGAAATACAGGATAAGAGCTTATAACGGAGATCCTTCCTTTATCTCACTGGAGATGAAGATAAAGGAGAGGGGGAAAACGAAAAAACTTTCGGAAACCATTGATAAAGATCTGTACCGATATCTCTGCTTTGGTGAAGGAAATCCGGATCTGATCTCTTCTATGGGTAACCTGAGCAGGAAGCTCATGACCTGCAAGAAGACAAGGGGATTGAAGCCAAAGATCATCGTGCAATATGAGAGGGAACCCTATATAATGGATGCGGAAAACGTAAGAGTCACCTTTGACAGATATATTTCCGCTTCCACCCATATAGACAGGATGTTTGAGAAAAACACTTACGCCCTCCCGGTAATGCCGGAAGGTATACATCTTCTGGAGGTTAAGTGGGACGATTTCCTGCCCGGGGTTATAAGAGACGCGATCAGTAATGATAAATTGCGGCACACATCGTTTTCCAAATATTATCTTGGAAGGACTATGGCGCATACAATGTTATCTTGAAAACTTCCCTGTCATCCTGAGCGTTAGCGAAGGATCTATACTATTTTGGCGTTTATATATCATATAAAGGAGAGACATACCATGACTTTTTCAAGTATACTTAGTAACGGCTTTCTGCAGGGATTTGCAGGGAGAGACATCGGCACAAAGGAGATAATGATAAGCCTTATCATCACCGCGGTGATATCGGTATATATATTCTTCATATACAGGGCTGTCACCAGAAAGTCCTTTTATTCAAAGAATTTCAATATCTCCCTGGCACTTGTGAGTCTTATAACCTGCGGCATCATCCTTACCATCCAGTCGAGCCTTGTGGTATCACTCGGTATGGTGGGTGCACTGTCCATCGTAAGATTCCGTACAGCGGTTAAGGAACCCATGGACCTGGGATTCATGTTCTGGTCCATATCTACGGGTATCATGTGCGGTGCCGGAATGACCGAGATCGCCATTATCACGTCCTTAATGGTAACCATTATGATCGTGGTGCTGGAATTTATCCCGGTTGGCAGAAGCTCCATGATGCTCCTTGTAAACATGGATGAAAATGATGAAGCAGAAGAAAGACTAACGGCTGCGCTGAAAGACCATGCAGGATACTACAGGCTGAGATCCAGAAACGTGACAAACGGCTGTGTGGACATAGTTTATGAGATCCGCACAAAGGATGAGACAGCACTTTCAAAGGCTGTGGCGCAGGTTCCCGGAGTACAGTCATCCACTGTCATGAGGCATGATGGTGAGATAGCGATATAAACTACCGTTCAATGTTGGTCATCCTGAGCGTTAGCGAAGGATCTCTTTTGTAGCTGAAAGATTCTTCGCTACGCTCAGAATGACATTTTTTGATATTTTGACTTTGTTAATTAGAAGTGTTATATTTTTAACAAGTGCGTTTTCGAAATTCAAAGGAGGATTTTTACAGTAATGAGTAAGCATTTTGATGATATCATCGCGCAGGTTAAGTCCATACCCATGAAAAAGCTGGCGGTGGCAGCAGCAGAGGATGAGAATGTTCTGGAGGCCGTCAGGAAGGCGAGAAGAGACGGAATTGCCAATGCAATCCTGGTCGGTGATGCTGACAAGATAACAGAGATCGGTAAGAAGCTTGATATGGAGCTCGATAAGTATGACATTATCGACGTAAAGGACCCTATCGAGGCAGCACATCAGGCGGTTAAGCTTGTACATGACGGTGAAGCAGAGATGTACATGAAGGGTCTTATCCAGAGCAAGGATTTCTTAAAGAGTATCCTGGATAAGGAAGTGGGACTCCGTACAGGAAAGACCCTTTCCCATGTGTGTGTATTTGAGATAAAAGGCATAAAGCAGCTTTTATTCCTTACAGATGTGGCTTTCATGACCTATCCCACTCTTGAAGAGAAGGTTGATATCATCGCAAATACTGTTGAAGTATGTGCGGCATGCGGGATCGAGAATCCCAAGGTTGCGCCCCTCGCAGCAGTTGAGGTGGTTAACCCCAAGATGCCTGTTACCGTTGAAGCAGCAGAGCTCACAAAGATGAATGAGGAAGGAAAGATCCCGGGATGCATAGTTGACGGACCTTTAAGTGCGGATCTTGCCATCTTCCCTGAAGCGGCTATACATAAGGGAGCAACAGACAGAAAGATCCAGGGAGATGCGGATATACTCCTATTCCCTGATATCCATGCAGGAAACATCGCTTATAAATTTATCGTGCATACCACAGAATTCAAGAACGGATGTATATTAACAGGAACCAAGGCTCCTGCTATCCTTACCAGCCGCTCAGACAGCGTGGATACAAAGGTGAATTCCATCGCACTTGCATCTGTTGTGGCTGAACATATCAGAAAGAATAAATAATCAAGAAGTGTCATTCTGAGCGAAGCGAAGAATCTCTTGAGATCCTTCGGGCTAAAGCGCCCTCAGGATGACAAAAAGGATGTCATTCTGAGCGAAGCGAAGAATCTATATAAATTGGAGGAAAAATATGTCAATTAAATCATTAATCATAAACCCAGGTTCTACATCAACAAAGATCGCAGTATTTGAAGACGAGACAATGCTCTTTGACAAGACTCTCCGTCATACCAATGAAGAGATCGCGCAGTTTGATTCCATAATCGACCAGAAGGATTTTAGAAAGAATATCATTCTGGACTTCTTAAAGGAGCAGAACTTCGATATCAAGTCACTCGACGTATGCGTAGGCCGCGGAGGTCTTGTAAAGCCGGTTTCCGGAGGAACATATATCGTTAATGATGCATTAAAGAAGGACCTGGAAGCAGGTGTTCAGGGACAGCATGCAAGTAACCTGGGCGGACTTCTCGCAAGAGAGCTTGGTGACGAGATCGGAGTAAAGGCTTATATCGTGGATCCCGTTGTAGTAGACGAGCTGGAGCCTGTAGCACGTATTTCCGGCTGTGAAGCTATTGAGAGAACAGCGATCTCCCATCCCCTTAACCAGAAGGCAATGGCAAGACGCTATGCCAAAGAAGTGGGAAAGAAGTACGAGGATCTCGACCTTATCGTAGTACATATGGGTGGAGGAGTATCCTGCGGTGTTCACCATAACGGAAAGATCGTGGACGTATTCAATGCCCTTGACGGAGACGGAGCATTCTCACCGGAGAGAGCAGGCGGACTTCCCGTAGGTCCCCTTGTAAAGCTTTGCTTCTCGGGCAAGTACACCGAGGCAGAGGTAAGGAAGATGCTGGTAGGAGAAGGCGGACTTAATTCATATCTCCATTGCAACGATATGATGAAGTGCCAGCAGATGAGAAAAGACGGAGACAAAAAAGCAGAGCTTGTTATCAACGCATTTATCTATCAGATCTGCAAGAATGCCGGAGCTATGGCAACAGTCCTTAAGGGCCATGTTGATCAGATAATCCTTACGGGCGGAATTGCACATGATGAGTATGTAACAAGTGCCATAAAGGAAAGGGTCGGATTTATCGCGCCGGTTACCGTTTATGCCGGAGAAGACGAGCTTCTGGCTCTCGCACAGGGCGGATTAAGGGTGCTTAACGGTGAAGAGGAAGCAAAGATCTACAGCTGACATTGATCATCTGTGGACTGACAGAGTGCTGAATAGCAGAGGCTGATAATCATTAACAGAATCTTCATTGAATTGTAATATTTATTTTGGTAAAATAGGGTGTTGTTTGCACTAGGGCGGACAATGCCCTATATTTTATATTTAGAAAGGCTATGTTTCGAACATGAGCATTTTTGAAAAGATATTCGGTACCCATAGCGAAAGAGAACTGAAAAAGATACAGCCCATAGTGGAAAAGATCCTGTCACTAAGGGATACTATGGCTGCTATGAGCGATGACGAGCTGAAGGCACAGACTGTTAAATTTAAGAGAGAATTATCCGAGGGTAAGACCCTTGATGATATCCTTCCGGAGGCATATGCAACGGTAAGGGAAGCGGGAAAAAGAGTCCTCAATATGGAGCACTTCCCGGTACAGCTGATCGGCGGCATCATCCTTCATCAGGGACGTATCGCCGAGATGAGAACAGGTGAAGGTAAAACACTTGTGGCTACTTCTCCGGCTTATCTTAATGCACTGGAGGGCAAGGGAGTATTCGTTGTAACAGTAAATGACTACCTTGCAAAGCGTGATGCTGAGCAGATGGGACAGATCCACGAATTTCTTGGGTTATCCGTGGGACTTATACAGAACGGCATGAACAGTCAGGAGAGGCAGAAAGCCTATGCCTGTGACATTACTTATGTAACAAATAACGAGCTGGGATTTGACTATCTCCGTGACAATATGGCGATATATAAAAACCAGCTGGTTCTCAGGAATCTTCACTATGCCATCATCGACGAGGTGGACTCCATCCTTATCGACGAAGCGAGAACACCTCTCATCATCTCCGGACAGAGCGGAAAGTCAACGAAGATGTATGAAGCCTGTGAGATCCTTGCACACCAGATGCAGAGGGGAGAAGCATCAAGTGACGAACTTTCCAAGATGGATGCCATCATGGGAGTTGAGATAGAGGAAACCGGAGACTATATAGTAAACGAGAAAGACAAGCTCGTTAACCTTACTGAACAGGGTGTAAAGAAGGTAGAGCAGTTCTTCCATATCGAGAACCTGGCAGACCCCGAGAATCTGGAGATCCAGCACTGTATCATCCTTGCTCTCAGGGCCAATAACCTGATGGCCAGGGACAAGGACTATGTGGTAAAGGATGATCAGATCCTTATCGTAGATGAATTTACCGGACGTATAATGCCCGGAAGACGTTATTCCGACGGACTTCATCAGGCGATCGAAGCAAAGGAACACGTTAAGGTCAAGAGGGAGAGTAAGACCCTTGCTACCATTACGTTCCAGAACTTCTTTAATAAATTCGATAAAAAAGCCGGGATGACCGGTACTGCACTTACGGAAGAAAGAGAATTCCGCGAGATATACAGTATGGACGTTATCACAATACCCACCAACAGGCCCATGATCAGAAAGGACCTGCAGGATGCGGTATTTAAGACGAGACGTGAGAAGCTTAAAGCCATCTGTGATGAGATTGAGAGGGTTCATGAAACCGGACAGCCGATCCTCGTTGGTACCATTACCATTGAAGCATCGGAAGAGCTTTCATCATTACTTGGCAAGAGAGGCATCAAGCATAACGTGCTGAATGCCAAGTTCCATGAGATGGAAGCTGAGATCGTCTCCCATGCAGGTGAACACGGGGCTGTTACCATTGCAACCAACATGGCGGGCCGTGGTACTGATATCAAGCTGGATCCGGAATCCAGGGATGCAGGCGGACTTATGATCATAGGAACGGAGAGGCATGAAGCAAGGCGTATAGATAACCAGCTTCGTGGACGTTCCGGAAGACAGGGAGATCCCGGTGTTTCCAGATTCTATATTTCCCTGGAAGATGACCTTATGAGGCTCTTTGGCTCAGAGAGGCTGATGAGCGTATTTGAGGCCCTTAATGTTCCCGATGGAGAGCAGATAGAGCACGGCATGCTTACAAGGGCTATTGAAAAGGCCCAGATGAAGATAGAGGAAAATAACTTCGGTATCAGAAAGAACCTGCTTGACTATGATGCTGTCAATAATGACCAGCGTGAGATCATCTATGATGAGAGAAGAAAGGTTCTGGACGGTGAGAACATGAGAGATTCCATATACGGAATGATCACGGACATCACCGAGAACGCCGTGGATATGACGATCGGAGAGGATCAGAAGCCCGATGACTGGGATATTCCGGGATTAAACCAGCTTCTGACCCCTATCATTCCAATGGAGCACATCAAGACACCGGATGTCAGGAATATGACCAGTGCCGAGCTGAAGCATTATCTTAAGGAAAAGGCTGTTAAGATCTATGAGGATAAGGAAGCCGAATTCCCTCAGCCCGAGATGCTGCGTGAGATCGAGCGTGTGATACTTCTGAAGGTAATAGACAGAAAGTGGATGGACCACATAGACGATATGGAGCAGCTTCGTCAGGGTATCGGCTTACAGGCCTTCGGTCAGAGAGACCCGGTTGTCGAGTACAGGACAGCCGGATTTGAGATGTTTGACCAGATGACTGCTGCCATAAAGGAAGATACGGTAAGGCTCTTAATGCACGTCCACGTTGAAGAAAAGGTGGAGAGAGAGCAGGTAGCGAAGGTTACCGGAACCAATAAGGACGATTCCGTAAAGAAGGGTCCGAAAAAGAGGGATAATAAGAAGGTATATCCCAATGATCCCTGCCCCTGCGGAAGCGGTTTGAAGTATAAGAATTGTCATATGAAAAAGGGCGGATTAGAGTAATGCTGGAATTAGACAATCTGAAGGTGGAGCTGGAAGGCTACAGGCAGCCGTTAAAAGACCTGTACAAGTCTCTGGATCTCGAATCAAAGGAAAACAGAATAGATGAGCTGAACCGCAAGATGGAAGAGCCGGATTTCTGGAACGATCCCGAAAAAAGTGCAAAACAAAGTAAGGAACTTGGCAGCTTAAAGGATGACGTTGCCACCTATAAAAAGCTCTCGGGCCAGTTCGAGGATATGTTTGACCTTATTGACATGGCAAATGAGGATAATGATGATGTTCTCGCTTCCGAGATAATGGAGGAATTTGACGGATTTAAGAATGACTATGAAGCTATACGCTTAAAAACTCTTTTATCCGGAGAATATGACAGGAATAATGCGATATTAAGGCTTAATGCAGGTGCAGGAGGAACAGAGTCCTGCGACTGGTGCAGCATGCTCTTCAGAATGTACAGTAAATGGGCCGAGTCCCATGATTTTAAGGTGGAAGTGCTGGATCTTTTGGACGGAGACGAGGCCGGGATAAAGAGCTGTACCTTCCAGATAAACGGAGAAAATGCATACGGATACCTGAAGTCTGAAAAGGGTGTCCACCGTCTCGTTCGTATAAGTCCCTTTAATGCACAGGGTAAGAGGCAGACGTCCTTTGTATCTTTGGATGTTATGCCCGATATAGAAGATGATATTGATGTAGAGATCAAGCCCGATGATATCAGGATAGATACCTACCGTTCATCCGGAGCGGGCGGACAGCATATCAATAAGACCTCATCGGCTATAAGGATAACCCACTTCCCCACAGGAATAGTGGTTACCTGTCAGAATGAGCGTTCACAGTTCCAGAATAAGGATAAAGCCATGCAGATGCTGAAAGCAAAGCTCCTTATGCTGGCGCAGGAGAATAACGCTGAAAAGCTCTCCGAGATAAGAGGAGAGGTAAAGGATAATGCCTGGGGTTCGCAGATCAGGTCATATTTCCTGCAGCCCTACCAGCTCGTAAAAGATCTTCGTACCGGAGTGGAGATCGCTCAGGCAGACAGTGTCCTTAACGGAAACCTGGATCCTTTTATAAACGGGTATTTGGTTTGGATCGCCAACGGTGGTAAAATGCCGGAAAGCGTTGAATAACCTGATAATATATCTATTGCGTCACGTGAGCGTGGCGCTTTTTTATTATCAGGCACACGAGGGATTGTATGCGAAAAAATACACATTTTAAATATGGGGGGATATAATAGCACGTGTAATACTATTCGGCACAGTGCCGCAGACAAATAATGTACGAGAGGGAGATGTATGATATGAAAAGAAAGATAAGCATGTTCATGACAGCGCTGATGACAACGGCGATGGTTATGCCCACGGTTGCATTCGGTTCTCCGGTACGACTTATTCACCGACAAAGTGGGAGAGTTCCAATACAAAGATCGCAACGGTAGATGAAAAGGGGATCATCACTGTCAAGAAAAAATTACTCTGATTGTCTCAAAAATAGCGTACTTAAACAAACCGATTGATGAGACTGGCATACTTTGATGTTTTATGATGTTTCTTTTAGCAAGAGCTGTCACACCATTCTTTGATATGCTACCCTCAAGTAGGACACTGAAATATAAAACCTACTTGGGGGTATTTCTATGTCCAGAAAGAGTAAGATTGATCCAGTCCTTAAGGTCC
>CACZBM010000050.1 GCA_902779445.1 uncultured Lachnospiraceae bacterium
GTTGAGACAACAGCTATGGGTGCTTCCTATCTCGCAGGTCTTGCAGTTGGATTCTGGTCTAGCAAAGAAGACGTTATCAAGAACTGGGCTATCGACAGAGAGTTCAAGCCTGACATGTCTGATGCTGATCGTGAAGAGAAGCTCAGGGGCTGGAAGAAGGCTGTTAATACAACCCTTGGATGGGCTAAATAAAACGGTTAATACCGCATCCTGCCGGAGACTCACTTCTCCGGCGGGCATGACGGCTTAACAGATACGTGCCTATGGCACACAGAACCAATAAACATATTATATTTAGGAGGTATGAATATGGGTGCTTATATTGCGGAGTTCGTTGGAACAGCGATACTCGTGTTACTCGGTGATGGTGTTTGCTGTAACGTAAACCTGAATAAGTCAGGATTTAAGGGCGGCGGGGCAGTTTACATCCTTATCGGATGGGGAATGGCAGTTATGGTTCCCGCTTTCACATTCGGAGCTGCTTCAGGCGCTCACTTTAATCCTGCAGTTACCATCGGTGCAGCTCTTCGCGGCGGCATCGGCTGGAATATGGTTCCCGGATACATCATCGCTCAGATGCTCGGCGGTTTTGTAGGCGCACTTATCCTTATGGCTCTTTTTGCTGACCACATTAAGGAAACAGAAGATGACGCTACAGTACGCGGATGCTTCTGCACAGGACCTTCCATTCCGAATACCGGACTGAACTTCCTTTCAGAGTTTGTAGCTACATTCATCCTTGTTTTCACACTTGCATCCATTCCCGGAAACTGCGGAGATTCCGGACTTTCATGGGTTCTCGTATACGGCGTTATCGTTGCATGCGGCGCTTCCTTCGGTGGACTGACAGGATACGCAATGAATGCGGCAAGAGATACAGCTCCCCGTATCGCATATATGCTCTGCGGACCTAACAAGGGAAAGAAAGATCCCAACTGGGGATATGGCTGGATCCCTCTTATCGCGCCTATCTGTGGTGGTATCGTAGCATCTCTTCTCTGGAATGCACTTAAGGGCATGGGAGCTATCTGATAAGGGTTTTACCTGCAATTTAATATCCACAATACTATAGTTGCTACAAAGAATAGGAGAAACGGCAACGGGACATGGTTTCCGTTGCCGTTTTGTACTATAATAGAGTGCTAAATAAAAGTAGGAGAAAGGAAAAAATATGACTTACGATTGTATCATAATCGGAGCGGGTGTCAGCGGAAGTGCCACAGCCCGGGAGCTCAGCAAATACGATCTGAACGTCTGCGTCCTTGAAAAGGGTGAAGATGTCTGCTCCGGAACCAGTAAGGCAAACAGCGCCATTGTGCATGCAGGCTTTGACGCAGCTGAGGGTTCCCTCATGGCAAAACTCAATGTAGAAGGAAACCAGATGATGGATGAGCTGTGTGCTGATCTTGAGATTCCTTTTAAGAGGAACGGTTCCCTCGTAGTCTGCATTCATGAAGAGGAAAAGGGCGGACTTAAGGAACTCTATGACAGAGGTATAGCTAACGGTGTCAAGGATTTAAAACTCCTTGATAAAGAAGAACTTCATAAGATGGAGCCTAATCTGGCAGATGAGGCGTGCGCTGCTCTTTATGCACCTACCGGTGGTATCATCTGTCCGTTCATGCTGAATATCGCTATGGCTGAGAATGCAGCAGATAACGGAGTGGATTTCTTCTTTAATACAGAAGCAGAGACACTTAAGAGAGATGATGACGGTATCTGGCATATCCGCACTAATAACGGTGAATACAAGACAAAGTACGTTATCAATGCTGCAGGTGTTTATTCAGATAAGTTCCACAACATGGTAGCTGATAAGAAGATACATATCACACCCAGACGCGGTGATTACTGTCTCCTTGATAAGGAAATGGGCGGATTTGTATCAAAGACCATATTCCCTCAGCCTACAAAGCTTGGTAAGGGTGTGCTTGTTTCTCCCACGATCCACGGTAACCTGATCGTAGGACCTACTGCTATCGATATCGAAGACAAGGAAGCTACAGCTACTACAGCTGCAGGTATAAATGACCTTATCGCAAAGGCCGGAATGCATGTGAATAATCTTCCTGTAGGACGCAAGGTTATCACGAGCTTTGCCGGACTTCGTGCGCATGAAGATAATCATGAATTCGTTATCGGTGAAGTCAAGGAAGCACCCGGCTTCATAGACTGCGCAGGTATCGAGTCTCCCGGACTCACATCCAGCCCTGCTATTGGAAAGATGGTTGCAGGGATCGTCTGCGATCTTGCAAAGCCCTCAAAGAAGGCAAACTGGAACGGAAAGAGAAAGGGTATCCTTAATCCTTCAGAAATGACCATCGAAGAGAGAAATGAGCTTATTAAGAAGAATCCTGCATACGGACAGATCATCTGCCGCTGCGAATCTATTTCCGAAGGAGAGATCCTGGATGCTATCCACAGGACACTCGGAGCACGTTCACTTGACGGCGTAAAGCGCCGCACCAGAGCCGGAATGGGAAGATGCCAGGCAGGCTTCTGCTCACCCCGTGTAATGGAGATCATAAACCGTGAGCTCGGCATTCCTATGGAAAAGATCACAAAGAGTGGCGGAAAATCGGTCATTGCCCCTGAGCGGTCAAAAGCCGGGAAAGGAGACGAATAATGTTATCATATGATATTGTTATTGTAGGCGGAGGTCCTGCAGGTCTTGCGGCAGCAGTAGCAGCAAGGGAAGCGGGAACAGAGTCCATCCTTATCCTTGAACGTGACCACGAGCTTGGAGGAATATTAAACCAGTGCATACATAACGGATTCGGTCTTCACACCTTTAAGGAAGAGCTTACCGGTCCCGAATACGCATACCGCTTCATGAAGCAGGTATACGATATGAAGATCGAGTACAAGCTGAATACCATGGTTATGGACATCTCTGCTGACAGAGTTGTGACAACCATGAATAAGACAGACGGTATGAACCAGATAAAGGCCGGAGCTGTAGTCCTTGCGATGGGATGCAGAGAGAGGCCGAGAGGTGCCCTGAACATCCCGGGATACAGACCTGCCGGCATATTCTCAGCAGGTACAGCACAGCGCCTTGTAAATATGGAAGGTTACATGCCCGGACGTGAGGTTGTTATTTTGGGATCCGGAGATATCGGACTTATCATGGCACGCCGTATGACGCTTGAAGGTGCCAAGGTTAAGGTTGTGGCAGAGCTTATGCCTTATTCCGGAGGATTAAAGAGAAATATCGTTCAGTGTCTCGATGATTTTGGTATCCCTCTTAAGCTTTCACATACTGTTGTGGATATCGAGGGAAAGGAAAGGGTTTCTGCAGTTACTATTGCGGAGGTTGGCCCCGATATGAAGCCGATCCCCGGAACCGAAGAGAGATATACCTGCGATACACTCCTTCTTTCATGCGGACTTATTCCCGAGAATGAGCTTTCAAAGAGTGCAGGTGTAGAGCTTTCACCTGTTACAAGCGGTCCTGTTGTTAATGAAAGTCTTGAAACAAGTATTCCGGGTGTATTTGCCTGCGGAAACGTGCTTCATGTACATGACCTCGTTGACTTTGTTTCCGAGGAAGCAAAGAGGGCAGGAGAAAATGCTTCAAAGTATGTAAAGGAAGGCAGCAAGAAGTCCGGCAGGGAGCCCATTAAATTTGTGGCTACCGAGGGTGCACGTTATACAGTTCCTTCCACGCTGGATGTTGACAGAATGGATGATCTCCTGACAGTCCGCTTCCGTGTGGGCGCAGTTTACCAGGACTCCTATGTGAGCGTATACTTTGACAACGAGCGCATAATGCACAATAAGAAGCGAATTATGGCACCCGGTGAGATGGAACAGGTTATCCTTCAGAAGAAGAAACTCGCTGAATATCCTGATCTGAAGACTATCACCATTAAGATCGAGAAAGACTGAGAAAGGAGGAAGACCATGGAAACCAGAGAACTTACCTGCATCGGCTGTCCTATGGGATGTCAGATCACAGTGGAGCTTGAAAAAGGTGAGGTAAAGAGTGTTACAGGTAATACCTGTCCCCAGGGTGACAGTTATGCCCGTAAAGAGGTTACCAATCCTACACGTATAGTCACCAGTACCGTTATAGTACGTGATGGAGACAAGCCCCGCCTTTCTGTTAAGACGAAGAGTGATATTCCAAAGAATAAGATCTTCGATGTAATGAAAGACATTGATGCTGCTATAGTTGAAGCTCCGAAGAACATCGGTGACGTTATCATAGACAATGTTGCCGGCACAGGAGTGGCGGTTATTGCCACCCGAAACGTTGCAAAAGCTTAATGTAATATAAGAGAAGGTATATATGCCGGCCGGGAGAGATCCCGGCCGGTTTTTGATTCGATCATGCTATACACAGGAGACGTTTTATGGTACCATTCCTGCATATTTCAGGATCAAATAATAAGGAGGTATAAACAATGGAACGGGTAGTAAATTTCTTAAAAGATGCGGAAACCTATTATCTTGCTACGGTGGATGGAGACCAGCCCAGGGTAAGACCCTTCGGGACAGCCAATGTATTTGAGGGAAAGCTCTATATCCAGACCGGAAAGATAAAGGATGTGTCAAAGCAGATCCACGCAAATCCCAAGGTGGAGATATGCGCGTTTAAGAACGGAGAATGGCTGAGGGTCGCTGGAACCCTTGTGGAAGATGACAGGAGAGAAGCAAGGCAGGCGATGCTGGATGCTTATCCTTCTCTTCAGAAAATGTATTCTGCAGATGACGGAAATACAGAAGTATTCTACTTCAAAGATGCGGTAGCTACATTCAGCTCCTTTACCAAAGAACCGGAAACAGAAAAGTTTTGAATATGCAGCTTAAATGTCGGGCTTTCTGATGCCCACCATATACACCCCGTCAGCATTGCCGCCACCATCACCGAGAGAGTACATCATATCTTCGTAACTCGGATAGGTTTCGACCCTGTCGTGAGAATTGTGTACTATGAACCGGCTTCCGGAGGCATGGTCACCGGGAGTAAGGCTTTTATGACCGTCGGAAGATACCCGTTCCACACAGACTGTGTGAAGCATGTGGGTGATCTTCCGGCGGTTATTCATTACAGTGTAGATAAAAATATCCGACCTTTCAGCGAGATCCTTGAATTTATGGCGGTCCGCGCACTTTTCCACCATTCCCGGCATTAGTTTTTCACTGAGTAATCTGGCGGCTGCCCAGGGGGCTGTGCCAAATGCAGCAAACATTGAAGCTCCGTATTTCTCAAATTGTCTGATGATATCGGGAAGGGGCATGGGGATCCCGAGAGAGAGCAGAGCATTATATACCGCCGCGGTCCCGCAGCCTGAGTGGGAAAAGTTTTTTGACCCGTAATACATTCCATTCATTCCCGACTGATCCTCAAGGAAAACGATTTCTCTCGAATGCCCTGCATTACGGTTCAGCTCATAATTTTTCATGATCATCTTTTTATGAAAAATATAAAATATTCTGTTGATCTTTTCGGTCAAAAAATAGAAAAACAGGATAAACGGGTGGGATACCATGGATTTTCCTTTCATTGACTTGTGGGGGTGTTTCTTATATACTCTACAGTAAGTATAGCAATACGGATATCATACTTTTTTTAACTAATGATTGCAACGGACTGCGGCGTTTTGTAAGGAGGTGGAAAACGTGTTCAATTCTGATATATATGATTATATCAACGTCCTTGACAAAGCGGCAGATGCTGCTACCCAGAGGAATGAAGCTATTGCCAACAATATAGCGAATATCGACACTCCAGGCTATAAGAGGCAGGATGTTTCTTTTGCTGCGAATCTGGAAGAGGCACTCCGTCACTCAAGGTTTGAGAGTCTGGACGATAAGGTGGGTTCCATCAGGCTTGACAGGCTGAGAGGAAAACAGTACACGGATGCAGAAGGTTATTCCTACAGACTTGACGGAAATAACGTTGATATAGACACTGAGAATGCGGAACTTGCGAAGAATAATATTCTGTATAACGGATTGACCCAGAGTATTAATGCAGAGTTCCAGAATATAAGGTCTGTAGTGCAGAAGTAAGGAGTAGGATATGAGTGTTTTTGACAGCTTTGGAATAAATGCATCCGGTCTTACAGCCGAAAGACTGAGAATGGATGTCATCTCGGAAAATATAGCAAATGCAAATACCACAAGAACCAGTAATGGTGATCCCTATACAAGGAAGGTCGTTACTTTCGAGACAAAGAATAATCCCGAGCCTTCATTTAATTCGATCCTTGCTTCCAATCAGAGCAAGTACGCACAGTCGAATTTGAAGGGAGTGAAGGTCGGAGGGATCTATAACGACACACATTCCGAATATAAGATGGTCTATGATCCTTCGCATCCCGATGCGGATGAGAACGGATATGTGCTTTATCCCAATGTAAACACCATTACGGAAATGACAAACCTTATAGATGCCAGTCGCGCTTATGAGGCAAATGCCACAGCTTTCGGGACATCAAAGCAGATAGCACAGCAGGGACTGACCATAGGCCAGGCATAATTAATAGGAACCCCCGGGTTTAAGCGCATGGAGGCAGGAAATAGCCGAGGCATTTTGGCTCGGTGCCCATCGGCGAAGCCGATTTAATTGGTGCCGAGCGGGTTGCAATTCAGCGGACTGGAAGACCGCTGAATTGTGACGAGTTTAGGAGAATAACATGGATATTTCAAAACTCTATAACGTGACCAGTAACGCAGTGGAACAGGCGGCCCTCAAGGCCGGAAACGGAAGAATAGAAGATTCCGGTAATTTTGGAGGGTTTCTTCAGAACGCCGTAAATCAGATAAACGAGACGAACTCTTACCTGCAGGATCAGGAAGATGAGGAGATCAAGCTCGCACTGGGACTTACGGACAATACCCATGATCTGGCTATCGCCCAGGCGAAGGCCCAGATGTCTCTTTCCTATACGGTGGCCCTGAGAGACCGATTTATAGAAGCGTATAAAGAGATAATGCAGATGCAGGTCTGATAACCGGAGATAGAGATGCAGGAAAGACTCAGACAATTACTAGATAGATTTCTGGAATGGTGGAACAGGTTCACCACTAAACAAAAGACTCTTATCATATCCGTGGGAGCTGCAGTAGTTGTAGCTGTCACGGTTCTGATATGGACTGTTTCCGCACCGAAGTACACGGTTCTCGCAGTTGCGGAGAGCACGGCGCAGACAGCGGAGATAAGGGATCTTCTGGATGAGAACGGCATGGATTACAAGATATCCGATGACGGTCTTACCATTTCCATCAATAAAAATCAGCTGAGTAATGCGAATATCCTTCTGGGAGCCAATAATATCCCTTCAGAAGGGTATGATATTGCAAACGTTTTTTCGGGAGGCTTTTCAACTACCGAATCCGATAAGGAGAAGAAATATCAGCTCTACCTTGAGAGAAATATAGAGCATGATCTGGAAACTCAGGACAATATCAGGAAAGCTACCGTTAATCTCAGTATTCCCTCAAATGACGGAACCCTTCTCTCAGAAAAGCAGGAAAGCTATGCAAGCGTTATGCTTGTTCTGGAAAATGAGGGAGCCATGACGGATGATATTGCAGCCGGACTGGCCAGATTCATGGCAACAGCCATAGGAAATGCCACCACAGAGAATATCGTAATTATGGATTCCAAGGGTAATATGCTGTTTTCCGGTGAGGATACTTCATCTTCCACCGGTTCGGGAGCTGCTTCCAGCAGACTTTCCTACAAGCAGAAGTATGACCAGCTGGTGGAGAATCAGATAAGGGATGCTCTCGTGGGAGCGAAGATCTACGATTCCGTACAGGTTGTTCCGAATCTGGACCTCAACTGGAATGATATGGAGACCACAGAACATACCTACACTCCTGCGGAGGGACAGGATCAGGGTGTTCTCTCTCACCAGGATACCTATTCACAGACCGCAGAAAATACAAACGGACAGGTTCCCGGTACAGATACTAACGGTGACAACACATATGTATATGCAGATAACGGTAATTCCACCACTACTACGGACGAGACCAGCAGGGATTATCTTCCCAATGAGAAGATAACCACCACAAAGGGCGGTGGCGGAGCTATCCAGTATGACACATCATCGATCGGTATAACCGCTATCAGATACAAGATTTACAACGAAGACGAAATGAAGGCTCAGGGACTTCTGGACGGTACCACTTTTGAGGCTTTCCAGGCCGAGAACAGTGACCTTGTAAAGACCGAGGTGGACGAGGATGTCAGCAATGTGGTTTCAAAGGCCACAGGAATACCCGTTGCCAATATACAGATAGTGGCCTATGATGAGCCGGTATTTGTTCCCAGCGAGAGCAATATGCCTGACTGGCAGACTATCCTGATGATCGGACTTATTGTCCTGATCCTCGGACTCCTCGCATTTGTTGTGATCAGATCCATGAGAGGGGAAAAACTGGAGGAGGAAGGCCAGGAAGAGATACAGCTTGGCGATCTTCTGGCGAGTACGCAGGAAGCTGCTCTTGAAGACATAGATCTGGAAGAGCAGAAGTCAGAGGCAAGACTCCTCATAGAAAATTTTGTCGATAATAATCCTGAAGCTGCAGCTGTTCTCTTGAGAAACTGGCTTTCAGATGAATGGGGGTAAATTGTAATGGCGGCAGCCGATAATAATGCACCGGCAGAGGCAGCTGCACCGGCAGTACCTGCTGCGGGCGGAAAACCAAAAGTGGATACTTCTGCAGCGGCAGGCCTCTCAGGTACCCAGAAAGCAGCAATACTACTTATAACGCTTGGGCCTGAGAAATCCTCTAAGATATTTAAACATCTTAAAGAAGAAGAAATAGAAGAACTGACACTGGAGATAGCGAATACCAGGTCTATCACGCCTCAGGTTAAAGAGGCGGTCATAAATGAGTTCTACCAGGTGTGTCTCGCACAGCAGTATATCGCGGAAGGCGGTATCGGATATGCGAAAGAACTTCTGGAACAGGCTCTGGGACCGGAAAAAGCGGTAGACGTTATTTCCCGTCTGACTGCATCACTGCAGGTTAAGCCTTTCGAATTCGTGCGGAAGACTGACCCTTCACAGCTCTTAAACTTTATTCAGGAGGAACATCCTCAGACTATCGCCCTGATCCTTTCTTACCTGAATCCGGGACAGGCGGCTATGATCATAGGCGCCCTGCCGCCTGATAAACAGGCAGACGTTGCGAGACGTATCGCTAAGATGGACAGGACCAGTCCGGATGTTATAAACAGGACCAGTCCGGATGTTATAAAGGAAGTGGAAAAAGCCCTGGAATCAAAGCTTGCGTCCCTTGTAAATCAGGATTACACCATCGTGGGTGGTGTAGACGCCATAGTAGAGATCTTAAATACGGTGGACAGAGCTACAGAGAAGCACATCATGGAGACTCTGGAGATCGACGAGCCCGAGCTCGCAGACGAGATCAGAAAGAAGATGTTCGTATTCGAGGATATCCTTCTTCTGGACGACCGTGCTATTCAGAGAGTGCTGCGTGACGTTGAGAATAATGACCTTTCGCTTGCGCTTAAAGGTGCCAATGAAGAGGTTCAGGCTGCTATATTCAGAAACCTTTCAAAGCGTCTGGCGGCCATGATAAAGGAAGATATGGACTTCATGGGGCCTGTACGTATGAAGGACGTGGAGGAAGCACAGCAGAAGGTTGT
>CACZBM010000051.1 GCA_902779445.1 uncultured Lachnospiraceae bacterium
GCTATAGCGGCTCTTGCCTACTCGCTCTCTACCACCATCTGCTTAAACATGGGGTGGTGCGAAACAAATCCGCTGCCGGGATTCATACTGGCTGTAATAATCGGCGCAGTCCTCGGTATGTTAAACGGCTGGATCATTTCAGAGTTTAAACTGAATACGATGATCGTAACACTTGGAACCCAGACATTTTTCCTTGGTATAAGCATGGGTCTTCTCCAGTTAAAGGAGATCACATCAACATTACCCAAGAGCTTTAAGGAGCTTGGAACCTCATACCTCTTTGAAGTGTATAATTCACAAGGTTTACGTTCCACAATGTCATCGCTCTTTATACTCTTTGTGATACTTGTTGTTCTCACATCTTTCGTGCTAAATAAGACCATGTTCGGAAGAGCTCTATACGCAATAGGCGGAAATGAGGTATCGGCCGAAAGAGCTGGTTACAATGTTAAGCTCACCAAATTCATCCTTTATACTGTGGCAGGAGCAACGGCAGGATTTATCGGAATGATCCGTGTCTGCCTTGCAAGCCAGTCTATCCCCAAAGCTCTGGTGGGGAAGGAGATGAATATAATCCCGGCAGTAATCCTCGGAGGAGCTTCGATCTTCGGAGGTGAGGGATCCGTATTCGGTACAGTATGTGCCATCTCCATAATAACCGTGGTATCAAACAGTATGCTCCTTATAGGCATTGACACTTACTGGCAGGATCTGTTTAACGGTGTAGTGATCCTGATCGGTATCACCGTTTCAGCTCTTCAGGCAATGCGCAGGGCGAAGTAAGGAGGAGACGGAAATGAAAAACTATTTTGCTAAGAATAAATATACGGGGCTCCTTTTAATACTTCTCGTGATCGTGCTTCTGTTCTTCACGGTAACACAGGGAAGCAAGTTCTGGAGCGCATCAATGCTGAGCGGTATGTGTATGCAGTTCCCGGAATATGGAATGATAACGCTGGGACTCATGTTCTGCTTTATAAGCGGTAATATCGATATGTCCTTCGTGGCTCTAGGTGACTTTGCTTCCATAATGGCGGTTAGGTATATCGTAGCCAATACAAATGACGATATGGCTGACAGTGCTGTTATCGGAGTGATAATGATAGGAATAGTGATCGCAGTCATCATTGGAATCTTTGGAGGATTTATAAACGGACTTCTGGTGACGATGCTTAAAATCCCGCCCGTAATGGCTACCATCGCCATGTCTCTCGTATGGCAGGGATTCTCCACAGCACTTACCAGAGGTGACGCCGTAACCGGACTTCCTTACCTCTATTCGGAGATAGGACACTCAAATGTGCTCGGATTCATTCCGTTCCCGTTATTCATCTTCATTATCGGATTTATAATCGCAGCATTCCTGATCAAATGCACGACATATGGCGAAAAGCTTTACATGATAGGTACCAATCCGAAGGCAGCCATGTTCTCTGCGATCAATACAAGGCTTCTTATCATTGTGACTTTTATAATCTGCGCGGTATACTCAAATATCGGCTGCATGATAATGGTATCTACCATGAGCTCTGCAAAGGCGGATTACGGCAGCTCGTATCTAATGAGATGCATCCTGATCCTCGTGCTTGCGGGAGTGCTTCCGGACGGAGGATACGGTAAGATCACCGATGTCATACTGTCGATCGTGATAATACAGATCATTGCGTCGGGTGTTAACATGTTCCCTCAGATTAATACTTATTACGCTTCTCTTATATGGGGCGGACTCCTGCTCATCGTGCTGATCTTAAGTACAAAGATGACCGGGGAAGGTTTTTTGAAAAAGAAGATAAAAACTGTCTCCGCAGGGAAATAACAGTACTGACTGATGAGAGTGAAAAAGCGGTAATCTTTGATTATCGCTTTTTTATACGTTATAATTTCATAAAAAGCAATTTTTCAGGAGCACTAAATGTCGGTATACATGCTTGGTGTGGATCACAATACTGCCGGTCTCGATATCAGAAGTAAGTTTTCCCTCACCAATAAGAATAAAGAAAAGGCCTATGAGCTTATAAAAAGCATTCCGGAAATAAGAGGATGTGTGATACTTTCCACCTGTAACAGGATGGAATGGTGGTTAAGTATTGAAGAAGAAAGCGATTATGACCCTTCGGAAGCTTTTTTCTCATTCTTAAATCTGGAGAAAGATCTATATAAAAAATATGTGTATGAAAAAAACGGGGATGAGGCCATAGAACATATTTTCCGTCTGGCATCCGGCCTTGAATCCCAGATAATTGGCGAAGGACAGATACTTACCCAGTTGGTGGAATCACTGCAGGGGGCGAGACTTGCTTACGCGACAGATCACACTCTGGAGGTTCTTTTCAGGCTGTCTATCACAGCAGGTAAGAGGGTAAGGACAGAAACGGATCTCTCAAGCGCGGATAATTCCATCATACATACTGCCCTTAATTCCCTTAAGGAAAAGGGGGTAAGCGTCTCAGGGAAGAAGTGTCTTGTGATTGGGAACGGTATGATGGGAAGACTTTCCGCATCGGCTCTTCTTGAAAGGGATGCAGAAGTAACAGTTACCGTGCGCCAGTACAGGAGCGGAGTCGTGGATATTCCTAAAGGTTGTAGGAGGATAGATTATTCTGAAAGATATAATGTGCTCCCAGAATATGATCTTATAGTGAGTGCCACAAGCAGCCCGAACCTCACACTTAAACATGAGGATATAAAAAAACTGGTGATAGAACATCCTATCATTATGATAGACCTGGCAGTTCCAAGGGATATAGACCCGGATATTTCGGAAATTCCGGATATGACGCTTTTCGATATTGATGACTTCTTTATAGACAGAAGATCTGAGAAGCTTAAAAATAATATCCTTAAAGCGGAAGGTATATTAAAGGAAGAATCCGATATTTTCAGGGAATGGTACGAGGGAAGAGATATAGTTGCATTGATTTCGGACATTAAGGAAAAGAGCTCGAAAGACCTGAGTATCAGAATGACAAAGGTATTTAAGAAACTTCCCATGGATGATAGGGAAAAGGAGGCGCTTAATCGTGAGATCGAAGGCGCTGCGATGCGGATGATGAATAAGCTTCTTTTCGGAATGAGGAGCAGGCTTTCGGACGAGACCTTTTCCGAATGCATCGATGTTATGAAGGAAATATACAGGACGTGACAGGTAATGTCATTCTGAATGTAGTGAAGAATAACGCGAGGAGAGATCCTTCGCTGACGCTCAGGATGACAAACACTATGTCATTCTGAACGAAGTGAAGAATCTGTCAGGAGGTGTATTAAATGGACATGTTGATAAGACCAAGGAGACTGAGGAGCAGCGAAAACTTACGGAAAATGGTAAGGGAAACGAGGATCGACAGATCATCCTTGATCTACCCTCTTTTTGTGATGGACGGAAAAGATAAAAAGGAAGAGATCACCTCTCTCCCGGGGCAGTACCGGTTCAGTGTTGACAGGGTGGATGAGATCGCACTCAAAGTCCTTGATGCTGGGGTGAAGAGCATTCTCCTTTTCGGTATTCCGGAACACAAGGATGAAGTGGGGAGTGAAGCATATTCAGACGAGGGAATCGTCCAGAGAGCCATCAGATACATTAAGGAGAAGTATCCTGAACTCTATATCATTTCCGACGTTTGCATGTGCGAATATACTTCACACGGCCACTGCGGTGTCCTCTGTAGTAAAGATCATTCAGTTGATAATGATGAGTCGTTAAAGCTCCTTGCTAAAACAGCACTTTCCCATGTGAATGCAGGCGCGGATATGGTGGCACCGTCCGACATGATGGACGGAAGAGTGGGTGCCATAAGGAAGATCCTGGACGATAACGATCACTCCATGACTCCGATAATGTCCTATGCCGTAAAGTTCGCATCGGCGTTCTACGGCCCTTTCAGGGAGGCTGCGGGATCTGCGCCGGCATTCGGTGACAGGAAGGGTTATCAGATGGACTACCACAATAGAAGGGAAGCCATAAAGGAAGCACTTCTCGACGTGAATGAGGGAGCGGATATCCTAATGGTGAAACCGGCCATGTCATATCTTGATCTTGTAAGGGAAGTGAAGGATCTTACGGATATTCCCATGGCTACGTACAGCGTTAGCGGCGAATACGCCATGGTGAAAGCAGCAGCTGCAAATAACTGGATAGATGAGGAAAGGGTAGTATGCGAAATGGCGGCTTCGGCGTTCAGAGCCGGGGCAGACCTCTATATAAGCTACTACGCAATTGAGCTTGCTAAATATATCCGGGAGGGAAAGATCGGATGAGTAAAAGGTCAGAGGAATTATTTGAAAGAGCGAAAAAATGTATCCCCGGTGGGGTTAACAGTCCCGTAAGGGCATATAGATCTGTAAATATGAATCCCCGGTTTATAGAGAGAGCCTCCGGGGACAGGATAATAGACGTCGACGGAAATGAATACATAGACTATGTTTGTTCCTGGGGACCAATGATCCTCGGCCACGATCATGAAGCCGTGAGAGACGCTGTGACCAAAGCGGTAAAAGACGGCTTAAGCTTCGGTGCAGCCACGGAAAAAGAAGTTCTGATGGCAGAGCTCATTACTGATATGGTGCCGGGGATAGAGATGGTGCGGATGGTAAACTCGGGGACTGAAGCGGTTATGAGCGCTATCCGGGCGGCAAGAGGATTTACCGGGAGAGATAAGATCATAAAGTTCTCCGGGTGTTACCACGGTCATGCCGATCATATGCTTGTGAATGCGGGGTCAGGCCTTATGACCCAGGGAATTCCGGGAAGCAGCGGCGTTACCGAGGGAAATGCAAAGGATACCTTAACTGCCGGATATAACGATCTAAATAGTGTTGAAAGATTATTTGACAGTAATCCTGATAACATTGCCTGCGTGATCGTGGAACCTGTTGCAGCAAATATGGGAGTTGTCCTTCCGGAAGAAGGCTTTTTACAGGGGGTAAGGAAGTTTTGCGATAAAAATAAAGCACTTCTCATTTTTGATGAGGTGATAACGGGGTTCAGACTTTCGCCCGGAGGAGCGCAGGAATACTTCGGAGTCAGAGCAGACCTTTGTACTTACGGCAAGATAATAGGTGGCGGCATGCCTGTAGGAGCATATGGCGGAAGAAGGGACATAATGGAGGTCATTTCTCCTTTAGGTCCGGTTTACCAGGCAGGGACTCTTTCCGGGAATCCTGTTGCAATGGCAGCAGGGCTTGCGGTCCTTAATATATTAAAAAATACAAAGGATCTCTATCCGGATCTTAATAAAAAAAGTGACGAATTCTTTTCCGAAGCTGAAAAGATACTGACGGCATCAGGAGTAAAGCATAGGATCAATCATATAGGCTCTCTTGGAAGTATATTCTTTACGGATAATGTAGTAAGTGATCATAGTTCTGCTGGTAAAAGCGATACGGAAATGTTTACGACATACTTTAAATACATGCTTGAAAACGGGATCTACATTGCTCCATCACAGTTTGAAGCTATGTTTATATCCGTTTCCCACAGTAAGGAAGATCTGAGTAAGACACTTGATGTTATCAGAGGATTCGGGAAATGAAAAAACTAAGAATCGGCAGCAGGGAAAGCGCTCTTGCGGTGGCCCAGAGCATGACCCTTGTGGATTATCTAAAGAAAAAACTTCCGGATACTGAAGTGGAGCTTGTTACCATGAAGACCACAGGGGATAAGATCCTTGATAAAACCCTGGATAAGGCAGGAGGAAAAGGCCTTTTTGTAAAGGAACTGGAAACTGCCCTTCGTGACCGATACGTGGATCTCACAGTTCACAGCTTAAAAGATGTGACTATGGAAGTGAGCGAAGATATTCCTCTTATAGGTTTTTCTAAAAGGGAAGACCCGAGAGATGTTCTGGTCCTTCCGGAGGGAGAAAGCAGATTTGATATGACCCGGTCCCTTGGTTCATCAAGTCTTAGAAGGAAGCTCCAGCTAAGTATTATTTATCCCGGCTGCAGGGTTGAAAGTGTAAGGGGAAATATTCAAACAAGACTTAAGAAACTGGATGAGGGAAAATATGGATCCTTGATCCTGGCGGCTGCGGGATTAAAGAGACTCATGTTAGAAAACAGGGTATATAAGTACTTTGACACAGAAGAAATGATACCGGCAGCAGGACAGGGGATCCTCGCAGTTCAGGGACGCGCAGGGGAGGATTACGGATTTTTACAGGATTTTATTGATAAAGAGTCGGAGACCGAAGCTCTTTCAGAAAGGGCATTCATAAGGGAATTAAACGGTGGATGCACATCCCCGGTCTGTGCTCATTCACGCGTTACGGGAGATGAGATAACCCTTAAGGGCCTTTATTATGATGAAAGATCCGGCAGGTATCATAAGGGAGTTGTCAGCGGCAATATTTCTCAGGCAGAAGACCTTGGAAAGTCTCTTGCAGATGACCTGAGATCCAGAGTTGATAAGGGAGAAGGCAGTATATGGCAGTAGGAAAGGTGTGGCTCGTTGGAGCCGGTCCCGGAGATCCGGGGCTTTTGACTCTTAAGGGAAAAGAGGTACTTAGGGATGCAGATACCGTGGTCTATGATGCCCTTATAGGTAAGGAGATATTAAAATTCATTCCCGATAATGCAAAAAAGATCTTCGCAGGAAAACGTTCCGGTAATCATTATCTAAAACAGGATGAGACAAACCGGATCCTGTTAAATGAAGCGCTTCAAGGTAAAAAGGTGGTACGCTTAAAGGGCGGAGACCCGTTCGTTTTCGGACGCGGGGGTGAAGAACTGGAGCTCTTAAAGGAGAATAATGTGCCTTTTGAAGTTGTTCCGGGAGTCACCAGCGCATTTGCAGTTCCAGCATATAACGGTATCCCCGTGACCCACAGGGACTTTTGTTCAAGTGTCCATGTAATAACAGGACATAAGAAAGCAGGTTCTCTTGACAGCATTGATTTTGAAGCCCTTGTGCGGACTAAAGGAACCCTTGTTTTTCTTATGGGGGTTTCCGCACTTTCAGATATATGTGAAGGACTGCTTAAAGCAGGTATGGATAAGGATACACCTGCAGCTGTTCTATCCCGTGGGACAACAGCGAGACAGAAGAGGATATCAGGCACCGTATCCGATATTTCCGGAAAATGTAAGGAAGCTGATATCCCTACTCCTGCAGTGATAATAGTTGGAAAGGTGTGTTCATTATCAGAGGATTTTTCCTGGTATGAAAAGCTGCCTTTAGCAGGAACACGGGTATTACTCACGAGACCAAAGGAATCCCAGTCAGTTCTTTCAAAAATGCTGAGGGAAAAGGGCGCAGAAGTTATAGAATCCCCGACGATCGGAACAGAACCTCTTAAAGACGACAGGGAAATCGTAAATGCGATAAATGACATTAAGCGCGATAATTATGAATGGCTTATCTTTACAAGCCCTGCAGGAGTCAGGATATTCTTTGACAAGCTTTTTTCTCTCGGAGAAGACATAAGGATACTTTCAGGTATCTGCATAGCAGTCATAGGACGTGGAACATCAAAGGCTCTGCTTGAAAGGGGGATAAGGGCAGATTTTATTCCTTCAAAATACGACGGGGAAACCCTTGGAAAGGAACTGAACTCGCACCTTTCAGGCGGCGAAAAGGTACTTATCGCCAGGGCCAGGATCGGAAATAACGAACTTATCCGGGAGCTTTCTAAAGATAAGGATATCTTCATCACGGATCTTGCCATATATGATACGGTTTATGAAAAGACAGTTGAAGACGTTGACTTTGATCTCGCTGTATTTACAAGCGCATCTACGGTTAAGGGCTTCGTAGGAGATGATACGGATAGGGATTATTCGTATGTTAGAGCTATATGCATTGGAAAGCAGACGGCAGGAGAAGCTGAGAGATACGGTATGCAGACCCGTACAGCATCGGAAGCTACCCTGGAATCGTTGGTAGAGGAGATCATAAAGGCTGCCAACAAATAGCCTTCCCCCGTTGGCGGGGGAAGGTGGCACGGCGAAGCCGTGACGGATGAGGGCCTTTGGCGAAGGTAACAGATAATAGGAGGAATAAATATTGAAAGGAACAGCATACGGCGTTGGCGTGGGCCCCGGAGATCCGGAACTCATGACCCTTAAGGCAGTGAGACTTATAAAAAATGCACATATAATCGCGGTACCGGGTAAAGACCCTAAAGAGGCAGTATCCTATAAGATCGCTCTTCAAGAGATACCGGAACTTAAGGATAAAGAACTTATAGCCATAGATATGCCTATGGTAAAGGACAGGGAGCTCATAAGAGCGGCCCATGAACAGGGAGCTGATCTTATTAAGAGCTATCTTGATAAGGGTGAAGATGTGGTATATCTGACTCTTGGTGATTCCACCATATACTGCACCTTTAGCTACCTGCAGCACATTTTGGAACGGGACGGATATGAGACAGAGCTTATCAACGGTATCCCATCATTCTGTGCAGCAGCAGCCAGGCTCAATACTTCCCTTACGGAATGGGATGAGCCTCTTCATGTGATCCCTGCTGTCCATAAGACAGATGAGGAACTTTCAGGTAAGGGTAATTTCGTTCTTATGAAGGCCGCGAGCCATATGAAGGAAACAAAGGAAATGATAAAGAAAAGCGGAAAGACCGCAAAAGCCGTTATAGACTGCGGGATGGAAAGTGAAGCAGTTTATGAGTCCCTGGAAGAGATACCAGATGACGCCGGATACTTTTCACTAGTTATTGCCAAGGATAATGAGTCATTCTGAGTGGAGCCCATGTCATTCTGAGCGGAGCCCATGTCATTCTGAGCAGAGCCAGAGCCCATGTCATTCTGAGCGGAGCGAAGAATCTATAGATCCTTCGGGCTAAAGCCCTCAGGAAGGAAAAACGTCCTGTGGACGTTTTTCGGACATGTATACGAGCGCTGAGTGCGAGTATGCCCCGCACAGGAGGTTAATCACAGAACAAGTCTTATGATAGAGATAAAAAACCTTACAAAAAAATTCGGGAATTTCACAGCAGTGGACCACCTTAATCTTAAGATAGAGACCGGGGAATTTTTCGGGCTCTTAGGTCCCAACGGGGCAGGGAAGACCACTACTATCAGTATGCTGTCTACGGTGCTTTTACCTGCAGAAGGTGAGATCCTGATCGACGGGATACCCTTAAACCGTAAAGCACATAAGGAAAAGCGTAAGATAAGCATAGTGACCCAGGAGTTCTCCATGAGGCAGGATATGACCATGGAAGAGATAATGGAGTATCAGGGGAG
>CACZBM010000052.1 GCA_902779445.1 uncultured Lachnospiraceae bacterium
AGCTCCATAGAAACCGGACAGTTTAATCCGACCGCAAAGCTTGCCCTTGTGATATGTATTGCTATGGATAAAAAATTTGAAGAAGTATTCTATTTTTAGAAGTCCCCGTTGACTTCCAATTATTGGAATAGATAATCAGGGAGCCGTGTGGCCCCCTGTATTTTTTCCGTTTTACTCTACCGGGAAACAGATCTCTGTAACCAGTTCATCGGGATTCGATGTCTGAGCCGGACTTACATGATAAATACAGAACATTGCTCCATTCATGCTGTACCCGTTATCTCTCATCCAGGCCATTGCTGTGGCTGTTGCATCCGTAAGCTGTGTATAACTGCCTTTCACTATACAGCTTGCCACCTTTACCGCCGGAAGGGTCTGAAACTCCACATGCTCTGTGTTTTCATAGGTTCCCTTCACTGTCATCCATATCCGCACATCTACATTTTCTTCTTTGTATTCCTCGTCGAAAAAATCTGCTCCCGCAAGGCAGGGATCTGCCGGCACCAATGTTCCACCACATTCCGAATGAAGCACGCTCCATGCTCTTTGTTCATCCTCATAACGCGGAATGATCATCCTCACTGTGGCTGCATATCTCTCAGGTATTGTTTTTACTGTTACATCATAACTCATAGTTTGCTCCTTTCTCAGCCTCTTTCGGGCCGTTTCCAGAAGCATCAGTTTGTACTGTGTCTCTTCGGAAAGCTTTTTCAGTTCTGCCTGTCTTTCCAGCAGAAAGACTTCCATTTTTTTCTTATCATCATAGTTTTCAAGGATCCGGATGATATCAGCAAGGGAAAATCCCATATCCTTTAATGCCGTAATCCTTCCGATGGTAAAAAGCTGCTCCTCACGATAATAGCGGTATCCGGTAAATGTATCGATCTCCGCCGGTTTCAGTAATCCGATATCATCATAGTGACGCAACATCCTGACGCTTACTCTGGATAGTTTTGAAAAATCTCCTATTTTTAGCATCTTTACTTACCTCCATGGATGTTTTTCTGAGCTCACTATTACCCTAATCCCTGACACAATGTGAGAGTCAATCATTTTCTTTAAGCTTTTTAATAAATGTGTCTAATCTCACTTTATTCCCTTCTGATTGCCTGTCCTTCGGATCGATAAATACGGCCGTACTGAAAAAATCATCTATCTCAAGAAGGCTTCTTAATTTACCGAAAGCTTTCTCTGCGCCTGAACCACCCTGGCAGGCAAAAGCTGATATCCTCTTTCCCTTTAAGAGTTCTTTATTTTCATATACAAATGTCCTTATTGGCGGTGCTATGTTCGCCGCCCATACCGGAAAACCAATAATGATCTCCTCCAAAAGCTTTTCTGAAACTCTGAAATCTTCTGCATATTGTTTCCCGGCCTTCTTTACGAGCTCAAGACGGGGAACAGTGACGGTAGCGGCTTCCGGTGCATTAATCTTCATAAGACTTACCCGCCTTCCTGTACGCCAGCTCCAACAGTCCGATATTAATTATAGCAAAAATCAGTAAATACAGCGGCATTATTCCTATCCCGATATTCTGCTGTATTATCCCGAACACCATCGGCATAAAGGTACTGCCCACATAAGCCGAGGCCATCTGCAGTCCTATTACTGCTGCGGAATATCTCTTACCGAAATTATACGGAGCCATGTGCTGTATTGACGGGTATACCGGTCCCATTCCTGTTCCTATGACTACAAACCCTGCTGCTGCAATTATATAGCCCTGTAAAGGCAGGAATACCATTATTATCCCAATTAGTTCCAGTGCTATCCCAAGACGGATAAGAAGCCGGTCTCCAAGTTTATTTGATATGAACCCTGAGATAAGCCTGCCAAGCATCAGTCCCCCGAATATAAGCGACCCAAAAGAAGCGATCACATCATCGCTGAGCCATGGTCTTGTCCCGGCGAAGTAGCTGGGAGTCCAAAGAAAGCAGGTGGCTTCACCCGAACAGTACGCATAGAAGGCAATCAGTGTGAGGACAACCCCCGGAACCTTCAGGGTTTCCATTATCCCTGCACTGTCCCTGATCTCTCCGACATCCGCTTTCTCATTTTTCTTCCAAAGCGGCAGGGAAATAATACATATGAAAAGAATCAGGGACTGTATATATGCTGTCCACCGGTATCCTTCATTCCATTTTGCTTTTCTTAATGCAAGCGCCATTATATACGGGCTGATAACGGCGCCAACCCCGTAAAAGCAGTGCAGGAAGTTCATCTCAGATGAAGAATAGTTATTCGCAACATAATGGTTCACGGAAGCATCTATTGAACCCGCACCAAGACCGTACGGAACAGCGAAAACAAATAACATCCAGTATGATCCGGAAACCGAAAACCCTAAAAGACCGAGGATGGTCAGAAATATGGATACTATCACTATCCACTTAGTGTGAAACCTCTTTATCATCCCCGGGCTTATAAGAGCAGAAACTATTGTCAAAAAGGAAATGGTCATGGATACATATCCTGCATATGACGATGGCACGTTAAATACAACCTGCATCTTTGGCCATCCGGAGCCAAGTAGAGAATCCGGCAGTCCCAGACTTATAAAAATCAGATAAATAACAGCTAAAAGCAATGAACCCATGATGTCCTCCATAAAACAGACTGAGTATTATTTTTGAAAAGAAGAACCGGTCGCCCGATCCTTCTCTTCCAACAATATTTTCATTTGTTTCAATTTTTCTTCTTCACAGGGATCCAGATTGCACTATGATAATCCTCATCCGTCTTTTCACCGTTCACGCAATCATACCACTCTGCCGATGCATTTCCGCATAGTTCATAGTCCGGATTACCCGGAAGCCACTCTTTGAAAATCTGTGTATTCACGCTCTGCAATGCCTCCGGGATCGGACCGATGCAGTCAAACACCGCCCAGTCACCTTTGGGAAATTCATAAACAACCATTCCTTCAGGCACTTCCCCTCCGGTATACTTACCGGCCACCAGATAACGAAACTTTCCCTCTCCGATATCGTCGATGCAGACGCCGTACTCTCCGATGCAGTTCTCCACGATAGCCTTCTCATAAGGATTTGCCGGAGCATTCCCTGCATAAACATTTGATGCATACTTTTCGCAGATCTCGTCCCAGAACTTTGGGATTTCCTGATAAGCGGTATCGTTATCAAATTCCTTTTGAAAACCTATAACCTTAAACTGGAACATTTTTGTAATTTTGCAATTCATTTTATCGCCTCCTTGAACCTGTAGTTTTACCGTCAGGGGAAGGAATGTCCTCGCGGTCGCACCGTCACGGACCTGTGACGGTGTTACGTTGTGAAAGCGGGAGAATGCCTTTGTGAAACTCTCCGGCGTTTCATACCCGTATCGGAATGCAATGTCGATCACCTTATCATCCGTATTCTTCAGATCCAATGCTGCCTGGAAGTCAACGGGGACGGTTCCAATGACATTAAGTTAGTGTCATTCTGAGCGAAGCGAAGAATCTCATATACCTGTAGGAGAGATCCTTCGCTGACGCTCAGGATGACAAGGATCTTAACTAAATGACATTGGGACGGTTCTCACTGACTTACCGATAACTTACCCATTGACTCACCGCTGACTTACAGGTTTTTGATCACCATTGCAGAATAATTGTCATATGTTCTAAATCCGTATTTTTCGTAAAATCTCCTTGTTTTAGGATCCGACGGCATGATCTTAACATAGAGATACCCGTCAAAAAACGAAAGTATACGCTTCATGAGTTCATCTCCTATATGAAGACCCTGATATTCGGGATCTACAAGAAGATAATGCAGAAAAGCCACAGTCTCTCCGTCATCCAGGGCTCTTACAAGACCCACAAGACGTTCCCCATCCCACGCAGAGACCACATGGGTCGAATTATGCATGCCCCTTACAAGCTTCCCGGGATATTTCCCGGAATCCCATTTAACGGAAAGAAAAAGCCGCTCTATGTCTTTAGCATCAAAATCTTTTGTATCGCTGTATTTTATCTCCATATCACAGTACCTTTTCATAAACCCTACAAAAGTTTTGTACTCCGGCTGTCCCGAGGATATAAATATTCGGGAGATGGGCTATCCTTGCCCTGCTGTATGCTATGCGCTCAAGACCGCAGTCAAAGGCAGTATGATTTGTAAGCGCGACATCGCATCCTTTTTCTCCGGCGATCTTCATGAATTTTTTTACAGACTGTCTTTGCAATTCCCTGCCGCCTTCGTCTCCCCAGGGAGGCGTGGCACCTCCGAAGATACACGCCATATGTTTTTCTCCGTTCTCATGGACAGGGAAGATAAAACTTGAAGACCCCTTTGTGTGACCCGGAGTCGATATTACATATATACTTCTGTCTCCGCAATCGATCATATCCCCGTCAGATATATACTCATCGATCTCAAACTCTTTATAGCTGTCGCTCCGTCCGTCTTCATGCGGAGTCGAAAGTCTTAATTCATCGTCCTCTTCGGAAAGAAAGGTCTTTGCTCCGGAGTTCATCTTAAGCCACTTTCCGCATCCGACGTGATCGATATGCCCATGCGTCATTAAAAACATACTGATCCCTTTTCCGCCCCAGCCCGCTTCATCGATCGAGCGTGTAATCTCGTCAAAGACTCTTTTATCAGGCCAGATACCATCGATCACCACAAGCCCTGCCTCTGTTTTCAATATGTAGCAGGCCGTTTCTTTCTGCGCCACTATGATAAGATCGTCAAAGATCTGTGCGTGGGTAAACCATGACATATCTTCCATCCGTTTTATTGTTTCTATTGTTAATTCAGGTATATCCTTCATCTTTCATTCTTTCCCCCGACTCAAACGGAGTCAATTAGAACCGTCCCCCAGGCTGTTAACAAGCTTCAAGAATTTTTTATCATTCATCTGTTCATTCGTTACATACTCTCCGTTATGGAACAGCGCGTAATTTGTGACAGGAGTGGGGGCTTTCTGCGCTTCCTGTCTGCTCTCGATATGAATAGCATGGAATGGTATACCATTTTCTTTAGCGGTCTGTTCAAGAACCGGAACATATTTCGCATTGAACGGGCACTGGCTGGTGTAATACAGAACATAACCGTCTTCGTCTATATGCGGGTGTCTCGCACATTCCTTAAATCGTGGCGCATCCGCTTTCTTGTCAAAAGGTAAAAACATAAGCTGGATACCGTTATCAGCTTCATCGCAAACATCAAATCCTTTGTACTTCAGATACTTCGGATCAGCCAGGAATGGCTTTTTCTTTGCAGCTGCTAAAATACACAGTCCTTTCTTTCCCTTTTCATTACTATCACTTATGCAAGCTTCAAGTAATTCAGAAGAATAGCCGTGTCCCTTAAAAGCCCCGGATACCCACAGACAGTCAATGTACATATATCCATCTGCCTCGATAGGAATCCAGGCGTTTTCCGCCGGAATATATTCGATAAAGCACTTGCCACGCTCCACACTCTTCAGAAAAACAAGTCCTTCATCAAATCTGTCAGCCAGCCAGGCTTTCTTTGAAGAAACCTGCACATCCTTGTTATTGGAAATCGCACAGCAGATGTGTTCCTTTTCCAGATTTTCTTTTGTAACTCTGATATACTCCAAATTTCAGCTCTCCCTTTCACTTTAGTCAGGAGTCACCGGGGACGGTTTTCAGTGACTTCCCCGTTGACTTCGAAATCTCCTTTATCTCCCAGCATCCTTCTCTTCAAATGGTTTATTCCAGGAACCGATCTCGATAAGATTTCCTTCCGGATCCGCAATGTAGCAGGTTCTTTGGCCCCACGGTTCGAGTTCAGGAGGGAGTACCGATGCGGCACCGTTCTCTACCGCATTCCTGTAAACCGTATCTACTTCATCAAAGGTATCGACATAAAGAGCGATCTCGAAATGGCCATTCAGCCCCTTAACATATTCATACCGGCGGCTTGTCATCTTTTCAAAATCTTTCCTGCCATATAAAAGGAACAGCGTTCCGTCCTTCACAAGATATACATTGGAGCTGTCCTCTGTCTCCCTGATCTCAAATCCAAGTACATCCCTGTAAAAGCGGATCATCTTCGCCATATCTTCGACCAATAATCCAAAACCATCCAACCTCATAATGTCTTGTCCTCCTTTTCACTCCTGCATTCTTTAAGCGTCAATACTTCGCAGCCCTTATCAGCATAGTACTTAAACATCTCATCCAGTTTTTTCAGATCATAACTCGTTACACAGTCAGATATCACGTGCACTTTGTATCCTGCCTTCGCCAGATTATAGCTTGTAGACTTGACACAGCCGGTTGCATCAGCACCGGTGATATAAAACTCTTCTATGCCGTTTTTCTCAACAAACCCGGCAAACGCTTCACTTGTTAATGCATTGGACTTGGACTTTTCAAAAACATTCTCTGACACGACCTTAAGTTCAGGAACCAGTTCAGAGCCTTTGGTATCCGGCTTAAATGTTCTTGTCTTTTCTGACAGGTTGTAGTGCCTGATATAGATGATATGCATCTCTTTTGCCATTGCCCAATTGATCGCTTCATTTACCTGTCCTATGATCTTTTTATAATTCTTCGTAATATCATTCTGAAGGTCTATCACAACCAACGCTATATTTTTCATTTCCTGTCTCCTTCATATTTTCTTGCTATTTCAGTGGTTATCTGACAGAGCTTTTCCCTGATCTGCTCCGGCTTAATAACAGTCACCTTATCCCTGCATTACAAAGATCTTCAATATCCCGGTTTATCGTCCTGCGGGATACTTCAAACCTTTCCGCCAGTTCAGGAGCCGTTGTCTTTTCTTCCTGCAGTAAGATTGACAATATCCCGATCAGCCTGTCTATCTTTATAATCCCATTAACCTCTCTCAAGCTCCGTATGTATAATAACAAAATAAACACGACAGCTATATGTCATGTTTGTTATTGCAGAAAACTTTTTAAGTCATGTCAATTAAGAGCTTCCTTTATTGTCTCTTTTGTCTCCCGATCCTCCAGTGCATAACTCACCGGATGTACCGAGATTCCCTGTTCTGTCAGGGCAAGCCATAGCCTGACCGTATTTCTTCCACACTCCACAAGATCTGCCTCGTTATTATTTCCAAAAATAACGGCAAAGCCCGCAGCAGCCTCAAGCTGTTTTTTGCAGGTATCAACGCCCTGCTTTGCAAATGTCTCGCCCGTTGCATTTTCATGATCTGTAAAACAATAATACAGTGTCTTTTTAATCCCACGGATACCTAACTGTTCAGCCGGAAGCCCATCCTTGGCAGACTTTGCCTCCTTATCAGACAGTCTTAACCATTTTGACAATTCTTCTGCGGCAGCTTCATTATACGCCTGCCTGGTATAAGCTTCCAAAGAAGCGGTTTTAATAATGTCAAAGCTTTTGCTTTCTGACAGATAGACTCCTGTATCCGTTGTCTTTCCCAAAATGTCACCGGCAACAGGCTCTTCTATTTTCCTTCCCGGCAAATAGGGATTTTTATCTGTATGACTTCCCTGCCGGCAGAAACCAGCAGGATAATAAGAGTTACTATGATCAGGGCTATAATAATCCTGATTTCCATACACGATTTCTCCTTCAAACCGTTTCTCTTAGTTGGTATCATCCCAAATTACTTACAGTTCCTTCCGAAAGAATCTGTTCATGGTGCTATGCCCCACTTCTTTGGGACGCTCTATTTCTTTATATCCCATCTTTTCATAGATGTGGATCGCAGCCTGAAGATTGTCATGTGTCTCCAGATATGAAGCCTTATACCCTGCTTCCCGCATCCTTTCCTCGATGAAGTCTATCATTTCGTAACCTAGTCCGACACCTTTTGCTGAATCCTTAAGATAAAGCTTCTGCAATTCCGCCGTATCTTCCATTGGTTCAAATCGGGCGAATCCGATCCCGCCTATGACCTGTCCGTGGTCATCCTCAATAACATAGTATTTACACCCGTCATTTCCATATTGATCACTCAGGCGGTCTAATCCCTCATCAAAATATGCTGTACCCGGAATATCAAGTTTATACTTTTTAAGATTATCTCTGACCAGCGCAGCAACAGCTGCATTATGTGTTTCCAGCAGTTCTCTGAATCTCATTGACTTCGTGATCTTAAATCTACAATGCTCTGCTCCGCGCAATATTGATTCCATAATCTCAACCTCAAATATACTATTGGGTTCCAGGCAATTTAAAATATACAAAATACTTTGTCTACTGCAATTACACTGATCCGGATCAGTAATCTGACCAGACTGTACTTTGGAACAAGTGCATTTCTCGTATCCAAGTTCATAGATATGTCCAGCCTCGATTACTTTTCCAAAATATCCGTTTCCATTCATCGCTTCGCCGTAGATTTTGTCAAAATCACCACCACAAGACTTATACAACTTTATCTGTGCAGGAAGAACGGTATCTTTTACACAGGCTACGGCTTGTTCATAATACTTGTCTTTCATAAACTGTCCCTTTTGACTTACTATTTGCGGAATTCAGTCTCCACAGTGGGATATGCCTTTCTCACTTATGTCCCAAAATATTACTTTATATGTGGGTATGCAGAACTGCTGAACAGGCATTACACCTAATTGTCTCTCAACCTTGTATCCCTGTTCTAACAAGGCATCTGCACATCTGTCCATTTCTATTTCGCTATAGCAATTAATTGTGTGCTTTCTTTTCATTTTCTGCCTCCTTGTATCTCCAGTAAGTCATCGAGAACCGTCCTAATGTCATTTAGATAGTAAAAATCTTGATAACAGTATATTATTATAATCAAGATAAATCCAAGCAAAATATATCCAGTTCTCGGGTTTA
>CACZBM010000053.1 GCA_902779445.1 uncultured Lachnospiraceae bacterium
CGTGCCAGTGCAAAACATGCCGGTGGCATGTTTTGAATGCCGTTAAGATGCGCTATGCGCATCTGGCATCGGTCACGCGTTTAGCACGGACCGAGTCGGAAGACGAGACGCGAAGAATCTATATTATAGAGGAGGATTACCTTATGAGAGAAAAGATACTTGAGATCCTTAATGAAGTAAGGCCAGACGTGGATTTTGAAAATGAAACCGAGCTTGTAAGCAATAATATTCTGGAATCATTTGACATCGTACAGATAGTTGCCGAGCTCGATGATGAATTCGATATAGAGATCACGCCAAAGGATCTTGTGGCAGAAAACTTCAACTCTCTTGATGCACTGGAGGAACTTATAGAAAGGCTTCAGGATGCCTGATACCGGAATGAATACTCCATGCTATCTTTTCGACGCTTCCAGGTTTAAAAAGCGGATTACGGATATAAAGGAGGGGTTGCATGACATACCCCTTACTTTTTCCATAAAAGCGAATCCCTTTTTATTAAGCGCGCTTCCGGCTAAAAATCTTATAGAACATGTAGAAGTATGCAGTCCCGGAGAACTTGCGATCTGCAGGTCGCTTAGTGTTCCCGGAGACAGGATACTCTATTCCGGCGTGATGAAAGAGGAATGGGATATAAGGGAAGCTTTGGAATATGGTGTGGATATCATTACTTCCGAAAGCAGACTTCACTATGACCTTATATACAGGGTGAGCCGGGAGACAGGAAAGAAACCGAAGGTACTTCTCCGACTTTCTTCCGGAAATCAGTTCGGAATGTCAGAAGAGGATATCCTGGATATCCTGAAAGGCAGAGATGATGACCCGGCTGAGATAACAGGTCTTCACTTTTACTCGGGAACGGCGAAGACAAAGGTTAAACAGATTGAAAAGGACTTATCAAAGATAAGGGATCTTCTAAAAAAAGCGGAAGATGAGACGGGATTTACACCGGAACTTGTGGAATACGGACCCGGACTGTCAGCAGAGTATTATGAAGAACCCTATGATGAAAAGGACAGGGAGCTCTTATACAGTATAAAGGATCTTTTGCTTGATTTTTCCGGAGAGCATAATCTTGGAATTGAAATGGGAAGGTTTATGGCTGCTCCGGCGGGTACCTACTACACAAAGGTCTGCGATATCAAAACAAATGGCGGTGTGAACTACGCGATAGTGGACGGAGGGATCCATCAGCTTAAATATTACGGACAGAATATGGCAATGAAGATACCCCCGGTGAAAGTGGAAAGAGACGGGGAGTCTTTAGAAAAAACAGAAGGAACGAGAGATAAATACTGTATCTGCGGAAGTCTCTGCACCGTCGCCGATGTTTTGATCCGTGAAATAGAATTACCGGAATTAAAAGTGGGGGATATATTATCCTTTGACAGGTGCGGTGCTTACTCTGTTTCTGAGGGCGCTCTCACATTTTTATCAAGATCCATGCCGGAAATATGGATACGTGACGGTGAGACCCGATGCCTTCGCGAGAAAATAGAAAGCTGGAAACTGAATTGTGATTACTGAAACAGGCTTCCCCCTTTGGGGCAAAACATGTCAGTGACATGTTTTGAATGGCGTATAGTCGCACCAAGTGCGGCTGCCATCGGTAAGCTGGCAGCACGAAGTGCTGACTGATGAGGGTTAAACATAACTGTGTCATTCTGGATTAAGGAGGTAAAAACATGAACGTAAAGGAAACCTACAACTTCTGGCTTGAAAATCTTCCGGAAGAAGATCCCATGAAAAAAGAACTCCTTGAGATCAGGGGGGATGAGGCGGAGATAACCGACAGGTTCTATCAGGATATCGTATTTGGAACAGCGGGACTCCGCGGGATATGCGGAGCCGGAACCAACAGGATGAATGAACTCACCGTGGGGCGTGCAACCGCAGGACTCGGTGACTATATCATAAAGTCAGGACAGGATAAGACGAGGGGTGTGGTATTTGCCTATGACTGCAGATATCATTCAAAGGAGTTTTCGTATCTCGCTGCATCGATACTGACGGCTAAAGGTATAAAGGTATACATCTTCCCGTCACTTCGTCCCACCCCGGAATTGTCCTTTGCCATAAGGGAATTAAACGCTGTATCCGGCATCAATATGACCGCCAGCCATAATCCCAAGGAATACAACGGTTACAAGGTTTATTTTGATGACGGTGCACAGATCTCCGGAGAAGTATCGGAGGGGATACTTTCGGAAATACAGAAGTACAGCCTTTTCGATAAGTTTGAAAAGATGGATATCGATGAAGCTGAGAAAAAGGGACTTCTTGTAACTCTTGGGGACGACATGGACAGGAAGTATCTTGACTATGTTAAATCCTTGAGCCAGAGAGAAGATCCGGAGCTTGATAAAACAGTGGGAGTGGTATATACACCCCTTAACGGAGCAGGATCCATCCCTCTTTCAAAGGTTATGGAAGAGAGAGGGTTTGATAACTTCTTCCTTGTAAAAGAGCAGAAGGATCCGGATCCCGACTTTACGACAGTACCGTTCCCCAATCCCGAAGACAGCAGGGCATTTGAACTTGCGGAAAAACTCGGTAAGGAAAAGAATGCGGATGTACTTATCGCAACAGATCCGGACAGCGACAGAATGGCTGTTGAGATAAGGGGTCCCGAAGGAAAGTACATTCCGTTAAACGGAAACCAGACCGGGGGAATGCTTATAAACTACATGGCTGAGAGCAGTAAGGAAAAGGGTAAGCTCCCTCCGAAGTCAGCCATGATCAAATCAATAGTAACCGGTAATTTCGGAAAGACCATTTGCGAAGCGTACGGGATAGCGGTATATGAAGCTCTTACAGGGTTTAAGAATATCTGCGGTCGTATCCCCGGCATTCAGGAAGCCGGTTATACCTACTTCTTTGGTTATGAAGAGAGTATAGGCTGTGCACCGGGTGAAAAGGTGAGAGATAAGGACGGTATATCTGCCGGCATGCTCATCTCCGAAATGGCAGCTTACTATAAGAAGAAGGGCATCTCCATGTATGAAGCCCTTCAGGATCTCTATAAAAAATACGGATACTTTTCCGAGGATCAGGTTTCCTTCGTATTAAAGGGAAAAGAAGGTCAGGAGAAGATCAACAGGATAATGGATGTATTCCGTAAGGAAACCCCTGCATCCTTCGGCGATGTAAAGGTTTCATCGGTAATTGACTATCTCAACGGATACAAAGATATACCCGCATCCAACGTGCTTATATTCTATATGGAGGACGGTTCCTGGTTTGCCATGAGGCCCTCCGGCACAGAACCTAAGATCAAGTTCTACTTCTATGCAGTGGATCCTGAAAACGGTGAAATATCCGCTCAAAATGTGGAAGCCCTGAAGAAGGCGGTTATAAGCAGGGCTGAAGGAGTGTGAAAACTCTATGGGTAAAAAGGAAGAGGTTCTGGGGGTTCGTTATGAGATCTCTAACCTTCGGGACGCGGTTTCGGATATAAAGGATAATATAGGTTCTCTTTCAGGGGGCTATGCATGTTTTTCAAATGTCCACACTCTTATGATGGCTAACGAGGATAAAGAGTATCTGGATGTTCTGAATAATGCGGACAGAACCTTTCCTGACGGAGCACCCATTGCGTCTAAAATAAGGCGTAAGGGACATAAGGAAGCAGAGAGGGTGGCCGGCCCTGATTTTATGGAAGAGATGTTCAAGGCTACCATGGACGGATCCCTTACCCACTTTTTCTATGGTTCCAAAGAGGAGACACTGGAAAAACTGGATGACAATCTCTCGAAGAATTATCCGGGACTCAGGGTAAGAGGCATGTATTCACCTTCTTTCGGCGAGGTATCCGAGGAAGAGGACAGACACGACATAGAGCTCATTAATGAAGCAGATGCGGACATTGTCTGGGTGGGCTTGGGATCCCCGAAGCAGGATAAGTGGATGGCTGCCCACAGGGGAAAGATCAGAGGCTTCATGTGCGGAGTAGGCGCAGGATTTGACTTCCATGCAGGCACGGTGAAGAGGGCTCCGGTCTGGATGCAGAAAGCCCATCTCGAGTGGCTTTACAGGATGTGCTCGGATCCTAAAAGACTATTTAAAAGGTACCTCGTAACAAATACGAAATTTATTTTCAAGTCATTATTTGATTAAAAAACATCAAGTCCGGACCTTAGGATTTTATCCAATTTGGTCCGGACTTTTATATTTCTTTTATATTGGCTTTGATTGTGTTACTATTCTAAACGATGATTTTTTCCTTCCCCCGGGAGGGTGGATCAGGTTTAAAAATAAGGAGCATATTATGATCAAAGAGATTAGAAACAACCGCTTATATTTTGATGGCTGTGACACAGTGGAACTTGCTAAAGAATACGGAACGCCCATCTATGTTTTTTCGGAAAATGATATCCTTAACCGGCTTCGTGAACTGAAGACGGATTTCATTGAAAAGTACGGAAACTGCAGGGTGGCATATGCATCCAAGGCTTTCTGTACAGTGGGAATGCTTAAGATACTTGAAAAAGAGGGCATGTCTGCGGATGTGGTTTCGGGCGGCGAGATAGCTGTTGCGAAGGCAGCGGACTTTCCGGCAGAGAGGGTTGAATTTAACGGAAATAATAAGCTTCCAAAAGAAATAGACATGGCGGTTTCATACGGAGTCGGAAGGATCATCCTTGACGGCTTAAATGAGCTTCCGCTTATCGAAGAAGTCTGCAAAAAATACGATAAAAAAGTGAACGTCATTGTCAGGATCACTCCGGGAGTGGCTGCCAGCACCCACGATTACATCATAACAGGAAAGAAGGACAGTAAGTTCGGTATTCCTCTTGATGATGATGTTTTCTATCCTGTGATAAAGTCTCTTATTGATTCACCTTACGTAAATTTCTACGGCCTTCATATGCACATAGGTTCACAGCTCTTTACTGTTCAGGAATATCTGGATTCCGTTGACGTTATGCTTGAGTGTGCATCCGAAATAAAGAAACGCTTCAGTTTTGACGTAAAGGAACTGAACCTGGGAGGAGGATTCGGAGCCACATATACAGACGAAGAGAGAAAGCCTTTCTCATTCTTCCTTGACCCTATTATGGAAAAGATCATCTCCTGGTCAAAGGATATTAATATAGAGAGGCCTGCAGTTGTTATAGAGCCGGGACGCAGCATAATCGCAGAAGCCGGCATCACTTTATATACCGTGGGACAGATCAAGGAAGTCCGGGGAATCAGGAAGTATTTATCAATAGACGGAGGAATGGGAGATAATATCAGGGTAGCCCTCTATGATGCTGAATACAGCGGTGTTATCGCAAATAAGGCAGAAGAGCCTGTGAAAGAAAAAGTAACAGTCTGCGGTAAGTGCTGCGAATCAGGAGATATCATCATTAAAGATCTTCTTGTTCCCGAAGGAGTGGAGATGGGTGATATCCTGGCGGTATATACCACTGGAGCATACGGCTATTCCATGGCTTCTACTTACAATAATAATCCTGTGCCGGGCGCAGTGCTTGTAAAGGACGGGAAGTCAGAATGGCTCGTGAAACCCCAGACCTACGAGCAGATAATCGAAAATCAGGTAGTACCTTCGTTCATCTGATATACAGGAAAAACAGTTTTTCAATCATAATATACACAGCGGTAGGTGAAATTCTGAGGATTATTGAGAGCAACGGACATGAGCTCCGTTCCCGATGAAAAATCATATACCGACATACACACGGGGTCGTTTTCGGAGCGGCCCCATCCTATTACATAGGTTTCATCCTTTATATGCTGTGCACTTCCGCAGGCAGATGAATATTTACCTGCGATCTCAAAGGTCTTGGCAGACAGGAGCGAACGCTTGTCAGGGTCTATGCTGTAGGAACGGATACGGGTTTTTTTACTTTTGTTTCCGTTATCAAATGCAGTGATATAGCTCCCATCCACTGTGACATAGTGCTGGCACGAAGTTTTTTCGTCTTCGGTAAGACCGAATTCGTCACCTGCTCCGGAGAGCTTCCATTTGATCTGATTTGTGCTGCGGGTGCGGTCAAGGCAGACTATGGTGCTAAGGTGTCTGAAGGAACAGATGAGATTCCCTTCATCATCTAAGCGCATGGCATTGAAGTGTACGATATCCGGCACATCTGTTTTGAGATTTGCAAAGTCATTCGCAGTCTCCACACCGTCAGTGACCACCAGGTCATAAAGTTCGGGATAGTCTATGCTCTTAAAATCCCAGACAACCTCCCCTTTTTCCACCTCCTGAAGATAGGAGTAGATCACATTTGATCCATCCGGAAATGAGGGGTGGTTATAGATCGTATCTTTTATATATCCCGACAGTATATAGTGATCGGGATCGATCATAAGGAAATCATGCCCGTCTAAGGGGTGCCCTTTCTTTACTGTTGCGGAATCTTCGAAGGTGATCCTGTTTATCTCGTTGAATTTATCGTCAAGGATGACTCTTTCTCCCGGGGCATATCCCGAAAGACCGTAATCGTCATAGTATGAGATCTGGTCGTGATAGCTGTAGTATGTCTTCTTACCCACCTTGTGTTTCTTAAAGTCCCAGAAACCGGTGTGCATGTCGGCAGAGGGCTGTTCCTCATGTTTACCCCATACGACATTTCCCTTTCCATCCAGCATTACGATATTCCTGCTGTACACAAATGAAAGGAAGAAATTGCCAGGTAGATCCGTTTCTCCGTTTACGGTAAATTCAGGTATTCCCTGCACCGGAACATATGCTTCGGGGCCCGGACCCTTTCCGCAGGCGCACATGCTGAATGTCATTAGGGCAATAAGGCCGATGGCTGCAGCTTTTCTGATATTCATATGAGTCTTCCTTTCGTTTTGGCGTTAAAGTACAGATCACATATACATATTTTAGCATAGATTCCGGCAGGATGGTATTAATGACGGCTGGCTGTCGCAAGATTGTTATTATGAGATATGAATAAACCTGGCAGACATTATTTGATCTTCAGTCAGAATATGCGGGCAGATTACGCTCACTACCTTTGTTTTGCGACGAAATAATTGGACGGTGCTACCGCTCAAATAAAGCTCTTTCGCTTCGCACCGCCAATTTCGTCCCAAAACTGCGGTCGTTCGCTATCAATCTGCCCCGCATATTCTGACTGAAGATCATGGCTGTATTATCTGCCGTGGGAAAAATTTCCAAATCCTATCTAAAAAGGTGGGATTTGGAAAAAATGTAGGGTTGTGGAATGCTTTTTAGATGGAGGAAGAAGAAAGCATGGAATTAACAAAGGAACAGGCTGAAAATTCAGGCTTGTTCTACATGAATGGCTGTGCTATAGTCTTGTAAGAAAGCAACGAAGATCACAGTAATTCTATTTATTCAATTATTCTAATAATCATTTCTGAATCTCCTGCTTTTACCCAAACTACAACTGAAGAAGCAGGCGAGAAGGAGATGGCTCCATATTCTTTCCTGCGCATTTTACGAAACGGAGGAAGTGTATGGACGAAAGAAAACGTACATTAAAAAACAAGGATCCGAATGAACGGCATAGGAATCAGTACCATCCTGCACTATGTAATGCGGTGGAAATTGGTCTGTTTTCGGACAGGGATTTACTGGATTTCCTGCAATCTATCAAGATGAATACTCTGCCAAGGGAAATTGATCTCCTTGTGATCAGGAAGAAAAAAGAAGGCATTTTGAAAAATGAGATTGCCAGCTTTTTTCGGAAATTAAATATCTGGGAATTCAAGGGCTATGGAGGGAAGCTGGACGTACAGGTATTCTATAAGACGATGAGTTACGCTTATGAGTATCTTGTGCTTAACGGTGAAGTTGGCAGTATTACTGATATGACACTGTCTTTTCTAAGAGAAGGAAAACCCAGGGATCTGTTGAAGTGGCTTGATAAGGAAGGATTTGTAAAACAGGATTCTCCCGGATGGATCCATAGATTTGATAGAGATGGATATCCCGGAGTCCAGATAGTAAATATATCCCATGATGATGCGCCGGCATTCCTGAAGGTAGTATCACATAAGGCTAAGGCAGAGGATATAAATAGTTTTGTGAATTATGTATCGAAACTACCTGAAGAAGAGAAGGACAAGGCGAGACTGGTAGTAGAATTATCGTATAAAATCAACGAAAATCATAAAGGAGGCGATGATATGGCAGGATTTTTTGAGACATATGTTGACCCGTTAAACAAGGTTATCGAAGAAAAAGATGCTGAAATAAAGAAAAAAGATGGCGAAATAAAGAGAAAAGATAGCGAGATGAAGAAAAAGAATGAAATGATAGAAAAGATGAAAGCTGAAATTACACGCCTTGGCGGAAATACGACAGCGTTCTAATGTGCCTCTGTTATGATAGGGCTAAATCGAATAGCCTAATGCTTTTGAATTATAGAAGGCATCAGGCATCTAAAGTGATAAAATCCTGGAAAACTCTTCGGGATATCTGAGGAGGATGCAGAAAAGGCAGGGGAATCCTGCCATTTTTGCGATTATTGCGGTAATCCTGATCTCAGGGGCGGGTTTGACTTTTTTTGCTGCGTGTGGAAAGTCTGATACTAAAAAGAAATCTGAAGAACCTGTCATATCATCAGCTTCTGTCGAATCTGTTGAGGATCATACTCAGGAGTCATTAAGCACAGAGGAAGAAAACTATGTTCCGGATAGTGAGGAGCCTGAAATCGTAAATGCATGGGCGGACGCATATTATGATTATCTGATCGACTTTGACAGGAAATATGGGAAAGATGGTTATGATGGTCTGGAATGCCGGACTTATGACTATATCTATGTAAATGATGATGATGTCCCTGAACTTATTTTACAGGGACAGGATGAGGCGACAGGAAACCTTATTCTTACATACTGTGATGGGAAGATAGACGAACTTCAGACATCAAGGCTTTATTTTGATTACATTGAAAAAGAAAACCGGTTACGCAATTCTGAAGGTCATATGGGTTATTACTACGACTATATATATACCATTAAGGACGGGAAATGGGAGACAGAGGAATATGGTGAGTATTATGTAGAAGATAACACCTCGGAATGGGATGACGATGATCTTATATACGAATGGAACGGTGAGAAAGTGAGCAGCTCCGAGTACGAAAAAGAACTGCAGACCGCTTATGATGTAAAAAAGGCAAAACCGGGTGCGGGTATTCTTGGATATCAGGAAATAATGGATGATCTTCGTAATGATGCAGCCGGGATTAAAAGCAGATATCTTGAGGACGATACCGGTATTCACAGGTATGAAGTCGTTGTGAGTGATGTTACCTGGGATGAGGCCATGGAAGAATGTAAAGCGCGGGGTGGATATCTTGTACGGATAAATACGACTGAAGAGAAATACCATATTGAGGATATGCTTCGTGAGAATAAGCAGGAGAAACTGGTGCTTTGGCTTGGTGGACGACTTGATCCTGAAGATGGTCATTATCACTGGTTTGATGGTGAAAGATACACTCATCCTGCGTTGGATTCAGACAAATACTATCAATACTGCTGGCTTAACGGAGAGCCCAGCTTTAAGGGAACTGACGCTGAGGGAAAGGAAGCTGATGAAAACTATATGTGTATGTTCCGGGTTGACGGTATGTGGGAATGGAACGATGCACCGGAAGATATTTCACCATATTACAAAGGAAAGATTGGTTATATTTGTGAGTATGACGAATAGGAGAGATTTACCTTTTCAAAGATATTCCGCGCGGATATAATAGTTACTAGTGTGAATAAAAAGGGGAATTATGGATGATAGATTATAATACCAGGCTTTTATATATGATGAAGTTTTTCGGGGCACTTACCATGCGTTACAGGTTCCGGATGAAAGCACCGGTGGATCCTGAAGCCCTGAATACTGCAATGCAGAAAACCATGAAGCGCTACCCCTACCTTGCAAAAAAGATCGCTGTAAGGGACGGAACCTATGTTCTGGAAGAAAATGATCTTCCGGTACCGGTATTTGAGACAAGGACTCCCATGCCGGCTTTCGGGTCAAAGGAAATGAATCATCATCTGATAAGCGCGGATTACGAGGGGAATGATATTTACTTTACGATCCTCCATAATCTGGGAGGCGGCAGGGGAATGTTCAGATGGACGTTCTCTGTTTTATATCAGTATATATGGGAGCTCACGGGGCATGATCCGGACCTCTCCGGTATCAGAAGGCCGGATCTCCCGCCGGAACCCGGGGAAGAGCTGATAGAGCCTCTTCTTAAACTTCCTGAGATAGAAAAGAAGTGGGTGGGATTTCCGGAAGGCACGAGTCCAATACTTCCGAGTAAAATTGAAGAAATGTTAAAAGAAGACGGGGAGCCGGGAGCATACGTGACGTTTCTTTCGATCGATGAAGGGAAAGTCATGGAAAAGGTAAGACTGAGCGGCGCTACTCCCTCAGTATGGTTTGCCGTCCTTTACTATAAGGCACTTATAAAATGCCTGCCGGAGATACCGGATTGCCTGGATATCGGTATTACCTGTGATGTAAGCGACCAGTACGGTTTCTCTGAGAGTATGTCACTTATAACCAAATTCCTGCACTTTATCATCAGAAAAGAGGAAGCGGATCAGGATATTTCAGCTATCTGCAAAAAAGGCAGGGCAGAGATAAAGGAGCAGAAGGATCCCGGAGCCACCAATGAGCTCTTAAAGAAGGAACGGGATACATTGATACAGATGGAGAAGCTCCCGTCTTTACAGGAAAAAGCAGATTATTATATGAAACACTCCCTGATAGCGGACATGGTACCGTCTACTCTTGTAAGCTATGTGGGAAAGTATGACCTGAACGGGACGGATGAATACCTGGAATCTGCTGTCGTAACAGGCATCAATTCAACCAACGGGATCGTGATCACTGCCGTTAAAGGACTTTTCCAGCCTATCATTGCCCATAAATATAAAGACGCAAAGATCGTACGTGCTTTTGAAGAAGTGCTTAAGGAACAGGGAATAGAGATCCTTTCTGCAGAGAGGAATATCTGTCAGAATAACCTTAGGGTGGAGCTCCCGTCATAAGCAGAGGAGGAAAAATGCTTAAGAGACTATATGCCGGATCGGTCCTGGGACTTGACCGGAGCAGGATACATATCAGTAAGATGAATCCCTTTGCCCGCTTTTTTCTGGATGAAAATGTGGACAGAGACAGACTAAGGTCAGCGTTAAATAAGGCACTTGCCGATTGCCCGTATATGAATTATTCCGTTGTACAGGACGAGGGAGTCTTCCTCGGACTTAAGGAAAATGAAGCTCCGCTCCCGCTTTTATATAAAGAACCGGATATCATAAACTGTGATGAAAATGCCGGTCATTCCTGCGCCGTGTATGCGGAAGGCAACATGATTGGCATTGTGGTATCCCATGTGGTTACAGACGGATGTGGGTTATTCTGGTTTGCCCGGACGCTTCTTGACAGGTATTTCGGAACGGAAGATGTTTTTTATAAATGGGCGAAGGAAGATGATCATGATGTGGATATCTTAAAGGATGAGATCCCGGTTTCGGCGGGATATAAGAGCATAGCGTTCCCTGAAGGATCATACTTTTCGATAAAAGACACCGTGGAGGCTGATTATTCAAACTGCTTTATATTAAAGACTCCTTATGCCGGATTCAGAGATCTGTGTAAGGAGACCGGAGCTTCCACACAGACAGTATTAACGGCGCTTTCGCTGATGGCTCTGTCAGAGTGTTATCTTGAAGATGAGAAATATATAACTGCCAGGATCCCGGTCAATGCGAGAACTGTGATGGAGGTACCCCATACTTTCCAGAATGCGAGCATCTCCAATATGCGGATCACCGTATCTTCAGGTGATCTGGGAGACCTGAAAGCCCTTGCTTCAAAGATCACATCCCTCTCTGCTTCACAGAATACCAGGGATGAGATAGCGTATCAGTGTAACCTCTGCAGAAATCTCCTGCTTTCAGAAAGCAGGGATGAGATGCTTAAACTGATATCGGAATATTTGGGTCAGGATGCTATCATTACCAGTAACCTTGGAAGAGGTCTGGTATCTGATCCCTATGCCGGCCATATAACAGCCATATTTGCCGGGGCCCTGATGTTCCCTCTCATGGTATACGGCATACCGCTTAGAGACAGTATGGGATTTTCGTGCTACGATGCCACAGGAAAGGGAGAATACAAAAAGGCATTGAAGACAGTGCTGGAAAGGATGGGTCTTTCCTTAAATGAAATCGATCCTGCAACAGGTAAAGCAGTATAAAAAAGATTTTCTGGCAGCGCCGTTATTTCTTATCGGAAGCGGTCTCTTTGAGACCATGATACCGTTAATGACGACGCATATAGTGGATGACGGTATAGAGCAGAATAACATCAGCGAAGTATTACACTGGGGTTCTTTCATGCTGATCTTTGCCCTTCTCGCCCTTATCCTTGCTCTTATCGGCTATGTGTTTTCTGCGAAGGCATCGAGCGGACTTGCTGCGAATATAAGAGAAGCATTATTTCAGCGGATCCAGCAGTTTTCTTTTTCAAATCTGGATAAGTATGGAGTTTCAAGCCTTGTAGCAAGGGAGACTTCGGATGTTACAAATATCCAGAATGCAGCCC
>CACZBM010000054.1 GCA_902779445.1 uncultured Lachnospiraceae bacterium
GATATTCTATACCCTTGACGGGAGTGATCCGGATGAGAACAGCATTCCCTATACGGGACCCATCGAGATAAAGAATGCTTCCGAAAACGATAATGTCTACTCTATGATAGAAGATGTAGCGCCTCTTTTAACAGGCGAAAAAGATATGTATTCATTTTCACTACCGGCTGAAAAGGTGGATAAAGCTACTATCATAAGAGCAGCGGTCGTTGACGATAAGGGAAACATCGGTAAAATCGGTACAGAAAGCTACTTTGTCGGGCTTGATAGGGATAAATACAGAGATAAAGCAGTGATCTCGTTGGTTTCGGATACGGAAGGTCTATTCGGGGACGAACGCGGGATCTACGTCCTTGGTGATATAGGAAAAGAGTACAGAAAGGATCACAGTTCATTATACTGGGGAGAAGCAAATTACCGCTGCCATGGAAGAAAATGGGAGAGGGAATCGGATATAGCGGTTTATGATGAAGGGCATGACCTTCTCTTAAAGGAGAAGACCGGTGTGAGGATAAGAGGAAACTGGTCCAGGTCATTTCCGCAGAAATCCCTGAATCTGTACGCGAGAAAGATCTATTCGGGTTCCGATCGTTTTTCCGTAAATCTGTTGGATGGGGATATGTCGGAGAGTTCACTTTCCCTCTTTTCCGGGGGAAATGATTTAGACACAAAGACTTTGGACAGGCTTGCTGCTTCCCTGGGAGAGGATCTGAATATAACGGTAATGCATTACCGTCCGGCTCATCTTTTCTTAAATGGTGAATACTGGGGGATAATGTATATAACTGATAAGTACACAAATGAATTCATATCTGACAGATACGGTGTGGATCCTGAGAATACGGTGCTTATCAAGGACAACCAGGTTGAGGGCGGAAGTGAAGAAAACCGGAAGTATTATGAGGAACTTCGCTATATGGCATACAGCGGCCTGAAAGATGAGAAAGCCTTCGACAGATTTTCAGAGGCTGTCGACATTGACAGCATGACAGATTATTATGCCTTTGAGATATATATAGGAGCTCTGTATGACTGGCCTTCGAGAAATGTGGCATTGTGGAGGAGTATTGAGAAGGGTGAGAGCGCTTTTGAAGACTGCAAGTGGCGGTATATGCTCTTTGATGTAAACCATGAGACCATGAACATAGCACATGTGGACCGGGATAATCTCGAAATGGCTCTGAAGGATGACGGAGTGTTTGCAGCGGCTTTTGAAAATGAGAGCTTCAGGAAGTTATTCTTTGAGAAACTGAAGAGCATGGAAAAGGTTTTCTGCGCTCTTGAAAAAGCTAAGATAAAGATAGACGGGATCGCATCGGATTCGAGAGATGATATGATGCTCTGGTATGACAGATTTTACAGCGGGATAGACAAGGAGATATATTACGACAATAAGATCGCAGATCTTAAGGCATATTTTGAGGAACGTCCGGCTGCTATAGAAAGGCTTATTGAGAAATATAATGGGACTGAAAAGTGATATTTTTAAGAATAAAAGAATACTGTTCGTGTGCCGTGAGACATACGGAAAGCCGCTCTGGTTCCTTGCCCGGGATCTGATGGAAGAGAATGAGGTGGCAGCCTTTTATATCATGTCGGCAGAAAGCAAGTTCAATAAATGCTATTACAATGAGCATACGATCTTTGAATTCAGGGAGCATCTGCCTGGATGTAAGCTCTATGACGTTAGTGATATCTGTGACGAGTTTGCGGATGGTATGGATGCATTCAGGAGAAAGGCCGGCCTGCCAAAAGACGGATTTAGGCACCATGATCTCTTCGGCAGAGGAAAGGGCTTAAAGGACAGACCCTTAAATGCCGGAGTAAAGGGACCTGCCGATCCTGAATTCCTCAATATGATAGAAAAGGAATACAGTCACTTCAAGACTCCCGGTATGCAGCTTATGAGCTCCCAGGAGAATACGAGGCATTATCACTTCAGGGATTACTGGGCAGTTACCAGTGATGAAGAGAATAATTACTGGCTGGAACTTAACTATAAAAAGATATTCCGTATCCTGGATGATTTTAAGCCGGATGTGATATTGGATCTTGATAATGCTGAGCTTCAGAGGACCATACTTTCGGAAGTTGCCTGGAAGAGGCATATTCCGTATATGACCATAGAATACGGGAAGTACGGTTACTGGAAGTATCCGTCTTTCCAGAACTCCTTTGATATAGATCCCTATTTCAGGCGGATCTATGAAGAGAAGCTTAAACTCAGAGATGAGGATATGCAGGAATCCATAGCTTATGTGGAGGATTTCAGAAGAAAAAGTGATATCATGAATCCCGAGTTTGCAGGATCTGTCACGGTGCAGTACGAGAGAGACAGCTTGATATGGATACTCCGGGTTATGAGGGGAAAATGGAATTATTTCTATGATCAGGATATAAGGGCAAAGAATCTTGATACAAAGAAACGGAGCAATATGCTCTATGCCAGGACATGGCCTTATCTAAAGCACTATTTTGACGCTATGATGAGAAAACGGAAGTTTCTCGTTCCAAACAGTCTTTTTGAGGATCCGGTTGAAGGGGAGACATATGTATATATGCCCCTGCATCTTATCCCCGAGTCATCTGTATTTGTAAAGGCGTCATATTACGTTGATGAACTTAATCTTATTGAACAGGTCAGCAAGTCCCTTCCGTTAGGGTGGAAGCTGTACGTTAAAGAGCATCAGGCAATGCTGGGGGAGAGAGATCCTGAATTCTATAAAAAGGCCGGTGAGATTGCCAATGTAAGGGTGGTCAGGGTTAATTATTATAAGGATCCCAAGCCCTGGATAGCGAAAGCAAAAGGAGTGGTGACGATCACCGGAACTGCGGCCTATGAGGCAGCTCTGCTGGGAAAGAGATCCGTGGTCTTCGGGAGTGTGCCCTATTCCCTGATAGAAGGTATAACTCTGGTGCATTCCTTTGACGAGCTTAAAAGTGCCATCAGGAACTTTGGGGAAGTCGACAGCCTTCATTCCGCTGCTGCATATCTTGAGGCGGTTAAAGAGGCAGGGACTGAGGTGAAGATCTTCGAGCTTATGGACGGGGCTGAGGAGATCTTTTCCGGGAAAAAGAAGGAAGATAAGGATTATGATGATATGCTCATGGAGCTTTTGAGGTTCTATGAGAAGGGATATAGAAGATGGTTGGATGGAAAAGTGTAATGTGATGGTAATTCAGTTGATGGCAAGATGCTATTTTTCCGCGCTCAAAAAGTTCTAAACTCTATCCACTTCTCATTACAAGACCATTCCTCCTTAACTCGCTGACGCTCAGACAGGCGTCGGAATGGTCTAATCGAAGTGGATCTCGTTAAGAACTTTTGGCTGATTGCTCCCTAAATAGCATCTTGCCCTCAACTGCGGCAGACAGCATATCATCATATCATGAGAGGGTAAGGTAAAAGTAAGTGATGTCATTATCAAGGAGGGTTTTATTATGGGAAAGAGCGTTATAAAGGAAAGGCTCAAAGAAGGGAAATTTACTCTGATCGCGGAGATCGGTGTTAACTATTATGATATTGCGAAGAAAATGGATATTACTCCCTTAGAGGCTGCGTGTCTCATGATAGATAAGGCAGCTCAGGCAGGGATTCATGCAGTCAAGTTCCAGAGCTACAAGGCGGGCACGTTAGCCAGCAAGGATTCACCTGCATACTGGGACAGGACCGAGGAACCCACCGGCAGTCAGTACGAGCTTTTCCAGAAATTTGACGCTTTCGGGGAAAAGGAATACCGGGAATTATACGAGCATTCGGAAAAAACAGGTATAGAATTCCTCTCTACGGCATTTGATACTGATTTCGCCGATTATCTTGAAGACCTGATGAATGTTTATAAGATCTCTTCTTCAGATCTGTCAAACCTGCCTTTTATAGAGTACCAGGCAAAAAAGAAAAAGCCCATTCTCCTGTCAGTAGGTGCATCCAATGAGGATGAGATAAGAAGGGCTGTGGATACTATCAGAAAATATAATGATGAGAAGATCACGCTTCTTCACTGTGTGCTGGAATATCCCACACCTTTGGATCATGCGAATCTCTTGAAGATAGAAGCACTTAAGGAGAGTTTCTCTGACTGCTATATAGGGTATTCTGACCACACAAAGCCGACGGATAATTGTGATGTGATAAAAACTGCATTTAACCTCGGGGCTCTGCTCGTTGAAAAGCACTTCACCCTGGATAAGAAGTTAAAAGGTAATGACCACTATCACGCCATGGATCCCTTTGACGCGATGAACATATTATCCGGAATAAATGACATGATAAAGATCCGGGGTAAAAAGGATCTTGTGAGCCTTGATACTGAAAGCGCTGCAAGACAGAATGCCAGGCGTTCCCTGGTGGCTGCCAAAGATATCCAGGAAGGAGAAATAATAACAGAAGATATGCTAACCTGGAAGAGACCCGGCATGGGTATTTCTCCTTCGGAGATAGATACAGTCATCGGGAAAAAGGCTGCGGCTCAGATCGCCCAGGATACTGTTCTTCAGAGAGATATGCTCGTATGAGTTCTGTTGATGAGAAAAAAAACGACGGTGAACTGGCAGTCCGTTCGGGCTTCTGGTATGTTATTTCCAATGTCCTTATCCGGGCCATGGGTATCATTACGGCACCCATTTATACAAGACTTTTAACGACTGCGGAAACCGGATATGCCAATAACTTCAATAACTATGTAAGTATATTCTCGGTAGTGACCGGGCTCTGCCTTATTTACAGTGTGGGCAGGGCAAAGCTGGATTTTAAGGACAGGTTTGACGAATTCATGTCCTCTATCCAGACACTTTCAAGTGCATTCGGACTTATCATTCTTATTCTCATAATGGCACTGTTCCCTGCTGACGGAATGATGCTGAAGTTCCCAAGGATCGTGATATTCATCCTGTTTGCCTATCTGGCGCTTTACCCTTCTATAGACTATATGCAGTATAAATACAGGTTTGAGTATAAGTATAAGGAGAATATCGCAGTTTCTGTGGTTCTCACAATCACAACCATTATAATGACGGTACTGCTTCTCCTGTATGCACCGGGAGATAAGGGATTTCTGAAGATAATAGGTACTGTAGTCCCGGGAGGCGCCATTGCCTTGTGGTGTTATGTAAACCTGATGAGAAAAGGAAAAACTTTTTATAACAGGGAATTCTGGAGCTATGCACTAAAGATCGGTCTTCCCATGATACCCCACGGACTGGCTCTTATACTTTTATCCAGGATCGATGTTTCGATGATATCCAATATTTACGGGTTTTCCGAGGTGGGACTCTATACTTCCGGATACACCATCGGTACACTTCTCATGTTTATCACGAATGCAGTTGGACAGGCCTGGCTCCCCTATTTTAATGAGCATCTGTATGCGTCGGAGGAAGAGGATATCAGAGAAAAAAACAAGGTGCTGATGTTCTATGGATGCATACTGACGATAGTTTTTATAGCCATGGCACCTCTGGCAGTAAAGATACTTTTCGCAAAGAGCTACCACGAGGCTATGTGGGTTGTGCCGCCTGTAGCACTTGGGACTCTGTGCCAGTATTTCTATACGAATTATGTTAACCTTGAACTGTTTTATAAAAAGACAGCCCTCATTGCAGCCAATTCGTGCGTAGCGGCTGTTATCAATATAGGACTCAATGCATACTTTATCCCGAGATTTGGATATATTTCCGCTGCATATACCACTCTTGCGGGTTATTTTATATTAATGATACTGCATTTCCTGACTGTAAGATTCATACTGAAAAAGAAGCTGTATTCCGACGGCTATTATTTCCTTATACTGACAGTTACCTGTATTATCGGGATACTTACCACATTTCTCTATCCGCTTCCTGCCATCAGGTATCCTCTGCTCTTTATGCTTCTTGCGATTTTGGCAATAGTGAGAAAAGATGATACAATTATGGTTATTGATATCATAAAGAAGAAATTAGGAAAGATATGAAGATACTCGTTATAATCCCCGCCAGGGGAGGCTCTAAAAGGATACCCAGAAAAAATGTAAGGCTCATGAACGGTAAGCCTCTCATAGTGTACTCTGTTGAAAATGCACTTTCTTTAAGAGAGCGCTATGATACGGACGTTGTTGTTTCCACCGATGATGAAGAACTGTCGGGGATCGCAAAAGACCGGGGAGCTGAGATCGTTATCCGTGGGGAAGAGCTGTCGGGAGATAAGGTGACACTTGACCCGGTGATCTATGATGCCCTTATAAAGATGGAAGAACGTAAGGGAAAGAAATATGATACGGTAATTACCATGCAGGCCACGTCTCCCACATTAAAGACAGAAACACTTATTAACGCCATTGATCATTTTGCGGAGAGATCCTTTGATACCGTCATAAGTGTTACAAATAAACCCCATCTTTCATGGACTGAGAAGGACGGAAAGGTGGTTAAGAATTATGAGGAACGCCTTAATTCCCAGTTCCTGCCGGCTAATTATCTGGAAACCGGCGCGTTTCTCATAACTAAGAGGGACTGTGTAAATCCGGGAAGCAGGATCGGGGAAAATGTTTCGGTATTTGAGACCAGCCCTGAGGAAGCTGTGGATATAGATACCTACACTGACTGGATCGAGGCCGAGGCAATACTCAAGAGAAAAAGGGTACTTTTCCGGACAGTTGGACAGAGAAAGCTGGGAATGGGTCATATTTACAGATGTATCTCCATTGCTTATAAGCTTATCGGCCATGAGGTCATATTCGTAACTGATTCGGAAAGCGATATGGGAATAGAGAAACTGAAGAGTTCTTTCTTCCCTTATGAAGTCATAAAGGATAATAAGGATTATGAAAGGGTCTTACGTGACTGGAAGCCTGACATAGTGATCAATGATATCCTGGATACCGACGAAGAGGTGATCAGGCTTGAAAGACGCTATGCCGGAAGGATAGTTAATTTTGAGGATGTCGGACCCGGAGCGAGGCTTGCAGATGCCGTTATAAACGCTCTTTATGAGAACCACCCGGACAAACCCGGAAATGTATACGAGGGATCGGATTACTTCTTTATAAGAGATGAATTTCTGGAGGAGAATCCAAAAGAATTTTCGGAAGAGTGCAGGAATATCATGATAATGTTCGGAGGAGCCGATCCATCCGACCTTACGGGGAGGCTTTATAATATCTGTAAGGAGCTTCACGGGAAGCTTCCGGACATATCATTCCACTTTATCACCGGATTTGCATACAGTAAGAAAGATAAGATAAAGACCCTGCCTGACATGAATATTTTCGTACATAATGATGTGAAAAGGGTTTCACTCTTTATGAAGGATTCGGATCTTGCCATAACGAGTCAGGGAAGGACTATTTTCGAGCTTGCGAGTATGGGAGTTCCCGCCATTGTCCTTGCCCAGAATGAAAGAGAGGCAGAGCATGTATTTGCCGGTATCCAGAACGGATTCATAAACCTGGGAGTGGGAAATAAGGCAGATGACAAGACTGTGATACAGACAGTCCGCTGGCTTGCCGAGACGCCCAATGTAAGGAAGGAAATGAGAAATGCCGAGCTGACCCACGAATTCCGTATGGGGCAGAAGCGGGTCATCGATATCATCCTGGAAGAAAGATAAAGAGAGTATGGTGCAGAAGGTTCTTTTCCTGAATACCGTTGCAGGCAAGGGGAGTGTAGGACGTATCGTCACAGGACTTGCTTCCGCCCTGAGAGACCGGGGGACTGATTCCCTTATAGCCTTCGGAAGATGGGATGCGCCGGAAAACTTCAATACCTACCGCATCGGAAATGATGCAGATGTGTATTTGCACGGAGCATTAAGCAGGATAACCGATAAACACGGCCTTTATTCAAAAGGAACGACTGAGAAGCTTATTTCGAAAATACGGCAGTACGATCCGGACATTATCCATATTCATAATGTGCACGGATATTATGTAAACTACAAGGTTCTGTTTTCTTTTTTGAAAAATGAGTTTTCAGCTGATCCTGATCACCGTATAATCTGGACTTTGCATGACTGCTGGAGCTTTACCGGACATTGTGTACATTTTGAATATGCCGGATGTGAGAAATGGAAGACAGGGTGTTTTAACTGTCCTGAAAAGGATCAGTACCCCAGGTCTTTTCTTATGGACAGCTCCGGAAGTAATTATGAG
>CACZBM010000055.1 GCA_902779445.1 uncultured Lachnospiraceae bacterium
GTTCGGATTGAAGGATGACTGCTGTTCATATAGATTAAGGATATCATAAATCTGGAATGACACGTCATTATGCATCCCGAGATATAGAACTTCTTTTATTGTTTTTATCTGTATCTTATCCGCATCCCTATATTTCGACCCGTTTACAGCATTATAAAGACTGAGTGTCCACTCACTGTTTTCAGGGCTCCCAAATAAAAATGAGAACAGCCTGTCCTTATACTCCCTGTTTACCTTGGCAGTATCCGACATAGATGTTTTACCTCCCAAATTATAACATGTATTGAAAAATAGGTGAACTACCGGGCGATATGCCCCTGATGAACCCCTGGCAAAATGCCAAAGGTCAGAACGTGAAATGAATGATAGCATATGGGCTTTGAAATGTAAAGCCTCCAAAATCCAAGTATTTGCATTATCCCCGAAATCCAGGTATCTGCATTATCTGGGCTGGACATCGGGCTCTTTTTTACTGGCTTTTTTTTGTAAAAAATGATAGAATAGTACCGATATTATGGACGTAACAAAGAGCAAAACAAACGGACTGGCCACTGCAGCCCTTATAATGGGAGTTATAGGAGCACTCGGTTTTATATTTGTACTTCCGCCTTTCTTATTCGGGGCTACGGCAATAGTTTTAGGACTATTATCCGGAACCCGCGAAGGCATGAGTATGAGGGCGAAGATAGCGATCATCATGGGTGCCCTGAGTATGATAATACTTATCATATGTATTGTTTCAGCGGTCAGATTCCTGATGAGTAACCCTGATTTCATTCAGAATTTCGAAGATACATTCCTTGAAATATATGATGAAATGCAAGAAAACGGTGTTTTCACAGGGGGATATGATTTTACATGACCGGGAAAGGAGGCGGCCTATGATAAACGGAATAAGCGGTGGATTCAGTTATCCCTATTCATATGGAAATTATGGAGCCAATCCTTTTAATTCCGGAGTTACCGGAACGGACCCGACGGAGAAAGTCAGTAAACCCATACTCAATCCCGGTGAATCCACAAAGGTGATCGGTGCCCATAAGTCATCTCCTGCAGAGTGTGAGACCTGTAAAGAGAGGAAATATCAGGACGGCTCGGATGAGATGGTTTCCTTCAAATCCGCAGCACATATTTCGCCAAACGCGGCTGCCAGTGCTGTAAGGGCACATGAAGGTGAGCATGTTTCAAATGCTTATAAAAAAGCTGCCAAGGACGGTGGAAAAGTTCTACAGGCGTCTGTACGGTTAAAGACAGGTATCTGTCCGGAGTGCGGAAGAACCTTTGTATCCGGTGGAGAGACCAATACGAAGATCGAATATACTAACGAAAAGAATCCCTATCAGAGGGATCGAAAAGCAAAGGATGGCGCGGCCTTAGCCGGGATGAATTTTTCGGCAGCCGTATAAAATATATGAGAACAGCAAAAGAATACAGAATGACAGCAAAAGAGACGCTGGCCGGGAATTACGGAACTGTGATAGGGGTATATATCATATATACCATGATCGTGAGCGCATTATCCGTCCCGTCCAGCATTCTTAGTAGCGGGATGAATTTTCTTTCGGGACTGGATCCGTTGATCCTTCCCGTTCTTTATGCCGCTCTTTCGCTGCCAATTTCATTTATAGCTTCGATGGTAACCGTTATACTGTCTACGGGACTCTCAAAAGTCACGTTTGATATTGTAAGAGGTAAAAGAGGGGATGTCGTCACATTATTCTATGGGTTCCAGCATAATGTGATGACAGTTATATGCGCATATCTCTGGATCATCTTATATATCCTGCCTGCTGTCGGGATAATGGTGATAGGAGGCGGGATTTCCATTGTAATGCTTGTCATGATGGATGGAACTCCGGCGGTCATAGGGGGAGTAGTGCTCCTTGTGATCACCTGTATCGCCTATTTTGCCTGGATAATAGTGGTCTCATACGCAGTTTCCATGACCTATTATATCTACTACGATAATCCTGATATGAGGGCCCGGGACCTCGTCAGGAGATCCATGAGCCTCATGAAGGGTCATAAGATGCAGCTTTTCCGGCTGTATTTAAGTTATCTCGGATATTATCTCCTGGGATTTTTGTCCTGCGGTCTCGCTCTTCTCTGGATTACTCCGAATGTCACTGCCGCCACTGTCCTTTTCTATGATGATCTGATCTCGGCAGATGATCCCGATGCAAAGGTACGTCCCTTTGAGCCGGCGCAGGAGAGTAATACTACATATCATCAAAATTACTGGAATTGATCAATCAATCTTCAAGTCCGAAGGCATCGTGAGCGGCCTGCATGGCTCTCTCGGTGTCTTTTCTGTCTATAAGGACTGTAACCCTGATCTCGGAAGTGGAGATCATGTTGATATTGATATCTGAATTGTAGAGACATTCAAACATCTTGGCAGCCACACCGGGTGAACTCATCATTCCCGCACCTACGACAGATACCTTTGAAACATGGTCATTGAAGCTCACATCTTTAGCGTGGAGGGCTCCAAGATTGGATTTGATGGTCTCTATAGCGGTGTCCCCGTCATCGGAGGGAACTGTGAACGAAATATCCTTTGTGCCGTCACGGCCGATGGACTGCAGGATCATATCCACATTGATATTTTTCTTTGCTATAAGATCGAAGAGCTTAAATGCCACGCCGGGTCTGTCCTCAAGACCGAGTACGGAAATACGGGTAGTGTTTTTGTCGGCTGCAACGCCTGAAACTAACATTCCTTCCACTTTTGCCACCTCCTTGATGATGGTTCCTTCAGATTCATTTAGGCTTGAACGTACGATAAGAGGCACGTTGTATTTTTTTGCGAGTTCCACGGAGCGGTTATGGAGTACTCCTGCTCCAAGGGTTGCGAGATCCAGCATTTCATTATATGTGATCTCTTTTATCTTTCTTGCACCCTTTACAATGCGGGGATCTGCGGTATACACACCGTCCACATCAGTGAAGATCTCGCAGCTGTCTGCGTGAAGAGCTGCTGCAAGAGCAACTGCCGTGGTATCTGAGCCTCCGCGGCCGAGGGTTGTGAAATCGTCATATTTATTTACGCCCTGAAAACCGGTTACGATGACGATCTTCCTGCTCTCTATCTCGTGCTCGATACGATCGGTATCGATCCGCTTAAGTCTTGCGTTTCCGTAAACTCTGGTGGTATGCATTGATACCTGAAAAGCATTCAGGGATACCGAAGGGATCCCCATTGTGGCAAACGCCATGGACATAAGCGCCACGCTTGTCTGTTCTCCGGTGGTAAGGAGCATATCCAGTTCTCTCTTCGGAGGATTGGGGTTGATCTCGTGGGCCAGATCGATAAGTACGTCGGTCTGCTTACCCATGGCTGACAAAACCATTACCACGTCATTACCGGCCTGCCAGTCTTTTGCACAGCGCTTTGCGACATTCATTATCCTGTCTTTGTCGCCTACGCTGGTGCCGCCGAACTTTTTTACTAGTAACATGTCATTTCCTTTCTATTGGTTGATCCTTATACGACTGAGGACGTATCCTGCTTCGTTAAACTTCTTTTCGAATTCTTCTTCACTCATTATGGATGTAAGCATTGCGGCTTCACCCGGTACTTCTTCACATGTGACAGCATCGGAAGCGTTGAAGAGCCTCATTGCTTCATCCTTCTTATCAAGAGGGACCCTGATAAAGAAAGGTCTCATTGCGGTTTTGTGATCAGAGAGCTCCAGTTTTTCAGGATCCCAGAAAACAAAGAGAGTCCTGCTTATGTGTCTGACCGCATCTATCACATCACCCACAACCGCACTGGCAGTTGGCAGTGAACCTGCACCGCTACCGTAGAACATTGAGTCACCCAGCATGTTACCGTGAATGAAAACCGCATTAAACACACCGTTGACGTTAAAGAGCGGATGACCGCGCCTTATCATGAAAGGAGCAACCATTGCATAATACTTATCTTCTTTACCGTCCTCCGTAACCTTGTGGCCGCTTGCCAAAAGCTTAATGGACATATCAAACTTCTTTGCAAAAGATATATCGGAAGGAGTTATTTTTGTGATACCTTCCGTATATATGTCTTCGTATCGCACCGTCTTTCCGAAGGCAAGAGAGGAGAGGATGGCGATCTTCCTGCATGCGTCATATCCTTCCACATCAGCTTCGGGATTTCTTTCGGCATATCCCAGATCCTGGGCTTCCTTGAGAACGTCCTCAAAGGCAGAACCCTTTTCGGTCATTTCCGTAAGAATATAATTTGTGGTCCCGTTTAAAATACCGGACACTTCATCGATATCTTCAGCGGTAAGAGAACTGTTGATCGGTCTTATAACCGGGATACCGCCGCCGCAGCTGGCTTCGAAAAGGTAATTCACGTTCTTTTCCCTGGCAAGAGCGAGGAGTTCGGAGCCGTGCTCCGCTACCAGCTCCTTATTGGAAGTGCAGACACTCTTTCCAGCTTCAAGAGCAGCTCTTGTAAATTCATAGGCAGGTTTAAGACCGCCCATTACCTCTACAACTATCTTCACTTCAGGATCATTTAAGATCACGTTATAATCGTGAACTATCTTATCCTGAATGGGATCACCGGGGAAATCACGGAGGTCCAGCACGTATTTAACCCGTATGGGAAGACCGGCTTTTTTATCTATCTTTTCCTGATTGGTCTCTATTACTTTGACGACTCCGGAACCTACTGTGCCGTAGCCAAGTACCGCAATACTGATCATTTTTTCTCACCTTTCATATTTAATCTTAAGATAAAGGCTCAATGCATGTATGGTATCACAGCTGATTTAGTTGTGTAAAGTGGTAAATCGCCGTTACTCGTTGTAAATATCATAGAAAATATGTAAAATATGCTGGTGCAGCTCTAAACTTAAGCTGCATCAAAAAGCTAAACTGATCATAAGAAGGGCAATACAATGGACATTAATAAAAAGATAGCAGAGGAACTTAATGTAAGACCGGGACAGGTGGAAGCTGCCGTAAAACTTATAGATGAAGGAAACACCATTCCCTTTATAGCAAGATACAGAAAGGAAGTAACGGGTTCCTTAAATGATGAGGAACTTAGGAATCTTTTCGAGAGACTTACATATCTAAGGAACCTGGAAGAAAAGAAATCATCTGTGATAAGTTCCATAGATGAGCAGGGACTGTTGACCGATGAACTTCGCTTAAAGATCGAGGCAGCAGAAAAACTGGTGACTGTGGAAGACCTTTACAGGCCTTTTAAGCAGAAAAAGAAAACCAGAGCATCTGCCGCAAAGGCCAGAGGATTACAGCCTCTCGCAGATTATATTTTGTCGGAAGAGGCTGACCACCCTGTCACAGAGGAAGCGGAAAAGTACGTTACAGGTCCTATAGAACCCGAAAGCGACAGTAAAGCCGACAAGGTCAAGGCTGCAGAAAAAGAGGTTCCTGATGTAAAAGCGGCAGTGCAGGGCGCAATGGATATAATTGCCGAGATGATCTCTGATGACGCGGATAACAGGACATACATAAGAAATATCACGAAGGACTATGGACAGATAGTTTCGTCGGCCAAGGATCCGGAGGAAAGATCGGTCTATGAGAACTATTATGAATACGAGGAGCCTGTTAAGAAAGTGGCAGGTCACAGAGTTCTGGCCCTTAACAGAGGTGAAAAAGAAAAGGCTCTCATTGTTAAGATCGATGCGCCCAAGGACAGGATAATCACCTTCCTTGAAAAGAATGTGATAAAGAAGGATAACGTTTATACGAATGAGATACTTAAAGACACTGTGGAAGACAGTTATACGAGACTCATCGCTCCTGCCATCGAAAGAGAGATAAGGAATGAGCTGACGGAAAGTGCAGAAGACGGAGCGATAGAAGTATTCGGAAAGAATCTTCACCAGCTACTTATGCAGCCTCCCATTGCGGGTCAGACGGTTCTGGGATGGGATCCTGCTTTCAGGACAGGATGCAAGCTCGCTGTAGTTGACCCTACCGGGAAAGTCCTGGATACCGTGGTGATCTACCCCACTGAGCCCCAGAAAAAGGTGGAGGAATCAAAGAGGACGGTAAAAGCCCTTATCGATAAATATCATATCACTCTTATCTCCGTTGGTAACGGTACTGCTTCCAGAGAGTCGGAACAGGTAATAACTGAGATGCTTAAAGAAATACCTGATGCAAAGGTATCCTATGTGATCACCAATGAAGCCGGTGCCTCTGTATATTCTGCAAGCGAACTGGCTACCGAGGAATTCCCGGAGTTTGATGTGGGACAGAGAAGTGCAGCATCTATTGCCCGGAGAGTTCAGGACCCCTTATCTGAGCTTGTAAAGATAGATCCCAAGTCTATCGGAGTAGGCCAGTACCAGCATGACATGGACCAGAAAAAGCTGGGAGAACAGCTGAGTGCTGTAGTGGAAGATGCGGTTAATAATGTAGGTGTTGACTTAAATACAGCATCTGCACCACTTCTAAAATATATCTCCGGCATCAATACAACCATTGCTAAAAATATAGTGGACTACAGGGAGAGAAACGGAAGGTTTGTAAGCCGTACTGACTTAAAAAAGGTTCCGAAGCTTGGGCCTAAGGCCTTTGAACAGTGCGCAGGCTTCTGCAGGATCATTGACGGGAAAGAGCCACTCGATTCAACAAGCGTACATCCCGAGTCCTACAGCGCAGCTAAAAAACTCATCGGGAAAATGGGCTGCGGCATAAAGGATGAAGAAGCTATAAGAGCTTTTGAAAAGTCCGTTAAGGACAAAGAAGCTCTGGCTGCAGAGATCGGAGTAGGTGTGCCCACTCTTGAAGATATCATAAAAGAGCTTATAAAGCCCGGAAGAGATCCGAGAGAGGATATGCCTAAACCTGTACTCCGACAGGACGTTTTGGATATCAAAGATTTAAAGCCCGGTATGATCTTAAAGGGAACCGTCAGAAATGTCATAGATTTCGGCGCCTTTGTGGATATTGGGGTTCATCAGGACGGACTTGTCCATATTTCAGAGATGAGCGATCACTTTATAAAGCATCCCTTGGAAGCAGTCTCTGTTGGAGATATAGTGGAAGTAAAGGTTCTTTCCGTGGATACTGAAAAAGAAAGGATCTCTCTTTCCATGAAGACAGGCGAGAAGGTATCGACCTCCGGAAAGGGTCAATCAGCACATGACAAGGATAATTCTTCAAAGGGAAAGTCTGGCAGCAGACCTTTCAAGAGCAATGGTAGAAAGCCTGAGAAAAAGGAAGAATACGCTCCCGGCACAATAGGATACATACTGGCACATAAGAACAGGTAGGGAAAGATTCAGTTTATCTGTCAGCCGCCCTCGCACCATTCGGTACATGGGCGACTGACGATGACCGGCTCTTGTGATTACTTGGATTTTGGAGGCTTTACATTTCAAAGCCCATATGCTATCATTCATTTCACGTTCTGACCTTTGGCATTTTGTCAGGGGTTCATCAGGGGCATATCGCCCGGTAGTTCACCTATTTTTCAATACATGTTATAATTTTGGAGGTAAAACATCTATGTCGGATACTGCCAAAGTAAACAGGGAGTATAAGGACAGGCTGTTCTCATTTTTATTTGGGAGCCCTGAAAACAGGGAGTGGACACTCAGTCTTTATAATGCTGTAAACGGGTCCCAATATAGGGATGCGGATAAGATACAGATAAAAACCATAAAAGAAGTTCTATATCTCGGGATGCATAATGACGTGTCATTCCAGATTTATGATATCCTTAATCTATATGAACAGCAGTCATCCTTCAATCCGAAC
>CACZBM010000056.1 GCA_902779445.1 uncultured Lachnospiraceae bacterium
AGGAATAGAGCTTGTCAGATTAAATGCACTTTTGTAGATGAGAAGTATTTGCCTAATTAACTGCACTATAGGACGTGCATTTACTTTGGCAATTTATAAAATATTTTTAACTGCTGCCAGAAAAATATCTTCTGTCGTATATATTTATGAAAGCGGAATTTGTTATAATGGAGAACGTAAACAGGAGGTTTTCATGAACAGTATAAATAATAAACTAAAAAAACTATTTGATTTTCAGCGGATAGAAAATAATGAAAAGCTTCAGAATGTTATTGACGAAGTAAATACAAGCGGACCCAGGGTAAGGATGCTTTCAGATGATGAACTCATGATGGCAGCCGGAGGATCTGAGATCGATCCTGTGATCGTATCTGAAACCAATACAAATCAGTGCGGTAAATGTGGTTCAACATTAATTAAAAAGCAGGGTAAAAAATACTGCATGAAATGCCATGCATTTGTTGATGATAACAACAACCCCATAACGGACGGTGTCCGGGTATAACCTTATTAAGTCCGTTTTATAGTACTCAAAATCTAATATTCTTTATTCAGAGCTTCTGAGATATGTTTTTCGAACATAATTTCGAAAAACTGTTGACAAGAGAACATTCGTTCGATATAATTCAAACATACCGAACGAATGTTTGGTTTTGTCGGAAAGGCAAGGTATCTGGTTATGAAGAATATTAGAAAAGAGATTAGAATAAGCCGCAGGGATCATAAAAGGATCATTAAGTCACGTCGTATGAGAAGGATGGGTGCAAGATTTATTACCGTATTCTCTCTTTTTCTTCTTTTTATCACTATCACCGGCGCAATTAATTCATTTGCCGGATCTACACTTCCTTCATCAGATACATCAGATACGGAATATAAGAAGTGCTATACCAGCATAATGATATATCCCGGAGACAGCATAGATTCCATTACCGATAAATATTACACATCCCAGTTTAAAGATAAGGATTCCCTGGCCTTTGAAATCCTCTCCATCAATCATCTCTCTCCGGAAAAGACTTTAGAGCCAGGGAACCATATCATAGTACCTGTCTATAACCTTATGGCAAAGTAAAGACATTTACTTTAAGGAGCTTTTTAATAGCTTACTTCCAGTTAGGGTCTCCTGCTGCTTCTGCAAGCTGGGTTCTTCTGTCATCAATGCCCTTAAGAACATCATCGCTAGTCATATCTCCGATGAACAGTGCGGCAAGATCAGCGTTGATATCCATCCACTGCTCGTTGAAGTATAGTACAACATCCTGAAGTACCATTCCTGAATGCTGGTCATCATAGCTTCCTAAGAAGTCAAGAGTGGTCTTAGAGTATTCAGGAGTCTGTCCTACATCTACGGGGATATTCTCAACATCTGCTGCATTGTCGATAAGATACTGTACATTATCCTTTTCAAGAAGGAAGCTTAAGTACTGCTTAGCTGCTTCAATGTTAGGAGAACCGCTGTAGATAAATCTGGAGGGTCCTGTAGGATGGATATTTAAGTACTGGTTATCACAGATAGGAAGTAAGAAGATACCGAAATCATCTTCTGTGTAGCCCTCTGTATTCTGGTCGCTTGCTACGATAGTCTTGATAGCGCCGGGCTTTAGCATGCAGATAGCGAATTCTCCGCTTGCCATATATCCTTCTGCATCAGCGAATTCATCACTGAGTGCGTTGTCTCCGAAGTAGCCCTTGTCATAGAGCTCTTTTAACTGCTCTATTGCCTGCTTCATTTCGGGCTCTGCTGCAAATGTGGTCTCATTTCTGTTAAGCTTGTCAATAACACCGGGATTATTCTTTTCGTGAACCTGGCCATTACCTGTCCACATCATGAGTAAATGCCATCCGTCAGCCATGGGCTCGTAGATAGGTGTTACACCGCTCTTTGCAAGCTTGTCGCAGGTGTCAAGAAGCTCTGCATAAGTTGTGGGTACCGTAGCACCAGCAGCTTCGAAAAGCTTTTTATTATAGATCATATAGTAGTCGGTGGTTGTATCATAGTATGTGAGACCGTAATTCTTACCATCAACACCGGTCTGCTCTGCTGAGAATGTGCTGTATGAAGACATCCAGGGCTCATTTGAGAGATCCACAGCGTTCTCTTCTACATTATAGGTGGTTTTAAGAGCAAAACCTGACTGAGCACCCCAGATATCAGGGCCTTCTCCGCTGTTTAAGCGTGTGAGAAGGAGATCCTGATACTGATCTGCAGGTACTATCTGATAATCAACGTGGATACCTGTCTCTTCTTCAAACTTCTTTCCGAGTTCCTGTTCTGAATCTTCAACCCAGTCCTGGCTGGCCATGACTGTTATGGTTGAACCTGCTGCCGAGTCTGCTGCAGGTGTTTCTGCAGTATCTGCGGCCTCATCAGCCTTTTCCTCAGCTGCAGGTGCTGCTTCTTCCGCTGCAGGAGCCTCTGAAGGAGCTGCAGCAGGTGCCATGCTTCCGCCTCCGCAGGCTGCGAGGGATACGGTCATGATACCGCATAATACAAGTGATACTAATTTCCTTTTCATTTTATTCCTCCTTTTAATTGTTTAGCTATTTTTAATCAATGTCATCAGATGGAAGAAAGGGATTCTTCGCTCCGCTCGGAATAGATTCTTCGCTCCGCTCGGAATAGATTCTTCGCTGCGCTCAGAATGACATTGATGATTGCTCTGAATGACTTAATATTCGCCCCGATTTTACCCTGTTTATTATCCTTTCACTGCTCCGGCTGTCTGTCCTCCGACAATATATTTCTGGCATATTAAGTAGATTATGAGAACCGGTGCACAGGTAAGGATAACGTCTGCACAGATAAGGTTCCACTTCATCTCGTACTGTCCGAAGAAATTGTAGATCGCGAGGGTCATAGGCCATTTATCGGAACTATGCAGGAAGTACAGGGGCATCATAAACTCGTTCCAGCAGTTTAAGAAGCATAATACCCCTGCTGTGATCACAGCACTTTTAAGCATCGGAAAAATGACTTTTAAGTATAGCTCAAAGGGTGAACAGCCGTCTATAATGGCTGCCTCATCCAGTTCCACAGGAATCTTTGACACGAATCCGTATATCAGGAATATGGTAAATGGTGTCTGAAGAGCCATATATAACAGGATGATACCGGGCTTTGTATTAGTAAGATTTAAGTTTATCATGGTCTTTGTAAGGGTCACATAGTTAATGGGGATGACCATTCCGAGAACCATGTACATATAGACTGCACTCATTATCTTACTGCGCCTTCTGGAAAAGACGTATGCTGCCATGGATCCGAAAAAAATGGTCACGAGGGTTCCGACTCCGGCATAGAGTAAGCTGTTAAAGAAGCTTCTGATAAGCTTTCCCTTTTCTATTACAGTAAAGAAATTGGCTATTATCCATTGTTTTGGCAGATTTAAGTCCATGTTGATGGTCTCGCCGTCAGCCTTAAACGCATTAAAGATAACGAGAAGCAAAGGGATTATCACCAGAAGTGACGCAAGCCATGCCAGGATATTTTTAAGGAATATCTGTATGAATTTATTTTTTGATGAATATACCATAGTAAACTCCGCTTTAATCGTTTAGATTTATACTTTGCCTGGATTCTTCGCTGCGCTCAGAATGACAGTTTACTCCACTACCTCGTCTTTTGTAAGGATCTTAACCATGAAGAAACCGATTATCACCATGAAGATAAAGAGAACTGAACTTATGGTAGTACCCTCGGCATAAAGTCCTTTACTCATCATCTTATATACAGATGTATAGAGAACTTCTGTCCTGTGTCCGGGTCCACCGTTTGTAAGGGCATAAACCATATCGAATATCTTTAAACCGTATATCACGTTTAAGACTATTGTCACAGCCAGAGTCTGCCGGAGCATGGGAAGTGTAATATACTTGAACCTCTGCCATGCGTTTGCTCCGTCGATTGAAGCTGCTTCATAATAGATATTAGGGATAGCGAGGATACCGGCTATAAGTAGTGTCATGATGTATCCGGTTCCTCTCCAGATATCGACTGCCATAACTGAACCAAAGGCAAGCTTTGGATCTACGAGCCATTTATTAGCAAAGAATCCAAGTCCGACAGCCTTTAAGAAATTATTTAAGAAGCCGGTTTTGGGATTCAAAATGGATGTGAATACAAGACCGGTTACAAGGATCGGAAGTATAGAAGGAAGGTAAAGGATACCTCTGTGAAAATTCTTCCACTTGATATTCCGGCTCAGTGCTACTGCGAAGAGAAGTCCGAGGCCGGTTTTCAGGATCGTTGTTATTACGGTAAATATAAGTGTGTTCGTGATAAATCTAAGATAATCATTGTCACCTGAGAAAACTTCAATAAAATTCTTAAATCCAACAAAATGAAGATCGGGTGAATAAGCAGACCAGTCTGTGAAACTGTAACAGATACCCATGATACCGGGCACAACGCTGAATACCGTGTATACGAGTAATGATATTATTACAAAATACCAGGGATAGACTTTTGCTTTTTGCATGATATAACCTTCTACAATAAAAATTTTACCCTCATCCGTCAGCACTTCGTGCTGCCACCTGTCTCGTCTCCCGACTCGGTCGTCGCTAAACGCTTGCCACTGGCAAGCAGCGACCCAGAAGGAGAAGGCTTATGCATAAAGTTTAGTGGATGAAAGTTGTATTATACATGCATGCATTTGTCTAAAATTTGTACTTTTTTAACCCCGGTGTGTTTTTCTGTACTGTGTGGGGTTCTCTCCCACTTCCTTACGGAAGGTGCGGCTGAAATAGAACTGATCCGGGTATCCGGACAGTTCTCCGACTCTCGCTATCGGTTCGTCGGTTGTGGAAAGAAGGCGCTTTGCTTCCTTCATCCGGATGGCTGTCAGGTATCTTATAGGTGATTCTCCCTTGCTGCGGGTGAAGATCTTACTTAGGTATGATGAAGAAAAACCAAATTTTCCAGCAACAGCACCAAGGTCAGTATCTTCCCTGAAGTGGTCTTTTAAGTATTTCTCGGTCTGACGCACTATCTCTTCTGCGCTTTTCCCTGACAGACCTTCGTCAAAAGAAAGCTCATATTTTTCCCGGAGTTTTAAGCTTACTTTAGCCAGAATGGCTCTTAACTTCTCTTCGGATACGGGCTTTAAGAGATAATCAAATACATTCTGCCTGATAGCTTCCTGGGCATACTCAAAATCAGCGTAACCCGTCAGTATAACTGTAATTATATCCGGATATTTTTCATTTATTTCTTTAGAAAGAGCAAGACCGTCCATCTCAGGCATACGTATATCGGTAAAGACAACGTGTATATTGTTTTCTTCTATTGCAGAGAGTGCTTCATTGCCGTCACCGCATTCACCTGAAATATAGAAACTGTCATCTATCTCAGATATTTTTCTCTTTAGGGACTGTCTTAGCATGTATTCGTCATCCACGAGGAGAACATTGAAATGGTCAAGCTTTATCACGTATATGACCTCCTATTTTTACAAAAGCTCCGCCCTCTTCCCTGTTACCGAAGTCAAAGACAAAGGGTATGCCGTCAAGGAGATAGAGTCTTATAAATATATTTAGGATCCCCATTCCCTCTATTCTTAATGAAGGAAGAACTCCGTTAGCGAGGATCTCATCCATATTGTGCCGGAGTTCTTTATCTACTACAGGATCAAAACCGGGACCGTTATCATATACAGTAATCTCCCAGTCTTCACCTTTTACAAGGCCTTCGACCTTTATTTCCCAGGGTTCCCTGTGGGTCATAACTGCTTTTACTGAGTTTTCAACGAGAAGCTGTACGCAGAGCTTCGGCGCCATACAGTCAAGGATCTCGTCCGGGATATCATAGGAATACTTAAGACCTTCACCAAACCTTCTTTTTATGCAGAATAGATACCTGTCAACCTGCTCCATCTCTTCTTCTACCCGGATACGCTGTTCCCGATTGGAGGAAATGTAACGTAAGATGGAAGTAATGTCCTCACACATTTTGGAAACTTCTTCTGTCATACCGCTGTCCGCCATCTCTCCTATCATTGACAGGGAATTATAGAGAAAATGGGGATTCATCTGTGACTGGAGAGCAAGCATCTGTGACTGCACTTCCTGTTC
>CACZBM010000057.1 GCA_902779445.1 uncultured Lachnospiraceae bacterium
AACACAGCAGAAGGGCAATGATCCGAAATATGAAGATCACTTTTTTTTCAAATTATTTTAATCATCATCAGGAAGCGCTCTGTAATGCTTTTTATGAAAGGCTCGGGGATGATTATGCTTTTGTAGAGACTGAACCTATGGAGGAATTCCGTTCAAAGATGGGTTGGAGCCGCCCGGCCCCCGGATATGTGCTGAAGTCTTATGAGTCTTCCGGATCATTAAAGAGAGCAGAGGAACTTGCAGATATAAGTGACGTGGTGATAATGGGCACTGCGCCGGAAAAGTTCATTGAGAAGAGACTGGAAGATAATAAGCTTATTTTCAGATACTCGGAGCGGCCTCTCAAAGAGGGCAGGATAAAGGTACTGATCCCGCGTCTGTTAAAAAAATTCTATCATAACCACTATAGAAACAGGAATAAGAATATCCATATACTGGCGGCCAGCGCATATTGTGCTTCAGATTATAAATTCCTGCATTCTTATATTGGTAAATGCTATAAATTCGGCTATTTCCCGGAAAAAGAGGGGAAGAACTGGAATGAGTTATGTAAACTTAAAGATAATAACCAGCCGATAAAGGTGCTCTGGGCCGGAAGGTTTCTGAAATTAAAACGCGCGGACCTGTTCATCAGAGCTGCAGGAGAGTGTAAAAGAGCGGGTCTTCCTTTTACCGTTACCATGGTGGGGGCAGGAGAGGAAGAAGGACATCTTAAAAGTCTTGTAAAGAAAGAAGGGCTTGAAAGCGTAACTGAATTCAAAGGATTTCTGTCTCCGGAAGAAACCAGGGAAGAGATGGAGAAAGCAGATATCTTTGTAATGACCAGCAATTTCCTGGAAGGATGGGGATCCGTTATTTATGAAGCTCTGTCTGCAGGCTGCGCAGTTATCGGAAGCCACGCTGCGGGAGCCACACCCTTTCTTATAGTAGAGGGGAAAACAGGATATATTTTTAAAAGCGGCGATATCCATGATCTCACCTTAAAGATGGAAGGATTACTGAAGGACAGGAACAGGGTCCGTGAACTCGGTAAAAACGCTTATGACAACATGCAGAAATACTGGAATCCTGATGTGGCTGCACAGAGGATCATCGAGATGTCGGAGTGTATGTTGAGGGGAGAAATAAAGGAATACGATAACGGCCCACTGTCAAGATGTGACTATCTATATAATAACTGGTATCAAGTATGAAAAAGATCGTTTATCTAATGGAATATCCTCTGGATCTGCCCGGAGGCGCACAGCTGTCTACAGAGATGATAGCTGCGGCATTTCCTGATCATCCTGAATACGGTTACGAGAGCGTGGTCATCTGCCCTGAACTTTTAGATAAGTCAAAATCCGATTATCCTTTCAGGGTTCTGACATACCCTATGACAGAAAAACGTTTTCCCAATCTCCTTCGAAGAATAAAGGCCTTCAAAAAGTATATTTCCGGGGTGAAACCGGATCTGATCCATATAGAAATGTCTGAATCCCTGATCACATACGGGTTCATTATGAAGAAATTTCCGGAGATCCCTTTTATTTATACAGACAGGGGGATGTATTTCGGATACAGGAAGAGGTCCAGGATCTTTATGGATCCGGTACTTAAAAGAGCATCATGCCTGATCACCACCACGGAAAAAAACAAGGGGTTATGGGAGTTAAATACAGAATTTGGCCCGGTGATCACCATCCCGAATACCGTAAGCAGTCTTTTTGAGACATATGATGAGGTAAAGAAAAAGAGGGGTGGAAGATTATCCATCGGTTTTGCCGGCAGGATATGCGTAGAAAAGGACTGGGGGAAGGTCCCTGTTATCCTGAAAGAATTGGAAAAAGAGGGCGCGGATTATGACGTTAAACTGGTGCTTTCCCTGTACGAAAGGGGAGACCGGGAATTTGCGGATGATCTGAAGAAAGAAATAACGGATATCATTGGTCCGGACAGACTGGAGTATCATGAAGATCTGACCCAGGAAGAGATGAGTGATTTTTATTATGGTGTGGATCTTTTTATAATGACATCTGTTTTTGAATCCTTCGGCAAGGCGGCTGTGGAAGCCATGTCCAGACATTGTGCAGTTATGTCAACTAACGTGGGAGGGCTCCCCGAGGTTATAGGGAAAGAAGAGAATCTGTATTCCATGGAGGATATTTCCGTTCTTACGGCCTATGTCAAAAAAGTATCTGCGGACAGGGATTTCCTTCAGAGAGAACAGGAATACTTCTATAACAGATACCATGAGAATTACACTTCCGATGCCTATATAAAGAGGCACCTTGATATTTACGGGAACTTCACGTGATATGGAACAGAAAAAATCAGCGTTAAGCGGCTTTTTAAGCTACTTTTACGGAAATTTCATAGTGCTGATCCTCGGATTTATCCAGACCCCCCTGGTTACCAGAATTATGTCAACCGATGAGTATGGCAGGACGGGTATGTTTGAGACCGCCGTTTCCTGTATATATATCTTTGCGGTTCTGGGGCTGGATCAGGCATATATAAGATATTATTACAAGCAGGGGATAGACAGGGATAAACTGATGAAACAGTGCCTCTTTCCACCGCTTTGCATCGTTTTGGGACTTATCATCCTGTATTGTTTTATGTCAACTTATGCGAATAACTGGCTTTTTGGAAGAAGCTCGGTTGACATAACATTGCTGGTGGCAGGATATACTGTTATTTCCGTATTTGAACGCTTTCTTTTTCTGGATGTCAGGATGCAGCAGAACGGGAAATTGTACAGTAATATCAATATCGCACAGAAGGTGCTGAACATCCTGTTCATATTCGCTGCCTTTGCATTCTTAAAAGATGACTTCAGGGTGGTCCTCTATGCCATGACATTTTCATGGGGGAGCACAACCCTCTTTCTTCTCATAAGGAAGCTTTTTTTTAAGAAGGAGAGGGGGATTGAAGAAGGAAACAGGGTTGATTATCCGGAAAAAGAGCTTATAACTTACGGAGCTCCTTTCATCATGGTCCTTCTGATGGAGTGGCTCCTTTCTTCCTGTGACAGGATAGCATTGAAGACCTGGTCAGATTATAATGAGCTTGGTGTATACAGCGCAGCCATGAAGATAATGGTGCTGTTACTTACATTTAAGAATACTTTCCTCGCATACTGGTCTCCGGTGGCCATGGAAAAGTATGAGAGCGGAGACGAAGACAGCCGCAGATTTTTCAGAAGAGCCTTTGATATCGTAAGATTCCTTTGTGTTGGAGCTGCCATGGGAATGATCCTGTTCAGGGGACTCATAGTGATGCTACTTGGAAAAGACTACAGGGGAGCTGACAGGATCATACCATTTCTTACGCTGATGCCCATATTTGCTATTATGTTTGAGATAACGGTACAGGGGATCAAGTTCCAAAAGAAAAATATGTATCTGAATATAGCGAGTTTCGTAACCATAACTGCGAATATAATAGGAAATATGTATCTTGTTCCGGTTCTTGGCGGGACCGGTGCGGCATTCACCACTGGAATATCATATGTTATATATTTCGTGCTGGGTTCGTTTTTTGCAGAAAGAGTGTATCCGGTAGGATATGATAATTTAAGGACTGCGATAGATGCGGCAATCCTCATTTTATATGCGGCATTTGCCAGCTTTTACCGGGATGATCTCATTATCATCCTGGCGGGAATCCTTCTGATACCGGTGATACTTTTTATAGAACGGCAGAATGTGGCCATGATAGCCAATCATCTGAAAACCCGGATCATACACAGGGGAAGCACAAATGGTTAACATAAATCAAATGAAAAACTATATCATTATCCTGTGCCTCTGCGTACTGACAGTGGTAAACATTATTGTGTTTAAAGAAAGATTTTATAAGGATGTGGCACCGGGGAAAGCCGTATCCCAGACAATGTATCAGGATATCTTCGCAGAGGAAAAAGCATATCCGGATCTTTTGCTCCGGAATATTGTTAAGGACAAGGAAGTAAGGGTAGCTTCGGAAATAAAACAGTATAAAGACTACGGTTCATACGGCAGGGATGAGGAAGAAGGAAATCCTTTTGATAAGGAATATTTAATAGATAATGACTATACCCGGTGGTTCGGTCTGTATGCCGGGAAAGTTACCGTAGATCCCTCGCTGCCTTCAGGAGAGAAGGTACAGGAGGTCATTGAAGGGCATATGGATGAATTTACCGATATCGGTGAAGCCAATGATATGCTCAGATACTCTTTTGCGCTTAACCGTGAGGAAGTACAGCAGGCATCGGCGTTCTGGTATTCCTGGTACTATAATACCTTTTCCGAAAAGATGAAGAAAAAGGGAAAGGATCTGATAGCAAATATTTATGTAGACCTAGATGGTGTATCGGATAATGATACGGAAACCTTTGTGGCGGTCTGGACGGATAAGCAGGATCTGTATTTTATGAGCCTTAAGACCTATGAGGAACTGCTATGATACTGGAAATATATAAAAGCATAATGAGTTCCTTTGTCGGTACATATATGCTGAATCAGGTACTGACGATCCTTGTACTGTTTCTTATGGGACTTTTACCGATGCTCATACTTAAAGAGAAGATAAGCTACAGGTGGATCCTTCTTTTAGCCTTCCCTCTGGGTCTTTCATTGTTTGGAGTACTTGGATTTCTGCTGCTTATTACGGGTATAAGATTTGACCTGATGCGGATTATAATTGCGTACGTTATTGTTTTGCTTATCACTGCGCTCTTCAGGGTAAAAACCAGGGGCGATATAGTTAACATAATTCAAGTACACAAGGTTAACATAAATCCAATAAACATACCGATGATCGCTGCTGCAGTGATAATTCCGGCAGTGGCCGCCTGCTCCGGTATTCTGCCTCAGGTAGTTACAAATGATTCCGTTTATTATTATTCGGTGTACCCGTCAATTCTTCTACACGACGGATTTTATACCGCAAGCCTGGACAAATATCTGACCAATGTG
>CACZBM010000058.1 GCA_902779445.1 uncultured Lachnospiraceae bacterium
CTACTACGCTGCTGCATAAGAATACCGCCAGCCGATTGCTCGACTGGCGGCACGAAACTTTTTAATTATTCACTGTCCTCTTGACGGGTAGCACACCAATTTCTCCGGGAGTCTTTTATTATGTCAAAAATCATGTTAAATTAATAATCAGTGATATAATGAATAAAAATACAGTCGAGATACAAATAGTTACAGCTTAAGCTTAGAAGGGAGAGATCTATGATCACTGATGGTTTCACTTATGTTGCGATACTGTTGTTTATGGCGGCGGTTCTGGTCACGCTGTCAACACACGCGACAGGCGGTCTTCAGAAATTCTTTAAGTATGTGCCTGCCGTTGTTCTATGCTATCTGATAGCGATGCTTCTTTGCACCTTGAAGGTGTGGGACATGGAAGAAACGAAGCCGGCATACAGCGCATTGAAGAATAATCTGACCTACGCGATGATTTTTGCCATGCTCCTCAGATGTGACATCAGAAAGGTTCTGAAGCTTGGTCCGAAGATGCTTATCGGATTCTTTTCTGCAACTGTGACCATCATCATAGGATTTATTACCGCATTCCTCATAATGAAGGGTACGATCGGAAGTGATGCCTGGATGGGGCTCGGGGCACTGTGCGGATCATGGATCGGAGGATCCGGAAACATGGTTGCGGTTCAGGCAGCTCTCAATATCAGTGAAGCAGATATGGGATATGCTCTGGTCATTGATTCCATCGATTATTCATTATGGGTAATGTTTCTGCTCTGGGCTATCCAGCTGGCGCCAAAGTTCAATAAGTGGACTAAGGCAGATACTTCAAAGCTTGATGAGGTTTCATCAAAGCTTGAAGAAGAGGCAAAGTCAAATACCAGCAAGATCACCTTCCAGAGTCTCATTCTCCTTATAGGCTCTGCCTTTCTTGCAAGTGCTATTGCGTCAAATGTGGGGACTGCACTGTATGATGCAACCGATTTCTCAGACAAGGCAACGTGGACAGTTCTTTTCATTACAGTGGTTTCACTTGTAGCTGCGGTTACTCCTCTTGGAAAAGTAGCAGGCTCTGCAGAAGTATCCAATCTGCTCCTCTATTCGGTAATCGGTCTTCTGGCAAGCCGTGCAAGTCTTCTTGAGCTTGGAGATGCCCCTGCATGGATACTTACAGGATTTATTATCCTTGCGATCCATGCGGTTCTCATGATCGTTATCTGCCGCGTGCTTAAGCTGGATCTTTTTACTGCGGGAGTTGCATCTCTTGCCAATATCGGCGGAACAGCATCCGCGCCTGTACTTGCGGGCTCTTATTCAGGATCTCTCGTTCCGGTAGGTATCCTGATGGCTCTCATGGGTTATGTAGTAGGTACACCCTTGGCTGTACTTTGTGCAAATATTATGCATGCTCTTGCATAAATGACCGGATACGGGGCTGTCTATAGACAGCCCTTTTGTCGTAAGGAAAGAATTATGGGAGTATTATCTGATTTAGAACCAAAAGAAGTATTCAGCTATTTTGAGGAGATCTGCGGAATCCCACATGGCTCCGGAAACACGCAGGCTATCAGCGATCATCTTGTAAAGTTCGCTATAGATCATAAGCTTATGTATCGTCAGGATGAAAATGGTAATGTCGTGATCTTTAAGCCCGGAACGTTGGGATATGAAAATGCGGATACCGTCATGCTTCAGGGGCATATGGATATGGTTGCCGAACAGGATCCGGACTGCACAAAGGACATGATGAAGGAAGGATTGGATCTTTTTGTAGATGGAGATGTGATCGGTGCGAAGGGAACCACTCTCGGAGGAGATGACGGAATAGCTGTTGCCATGGAGCTTGCCATTCTTGCATCCGGAGAAGCAGAGCATCCTGATCTTGAATGCGTATTCACTGTTGGTGAAGAGATCGGAATGGTTGGGGCGAGAGCACTGGACACCTCGGATCTTAATGCAAAGTACATGCTGAATCTTGATTCTGAGGTTGACGGCATCTTCACAGTAAGCTGTGCCGGAGCTGCGAGAGTAGTGGTCAGGTTTAGTGGCGGAAGAGACATAGCTACAGGAAAAGCCCTGAAGATCACAGTAGGCGGACTGGCAGGAGGACATTCCGGTGAGGAGATACACAAGGGACGCGCCAATGCTGACATCATGCTGGGACGCGCTCTGTTTGAGATCTCACGAAAAACTGAGATTCGGCTTGTGGAAGCTTCCGGCGGAACCAAGGACAATGCCATCCCGAGAGAGGCTTCCGCGACGATAATTGTTTCAGATGTGAAGGCTCTGGAAGAAGCAGTGGCAGAACTTGACAGAAACCTGAAGAATGAATACAGAGTCACAGATCCCGATGTATATGTCAGGGCAGAGACGGCTCAGGCAGATGCAGCTTTCAGTAAGGAGCTCAGTGAACGTATGGTATGTTTTATGTTCACGGTTCCAAATGGTGTTCAGGTAATGAGCGCAGATGTGGAAGGACTTGTTCAGACTTCCACTAACCTTGGTCAGCTCTATACAGAGGATGGATCGGTCTGCTTCAGTTTCCTTGTGAGGTCGAGCGTTAACTCCCAAAGGGACGAGACGGTGGAGAGGATCCAGTCCATTGCACTGGCTCTTGGTGCGGAAGCAGAGATAGGTGCTTCCTACTCCGCCTGGGAATATAAGGCTGATTCCAGGCTTCGTGACACTATGATAGAGGCATATAAGGCGTTAAACGGTAAGGAGCCAAAGGTAGAAGCATTACATGCGGGACTTGAGTGCGGTATTCTTTCCGGAAAGATGCCGGGACTTGATGCGGTTTCAATAGGTCCCGATCTTGAAGATATACATACCCCGAGAGAAAGACTTCATATAGAGAGTACAGGGCGAATCTATAAGCTGACGCTGGAAACATTGAAAAGGCTAAAATAAACGGAACAGATCATGGGCAAAGAAAAAACAACAATAGTTTTTACAGGAGATATAGGCTTTGATAAATATATGCTGAACCGGTGGGAGGATCCTGAGCTGGTTTCGGCGTCGCTTCTGAAGGTGTTTCACAGTGCGGACCATGTGGTCGCAAATGTGGAAGGGGCTTTGACAGATGCGGAGGATAACGGAAGTCACGGTGTTTTCTTTCACAGTATTAACCCTGCCGCAGTGTCTGTGCTTAATAATATCCATGCGGATATCTGGAATATTTCAAATAATCATATTATGGATGCGGGAGAAGACGGACTCTTAAACACCAGGCGTCTGGCAGCGGAGTCCGGAGCAGATACCATAGGTGCCGGTATAAACGAAGAAGATGCCTCAAAGCCGGTTTACCTTGAGGAAGCCGGAGGGATAGGCATGTTCGGTGTTGCCTACATGGCAGAGTGTATACCTGCAACGGCAACGGATCCCGGAGTATTCCGATGGGATGACATGGAACGTATAGAATCCAGGATAAAAGAGATAAAAGAACACTGCCGATGGTGTATAGTTGTGGCCCACGGAGGAGAAGAATTTGCAGCTATGCCAAATCCCTATACAAGAGACAGATATCTTAAGTTTCTTGAGATGGGGGCTGATGCTGTGGTGGCGCATCATCCTCATGTGGTTGAGAATTACGAGACATTTGATAATGGAAAGATGATCTTCTATTCTCTTGGTAATTTTATTTTTGATACGGACTATCAGCGTGCCCATCCTTATACCGATGAAGGAGTCCTTTTGAAGCTTATTTTCACAGAATCAAAAATGTCCTTTGAGGCGGTAGGGACAAAGATCCTTAGGGGGCCGGAAAGCGTTGTTGAATCAGGGCTCCCGGACATCTTTACAGATATCCGGGCGGAAGAATATGTATTGCTGTCTCCCCTTGCAGCGGCTGCCTTTATTCAGGAAGAACGTAAAAAAATGATCTATCTTGAACGGGAGCGCTTTGAGAATGTGGGAGAGGATGTGTGGAATGCATATTTCTTCAGCACGGAGCCTGACGGCTATTTTAAAAACGCCCATATGGATCTTTCAGTTGTATTACCTTATTC
>CACZBM010000059.1 GCA_902779445.1 uncultured Lachnospiraceae bacterium
GATCCCTGCCCAGTACAGATCTCCGTAGTTTCCAAAACCGTCAAGCTCGATGTAAAAGGATTCAAGATCGATGTCGTCAAGGGCATCCATCACTGCCTCTGGATTCTTGTATTCGCCAATAAAGGCCAGAGTCAGATGAAGGTTTTCCTCTTTTGTATAGTTACCCTTCATACCGCAGTCCTTCATATCCTGCTGTAGGTATAAGAGTGCATTCTTTACCCTTTCGGGAAACTGTATCGCAATAAAAAGTCTCATATTCTCACAGGTTTTCATAGCTTCTTTTTTAGTGTTCCCTCATTATACACTAAAAATATAAATACTGTGGCAAAATGTTACCGGATTTATGGTATAATTATTCAGGATGATATTTACCGTGCACTAGAAAAAGTGATGATAGGAAAATGACTAATAAGAGATTATATACCAGATTAGCTACAGACATTTTTGCAAATCTTTATGAAGCCGTAGAAAATAAAGAGATATTATGCAGAGTAAAGAATATTTCCGAATTCGGCATATGCTTTGAAACCCCTATGGATGCTCCGTTTGTTAACAGGCTCCAGCAGGGAGACGATATCAGGTTCCAGTTCGTGGATTCATTCAGGCTGGATGATAAGGTAAAGACGGAGATACTGTCCGTAAAGAGCAGGATAAAGCACGTCACCAGAAAGAAGGATTCCTACCTTATCGGATGCTATGTGAACAGGGATCAGTTCAGAGATTATTTCAGATACAAACAGATGCATTCAATGTATTACAATAAGGTTGGTTGAAGTAACGGTCATTCGGGACGGTTACAGTAATACATTCCCAGCGCAAATAGTACTCCGCCCACAGTATTTCCAAGAGTGACAGGAATAAGATTATTAAGTAAAAGGCCGATATCAAAACCGCTTAACAGCTGCCCCATGGGGATAAAGTACATATTGGCGATGCTGTGCTCAAAGCCGCAGAGAACGAAAAGCATGACAGGAAAATATGCCGCAAGCATTTTTCCTGTTATTTCTTTTGTTCTGATGGCGATAAGTACCGCAGCGCAGACAAGTATATTACAGAGCACTCCCTTGGAGAAAGAAACCGCCGGGAGAAGAGAACCCTTTGACGCAGCGGTCTTCACCATGGCTTCTCCAAGCTTTCCGTCAAACATACCCGGCATATTTCCGGCCCAGGCCGCAAACACGATAAAGAGGGATCCGACAAAGTTACCGATGTAAACAAGGATCAGGGTTCTGATCATGTCTGCCATAGTTATCTTCCTGTCAGCAGAGGCCATTGCCATCAGGCAATCTCCTGTAAAAAGCTCGGACCCTGTGCATATAACTAGGATGAGTCCCACGGGGAAAATAAACGCGCCTATATATGAAGTGCCTGTAGCTGCGTTGATAACCTGACTGCCAAGTCCGCCGAAAGCTATGAACATTCCTGACATAAAAGCTTTTATAAGAAGCGGAGAAAGTTTATATCCTGCTTTTGTCTTGCCGGCTGCAATGATCTGATCCATGGTATCTCCTTTGAATTTTCTACTACATAAATGTTGAACTGCATTCTTAATCTATATTAATCCGGTACTCTCCGGAACATAAGCCTCAATATGTACTCCCTCAGGAAGATATTCCTCTTTGATAATATGTCCCCTTCTTCTGATGAGGGAAAGCTTATCTCCTTCGTCAAACGGGATGATCATGTCTATATGTTTCTGCCCACGCAGGATAAGGTCTCTTACCTTTTCCAGAAATACCTCTTTCCCGTCTCCGTTTTTCATTGAAGTCCTGACAGTCATGTCAGCCCTGATATCCCTTAAGGGATCTTCGTCATTAACCATGTCCATCTTATTGAACACAGTAATTACAGGTTTACCTGTTATCCCGAGGTCAGAAAGTGTTTGATACACCACGTCCATATGCATATCCAGTTCAGGATCTGAGGCATCAACTACGTGAATAATGATATCCGCATATTTAGCTTCTTCCAGCGTACTCCTGAATGCATCTATAAGGTTATGGGGAAGCTTGCTTATGAATCCCACCGTATCCGTCAGCAGTACTTCCATACCGTCCGGAAGGAAACAGAGTCTCGTTGTAGGATCAAGGGTGGCAAAGAGTCTGTCTTCTTCTTTCACTCCGGCATTTGTGACTCTGTTCAGGAGTGTGGATTTACCGGCGTTCGTATACCCGACGATTGCTGCAACGGGTATTCCGCTCTGTGTCCTCTTCTGCCTTCCCGTATTCCTGCTTTCCTTTAATCTCTTTATTTCTGATCTGAGTGAGGAGATTCTTCTGCGGATAGCCCTTTTATCAGTTTCCAGCTTGGTCTCTCCGGGACCCCTCGTTCCTATTCCGCCGCCAAGTCTTGACAGGGCTTTACCAATCCCGGCGAGATGTGATGCCCTGTATTCGAGCTGAGCCATCTCCACCTGAAGCTTTCCCTCGGAAGTCATGGCATGAGCTGCAAAAATATCAAGAATAAGTATTGTCCTGTCGATGACCTTAACATTAAAGATATCCGAAAGGTTCCTTATCTGTACAGCCGTGAGCTCGTCATCGCAGATAACCCCGTCGGCCCCCAGTTCATCTAAGAGCACGGATATCTCCTCTGCCTTTCCTTTTCCGATGTAGGTGGCCGGATTGGGGTTTTCCAGATGCTGTGTAACTTTACAGACGCATTCTCCCCCTGCGGTATCCGTGAGAAGGGCAAGCTCACTTAACAAGGCAAGCGCCTTTTCTTCATCCCTGTCATATACTGCCACTAGCACATATTTTTCATGACGGGTCTTTGTTTCTATCATAGTACTTCCTTCCGTATACGGTTCCAGACATGTTTTTTGTCTGCACTCCAAAGCGGAGCCGCCAGAATACGCTTATCCCCGTCTCCTGTAAGTCTGTGTATCACTATGTCATCAGGAATCTCAGCAACGCATTGTTTCAATATGGTGATATACTCATCCTCCGACAATACTTTTACCTTCCCTGTCATGTATTCCTTTTCCAGATCAGTCCCCTTAAGGATATGTAAAAGCTGCAGTTTTATCCCGTCTGTTCCTGCCTTGCAGACATATCTTACAGTCTTTTTCATATCTTCCGGTGTTTCTCCCGGAAGACCGATTATGACATGGGTTATCACTTCAATACCATGAGAATGGAGTACTTCAAGCGCTTCATTATAAACTGACAGATCATAACCCCGCCGGATGTAAGCTGCTGTCCTTTCATGAACCGTCTGAAGTCCGAG
>CACZBM010000060.1 GCA_902779445.1 uncultured Lachnospiraceae bacterium
CCACTCTTACATGAGGCTTCAAGAGGCCTCACTTTTCGGCTCAGAAAACGCGACTTTTTGCGTCTACATGCCGTTGTCCATACTTGTCCGTAGTGTGACGAAGCGTGACAAGGAATGACAAGGAGCGACGAAATTATAGACTTTTTAACGTCGGGATTTGGTTTACATAATATCCCCTACCATGCATTATCGTGTAGCCTCTCTCTTTCCGCTCCCCCTCATTTGTCGCTATCATGTACTACCATGTACCTGTTTTGGAAAAAGTGGGGTACAAACGGGGTACTGCGACTTCATTTGGGGTACTACTGAGTCCTCGTCGGACTCTTCCTATATTATATCGTTGTTGTTCAATTCCTTAAATACTTCCTGTCTCTTTTTCTCCGAAACCTCTGCGTAAATGTCCAGCGTAGTCTGAATATCCTTATGTCCCATCACCTGCTGTATCACTTTAACATTGGTTTCATTCTCACAGAGCCTTGTGCAAAATGTGTGCCTCGTTATATGGCAGCTGAATCTCGGTATCATTACCGGATCCCTTCCTTCGCGTTTGGCTTTCACCTCTTCCTGAGCATTATGGTCATCGACGATCCTCTTGATCTCGCGATTTATGCTCGCCGGACTGTGAAGCTTACCAAAGCGGTTGCAGAAGATAAATCCCTTCATACCGTCCAGTTCCACCATACACCGATATCCATACTCCTTCTGGCACTGTTTCTCCAGAAGAAGTGCCTCCCTTACCTTGTCTAACATTGGCACCGTTCTGATACCTGCTTCGGTTTTCGGGAGTGAGACTCTGAATTCACACTTGTAGTTCTTGTCGCTGCGTGGATAATAGGTAACATTATGGTTAATGCTTATCGTGTTACCATCAAAGTCCAGATCTTTCCATCTCAGACCAATGATTTCACCAATTCTGCCACCCGTTCCAAACATCACAGTAAACAAGGGCTTCCATCTTGAATACTCAGGTTTATCAATCCAGTCCAGGAAGGCTCTTTCCTCTTCCAGCGTCAACGCATGACGCGGTTCCGGTCTGCCCTCAATCTTCTTTTTAAGTTCCGCCATCACTCCATCAGAGGGGTTATTCCTCAGAATATTGTCACGGACGGCCATCTGGAAGGTAGGATGAAGGACCGAATGTACCGAATCTATGGTATTTACGGCTAACCCCTTTTCATGGAGCGCATTATAAAATACCAGGACATCCGAGTATCTTACATCGGCAATCTTCTTTTTCCCAAAACCCTTTCTTACATAGCGGTCGTAGGTATACACATAGTTTGTCATCGTCGTGCTTCGCAGCTCGGATTTGGTAGATATATACCGGTCAAACACGAAATTGATATCCGATTTTGCAATGGCATATACATCGAGTCCGTCCAGCTTATCCTTGGCAACTCTCTTCTCTTTCTCTCTCAGTTCACCAAGATCCTTTGCATATATGCATTTCCTTACCCCAAAAGAGTCGGTATATGCATAGCAATATAACTGCTGCGTATTCTTGAACGATTCTCCCCTGTGCAGCACCCTGCCCTTCTTGTCTTTCCTAACTTTTGCCATAGAATACATCCTTTCCATGCAGTTAGGAAGAGAGATTGAAAGTCCTACGACTTGGAATCCAGCATTTCTGTAACTCCTTTGCGCACTGTCTCTGTTATGGTGAGATTGTTCTTTTCGGCGCACTCCTTCAGCTTATCGAACTCCCGATCGTCAAAACGTACCGTAACCCTATTCTTCTTTGGTTCCTCCGCCTTCGGGCGTCCCATTTTAGCCAAATTGTACACCTCCTTACAACCTAACCATAGTATACTTTTGGGCGGCTCAAAAGTCAAGAAGTTTTTGACCGCTCAAAAGTGGGACTAATCTCTCTATTCCTTATCCACTTGCTTACTGTTCAACAAAGTATTCCAGATACTCGTCAACCTTTGCCACCTTTACAAGTGACATCTTGTTGACCTTATGAACCGCTCCGGCGTTATGAGCCAGCTTATTAAATTCTCTCTCACTCATACTGTAAAGAACAGCTCCCTCTTTGTATCTGATATACTTCTTCTCAGGATACTGGCATCTAAGTACCATCATGCTGAATATCTTCCTTGGAACATAAATCACCGTGCCTTCAAATTCGCACCTGACCTGCTCCTCAATCGGCTCATCAGATCTCATATCATCCACGCTCCTTTTCTCTTTTTGGGACACAATAATATCTGCCCATCATTACCTATCTATCCGTCCACAGATAAGCATTGATCGACGGATATAAATGTGCTGCTAAAATATGACACAACAGCACATCTCCTTTTGTCGTCAAAGCAAGATGTACTTTTGTCTTATTAAAAAAAATACTTTACACCGGTACCGGGTGTACCGCATTGGTGTTTCACCAGCTTTCTCAGCCCCATCTCCTATCGGGAAGTATCATTATAAAGAGTGCTGTCACAGTCCTAAAGCTCCCCAGCTCTATTTTGACCGGATATCCGACGCTCCTGCGCACGCAAAATGAATCCGCTTTTATCATATATAAGCGAACGCTATCATGGCGTACCCGGTTCACAACTCGGCACTCCCTGTGTTATGCAAAGCATTGTTATTCACTTGTCAAGGTACGAGACCGGCACGGAGCCGGATTTGGATAAAACACTTGGGCTTTTGTCTGCCCTAAAAACGCATAAGAGCACCCGGTACTGCTAAGAACCGCTATGTTGTAAAATTATGCGCTTTATGAGACCGACAAAATAACGACAGAATATATCCCGGCACCCGACAATGTGTTAGTCCAGATCCTTAAAGAGATCTATAGCCAGATCTTCAACGGGAATATCCTCCGGCTCCAAACCAAACCGGATCGCAGTGGTAATGATCACTGCCTTCACGTAATTCTGGTAATGGGCGACCACTTCGCCGAGTGCGCTACTGTCGCCGTTACATGCCTTTCTTATAACTTCGGCTTTCATGTTCTCATGATACTTTCCACCCTTCTGCTCATTCATCTTCAAAACCCTCCATCATGCTACGGAGTTCATCCAGCCCACGGCTCCTGTAATTTCTCACAAGCTGCTCATCAATTCCGAGCAGTTT
>CACZBM010000061.1 GCA_902779445.1 uncultured Lachnospiraceae bacterium
ATGGTTAGATTTTCAAACCTTAAATACCTGAAAATCTTATTGCGCTATACTAAACGTGCAATTAATCCGGCAAACGTGCAGTTACCTTGGCAAGTGACCTCTTTTATATAATCCCCGTGGATACCCCCGGTCTTACTGAGTAAACATATGTCAGTCAGCACGATATCGCGCTGAACCGCCTTACACATATCATATACTGTCATTGCAGCGACGGAGCAGGCAGTTATAGCCTCCATCTCCACTCCCGTTCTGCCTGTGCAGGTGACTGTAGCCTCGATCTCGACAGCCTTATCCTCTTCATTCAGCCTGAGATGAACGTCCGATCCGAAATCCGTATTCATTCTATTCCTCCTGTTACAGTACCAGTGTAAGATTATTAAGTCCCAGGGTATTGACGTAATCCGCTTCCCGTACAATACCCATTGTCATTCTGAGGCCTATATGCGAAACGGGATCATCATCTCTGTGGAGCTTCAGATAATCAGTCGGATCAAAGCTTAAACAGTTATCCCTGAAACGGAGAACGGTCTTATCGTCATTTACGACAAGCCTCATATCCACATCCCCGTTACCGCCGGAACCGCTGAATCCATGTTTTATCACGTTAATGGCTATTTCCTCCACGCAGAGCCCGATCCTCATTACCAGCTTCGGTTCCATACCCTTTTCCATGCAGAATCCGCAGAAACGTTCGGAAGCGATAACAGCCTCCTTTTCATCGGTAACTGTCATCTCTATACAATTATCCGCCCCCGCCCCGAAGAGCGGATCCAGGTAGCTCACAGCTTCCGGAGAAACAGACACCCGGCCGTATTTTCGCCAGATCATCAGGAACACCGTTGAAAACGTGAGTATCTGTCCCAGGATAACTCCTGCCCAGAAGCCTGTATATCCCCAAAATCTGCTGAGGATAAGGACACATGGGATAAGTATCACGACACTTTCCAGAAGGGAGATGATATTCGTGATATAGGTACGGTTGATACCCTGAAAATAGTTCTTAAATACATTGTCTGTCACGCTGAAGATAACAGCGATCATAAACATTCTGAGCCCGAGTACGGCGAGCTCAGCGCATTGCCGGTCTCCTTTAAGGAACACACCTATGATCGCCGGAGAGAAGATCTCCACCACGGAAACCGTAATAATGATAAGAAATGCCGTATAACCAAGCATCTCACGCACCAGTGACAAAAGCGAGGTCCTGTCTTCATCACTGTAGAAAATCGATGATAGCATAAGTGTTACCGATCCGGCGCCCACACCTATACTGTAAACGAGATTTGCTATGGTGGAGACAACGGCAAATGCCGCAACCGCAACGCTTCCTCCGATCTTAAGAAGCATCAGATTAAAGAAAAGCACCCGTACCGTGTAGCATGACTGGCTTACGAGCACCGGGCTTCCCGCCTTTGCGATATCCAGGACACATGATGGTCTGACAGCGTTCATACGGAAACCGAATATACATTCTTTACTCATGAAGTAAACAAGACCTACCGCAAAAGCCGCTAAAAAGCTGAGTCCCGAAGCTACTCCTATCCCAAACATCCCTCCGTTAAATACATAGACGCTTAAGAGGTCAAAGGCCACATCCGTAACGGTCATCGCTGCAACGGAAATAACGAGAAGCCGCTGCTTCCCCATGGCCTGCAGATAGGCGGTCATTATCTGGCTCAGGAAAAAGAAGGGTATCCCCAGGATATATCCTCTCAGATAATCCCTTGTAAGAATGGCGATCAGGTTGTCCTGTGAAGGTGTACCGGCTCCCAGGACCATGCACAGCATGTCGCCTGCTGCAAATACCATAAGCATCGCCAAAATAGAGATAAAAAGGGATAACGCTATCGAGCTTGAGTAGCACTCATCCGTTGCATCCCTGTCTCCGCTTCCCAGAGCTTTCCCGATCCGGACCTGGACACCGCATGTGAGCATTATGCCGACAGCCGCTATCACTATTATCAGAGGTCCTGCGATCCCGTAGGAACTCATGGCATCCACCCCCAGAAAACGGCCTATCACTATACTGTCTATAAGCGGACAGAGGGTTCCTGACAGGGCAGATATTATCTGGGCATTTGACATTTTCCTGAAGAGTTTTCTGATCATTTTTCCACCCATAATCGTTCTGATCAAATCCAAAGATAAGCAAGCGGCAACAGGACAGTTTAGTGCCGTTTGCCTTAGATTTTACCCGAAAGCAGCTGTTCTTTCAATAATGGTGCCATTAATGATCACACCAGGGTTTTTCCATATAAAGCAGTTTTACAGTAAGAAAAAATAAAATGTGAAAAGAGATCATAAAAGTGCCTAATAAAATGTGATTTGATTTATTAAAGTGCCTATTTTTTTGTGATAATATGTGCCTGGAGGTAAAGAAAATGTATTACAGACGAAAGATTGATGATTATTTAAGTAATTGGAAAGCGGATCCGGCGCATAAACCTCTTATAGTAAAGGGAGTCAAAATCATTATCTTCGCTGGTAAAAAATGAGAACTATAGCGATATCTCATATGGGATAAAGCTGGGAGACTTTAATGTTGGTAATGCAAATAACATATATACTTTTCCATATTTTTGTGCGTTTAAGATGAAGGAATATCTAAAGAAAAAAGCAAAAGAGTTTTAGTTTTGAAATTATTTAAAAAAGTTGTTTTGAAATTATTTAAAAAAGTTGTTGACTTCTGCAGAAGTGAATGATATTATCTCTAATGCGCCGCTCGAAAGGGCGGCACAAAAAACGCCTAAAAACAGAAGAAAG
>CACZBM010000062.1 GCA_902779445.1 uncultured Lachnospiraceae bacterium
GTTCTTCTGGGAGTTGCAAATCCCTGGAGAGACAGAAAGGGACTTGGAGATTTTATCGAGCTTGCCCGGCAGACAGGAGACGATAAGGCGATAGTGATGATCGGCCTCAACAGGAAGCAGGCCGGGATCATGAGTAAGTATAAGAATGTCATTCCGGTAATGAAGACAGATTCCGTGCAAGAGATGGCAGAGTGGTATTCAACTGCAGACATTTATGTAAACCTCACCCGGGAAGACACCTTCCCTACGACTAATATTGAAGCGATGGCGTGCGGAACGCCTGTTATCACATACAGGGCGGGGGGAAGTCCGGAATCCCTTACGGATGAAACCGGAATAGTCACTGCCGAAAATAATATATCTTACGTTATGGAATCCGTGGAAAAGCTCTTGTCAAAAGACAGGGACGAGGTCAGAAAAGCCTGTATAAAAAGGGCGCAGTCCTATGGGGCTGAAACAAGATTTCTAAGCTATATAGAAAAAGTCTATGAAAAAGTTCTGTAAGAGATTTAACAACAGCATTCTGTTCTTTATTAAATCCCTGATGTATCTGGGAACGTATTTTATTCTCTTTTCGCTGATGGGAATAGAGAACAGACAGGTCAGGGTTTTGTCAAGAACGTCTGTTATTATGACGGTCATGTATATTATGGCCCTTCTTTTCTTTACCAATATATACGGGGGATTTGATGTGGGACGGAGACACAGGAGAACTGTCCTGCAGGGAATGGAGCTCTCCGTACTCTTTTCATCTTTTTTCACCTATATCGTCTTTATCATAATGAACGTCAATGAGGCAAACGGCCTGAAGATCAGACTCTGGTCAGCAGGCTATTTTCTCGGTGCCCTTGTGATCTCAGGACTTTTTACGGGGATCATGGTATGGGCAGGAGCATGTTTTATCAACTGGGTTATGCCTCCGGTAAAGGCACTCATCATTACCAATAACCAGTCAGACGGAGAGCGGGTTGAGACCACTATACGGGCTTTCCGCCATCGTTTCTCGGAAACAGAGGTGGCAAGATATGATCATGACGGAATACATGAGAAGATCAAAAATTCCGGCATGGTGTTCTTTTATGATGTACCCCAGGGTGACAGGGCGGAACTCGTAAACTACTGCTATAAGCATATGATCCCGGTTTCCTTAAATCCGGATATCTCGGATATAGTCGAGATGACGGCAGAGGAAAGGATGATGGGGGATATGCCTTTCCTTTTTCACTACTCGGAAAAGATGACCTTTGAAGAAAGAGTGGTAAAAAGACTTTCTGACCTTATACTATCGGCATTGATCCTTGTGATAACATCACCGCTCTTTTTGATAGCGGCAGTTATGATAAAAGCTGAGGACGGAGGAAAGGTATTTTTCAAACAGAAAAGAGCAACGATCCGCGGGAATGTTTTCGAGATCATTAAATTCCGGACAATGAAAGAAAATGTGGAAAATGTTTCTGCAGTGAAGGATGATGACAGGATAACCCGTGCCGGCAGATTTTTAAGGAAATACCGGATAGATGAACTTCCACAGCTTATCAACATTATCAAGGGTGAAATGTCTCTTGTGGGACCAAGGCCGGAAATGCTGGAAAACATCAGTGAATATGAGAGAGAGATGCCGGAGTTCAGGTTCCGCTTAAGGATGAAGGCAGGGCTTACCGGACTTGCACAGGTTATGGGGAGATATAATACATCCTCAAGGGATAAGCTGATACTGGATCTTATGTACATTGAGAGATTCAGTATCCTCATGGATGTAAAGATCCTTTTTCAGACTTTTCTCGTACTCTTTAACGCAGATGATTCCACAGAGGGTTTCTAAAAGTTATGTTAACCTCTATAATTACGGTTTGTTTTAATTCGGAAAAGACCATAAAGAGGACCATGGATTCGGTGCTGTCGCAGACGGTGGCACCATATGAGTACATTATCATTGATGGTAAGAGTACCGACGGGACCCTTAATATCATTGAAGAATACAGACCATTGTTTTCCGCGAAGGGAATAAAGCTTGTCCTTACTTCGGAGAAAGATGATGGAATATATGATGCCATGAATAAGGGCATTGATAGGGCTGAGGGCGATATCGTTGGGATCATTAACAGTGATGATTACTACGAACCTGAAGCAGTTGAGGTCATGGAGGACACTTTTAAGAAAACAGGCTGTGACCTTGCATTTGCGGATATCCGCATGCATATGACAAACGGAGTCACATTTATCAAGAAGGCAAAGGTAAGAAAATATACCACCAGCCGGGACTGGAATCATCCCACCCAGTTTGTTTCTTCGGAAATATATAAGAAATACAGGTTTAAATGCAGGGATATAAGTGACGATATGGATCTGTACTTCCGTATCAAAAAAGCGGGTTACAAGATCGTCGCCGTAAACCGCGTCCTTGCAAACTTTACCATGGGAGGAGTCAGTAACAGGATCCCGCTTTCCGAGGTTAAAGAGAGGATCATGAGGCGGTACAGGATATACAGGGAAAACGGATACAGCAGGCTATATATCTTTGAATGCGTCGCTTTTGAGATCATTAAATATGTCATGACCTGAAGGATACTTATGAGAGATACGATAAGGGGGAAACAAAAGAGCACATGGATCATAGTAGTTCTCATGACTGCTTTTTTCATAATATG
>CACZBM010000063.1 GCA_902779445.1 uncultured Lachnospiraceae bacterium
TGAACGAGATTTTCAAAAGGATCAGCGTAAGAAAGTTTGAGGACAGACCGGTTGAGGATGAAAAGCTCACCCAGATCATGAAAGCTGCGATGGCGGCGCCTTCTGCAGGCAATCAGTAGCCCTGGGAGTACTACATTGTTCGGGACAGGGAAGTGATAAAAAAGCTGTCAGAATGCAGCCCTTACGCCGGATGTGCCGCAAATGCCCCTGTAGTAATAGTACCCTGCCTCAGGACAGAGGGACTGACATTTCCCGGGATAGGGCAGATAGACCTTTCTATAACAACCGAGAATATCCTGCTTGAAATCACATCCCTCGGACTTGGCGGTGTATGGCTTGCGGTTATGCCGGAGGAGGACAGGGTGCAGAAAGTGGATGCTGAAAAGCTTCACGCTTTTGCACTTGTTCCTGTAGGATACCCGGCAGAGGACAGACCACAGGAAGACAGATATGATGAGACAAGGATCCATTATATCGGATAACAGGATACATAAGGAGAATCAGGTCACAAGGTTGATGGCGCTGGAACTATTAAAATACTTGGTGATGAAGGGATAATAAAGCTGGAGTGAGAGCGGTTGTAACCAGAGTTGCTGAGGCAACGGTAGGTATAGAGGATAAGATTACGGGCAGCATCGGAAAGGGTTTTCTGGTGCTGCTTGGAGTGCATAAGGATGATAACGAGGATACCGCAAGGCGGCCGGGATTCGGTGATGCCGCCAGGCCGGAAAAGGCGATACCGCTATATGAGCTTGTGATAAAGGAGTGTAAGGAGCGGGGATACCATGTGGAAACCGGGGAATTCGGAGCGGATATAAAGGTATCCTCTGTAAATGACGGGCCAGTGACCATTATATTAGAGAGATGACGATTATAAGATGATGATAGATACAGCCTTCGGGAAAGAGAAATATATCCTTATCAGTGTCTTTGAAGATAACGAAGAAAAGGCTGGCGCATTGATAGAAGAGCTGGCCTTCCTTTTAGATACTGCAGGTGGCGAATGCGTATGTAAAGTAATGCAGAGGTTAAACTATCCTGATCCCGCGACCTATATCGGAAAAGGCAAAGCAGAGGAAGTGAGACTTATCATTGAAGAGACCGGGGCGGACGGAATCATATGTGATGATGAGCTGACTCCCGTACAGATAAGGAATCTTTCTGACATACTTAAGGCTAAGGTTATCGACAGGACAATTCTCATACTTGATATTTTTGCTTCCCATGCCATGACAGCTGAAGGGAAACTGCAGGTGGAGATGGCACAGCTTGAATACCGTGCTTCCCACCTCACTGGAATAGGGAAAGCCCTGTCCCGCTTAGGCGGAGGCATAGGAACAAGAGGACCCGGAGAAACAAAGCTGGAAACTGACAGAAGAGCGATACGGAGGAGGATATCTTATCTCAGAAAGGAAATAGATAAGCTGAGAATAAGCAGAAACACCGGAAGAAGTAAGAGATCAGGGAGCGGTATAACGGTGGCAGCGATCGTAGGCTATACCAATGCCGGGAAGTCCAGCCTCTTAAACCGGATAACAAATGCCGGGGTAAAGGAGGAAGACCGCCTTTTTGCCACCCTTGACCCAACCACAAGGATCTCTGCCCTTCCGGGTGGTATGGAAGTGCTGTTCACCGATACAGTAGGCTTTATTAGTAAACTGCCTCACAATCTGATAGACGCCTTCAGGAGTACCCTTGAAGAAGCAAAGTACTCAGATATCTTGATACATGTTGTGGACGCATCTGATCCGGGCTATGATATGCATATGGAAGTCGTTTACAAAACCCTTCAGGATCTGAACATTGTGGGAAAGCCGGTGATCACAGTGTTTAACAAGATGGACAGGGTATCTGGTGATAATTCTTTCAGGGATAATAATGCTGATATCACGATCCGGACATCGTTTAAGACGGGTGATGGTATAGATGCATTTCTAAGTAAAGTGGAGGAGTTGATCGAACGCCAGCAGAAACATATCGATATTGTACTATCCTATGGTGAGGGCAGTAAGCTGTCGCTTATCAGAAAACGGGGCAGAGTCATAACGGAAGAATTCCTGCCGGACGGGGTTCGTATTGAGGCATATGTTCCTGATTCAGTCGGCATAGAAAAGTTATAGCCAAAGCGAATCAGTACGGTAGAAGGAAACCAGAGGATTCAGGACAGAAATGATCGGAGACAGAAGCACATGGAAATGACAGAAAACAGAATGAAGGAATTTGCCGGATATCAGCAGGGAGAGCTTGACGGGGTGGCCATGTATCAGGCACTGGCGAAAACTGTTAAAGAAAAGAAGGACGCCGAAATACACTTGTGACGTATTTTCCGCCTCCTTAGAACTTAAGTAGCCGTCCCCGGCTATCCTGTGGATCGTGACATATGGTTCGGCATTCAACCATTTGCCATTTCCAATATACTGATACGTTGGATCCTCTCCTTCTAATACTGCAAATACCCCATGGATACATTCATCATCAAAGATAACCTTACTCAGTCCTTTTTGTATGTCAGATTTTACCAGCTCCGGATCGGGATAGAAATGTCCCCATTGATCAGGGTTGCCAGACTGAATCATATAGTCTTGTGCGTATCTGTAGATTGTCATGATTTGATCATAATCCTGGTCTGTTCCGCATCTTACTCCCAACATCATAGACTTCTCCATAAATTTGCTTAACCGTTTATCCTGAAATATAACTTACTTTGACGTTGTCACCTTGATTGCTCCAAGAGTATGTATCCTACTACTGTTTAGTTTAACTGGAAATAGCAATTTTATCCAATTCCGCAAGCTCTCCTTTTTATATCATAGTATCATCAAATGAA
>CACZBM010000064.1 GCA_902779445.1 uncultured Lachnospiraceae bacterium
ATAATCTGGTGCAGCCTTTCAGGATTGCGGACACCAAAGTGCCCCAGAGACTGTCCCGCTGCAGGGTTTTTCAGACGGAAAAGAGCGGATATGTCTTCTTTGATGTGCATCATTCCGTAATGGACGGTTCCTCCTTTAAGGTATTCCTCGGGAATATTTCCCTATACTACCGGGGTGAAAATCCCAAAAAAGATTATTATTATCTGATGCTGAAGCAAAGGGAGGGAGCTCACCATACCGATTTCTATGAGGAGAGCCGTAAATATTTTAATGACCGGTACGGAAACTATATGTGGCAGACATATCCGAATCCGGACTATGAGAATACACAGTCGGAAGAACTCGGAGAACTGATCGCCCGGATCGATGTTGATATTCATAAGCTGGAGACGGCGGAAAAGTTTTATCAGATAAGCAGAAACGGATTCTTTATCACTGTGGCTGCTCTTGCTATTTCAATATACAATAACTATCCGGACATTCTGCTGGCATGGAACTATAACGCCAGGGAAGATACAAGGATGATGACTACGGTAGGTTTATTGTTCCGTGAACTTCCGGTGGCATTCAGATTTGAAGACAGCATGACACTCAGGGAAATCTTTGTCATGACAAAGGCTCAGGTGGAGAAGGGAATTAAATACAGCATTTATCCCTATGTGGATCTGATGACTCACGGTACGCAAATGGATGCGGCATATCTTTTGTATCAGCAGGATATGCGGGATATGACAGGCTTCGATGACGATATTAAGCCTGAGACGGTGGATGTCAGACAAAATCAGGCGGCTACACAGACCGTACTTGATATGGAGATTCTGGATGGATCAGAGGGACTGGAGCTTTTGATCGATTATGCCGCAAGCCGTTATAAAGAAGAGAGCATGGTTAGCTTTAAGGATCTGTTTCTTGGGATTTCACGCTTTATCACAGAATTATCACTGAATGAAAATGTGACATTCGGAGATATTAAGGGTATAATTAACAGAAAATAGTTATTGTGTTTTCCTTACGGGCGTGAGGAGGAGATAAATGCACTACAGAAATAAAAACAATCCTGATAATCTGTCAATACTCGGATTCGGCTGCATGAGATTCCCCAAAAAGGGAAATGGATTCGACCATGAGGAGATCGAACGTGAACTAAAGTATGCGGTAGATAACGGCGTCAACTATTTTGACACTGCATATATCTATCCGGGTAATGAAGAGGAACTGGGAAGGGCTCTTAAAAATACAGGGTACAGAGACAGGATCAATATTGCCAGCAAGATGCCCCATTATCATATGAAAAGCGTCCAGGAAGCGGAAAAGAGGTTTAATGAACAGCTGTCCCGCCTCGGTACTGATCATATAGATTATTACCTTATGCATATGCTTCCGGATGAAAAAACATGGGAGGCATTGTGTCAAAGAGGCATAGACAAGTGGCTTGAAGAAAAGAAGAAAACTTAATAATACAGGGAGAAAGCCGGGGAAGAAAGCGGAAGACAGAACCCTCGGCTTTTCTATTTTCCGATCACTTACGGGGCTGACACTTGCGGAGTGGATAAAGCTCGGGAGACTGAAGAAATTCCTGTCGGGAAATAGTACCGGAGGAACCCCCGACACAGCACAGAAAACCATCACATTTAAGAAGATGTACCGTGACGGGATCTGTAAGGTGAGTAATGGCTATTACACAAAGATGATCCGCTTTGATGACCTTAATTACGTACTGCAGGATGAAGACCAGCAGGAGGAGATACTTGGGATCTATTCGCAGTTCATAAACTATTTCGAGCCCGGGATCCGATTCCAGCTCTTCCTTTTTAACAGGCAGGTGGGAGAAGAAACTCTGATAAACAGGTTCCGGATTCCCATGCGGGGTGACGGTCATGACGAAATAAGGCGTGAATACTCTGAAATAGAAAAGCGTCTTTGTGCCAAAGGAAATAACGGGGTGGTAAAGGGTAAGTACGTGGTTTTCGGAGTAGAAGCAAAGGATGTGCAAGATGCGAGGATAAAGCTGAACATCATAGAAAGGGATGTGATCCAGAAGCTCGGGGAAGTCGGAACTTATGCAGAGGGAATAGACGG
>CACZBM010000065.1 GCA_902779445.1 uncultured Lachnospiraceae bacterium
GGAGCGAGCGGGGCTGACGTCGGAGCACACTGCTGCGGTGCTGGAGATGTTGAAGGTATGACTGTGGACAGCGCAGCTGGCAGAAGAAGGTGTTGTCAAAAGAGGATTACAATATCGACATGTATTAACATCCGTAAAACGGGAGCAGAGGGAGGGGGAGAATACAAGGAAGGGTGTGAGGAAATTCTGAGGGCCGAGAAGGAAGTCTGAGGCCAAATGGGAATCAGGTGCCTGACACCATTAAATTTTTATAAACGTAGTAATTTGCATTGACGAATTTGGAGGCTTGTGCTATTGCTATAGTAAGTTCGTATCTGTTTTAGATGAAAGAGGAGCAGGTGAGAAATGACTATATCGGAGAGGATATTTGAACTGCTGGATAAGCGTGGGATGAGCCAGAAGGAGTTTTCGGAGAAGACGGGGATTGCCCAGAGCAGCATAAGTGACTGGAAAAGGAAGAAGACAAATCCGGTGAGCGAGAAGATCCTGATCATCTGCAATGTGCTGGATGTGACGCCTTATGAGCTTCTGGGAGGCACTGACGGAGTCGGAAGCCGGAGCAACCCGTCCGATATGATACTGATCGACAAGAATTCGGAATATGGCAGCGCTATAATGGATTTTCTTGCCCTGGATAGAGGAAATCAGGGAAGGCTGCTCGGATACCTGAAAGCGCTTACAGAAATGCGGCAGGACAGCTGAACGGCAGAGAGTTGGAGAGATCTGTAGGTCTCTCCTTATAAATACAGCAGATATTCGTATAAACGATATAATTGTTATAAACGGCAGAGTTGAAGATACACAGGGAAGAAAGAGGGGCAGAGAGACGAGAAAAAAGAGGGAATGGTATGAAGGGGCAAGTTACCACATCATGGGAAGAGGCAACCGGCATGGCGTGATCTATCGCAACAGGGATGACTATGGCCTCTTCCTCAGGTTGTTGAAAGAAGTACAGAACAGGTACCCGTTTGTCCTTCAGGCATACTGCCTGATGACGAACCATTTTCATCTGGAACTTACGACTGTGAACGACCCGATCTGGAAGATCATGCAGCCGGTGATGAACCATTATGCCCGGATGTTCAATCAGAAATATGGCTATGATGGACACCTGTTTGATTCCCGGTACACGTCCTGCCTGATAGAGGATGACAGATATTTCCTGGAAGTCAGCAGGTATATACACCTGAACCCGGTCAAAGCGACAATGGTTAGGGAACCACTTGCATATGAATACAGCAGCTACCGGCATTATATGACTGATGGCAGCAGGCAGGAAGGGAAGATCGTGATAGATACATCCCTAACACTTCTGCCTACCCTTTCTATTTCCCGAGAAGGAACCATCTGATCGTTGCCTGGTTTGAAGAAATGTAAGTGATTGGAAAATGATTGACGGAAATAAAGGTAACCGATATAATCAAATTACCTAATGGGTAATTTGGTTATATTTCTGTTAGGAGGAGTTACTTGGAATTAGTATATGCATCAGATAAAGTTAAGACCCAGTGTACTAGCGTAAAAGCTGCAAGGAAACTGTTCGGTGGTAATAATGCACTTGCGGTTAGTTTTATGGCAAGAATAACAGCTTTGCAAGCGGCAGATACAATAAAAGACATTATTGTGCAGCCATCATTCCATTTTCACAAACTCGATAATAAGCATGGAAGAAACTTGGAAGGCTATTTTGCAATTGATGTGAAATCCAGAAGAGATCAATGGCGCATTATCATTCAACCGCTTGATGCTAATAAGGCTCCATTTAGTCCATGTTATATTGACCAGATAGCGGAATATGTCAGGATAGTAGAGATAACGGAGGTGAGTAAGCATTATGAGTAACTACATTGAATACGATGACAGAATTGCTTTTCATCCGGGGTATTACATTAAGGAGATTATTGACGAAAGTGGATTAACTCAGAGAGATTTTGCGTATCGTTTAGATACTACGCCTAAGAACCTGAGTCTCCTGATTCGTGGAGAACAAAGTTTGTCCATTGATATTGCAATGAAACTGTCAAGGATGATGGGCACGAGTGTATCTTATTGGCTAAACCTGCAGAATGCATATGAT
>CACZBM010000066.1 GCA_902779445.1 uncultured Lachnospiraceae bacterium
TGGGTTCCCGACGATACATTTGTATTTACAGACAGACCATGGTTCGTTGGCGCAGTTCAGAAAAAGGGAGAGATATATTCATCCGAGCCCTATATTGATGCATCCACGGGAAAGACATGTCTGGCCTGCGCTGTTATGGTGAAGGACAATACCGTGCTTTCAAGCGATATCAATTTCGATAAGGTTGCTGAGAAGGTGGCTGCGTTTGAATCTCTTTCATCCGATGCTAAATACTATATCATTAATAAGGATACAAAGGACGTACTCATAAGTAACGTGGCAGAAAGTGTCGGACAGAACCTTTCAGGAGCTACAGATCCGATCCTTGCAGGAATTGCCCCCATATTTGATTCCATGAATAAAGACATACACGCCGGCAGCGAGAAGGTGGTGACTGCCAATACTTCCTTAGGTTCCCAGATGTTCACGGCTACGGATATAGAGGGAACTTCATGGACAGTTGTGAGCGTAGTGCCCTCATCCGTCCTCAGCAGCAGCATAATTAAGGTTATGATCATCACTTTCGTAAGTACGATCATACTGCTGCTTATTTTCTCCATCCTGATATATATCATACTCAATAAAGCTATCAATCCTGTAACCACCATTACAAAGCGTATAACCGAGATCAGTAAGGGAGACTTCACCGTGCAGATCGTTCCGGAGGGAAATAACGAGATCACGACCCTGGCGGAAAGTCTTAATGAGTTTATCGCAAAGATGCGGACCACACTTAACAGTCTGTCCAGTATTTCAGGAGAGATGAACACCCGTGCCGGAGAATGCTTCGATATTTCCCATACGCTTTCCGATGCCAACTCCAATCAGGGTGATTCCATAGAGAAGCTGAACAGTACCCTCAGTGAGATGAATAAATCCATAGAAGATATAGCTTATGCCGGGACCGAGCTCGCTACTACTTCCAGCCAGCTCGCAAAGAGCGCCGAAGATGTAAGAGCACTGTGCGCTGAGACACTGGATGCATCCACCAAGGGCCGTGAAGAGATGCAGGGAATGACCAAGAACGTCAACACCCTTAATGAGACCATCGGCGAGCTTTCACAGCTCATACGTGAAACAGCCCAGAGAGTTGAGGAGATCACCGGTATCACCGATACGATCAATGCTATATCGAATCAGACGAATCTCCTGTCACTTAACGCATCAATAGAGGCCGCAAGAGCAGGAGAGATGGGCAGAGGATTCGCTGTTGTTGCTACAGAAGTCGGTACTCTTGCCGGTCAGTCCTCTGAAGCCACCGAAACTATCCGCAGACTTGTGGAAGGCATTACGAGGAATATCTCCGACATCAATCAGAAAGCCGAGATCTGCGTCAGCGATATGGAAGCATGTATGAATGCGGTATCGGGAGCAAATGAGTCCTTCGAGATGATATACGGGGATGTTGCCAAAGCTACTGATGGTATCGGAGAGATAGCAACCGGCATTGAAAAGATCAATGATGTGGCATCCGGAAATGCTGCCACGACCGAGGAACAGGCAGCCAATATCACTCAGGTTCTGGAACTCAGTAATATGATAGTATCCGAGAGCGGAAAACTCCGCAGCGAGACAGAGAACATCACCAATATCTCGGAGAACTTAAACCACTATTCGGATGAGATCAATTCGGATCTTTCACAGTATACGGTTTAAAAACAGGAATATCTTATGAGTAAAAAAGTGATCGTAGCCGGGCAATATCTTATGAGTAAAAAAGTGATCGTAGCCGGGCACATTTGCCTGGATATCACACCTGACATGCAGGGACAGTCGGTAAATGAGATCGGGGATTTCCTTTCACCCGGAAAGCTCAGAACAGTTGGCAGCGCTGATATCCATACCGGAGGAGTAGTTGCCAATACCGGACTTGCCATGAAATTCCTCGGAGCAGATGTAAAGCTTTTAGGTAAGACAGGCAACGATTCATTCGGTTCCATGATCGAGAACATCCTGTCAGAGCACGGAGCTTCTGAGGGGCTTATCAAAAAAGAAGGCGAGAGCACTTCATATACCATAGTGCTGGCAATCCCGGGAGTAGACAGGATATTCCTGCATAATCCCGGAGCAAACGATACTTTCTGCGCTGACGACATTCCGGAGGAGCTTCTGGAAGAGTGTGCGCTTTTCCACTTCGGATATCCTCCCATCATGAAGAGAATGTATGAAAATGACGGGGATGAGCTTGTGAAGGTGTTTGAAAAGGCAAGGAATGCAGGGGCGGCAACGTCCCTGGATCTTGCAGCAGTGGATCCGGCCTCGGACTCCGGAAGGGCAGACTGGGAAAAGATCCTTTCAAGGGTGCTGCCGCTCACTGATATTTTCGTTCCCAGTATCGAGGAACTGAGCTTTATGCTGGACAGGGATATGTATGAAAGAGTCTGTGCAAAAGCCGGAAATAAGGATTTTACGGAAGTACTGTCTCTTGAAAAAGATATTATCCCGT